>CAWISU010000020.1:0-50477 GCA_963838765.1 uncultured Acidobacteriota bacterium | reverse complement strand
GTGAACCGTCTGTGCTCGCAGATCGCGGATGAGCATCCCTGGGGATTCGTGAATGTGAATCTACGTCCTTATTACGCGGAAGGTTCGAAGACGGTTGGATTCGAAATCGCCGAGCAACTGGGATGGCGGCTGCCGGACAACGTTGTCGTACCCATGGCCGGCGGGTCGCTGATTACCAAGATCAAGAAGGCGTTCGACGAATTGATTCAGTTGGGGTTGGTGGAAGCGAAACCCGTGAAATTTTTCGGGGCGCAGGCCACGGGGTGCTCTCCAATTTCGACTGCAGTAAAAACCAGAAACGCCGATATAGAACCTCAGAAGCCGGCAACGCTGGCGCGATCGCTCGCGATTGGCAATCCGGCCGATGGACACTATGCCATCAAGGCCATTACAAAAAGCGGTGGATGGGCAGAGGATGTCTCCGATGACGAGATGATCGAGTCCATTCAGCTTCTGGCGGAGACGGAAGGCATCTTCACTGAAACGGCGGGCGGAGTAACGACAGGATGCGCGCGCAAACTTTATCGGCAAGGACGCATTGCGCCGGAGGAGACGACGGTGCTGTGCATCACTGGGAATGGTCTGAAGACGACTGACGTGCTCGGCGGCAAGTACGCGGCGGAAGAAGCGATTCGACCGAAACTCGCCGAGTTCGAAACATATTTACAGAGGGCGCTTGAGGGTGCCGAGATTGCAGAAACGGTGGAGGCTTGAGATGACAGTTACTGTGCAGATTCCGACGGCGCTACGGCGGCTCACTTCAGGTACCGGCCAGGTGAAATGTTCGGCGGCGAATTTGGGGGAGCTGTTCTCTGCGCTGGATCAGCAGTTTCCGGATTTGAAGGCGCATCTGCGCGATGAAGCCGGCGAAATCCGGCGCTTCCTGAACGTATATGTCAACGAGGAAGATATTCGATTCCTGGGCGGGAACACTTATGCGTTTCAGGATGGTGATGAGGTTTTGCTGGTGCCGTCGATTGCGGGTGGAACGGCGTAACGCAATGGAGGTCCGGGCGTCTTGGCCCAGTCCCAGCCTCGAAAAGGTCAGTCCATCGGCGTATTGGATGTTTAGTTATGACTCGTAAACTAAAAATCGGGTTGCTAGGTTGCGGAAATGTCGGCCGCGGCCTAGTCGAACTTGTGGGCAGGAATGAGGCGCTTATCCGTCAGCGCTCGGGCGTCGAGTTGTGCATCACCAAGATTTTGGTTCGCGATCTCGATAAAGACCGCCAGGGCGTTGACCACTCGCTCCTGACTACGGAGCCGGACAAAGTCCTGAATAACGGCTGCGACCTGGTAGTGGAATTGGTTGGAGGCATCGAGCCGGCGCGAAGTTTTATTGAGCGATCGCTGACCCGCGGAAAACACGTCGTGACCGCCAATAAGGCGCTGCTCGCGCTGGATGGTTTCAGTTTGATGAAGACGGCGGCGATAAAGAAAGTCCGCCTGGGATTCGAAGCCAGCGTTTGCGGCGGCATTCCAATTATCCGCGCTCTGCGCGATGGCCTGGTTGGAAATAATATTCAACGGCTCAGCGGAATTCTGAACGGTACCTGCAATTACATTCTCACGCGCATGACCGAGGATCGGGTTGAATTCGAGGATGCGCTGCGCGAGGCGCAGGCCAAGGGATTCGCCGAAGCCGATCCCACTCTCGACATCGATGGCTACGACGCGGCGCAGAAGTTGAAAATCCTTACTGAACTTGCTTTCAGCGCGCAGGTGGACGCCGACGCCGTTCAGGTAGAGGGCATTCGCGAAATTGCCGCGGATGACGTGCAGGCGGCCCGGGAGTTCGGCTTCGTGATCAAGCATGTGGCCACCGCGGAATTGAGTGAGAATACTGTTGCCCTGAGTTGTGCTCCGCTGTTGCTGCCGATGTCGCATCAACTGGCCCGCATTCGCGACGAAAATAACGCGGTGCTGGTTCGCGGAGATGCGGTTGGCGAAATGCTTTTTTCCGGCAAGGGGGCGGGTTCGCTGCCCAGCGCGAGCGCGGTGCTTTCTGATGTGGTCGACATCGCCTGCCACAAAGGCGGATTTTCGCTGAGTCCTCGCGGCCGGATTAGCGCTTCCGTTGATGATGGTGAGAGCCGGCACTATCTTCGCTTCGCCGTGGGCAACCCCAGTGACATTGGCCCGATCACAACTATCCTGGAGCGAAATAAAGTTGGAGTGGCCCGTGCTGCGGCGGTATGGGCTCGTAGTGAGTCCGGAAAGCATCAGGTTCGGGTGCTTACCCATGCCGCTTCCCGCAACGCAGTCGAGGCATCGCGGCACGATATTGCCCAGTCGGGTATCGAGAATGGCAAGAGCCTGGCGTTGCGAGTAGCGGATTAGAAGTGGGTGGTCCGCCGCACAACCTTACCTGCGGCGATTATCGCCGGGCCATCTTATGAAGTCACCTTGTCTATCTATATGTTACAACCTTGTCTATCTTGTCAATCTTAGATACAATCTAACTAACCAGTTAATTAAGAAAAGAAATGAAGAGTGCCACTTCCAAATCGCGCCTGGGATCTCGAGGGCGCCCCGAGCAGAGCCGCTCTGCCATCCTGCAAGCGGCCGTACAGGAGTTTGCGCACCAGGGTATTGCCGGGGCGAGGACGGATGCGATTGCCCGCGCAGCCAAGGTTAACAAGGCCCTGTTGTATTACTACTTCAAGGATAAAGAAGCACTATACGGCGCCGTGCTCGATCAGGTGTTCGGAGGCCTGATCGCATACGTCGGCGAGGTCTTCTCCCGTGATCTTCCGCCCCGCGAAAAAATCATAGCCTACGCAGGCGCGCACTTCGATTATGTCGCGAGCCACCCTCTGTATCCCCGAATCGTACAGGGCGAAATGATGGGCGCGGGTCGCGGCAGGGCGAACCATCTGGAGCGAATCGTGAAAACGTATTTTCGTCCGCTCTTTGGCCGCGTAGCCGAAGTTCTCAAGCGCGGACAAGCCGCGGGCGAATTCCGGCGGGTTGATCCCCTGCATTTCGTTCCTTCCATGATTGCGGTAATCGTTTTCTACTTCACCAGCGCGCCGGTAATGCGCCTTATGACGGGGAAAGACCCCATGTCTCCGGAGCGGGTGGCGGCGCGTCGTGCGGCGGTATTGGACCTGATTGCTGCCGCCTTGTTTCAACGTTCCGGCGGAAAGCCCCGAGGAGCACGACATTGAGCGCACGCAATAAATTCCTCATCATTATCGGCGTGATCTTCACCATATCGCTGACCTACTACCTCCTATCCACGCCCAGCAACAAGGATCTGATTTTGATTGGGACAGTCGATTCGAACCAGGTGATTGTGAGCCCGCAAATCGAGGGACGACTGGCCAAGCTTCTGGTCGACGAAGGGACACAGGTAAAGCAGGGCGATCTGATCGCGGTGCTCGATCCCTCGGAACTGGAGGCGGAGGAACGCGCGGCTGCCGCAACCATCGACAGTTTGAAATCCAAAGTTGCTGAGACTCAGTCCACCTTGCAGGCCACACGGGGATCGACCTCGAGCAGTGTAGTCAATGCCCAGGCCCGACTGCAGTCCACCCGCGCTCAATTGCTTCAAGCGGAAGCCACTTTGCTGCGCACCGACAGCGACAGTCGCCGCATGATTGAGCTGGCGAAAGAGGGGGTTGCATCCGATCAGGATCGAGTGCAGGCGGAAAGCAATCTTGCCGCCCAGAAGGCGCTGGTGCAATCGCTGAAAGAACAGGTGGGTGCCGCCGAGGCGGATCTGAATACAGCCATCGCCAACACCCATCAGGCGCACGCTGCGCAGAGTACAGTCGAATCCACCCGCGCGCAGGTTGCGAATGCGGAAAGCATGCTGAAGCAAGCAGAAGTTCGCTTGGGTTACACCAAGATTTATGCGCCAGTGACCGGGACAGTCTCCGTGCGCGCCGCCCGCGAAGGCGAAGTGTTGAATGCGGGACAGGCCATCGTGACCATCGTCGACCTCGGTGACACCTGGGTGCGTGCCGCGATTCCCGAGACCGATGCCGATCACATTGGCCTGGGAGACTCGCTGACAATTCGCTTGCCGGGCGGCACGATTACTTCCGGCAAGGTATTCTTCAAATCCGCGGAGGCGGACTTCGCCACCCAGCGGGACGTCGGCCGGCGTAAGCGCGACATCCGAACCATCGTGCTCAAAGTTCGGCTCGACAACCCGAAAGGCGCATACGTTCCGGGCATGACTGCGGAAGTGCTGGTTCCGCCGGATCAACTAAAAGGCACGCCGCGAGAGAATGTGTCCGCGGAACAACATCCATGATTACCGATCTCAATGGTCACGGCGCGTCAAATGGAAACGGTCCTACCAACGAAGGGTCAACGGGCAGTGTTGCCGCTTCGAATGCCATTGAAGTGGAACACATCGTCAAGAAATATGGCGATTTCACTGCGGTTGACAATGTTTCCTTCAACGTCCAGGAAGAAGAGATTTTCGGTTTGCTGGGGCCGAATGGCGCTGGCAAGTCCACGCTAATACGCATGATGACCACGCTGATTCCGATTACTGCAGGAACCGCCCGCGTCGCGGGTCACGACGTGCAGAACGATCCAGATGGAGTTCGGCGGGCGATCGGTGTTATTCCGCAGGCGCTCACCAGCGATCTCGACCTTACCATCGAAGAAAATCTCAACATCTACGCCAAGCTCTACGACGTTCCCGCAAAAAAGCGCAAAGCCGCGATTGACGAATTACTGGAGTTGGTGGATCTAACGAAGTGGCGCTCGGCCCAGACCAAGACCTTATCCGGCGGCATGCGTCGACGGCTGGAGATTGCCCGCGGTTTGGTACACAGTCCGCGAATTTTCTTTCTTGACGAGCCTACAACGGGACTGGATCCTGTCTCTCGCGTCGCGGTCTGGGAGATGCTGACCAACATCAAGAGCCATCGCCAACTCACAATCCTGATCACAACCCATTACATGGACGAAGCTGATCGCCTCTGTGACCGCATCGCCATCGTGGATCATGGCAAGTTGGTCGCGCTCGATACGCCGCCTGCGCTGAAGGCAAGTGTGCCGGGATCGAACGTGATTGAAGCGCAGTTCGACAACGCTCCTGCGGACTGGGAGGAGCGTTTGAAGAAGCTGAGCGCGGTGACCTCGGTGCAGCACGAGGGCGCGGGCATGTACCGCGTGCTCACTGGAGACGGATCGCGCACCACAACCGAACTGGTGGAAGCGGCGGTGCACAGCGGCGTGAAAATCCGGTCACTCTCGGTACAAAACACCACGCTGGACGACGTGTTCGTCCACTACACCGGGCGGCAGTTGCGCGATGAACTGGTGAAGGCGCATGCCTTCGTGATGCCACCCAGACCGGGGTTGCAGCCATGAATCATATTCTCGCTATTGTCGAACGCGAAATGCGCAAGTTCTTTCGGTCTCCGGCGCTGATGATGGCGTCGATGATTTTTCCGCTGGTACAACTGATCGTGCTGGGCAATGCGTTCGGCGGAAAGATTCGTGACGCAAAGCTGGGCTTGGTCGATCAGGACGGCGGTACGCAGGCGCTCAAAATTCGCCAGGCGTTTGATTCGGTTCGCGCCAACATGCGGACCTTTGAACCGGTCTACTACAACGATCCGAAAACCGCGATGGACGACGTACGCAATGGCAAGATTCAGGGCGCCGTCATTATCCCGCCACAATATTCGCGGCGAGTGTATGAACAGGATCAGCCGCGCATTGCGCTCGTGGTCGACAACAGCGACAACTTCATGAGTTCGACGCTCGAGGACGAACTCACCAGCATAACTACCGCGCTTAATCAGCCTGCGGTCGAGCCGCGCATCTTGCAGCAGACTGTGTTGCAGATTGTGGAGCTTTATCCCTACATCGAATATATGAAGTATCTTCTACCGGGATCGATCACGCTGGCCATGTTCGTATCTGTGATGATCGGCGGCGGCATGCTCTATATCGATGACAAGGCGCGCGGCGTGCACGAAGGATATTTAGTCACGCCCATCACCAAGACCGAATTGGTTTTCGGGCTGAACGCCGCGGGAGCCATCAAGGCAGTGATGACCGGAGTGGTAATCACGGTCATTGGTTCGCTCTTGGCCGGTGTAGGGACGATATTCAATCTGGGCACCGTGCTCGAACTGATGATCATGATTTTGTTGACCTCAATCGCGTTCAACACCATGATGTTCTTGCTCATGGTTCGGGTAGAAGATCCGCTCGTGCCCCGCGCGATTTTTGGGATCCTCAACACACTGCTATTTTTTCCCAGTGGAGCGATCTATCCTATCCAGGCTTTTCCCTGGTGGTTGCGAGGCATTGCCAAAGTGGATCCATTCACGTTCGCAGTACACGGCTTCAAGTCGGTACTGCTGAAGGAAACGGGCATGGCCGCCATCTGGCCGGATATGGCGTATCTATCTATCTTCGCATTCGTGACGCTGGCGGTAGCCACGCCGCTATTCAAAAGAACCCTGTAGCGGACCGCGAGCGATGCTCGCTGTTGCCAAGATAGATCAGGTTCTTCTAGCGGCCTCCCGGAGACCATGGCGGCGATCTATGCGTTTTGCACCGCCGGACAACCGGCGGCGGCTGTCCCGGTGATCCTATTTTAAGAATAGTTCTGCTAGTTCGTGTGGCTTGTCTACGACTACGTCTGGTGGGGCTTCGCAGAGCGTATGCGGGGCGAAGCCGTAGGTTACGCCGCAAGTCCAGAGGCTGGCGTTGCGTCCGGTGATGACGTCAACGGAGGAATCGCCGACCATGAGAGTTTCGTTCGGGCGCGCCCTGATTTCGCGCAGGATGGTCTGGGCGCCCTTGGGGTCGGGCTTCTTGGTGGAGAAGCTGTTGCCGCCGTAAATATGAACGAAAAACTCGGCGAGGCCGAGCGCCTCCACGATGGCTCGCGAGGGAATCACCGGCTTGTTGGACAGCACCGCCATCTGGCGGGAGATGCCGTTGGAATTGCGAATCGCTGCGAGCATATCTCTAATACCGTCGTAGATACGGGTGTGGTCGAGCTTGTGAACCCGATAGTAGGCGAGGAAGTGTTCCAGGCCCGCTTTAACAATACTTTCATCCCGGGGATCGCCGAGGGCCCGGCGCACCAGCATGGGTGCGCCGTCGCCTACGTAGGAGGCGATCACATCGTCGGGCAGGTCGGGGCGTCCGAAGTGTCTGAGCATGGCGTTGACTGAATGGATGAGGTCGAGGCGCGAGTCAACCAAGGTTCCGTCAAGGTCGAAGATCAGCAGCTTGATCTGGCGGGGATCGAATTGGCGGCGGAACTTGATCACGCGTCTTTAGGATAAACGATGAGAAGCATTCAGCACTCAGCAGTCAGCATTCAGCCAGATCAGCAATTGGAACTTGGCCCTCCGACGGTCGAGCCGAACCGAAGCTCTCCACGACCAAATGCTAATTGCCAAGTGCTAATTGCCGATCTGGCTGAATACTGAGTGCTGACTCCTGAATGCTGTTCTCAACCGCTGGTCTCGATTTACAATGGATCGGGATGGCGACCAAAACGGATTCTAAACCGGCTGGGGTAGCCGACGAGAAAATCAGAAGCGCAGGCAAGACCTACGAAGGTCTCTCTCGCGAACAACTGATCGAGGTCTACCGGATCATGTACACCTCCCGGCGCGTCGACGACCGGGAGATCCTCCTCAAGCGCCAGCAAAAAATCTTTTTCCAGATTTCAGGAGCTGGGCACGAGGCGGTTGGCGTGGCTGCAGGCTTTGTTCTGAAGCCGGGCTACGACTGGTTTTATCCGTACTATCGCGACCGCTCCCTGTGTCTCGCTTTGGGGGCAACGGCTCTCGATATGCTCCTTATGGCTGTGGGCGCCGCGGCTGATCCGCAGTCGGGCGGGCGGCAAATGCCTTCGCACTGGAGCTTTCCGAAACTGAACGTGGTCACGCAGTCTTCGCCTACCGGGTCTCAGATTCTGCAGGCTGTGGGTTGCGCCGAGGGTGGGCGCTACTTCGCGGCTCATCCGCAAGCAGCGAAAAAGAGTGACGGAGATTACCGCCAATTCAAAGACGTAAAGTTTCAACGCGACGAGGTCACCTACGTTTCTCTCGGAGAGGGCGCCACCAGCGAAGGCGAGTTCTGGGAGGCGATGAACACCGCGTCCAATCGCAAGTTGCCGGTGTTGTTCGTGATCGAGGACAACGGCTACGCCATTTCAGTTCCCGTCGAAGTGCAGACTGCGGGGGGAAACATTTCGCGGTCTGGTCGCGGGCTTTCCGAATTTCCATTTTGAGGAAATCGACGGCACCGATCCGGTTGCATGTTATGCGGCCTTCGCGCGTGCCGCGGCCCATTGCCGGGCAGGCGAGGGACCGGGTTTCATTCATGCCCATGTGATCCGGCCGTATTCGCATTCGCTTTCTGACGACGAGCGGCTTTACCGGCCCGATGCCGAACGCAATCTCGATGCGGCTCGCGATCCCATCACGCGCATGCAGATGTTTTTGATTCGTGAAGGCATCCTCGACGAAAAAGGCATTAACAAACTGGAGAAGCAGGTAGAAGACGAATTGCAGGTTGCGGTAGATCAGGCGTTGGAAGCGGCTCCGCCCACGCCGGACACAATTTCACTGTACATTTACTCGCCCGATCTGGATGCGTCTTCTCCGGCGCTGCAGACGGAACCGATCTCAGCTGCCCCGGCTGCGGACGGCAAGAAGGTCGCTCCGAAAACCATGGCCGACCTCATCAATGCCACGCTGCGCGACGAGATGCGGCGGGATGAGCGCATTGTGATTTTCGGCGAAGACGTGGCCGATGCCAGCCGCGAACAGTATCTGAAAGAAAAACTGATCAAGGGCAAAGGCGGCGTCTTCAAGCTGACTTACGGCTTGCAGAACGACTTTGGCTGCGACCGCGTGTTCAATTCGCCGCTGGCGGAAGCGAACATCGTGGGCCGCGCGGTGGGCATGGCTACGCGCGGCATGAAGCCGGTGGTGGAGATTCAGTTCTTCGATTACATCTGGCCGGCGATGATGCAACTGCGCGATGAACTGCCGCTGATCCGCTGGCGTTCGAATAATGGATTCTCCTCGCCTTGCGTCATCCGGGTTGCGATCGGCGGATATCTGACGGGCGGAGCCATTTACCACTCGCAGTGTGGCGAGAGCATTTTCACCCAC
Organism: uncultured Acidobacteriota bacterium; assembly: GCA_963838765.1. GTDB lineage: Bacteria > Acidobacteriota > Terriglobia > Terriglobales > Acidobacteriaceae > JABDBE01. Next base: position 41,355 of record CAWISU010000020.1, on the reverse strand, counting down.
ACGCCCGGAATGCACGTGGTGTTTCCGTCGAACGCATTGGACGCGGCTGGCCTGCTGCGCACAGCGATTCGCTGCGACGATCCGGTTTTGTTCCTCGAGCACAAGCGGCTTTATCGCGAAACCTTCGGCCGCGCGCCGTATCCGGGGCCGGATTACACCATCCCGTTCGGCAAAGCGAAGGTCGTGCAAGCGGGAACGGATCTATCCGTGATCACCTACGGAGCAGTCGTTCCGCGCGCATTGCAAGCCGCGCAGAAACTGGAACGCGAGCAGGGAGTGAAGGTCGAGCTGATCGACTTGCGCTGCTTGAATCCATTTGACTGGGAGACCATCGCGGCCTCGGTGAGCAAGACCAATCGAGCGCTCGTGGCCTACGAAGATACGCTGAGCTGGGGATACGGCGCGGAGATCGCAGCCCGCATCGCCGATCAATTGTTCGATCATCTGGATGCGCCCGTCCGCCGCGTAGCAGCGAAAGATGTGTTTGTCGCCTATCAGCCGATTCTGGAAGACGCTATTCTGCCGCAGGCTGAGGATCTCCTACGTGCGATGAAGGAGTTGGTCGAGTACTGATTTGCACGAGAATCAGAATTAAATGCTGCATGCGAGATTCCTCGTCCCGCTGGCGAGAACGCGGGGCTTCGCAATCACCCCCCAAGCGGAGACGACTGCACTGCTTGGGGCGGTTTCCAGATTTTTGTTTCATCCTCACTGACCCGGATTTTGTAAAAAGACTGTCAAAACCGCGCTGAGTGCGTGTTTTGCCGGCCGTTCGGTGCTATAGTTCTATCCCGCTGCTGAGTCTCAACTAACGTGTCTTCAAATCGAACCGATCTTGGCGGATGCGAAATGGGAAGTAAACAATTTGGGTATTTCGTGAACAAGGCTTTGGCAGCCGTTGCGGTTGCCATGATTCTGGTGAGCGGTGTGTGGGCGGCGAATTCAGAAAAGGTGCTTTATGCCTTTACCGGAGGAAGTGACGGGGGAGATCCCGCAAGCCAATTGATCTTTGACAGCACCGGGAACGCCTACGGAACGACAGTGGTTGGGGGTTCCTTCACTTTCGGAACCGTCTTCAAGCTGACGCCGCACGCGAACGGCAAGTGGACTGAGACCGTGCTCCACAACTTCCAGGCCGGCGCCGACGGCAAAAATCCCTATGGCGGTGTCACCATGGATGCGAGAGGAAACCTCTACGGCACGACGGTTTCCGGCGGCAATGGCGGAACCTGCACCGGCGATGGCTGCGGCACGGTTTATAAGCTCACCCGGTCCGGTAATAGCTGGAACGAGAGCATCTTGTACAGCTTCACCGGCGGCACAGATGGTTTCGGTCCCGGTGGTGGCGTGGTCCTTGATCAGAAGGGTAATCTATTCGGCACAACTCCGGATGGAGGCAAGGTGAATGGTTGTGGCGGGATCGGCTGCGGCGTCGTTTACGAACTCACGCCCGTGAAGGGTGGCCCGTGGAAACAGAAAGTCATCCACACTTTCACCGGTGGCAGGGACGGATCCACAGGCTCGCTGGGTTTGCTGCGCTCCGACCATGCGGGCAATCTCTACGGTGTGGCCGAAAGCGGCGGCGATGTGACGTGCAATCCGCCCTCCGGCTGTGGGACCGCGTTCAAGCTGTCGCCCGCCTCCGGCGGCAGATGGAAGTTGGCCACACTTCGCCGCTTCAAGGGGGTGCCCGACGGAAGCTCCCCTGACGGCGGATTGATTTCCGATGCCTCGGGTAGTCTGTATGGCACAACATACTATGGGGGTGCAAACGGCCTTGGCTCTGTTTTTAAACTGACTTTGGGCTCAACCGGCAAGTGGAATGAGAGCGTACTGTATAGCTTCAAAACTGGGACAGACGGAAACTCTCCAAGTTCCACGCTGGTGTTCGACGAGCACGGTAATCTCTACGGCACCACCAGCGCCGGCGGCGATGCCAATGGCGATGGGACTATTTTCGAACTGACTCCCACCTCCGGCGGCAAATGGAAAGAAAGTGTGGTCCATCGCTTCCACGAGCCGCACCACCTGCACGACGGAGCGAACCCCAGCTATGGAATGGCGCAGGACAAGGCAGGTAATCTCTACGGAACCACGGCATCGGGCGGTACTGATGGTCAGGGGGTGATATTTGAGCTTACGCCCTAAGTCCGAGAGCTCAGCTTTTTCGGCACACCGCGGCCTTTGCGGAGGCTATCCAGTGCGATTGGACCTGCGCCGAAAAATATCAGCGCGAAGGCGATCGCCGCCACCGACATTGGGAACTCGAATCCACCCTGACCTTTCAGGCCATTGTGCCAGTGAATTTTCCAGATGGCGACGGACATGTCGATCAGCATAGCCACAGCCACGAAGCGGGTGAGGAGGCCAGCGATGATCAGGATGCCTCCAAGAAATTCGGTCCCGGCGAGCAGATAGGCCATCCATCCGGGAAAGCCGATATGTTGCACCATGTCGCGAACATGAGAAAATCCGCCGAATACTTTGGAGTAGCCATGAGCAATCATGACGGTGCCGATCACCAGGCGTAGGACGAGAAGGGCCAGAGGCTGCAGACGATCCAGATGACGCAATGTTTTTCCTCCGGTAAGCGAATAGATTACCGCACTACGCGACGGTCGCGGAAGTTAAGAACTCAAGGAACAAATCCGGAAATCGTAGCGGGTCCATCGGCTCAGATCACCATCAACCTAGACCGCAACGATCTCAACTCCTGACACGGTTGCCGCCCGCCGGAGGTCCGCGTCTTTCGTCGCCAAGGGTACGCGTAATCTAAGGGCCAGTGCCAAATAAGCCGCATCGTAGTTGGTCAAACCGTGTTTTAGTGCCACCGCAGGCAATTCCAGAACTTCGCTCTGGGCTTGTTGTGCAGCTTCGATCGGAAGGGCCTTTAGTCGCGTCAGAAAACCGTCAATTTGATCGAACGTGATCCGTTTCCGACGGTGTGCCATAAGAAGGCCATTGCCTACTTCATAGAACCACGACATCGGAACGACCGCACGTTTTGTGGTAAGGCTTGCCAGGACGCTAAGGCCGTAGCGCCGATCAACTTCGTCCTCGAGGAACCACTGAAGCGTCAACGATGCGTCGAGGACCAGATTACTCACAGACGGTGGCCCGCGTGCAGCAGTTGCTTAACGGAGATGTCACACAAAGGGAGTGCGGTTTCTCTCGACAAATTGGAGCATTTCGCGTACCGCCTCATCGTAGGGGCCGTCGCCATCCCTGGTGAGGGACGCACGTTCTTTTTCCCGTAGGGCAATGAGCGCCCTAGCAATCACTTCCTCTGCGGATCGAAAGTGACCTGCCTTCAATTCGTCGTTGATGATCTGTTCCTCTTCGGGCGTCAGGTTGATATTCATGAGGCTAAATTGGGTTAACCAACAAATCATAGCAGTTTCGCTCGCTATCCACGTGCCACGCTTTGGTTCTCCCGCCGCGCTTGTCGGTGTTGCTCAATAGGTTGCCCTCGACGTGTGGAGGGATTGTCCATGGAACAGGCGGTAATGGGAGTCGAGATGACTGTGCTTCTGTATTTGTTTCGTTCTTCTGCCGGGTTTTGCCCGGATCGTCCAGTTCAGCAAGGGGTTCTCGCCTGTGCCGCTACCTTCGTACCGTCTCTAGTACTTTAGTTACGGTTCCCGCGATAGGGTAGCACCCCGTGACCGGGCACCACTTCCCGTTGCGCTCAAGCTCGAAGGAAACCCCATATATAGATACTCCCCCCATCGCCCAATTGGTTACTTTCCAGAAAACAGGCATAAAACCCGGTAAATCTCGGAGATTCGCCTTCGGCTCAGGTGCTTTCCGGGCTGATATATGCTCGGGACACCTGAATCTCTCGAAGCGTTTGTACGAGGGGTTCTTCCGAGCTTAGGCGCTGGGTGGCTTAAGTCTACGGAAAGGGTTTGGAAACTATGGCCGACTCGCGGGAAGTGATGAACATTCGCCAGGCTTCGCAGTACCTGGGGGTCAGTCCGGACACGCTCTACAAATATGTAGGTGAGCAAAAGATTCCCGCTTTCAAACTGGGCAACCGCTGGCGCTTCAAGAAATCGAAGCTCGACCAGTGGATGGAAGAGAAGTCCAGCCAGATGGAAGCGAAGAGCAGAAAACCGAAGGCGGCTGCCAAAGCTGCCGGGCAACAGTAAAGGCGGGCACATGTTTGGATTCGGATCGAAAACGATTGTTGGTCTGGATGTGGGGTCCTCGAGCATCAAGGCGGTCGAGTTGAGGAAGGGGCGCAACGGCATTGAAGTCGCGCACCTGGGCCTCGAGCCTCTGGCTCCAGATATCGTTGTGGATTCCATGATCGTGGACTCGGGCACGGTTTCGAGCGCGATCTCCAAGCTGTTTACCGATAACCAGATCAAGACCAAGAGCGTGGCCACGGCGGTCAGCGGGCACTCGGTAATCGTCAAAAAGATCTCGCTGCCTTCGATGAGCGATCAGGAACTGGCCGAGACCATTCAGAAAGAAGCCGCGCAGCACATTCCTTTCGATCTAGCCGATGTGAACCTCGACTATCAAATTCTTTCCGAAGACGCCGGCAATCCGCAGATGGACGTTTTACTGGTCGCCGTCAAGAAGGACAAGATCCTGAACTACACCAACGTACTCTCGATGGCCGGCAAGTCCCCGGCTATTGTGGACATCGATGCCCTCGCGCTGCAGAACTGCTACGAGTACAACTATGAGCCTGCCCCCGGACAGGTGGTGGCGCTTTTGAACCTGGGCGCCAGCGTGATGAACATCAACATCGTAAAAGGCACCACACCCCTATTCCCTCGCGACGTCAGCGTGGGCGGGCACCAGTACACAGACTCGCTGCAGAAGGAACTGGATTTGAGCTTCGATGACGCCGAGTCGCTGAAGCTGGGAAACAAAGTGGGCACCGTGAGCGAAGACGCGAAGACGCCGATTCTGCAACAGGTGACCGAGATCATCGTGCTCGAAATTCAGAAGACGTTCGACTTCTTCCGCGCCAGTTCCGCGGGTGAGCACATCGAGAAGATTTATCTGGCGGGAGGATCTTCAAAGGTTCCCGGGCTGATTGAGGCACTGCGCCAGGAGTTCTCGCTGCCGGTTGAGATTTTCAATCCTTTCCAAAGGATCGCGCCGCCACTCGAGGGGCCGGGTGTGGAACTGATCGAGCAGAACGCTGGCCAGCTGGCAGTTGCGGTGGGTTTGGCATTAAGGAGTTTTGAAAACTTATGATCCGAATCAACCTGCTGGGACAACCCAGACCGAAGAACAAACGGGCCGCAGCCTCAGCCGCGGCAGTCATGGAGATGGGCGAGGTTGGCTCACCGAAGCTGAAGGTGCTCCTGGTGCTGGTGCTGTGCGGAGCGCTCAATTTTGGGTACTGGTATCGCCTCGACAAAGAGAAACAGGGCATCGCCACCAAGATGCAGGTCGCAGAGCAGCACAATCGCGAACTGGCCGATGTGAAGGCTCGTTACCTTGAGCGGCAGCGCCAGGCGGACAGCTACAAGCGGCGCGTCGATGTGATCGATAAGCTTCGCGCCAGCCAGTCCGGACCGGTCAACCTGCTCAACACCATTGGCGATACCATCAACGGCACCGAAGCGGTATGGCTCAGCACCATGAAGGACCAGGGCGGCAGCGTGGATATCGAGGGCATGGCGCTGAGCGCCGACGCCGTAGCCTCGCTGATTCAGAATCTGCAGAAGACCGGCTATTTCAAGAACATTGAAATCAAAGAGACCTTCCAGGACGAATCGTACAAGGAAATGCAGGCATTTCAATTCACTCTGACCTGCGAAAAAGCGAAGTCCTAAAGGCGGGAGAATATGGGGAACTTTAGCGAATTATCGGGTCTCAAGCAGTGGGCGGCGCTGATGTTAGGGGCTGCGCTGGTCACCGCCGCACTGTATTTCACCTTGTTCAAATCGCAGCGGGATGCGAACGCGCAGGCGCAATCGGCCCTGGAATTAAAACTGCGCGAGAATGCCGAACTCGAGTCCTATGCGCCCAAACTCAAGGACATGGACCGGCAACTGGCGAATCTGAAACAGCAACTGGAGATCGAGCGGAAAATCGTGCCCGACGAAAAAGAAGTCGACGGCTTCATCAAGATGCTGGACGCAGAGGCCATGAAGGCGGGAATCGAGATTCGCCGCTACACCGCCAAGCCGGTATCGACTCGCGAGTTCTATACCGAAATGCCGTTTGAAGTTGAACTGGATGGGCCGTACTACTCGGTGCTGAACTTTTTCGACCGGGTGGGAAAGCTGGAGCGGATCGTCAACATGTCCGGCTTGCTGATCGCGAACACCAAGCGGGGAACTGAGGCTAAGACGAAGCACACCTATCAATACGCGCCCAACGAGACCATCGTGGCTACCTGCCAAGCGACCACTTTTTTCAGTCACGACTTGGCGCCAACCGCGGGCGCACCGGCCCAAGGTAAGGGAGGCATATGAAACTGGCGACGGGGATTCTAATACTGGGAATGGGGCTGGGAACTGCCGGGGCGCAGAACCCCAGCATCATCGATAACACCAAGGCCAAGCTGGTTGCGGTGCAGCAGCAGAAGACGGCGGACTCCAATGCAGCCTTAGCCGCTAGCCAGGGGGGAAATCCGCAACCCACAACTGCAGCCGCTAAACCCGCCGCTGGCAAACTCGCGAGCACGGGCCAGCCCCAGACGACATCGGCGGTGCCGACTTCGAAGCCGCAGTCTGTGGCCGTCTCCGCGACTACCGCCCCCAAGACACAGACCAAGGCCAAGACCCAGAAGAAGACCACTTCGGTTGTGGTGAATGCGCCGAAGCAGCCCAAACCAGCGGTTGCGGTCGAAGACAAGAAGAATCCAGTCGACCCCAAGAAGGATGCGCACCAGACGATCAGCATGGCCGGAGGACGCCGCGATCCATTCCTGAGTCCGGTGGTCAACCACAGCATGGGCGGTTCGGGGTGCAGCAGTGGCAAGCGCTGTCTGGCAGTCGACCAGATCGCGCTCACCGGGATCGTCAAGTCGGATTCGGGCATGATCGCGGTAGTGATCAATGCCATGAACAAGGCATATTTCCTGCGTGAAAACGATCCGGTCTTCAACGGATACGTGGTCAAGATCACCGGCGACTCGATCGTTTTCAAAGAGACGCTGCAGGACAAGTTAGGCAAGTCGTTTACGCGGGAAGTCACGAAGAAGATAACAACCCCGGCGGTTTAACCGCGGGGCAGTTGCCGGATCGATGCGGCGGCTGCAGCTACGAAATTTGAGAGACAGATCACGAGGCGTGCAAGACGCGTGCCCGTGGGGAGAAGGGAAATGCGAAAGCAACTGCTGGCTGTTTTGCTACCGCTGCTGATCTTGGCCCTGGTTGCGGGCGCCGAGACCCAGAGCACGAGCACAGGCGCGGACACGCGTGCCACCGTACAGAAGGTGGACGTGATGCACGCGGATGACGGAATCAGCGTGGAGATCACCGCGCGCGGACAGGTGACGCCCAAGCTCAGTGCCTTGGACTCGCCCGCTCGCCTGCTGGTGACTCTGCCGAACACCGTGGCAGCCACCGCACAGAACCACATCAGCGTGGGCAGCGACGGGGTGAAGGGCGTGCGCATCGGCTTCGATGGCCACGTGCCCCCCACCACCAGCATCGTGATTGACCTGGTGCAGGCGTGCCAGTATGAACTGCTGTCGAGTGGCGACGACCGCATCATCGTCAAGTTGCACCCGGCTGCGGCAAACACCACAAAGACCAATGCAAAGGCGGCGGCGCCGGCACGGCGCCGGCAAAACCGCAGACTCGCGCCTCCGTGGCTGCGCCCGCTTCGGTTAAGACGGCTGTTGCCGCGAGCAAACCGGCTCCGGTGGCAGCGCCTTCCGTCGTAGTTCCAGATGGCGATAAGACCTCGAAGCAGACCGCTTCGGCAACCGACTTTGTATTCGTGGAGCCGGCTTACCAGCAGAAGAACGATGCCGATCCGGCTACCGCTGCCGAAACCGCTCCCTCAGTCCGTGCGGCTGGCGCGGCGGCGAGATTCGTAGACAAGCCCGAAGGTAATCTGCTGCCGGTGTCGAGCGCTGCCATGCAGCCCCAGCCGGCTCAAGCAGCGTCTACGCAAGGCATTCAACCGGCGGTGAATCTGGCGGCGGAGGGAAAAGGCGAGAGCCATCTGGTCACCCCGATCAGCACTGCCAAATACACGGGTGAACCGATTTCCGTCAATCTGAAAGATGTGGATCTGAAAGACTTCTTCCGCCTGATTCACGAGATCAGCGGATTGAACGTGGTGCTCGATCCCAACGTCAAGGGCGCGCTGACCATCGTGCTCGACGATGTGCCGTGGGATCAGGCGCTCGACATCGTGCTCAAGAATAACGATCTGGCTCGGCAGCTTGACGGCAACGTGCTGCGCATCGCGACCGTCGAGACGCTGCGTCATGAAGCCGAATCTCATCGGGCGGAGCAGGAAGCCGAAGCCTTGGCCGTCGATAAGCAGACGGTCACGCGGTTCCTGAGCTATGCCCACTCTAAAGACGTCATCACCACACTGAAGAAATTCTTATCGCAGCGCGGTGACGTGGTCGCCGACGAGCGCACCAACGCGGTCATCATCTCGGACATCCCAGCCGTGATGCCGAACCTCGACCGCTTGCTTACCCAACTCGACCGCAAGACGCAGGAAGTTGAAATTGAAGCTCGCGTCGTAGCGGCAACCCGCAGCTTCGCGCGCGAAATTGGTACCCAGCTTGGCTTTGGCTGGGGCAATGCCGCGACCAGTGTCGGTGGCGCATCCGCCGTAGGCACCTCGCCGCTGGCGACCTTTGGCATCGCGCCGAAATACCCGATCATTGGAACCACCCCGCCGACCCCCACTACGGGAGTGCAGATACCGCTGTTCTCCAACTTGGGCGCAACCGGCCCAACCAGCGGCATTTCGTTCTCCAATGCCAGCACTGCGATACGAATCGACGCCATCCTGACCATGGACGAATCTCGCGGGCTGCTCAAAATCCTGTCCCGTCCGCGAGTGGTAACCCAGAACAACATCCAGGCTCTGGTTCGCCAGGGCGTGCGCGTGCCCATCGTGACTGCGGCGCAGTTGGGCGGGCCGCCTACCGTAACCTATGTCGACGCTTTCCTGCGGCTGACCGTAATTCCGCAGATCACATCCGAAGGCACGATCTTCCTGAATGTGGATGTCGAGAACACTACGCCTGACTTCGGCCGCACGGTCAACGGCAACCCCACCTTGATCACACAGCAGGCGACCACGCAGGTTCTAGTCACCGACGGCGGTACGGTGGTCATCGGCGGCGTGATTCAAACCAACAACTCGATTAACGTGGACCAGGTTCCGCTGCTGGGCAGCATTCCATGGCTTGGCCAGCTTTTCAAACACACCACGGTCAGCACCTCGAACCAGGAGCTGATTTTCTTCATAACCCCGCGGGTCATCCAAACCTAGCGAACCGGTTAGCAGTAAAGACAGCCGTCGGTTTCCCGCAAGGGACCGGCGGTTTTGTTTTGCGCACGCATTCCCGCTTTGGGCCGGAGTTTATTGCTGTAGCACAGGTACCCCCTCCCCCCTGTTCATGCGCAAAATCTTGAAAACAAGCGGTTTATTTTACGACTATGTGCTAGATCTTTGAGTTTAAAGGAGTTACACGCAAAATCTAGAGAACATGGGAGTTACGGGGGAGGCGGCGTCTCGTTTTGGGAAAAACGGACAGCTTGCAGGCCAGACGCCTTGGGCTGGATGGACCGTTTTAGCGGGGCCTAGGCGGAGTCGAAGTCGGGATGGCGCAGATTGTCAAAGAGCGGTTGTTATCTTACAGATAATGTAAGTCGTTCTAGGTTATCCGATTCGACGCACTCGGTCAATGATAATAAGGAAACCGCGAAACTGAGGGTCGTGTGCGCGGGCCGAAAAGCCCCGCCCTCAAAGAACGCGAGAAGGGCAGGGCACCCGCCTTTTGAGCGTGCTGAAAGCCTGGGCCAGCCCCCCAATCCAAACCGATTGACAGGACATTCACAGAGCGCTTATGATCAGCTTGTCTCAAGTGATCGAGGCGAGGGTCGTTGGGCTACAGGAGTTTCGCAGAGTAATATCTCGAAATTGTCCTTCGCACCCTAAATCAATTAAGACGAGTGCCTGTCTCGCACGGATAAGCCAATGGCATCCCTTTCTTTTGCAACGTCCCTGCCAGTTTCTTTTCCTCACACCTACCGATTTAGAGTTTCGCGGGAGCACGTTCGCTCTTTTGTCGATCCTCACGATCCCCAAATTTCCATCCACCATGTTTACATACCGGTCAACGAGTTCAAGCGCGAACTGTTGCCGGACGACATCAATCCGCGGAGTCACGAGGAACCCACAGGGCGCATCCCCGACACCATCGAGAAATCTCTCATTACAAATCCAACAGAATTCCACTTGCTCAACCGGGGCGAGCTCATCCTGGCTCAGGGCTGCAAATACGACAACCACAACCAGATGCTGGAAGTCACCATCGCCTCTCCCGACGAAGGGGGGCTAGCCGATGGCGCGACTACCGACCGGGTTATTGCACGGGCAGAACGGGCCGCTTCCCGCAAGAAATCTGAGTTTACGGAAGAGCAGGTCGACGGCAGTCTTCGAACGGCGTTCGTGCACCTAGAGGTGATATCTGGCGACGTCCGTGACAAGCTGGTCAGGCTTGCAGGGGCGCGGAACACGAGCAACCAGGTAAAGGAGTTCGCCCTCGAAAACCTGGGAGGAGCATTCGACTGGCTGAAGAATCTTATCGAGTCGTCTTCGCTCAAGGGTCGCGTGCGGTACCGAGAGAATGACCCTGAAGAAGTCGACATACGCGCGGTTCTGGCGCTGCTGACGATGTTCCACCGTAACTGGAACGATGGCAAGGATCCGTTGGTCGCGTACACTTCCAAGGGCTCTATTCTCAAGTATTTTCGCGATCCCGAATGGGTGGACGGCTACCGGGAACTTGCGCCGGTCGCGGTACAGATTCTGGAACTCTACGACTTCATCCATTGCGAGTTCCCGGAACAGTACCAGGTGTACAACCGCGAGACGAATGATTCGGGAAGCAAATTTGGCCGGCGGCGAGAGGTAGTTTACAAAAATGGCAAGACCTTCAAACTCCCTCTCTCGGGCAACGAAACCAAGTACCTTGTTCCTGACGGCTGGCTCTACCCCGTTCTCGCCGCGTTCCGGATGCTGCTGAAACAAGCCGAGGGCACGGCCTCAAGCTGGGTAACCGATCCGTTCGACTATTTCAAGAGCCACGGAGCAGAGCTTGTCGGCATCGTGGTCGAGCAGTCCCAAGCCCTGGGATACAATCCCCAGGCGGCTGGCAAGAGCCGCCCGCTGTGGTCGAACCTCCGCAAAACGGTTGAGCTTGAGCGTCTTAAGCTAGAGACCTCAAACTGATCCAACCCCATTCGACCAGTGGGCCACCCTAGCGTCCCTCGCAAGGGTGGCCCACCTTTCGTGCTCAACATCCCTCAGAACAAGTTAGGGCGGCGCCAGGTCCCCACCCTTGTCGCGTTCTAGGGCCAAGACACTATTCCCGGAGTTCCACCCCTCAACATATTGACTTTGGCAAACCTCGCATCGCCTAGCTCGTTCCACATGTCTTGAGGCACTATATTCACCGCCCTTGCTGGTGGCGGATAGAGATTCCTAAATGCAGCATACGCATTGAGGTCGGCCAGTTGTACAAAATAGGACTCATGTGATTTTCTAGAAACTGGATCATCCAAGATTAGCCGGGCGGGCCGCTTTAAGCTTCCGGTGCCGAATGCACTTCCTGCGGTCCCTATCCGGCGCGCTTTGCGGACCAGTGAACGCACAATCGCCCCTTCCCCCTCATCGTGGAAAATAAGTACCTGCGTCCTGTCATTGGTTGTGAATCGCTCAAAGCGCTGAATTAGATACTCCCATGCGACCTCTCTAGGATCAAACTGGAGTCTCCGGTGTGCCGCTACGTCTTTCCGAATAACGACTGCAAATGCGCGAAGTTCCAATTTGTTTTGAAGACGCATCAGCCCACGGTAAACCCGATATCGGGCACTTTCGCTGAGTCCCACCGCGCGCAGTGAACCGCCGTTCCGCAGAAGATAATTCGCCTTGATCTCTGCCCGAACTGGGATCTTGAATTCGTCGCGTAAGAATCTTCGGTACTCTATCATCTCGTCGAACACATCCGGCCAGCGTGTGGCATCAATCAGTACACACCCGAGCGTAAATGTTAGAGATGATCCGGCTCCCGTGGAGCCGGATTCGTCAACGTAGGCGAGGTGCATTATGAACTGCCAGATAAACTAAATAGGAAAGCCCCCTTTCGGAGGCTCAAGGGCAGACCTACACCGGTCTTTGGACGCGGTTCAGTCTACAAATAAAGGCTAGCACCTCCGAACCACGTTTACCAGCAGAATTTGAGCGAACGAAAAATTTCCGCTCTTTCTCGCTTCCGCGCTGCCCATTCGCATTCAATCTCCACTCTTCCTGCGCAACCCGTCGCGTACTGGCGGAAACTGCTCCACTCCCAGTTCTCCGCACGTGCGCACAGGCCGCGCTTCACCCGGTTCTGATGAATATATCGAAGTTTTTCCTCAAACTGAGGTTCATTCCGGACATTGAAATCATAGTAGCGCTTTTGCCAGAAATGCTCGGCCTCGCCGCTCAATCGCGGTGATACTCCTGCTTCAATGACTCTATCGCGTCGGCGAGAGTCTACTGTTTCGGTTCGCTAAGCAGCAGGTGAACGTGCTCGGGCATGACCACATAACCGTAGACGAAAAGTTCGAAACTGAGGGCCACACGCTCCAGCGCGGCCTCGAAAACTTGCCTGGGATGGCTGTCGTGAACGAGGGACGACGATGATAACAGCAGAAGGTCACGAAGAGAGTCTGCCCGGAGGCCTGGAATCTCACGGCCTTCCATCGAATTTCGTAACAGCCTCAAGAACGTAAAGGTGGGCCACCCCCGCGCGCACAGTTAATTCTTGCACCACGCCTGCACAGGTGCGACCGTTCTATTTGACTCCCTTGTTGATCGCGCTCGCGTACTTTTTGGCCAGGCCATTGCCCACAAAGTCGTCGTAGATCCACATGAACCCGCCGATTATCCCGCATTCATTGTGCCATCCCCTCATCACCGTCTCCACTTGACTTGGGGTGTAGTTCTGGTCCCACACGCCGGGGAAAACAGGCACCTTGCCAAAATCCCAACCCGAGCATGGATTGTTTCCTTGACCGCCGGCATAGGCCTGAAGATGCACTCCGTCTACCGTGCCCGGGAGTCTCTTGTTGATTCCTGAAACCACGCTCTTCCAATAGCTGGCCATGACATAAGGATCGGGCACGACGTGATAGCCGAGTTTGCCCACCATGACCCCGAACCTAATCGTAGTAGGGAGGTTGTAGCTATTTTCGTCGTCAAAATCGAGAGCGTCCAAAGCCGGGATCGCTTTTTTCAGGGCCTTAAAATCCTTGTACAGAATGCTTTTCGGGCCGACGCCTTGCGCCTTCACCAAAGCCGTGATGTTTTCCCAGTCTCCGAAGTTGGAGGAACCGATGCTGAAGGTAACTCGTTTGACGATTCCTGCTTGCTTTAACGTGGCCATATCCGCGGCAAATTTCGGATAAGTTTTATTGCCCACATAGACGCCGTTCGAAGTCAACGGAAACTCGCCGTTGAAATTCAAGTCGCCCTGGCTATTGACTTCAACGCTCCAGACGATAGCTTCGGAGAAACCAGAGTGTTCAATTTCAGCGATGTTCTTCGGGACATTGAAATTCGCAGTCTTATAAAACGGGCCTCCACCAAATATTCCCGTAAACCCCTGCGGAGCGGGCGTGGAGAATTGTTCGAACAGAGTCTGCGCCGGGGCTGACAACGCGAGCATCAGGAGGCAGGTTGCAAGCTGAAACACCGGAAACAAGAGACGGCGACTTCCTTGGGAAAGACTTCCATGGGCGAATCTGGGCAACAATCGAGTCATTTTAAAATCCCTTTGATGTGAATTGGCACATGTTGTTGACGAGCCGTTGATGGAGCAAACCTACAGGACCCTGGCAGGTTCCACTGGCGCGCATGGCATGATTCCCCCAACCGCCAGCATCCAAGTATCCCCCGGCGATGGCCAGCAGTCAACCGCTGCAATCACACCATGGCGCTCAGAACCCTTCAATGAGCGTTATGGCGATTTTGCGACGGTCACCGGTTCGTTCAGTTCTTCTGCAGCGTCTTACTAACCTCACGGGGATGGAAGTTATTTCCCTTTTCTCGTGAAAAACTCTTGCATCGCCCATCTAAATCCTAAGTTACCTTCGTACGCAAAAGTAATCGTCACAGTAACCTTGTGACCAAAGGAAGCTTGACAAGGAAGCGGTTGCTGTGAAGTCGCGCATGAGCTAAGTCCTCCCGGTGGTTGCATTCTGCAGCCGCGGACGAGCCAGGAACGGCACGACCGCTCTGTCCGATGGCGCTCGGTACGCGTTGGCACTGCGAGTGCGCTATAGATAAGCTCCCCCGCATGCTGACCTTGCTCCTGCGTCTTTATCTTCCCAAGAAGTAAGCACCGGCAGCAAAGGCAAATTCCGACAGGAGAACCATCTTTAATGAAGAGCGTCATCGCGGTGCTTCTCATTCTTACTCTGGCCAGTATAGCCATGGGCGCGGAACTTCCATCATCCCCACGTCCCGTGGAGCACGATCCCGGCACGTGGGCATTCACCACTGGGTCCGCTTCCGCGCTCACCGGCACATTCACGAAGCCATGGATCGGTCTTGCTGCGGGCGTGACTATCGGACTCGCAGCCAACTTGCAAGACAGCAACCATGCCCGGCAAAACATGGTGGGCGGCATAGCGGGTGCCGTCGGTGGCTACCTGCTCATCAAGACTCTCAAGCGCGATTGGCATCGCAGGAAGTAGTGTTCCAACTGCCCCCACTTTCAGGAAGCATCAGCCGGAGTTCGACATCGAGGTGCTGAACTGCGCGCGAAAGCCGACACCGTTGTGCGGTACGACGGATGAGGCTCTCTCCTGGATCAATGAGCGCAATCGAGATGTAACGCCAGTTAGGTGTGAACGAACTGAATCAGGACGAGTAGTAGGCGGTTAGACATACGACGATCACGAAACCCGCAACGACGATGCAGGGTATAGCAAGCCATCATTTGTTTCCTTGGTGCGCGGCAAGTAGGCCGAGAACAGCGGACACCCAGATGGACGCAAAACTTATCGGCCCTCGCCAATTCGGGTACGGCGGGACGAAGGCGCTTCCGAGAAGAAGCGTGCTGACAACGCCTTAGCTTCGCAGATCGGGTCACTCCGCGAGCTCCAGTGGCTATTATGCTCCTCAGGATTCAACTTGGCGTGATGGTGCCACACGCAGGCCCTTCCCAGAAGGTGGGTGACGAAAACCAGGCCGCGCCGCTCAAAACCCCTCAATGAGATCGATTGCACTCGTGATGCTTGTTTTCTAGTCAAGCTGGTTCATGGCACGGACACCCGCCAGTGTCAGCATGAACCAAAACTCGTCAGCTCGGGTCTCACAATAGTCAGCAATTGATGTGTGCGGCGGTCTCGCCGAGAGAACGTAGGCTTGTGCGTATCCGTCTTGTATTAAGGCCCCAAGCTCTGCTAAGAGTTCTTGCCTGCGGAAAGCTTCAGCGCCATCCTTCTTCGCCCATTTGGCAATGGTGTCCGCGACGATTTGAAGACTCTCGTAATCGTCCGCGATCGCTGACATAACGTAGCTCCTCAGGACGTAACTTCGAGTTCCCTTCACCAGCTTTCGGCGGCCGGGAGGATCGGGCAGAAGCTCTCCAGTGAAGTGGTGGCGTTCCACATGCCAGTTGAAACAAGCTCGAATCGACGTCTCATCTGGTTCGAAGTCTTGTGGTATTAGAATCCCAAACTCGCGGCAACCAGAGCAGCGGTATTCGTGTTCGTTGATCTTCACGAGTTCCGGTGTTTGTGACATTGTCGTAAAGTGTACTGCTTCGAGCATCAACTGTTGTTAACAGGCCATAGCGCTCAAAACCCCTCAATGAGCGTCATGGCGATATTTCGTGAACCAACCAGCCCAGCTTCGGGCTTGGCGACCATGCGGCCACCAGCAACTGACCTTCGCCGGCGGCGGGCGCTCGTAACCGCAACCTCGCAAATTATTTTCGGCCGAGGCGCAAGACGATCCCGGCGCCAATCCGCAAATTGTCCTGGCGGTTGTTGAGACCGTCGGGGATTTTGGTCATGAAGTACTCGGCCTGTATGGGGCGAATCGAGACGTGCCTGGACACCTTGAAATCAATGCCGCCGCCCGCCGTCATGGCAAAATTATTTTCGGGCCCGGTTGATTGGGCGATGCCATCGGTTGTGCGAACGCCTCCGAAGAGGGCCTGAGCGAACGGCGTAAATTTGCCACGCCGGAAATTCACTCGGGGTCCCAGAAGATAAGTGAAAACTCCTCCGGCGAACGATCCGTTCTCGCTGCTGGTCGCATAAAAGCCGCCCAGATCCCCCACCACACCAAGCCAGCGGTTGACGTTGTACTCCAACTGGCCACCCCCGCCATTTCCGTTGTATGTTGCCGAGGGTGCGATGCCCGGGACATTGGCATTTACATTAAAGCGCGCGTAGTAGTACCCGCCATACAATTCGACCTTTGAGGGTTCCTCCTGCGCCTTCGCCAACGGCACGGTCCCAAGTAGTCCAAGCAATAGACCAACAGCAAGTGACTTCCTCATTCCTGGAGCACTCCTTTCCACTCAAGGCTCAGCCTGGACTAGACGCCCAGAGTATACTTGGTATCCGCTTGTAAGCGGGACGCCCGTGTCTTACCGGGCCGCGTTCCGCGATAGGATATGCAATCGCATCCTGGGAGGTCATCGATGTCACGCAAGAAAGTGTTGATCCTTTGCGCCGTCGTCCTGGGTATGGTTCTGACCAGCACAATTCCCGCCCACGCAGCCGGGAAAGAAAAAGTGCTGCATCGCTTCAAGTACGAGAACGGGGCTTGGGCCACTAGCACGCTAGTCTTGGATGGCGCGGGAAATCTGTATGGGACGACCGCCGGGGGCGGGTCTGGAACGGCGTGCGGCTATGAGGTCGGCTGCGGCACTGTCTTTGAACTCAGTCCCAGTGCAAACGGCAAGTGGAAATCGAAAGTGCTGCACAACTTCACTGGTGGCAAGGATGGAGCAAGTCCTATGTCCGGCCTGATCCTTGACGCAGCAGGAAATTTGTATGGTTCGGCGTCCGGAGGCGGCAAATACAACAGCAGTTGTCAGGGCGGCTGCGGTGTGGTCTTCGAACTGACACCCAGCGCGAATGGCAAGTGGACCGAGAAAGTCCTTCACGCATTTGCCTACGAAGACGGATATTTTCCCTACGCTTCCCTGGTTTTCGACACTGCTGGCAATCTGTACGGCACGACTTTGGGTGATGGCAGCAAAAGCGGCGATTCGGGCACCGCGTTTCAGCTGACCCCCGTCGCGAACGGCAAGTGGAACCATAGAGTGCTGCACTGGTTTGGCTACGGCGGGGACGGTATCTTTCCTTACGCTGGCCTTATTTTTGACGCGGCCGGAAACCTGTATGGAACGACAACTTACGGCGGCTTTTACTACGGGGGTACCGTCTTCAGGCTGGAGCCGGGGGCGAACGGCAGGTGGACAGAAAGGATTCTGCACAGCTTTGGAAATTATCTCGTGAATGATGGGTACAACCCGTACGCTGGCCTCGCGCTCGACGGTGCGGGAAACTTGTATGGCACAACGACACTTGGCGGCTCCACTTGCTCGGCAAGTGGCGACACCTGCGGCACTGTGTTTCGGTTGACGCTCGGCGCGAAGGGCAAGTGGACTGAAAGGGTGCTGCACAGTTTCAATTCCGACAGCGCCAGCCCATTTTCCGGCCTGGTCATCGATGCGGTAGGAAACCTGTATGGGACGACCGTGGCGTCGAGCGAGCCTCATGGCTTCGGCACCGTCTTCGAACTGACCCCCCATTCCGACGGGGAGTGGAGCAAGAAGCTACTGCATGTCTTTAGGGGCGACGACGGAGCCGACCCTTTTGGGGGTCTTGTATTCGATTCGGCTGCAAACTTGTACGGGGTCACCCGCTACGGCGGCGATGACGATTCAAACTGCAATCAGTTGGGCGGCTGCGGCGTAGTCTACGAGATCACGCCGTAAAGCGGTTCGTGTCTGGTGCTCCAGAGGTTCGCGTCGGTTTTTTTGGACGCGAACCTGGGTCGGCACATACCGACGCGGTTCCCAATTTACCGCCCAAAAACCGGGCGGGAATCGTCCCCACACGGCAGCATGATGACCAGGGATAACCAACAATTTCGGCTCTGGAAGGCTAATGCACTGGCTTGCCGTTTTTCGCGAGGAAGCGCTCAATGAATGTGGTATCGAAGTTGCCGGCACGGAAATCGGGGTCGGCCAGAATCCGCCGGTGCAACGGAATGGTGGTAAATATTCCTTCGACGATAAACATTTCCAGCGCCCGCGCCATGCGCGAGATCGCTTCCGCCCGGTCTTTGCCGCGGACAATCAGCTTGGCAATCAGCGAATCGTAGTAGGGCGGAATCACCCCTTCGGCATAAGCTGCGGTGTCGATACGAACGCCGGTTCCGCCCGGCGGATTAAACGCAGTGATCTTCCCCGCCGAGGGCGTGAACTTTTCCGGATGCTCGGCGTTAATACGGCATTCAATCGCATGTCCGCGATGTACGATCGGACCAAGCAATACGTTTTCCATGCGCTCGCCCGCAGCCAGCAGAATCTGGCTCTTGACCAGGTCCACGTCGGTGACCATCTCCGTGACCGGGTGCTCCACCTGGATGCGGGTATTCATCTCGATAAAGTACAACCGCCGATCCTCATCCATCAGAAATTCAATGGTGCCGGCATTCACGTAGCCGATATCGGAAAGTGTCTTCGATATGACGTCTCCGATCTGCGCCCGTAGTTCAGGCGTCATTTGAGTCGACGGAGATTCCTCCAACAACTTCTGATGACGGCGCTGGATCGAGCACTCGCGCTCGCCCAGGCTCACCACGTTTCGATACTGGTCAGCCAGAATCTGGAACTCGATATGGCGCGGCCGCTCGATGAATTTCTCCATGTAGAGATCGCCATTTCCAAAGGCCGCGGCCGCCTCCGACTGCGCCGCTTTGAATAGTCCGGGAAGCTCTTCCTCGCTGCGCACGATGCGCATGCCGCGCCCGCCGCCGCCTGCCGAAGCTTTAATGATCACCGGAAAACCGACCTGCCGCGCCCACTCCATGGCTTCGCCATCGCTCGCAAGAATCCCCTCGGAACCTGGCAAAATGGGCACGCCCGCTTTCTTCATCGCCGCCCGAGCCTTTTCTTTTTCGCCCATGAGCCGCGTGATCTCAGGCGGCGGCCCGATGAATTTGATATTGCTGGTTTCGGTCACCTCGGCGAAATTCGCGTTCTCGGCGAGCAGCCCATATCCCGGATGGATGGCGTCCACATTCGTAATTTCAGCCGCGCTGATCACCGCCGGAATGTTGAGGTAGCTTTGCGCCAGTTGAGGAGGACCAATGCAGATGGCTTCGTCAGCAAACTTGACATGCAGCGAATTCCGGTCGGCTTCGCTGTAAATCGCCACGGTGCGAATGCCCAGCTCCTTGCAGGCGCAAATCACCCGCAAGGCAATCTCGCCACGGTTCGCAATCAAGATTTTATTGAACATGCACTAAACAACTGTAGAGCGGACACTCTTGTCCGCTTTGTTTTGACTTTGACTCTCAAAAATGTAAGAAAAACCTAACCTCAAAAGCAGCGCACACGAGTATCCGCCCCACACGGTCAACTTCGAGGCCGAATCACAAATAATTCCTGGCCATACTCGATTGGCTGTCCGTTGGCCACCAGTTTTTTCACAATCTCGCCCGCCACGTCGGCCTCGATCTCATTCATCAGCTTCATGGCCTCGACGATGCACAGCACCTGCCCAACTTCGACGGTGTCCCCAACCTTCACAAAAGGCGGCGATCCCGGAGAAGGGCACTCATAGAATGTCCCGACGATGGGAGAATGCACGGTATGCAAGCCCTGTTCCGCGACGGGCGCGGCAACAGCGCTCTCACCGGAAGCCGGGGCAGCAAGGGGCGCGGCGGGCGCAGCCACAATCTCCGGCGCTGCAGCCGGAGACGTATGCACCGCAAAATGAGTGACCGGTGCCGCTGGCGCGACCACATGTTCCACGCCGCGCTTGATCCGCACCTTCACATCGCCGCGTTCCAACTCGAACTCGGCAATATCTTTTTCAATTAAGAACTCAATGAGTTCCTTCAGTTCTTTCTGGTTCATGGTTTGCGGTGGGACTGCTTCCTGCTTTTCTCTCGCGCCAACTTGAGAGACCGGGTAGTGCGATCGATGCCCGGGCCAAGAATATAAGAATAGCCAGCTTTCAAATGATTATGAGTTGCTTGCTTGCGGGCGCCAAAACTTCGCACCCTCGTTCCGTAACTACCACCATGTCTTCGATGCGAACTCCGCCACTGCCGGCGATGTACACACCAGGCTCGATCGTGATCACCATCCCCGGCCGGAGCACCTCGCTCTGCCCCGCCGCGATGCGCGGAGACTCGTGAATCTCTAAGCCTACACCATGCCCGGTCGAGTGCGTAAAATGCCTGGCTAAGCCTTTGCTCTTTAGCACCTTGCGGGCAGCCGCGTCAACCTCGGCAACGCTCACTCCAGCCTTTACCGTCTCGATGGCGGCAGCTTGCGCTTCGCGCACCGCCTCATACATTCGGCGGGCCTGGCTCGAAGCACGGCCAACGTGCACGGTGCGCGTCCGGTCTGAACAGTAGCCCGAAAGTATAACACCGAAATCGCAGACCACGAATCCCCGCGCCGGAATCGCAGCCCGCGAAGCCCGCCCATGGGGCAGCGCCGACCGCTTGCCCGCCGCAATGATCGTCGAAAAAGACATCTCCTCCGCCCCAGCCCGGCGCGCCGCATACTCCATTTCCGCCGCGACCTCATTCTCCTTCACGCCGGGGCGGATCACCTCCAACGCCCGCTCAAAAAGGCTTGCCCCCAAAACCGCTGCCGCTCGCAGACATGCAATCTCGTCCGCGTCCTTCACCATCCGAGCCCGTTCTACCAAGCCTCGCGTCTCCCGCAACCGGAACTCCGCCCGTAGCAGACGAGCCAGCTGCGTACGTCCAGCGACGGTTAGATGCTCGCCTTCGATTCCCAGCCTGCGCTGCCTGCTTCCAACCTTGCCCTTGTTCTCGATCAACCATTCAGCCGCCGCAGCCAGCGGAGGCTTGCGCGCGATCACGACCCGCGCTCCTCGCACCTCGGTCCGCGACTGTTCGCGGTAGCGCCCGTCAGTCAAAAACACGCTGCCCGATTCGAAGATTGCCAAAATCCCCGACGTTCCCGTAAACCCGCAAAGGTATCGAACGTTGGGAAGATGAGTGACCAGCAGTCCATCCACAGAGTTGCTGTCGAAAGCCATTTGCAACCGCTTCAGCCGGCCTTTGTGGTCCATGCTGGAAGTGTAACAAGCCAGCGCAAATGTCGGATCGTTTCAACCCGAGGCCGGCGGACAGGAGTGTCCGCCCTACACCGGTTTTGGATTTCTTACGAACATGCGCTGATGCCAGTACGGATACGCTGGGGTTACTTGGCTGGCGGAGTCGAGGCGGGCTACTTGTTCAGGAGTCAGATTCCATCCTACAGCGGCGAGATTCTGGCGCAACTGTTCTTCGTTGCGGGCGCCGATGATTACGTTCGCCACCGTCGGCCTTTGCAGCAGCCAGTTCAGAGCAATTTGCGGAATCGTTTTGCCGGTTTCGCGGGCGACTTCGTCGAGCGCGTCCACGACTTTATAAAGATATTCATTGGGAACCGGCGGACCTTGCTCAGCGGTGCTGTGCAGTCGGCTTACTTCTGGAAGTGGTTTGCCGCGACGAATTTTTCCCGTAAGCCTGCCCCACCCTAGAGGGCTCCACACAATGGTTGCGACTTTCTGGTCGAGACCGAGCGGCATCAGTTCCCACTCGAAATCGCGGCCGACCAGCGAATAGTAAACTTGATGAGCGACGTAACGCGCCCACCCATATTTTTCAGAAACCGCAAGCGACTTCATCAGATGCCATCCAGAAAAATTGGAGCAGGCGATGTAGCGGACCTTGCCGCTCTCCACCAGCGTGTCCAGAGTCTTGACCGTTTCTTCGACTGGCGTCTGCGCGTCGAATCCGTGCATGTGGTAAACGTCGATGTAATCGGTGTTCAGCCGGCGCAGGCTGGCTTCGCAGGCTTGAATCAGGTGATAGCGGGAGGAGCCGACATCGTTCGGGCCATCGCCCATGGCGAACGTAGCTTTCGTGGAAATTAAAACTGAACTGCGGCGTCCGGCGATTGCTTTGCCGAGGATCTCTTCCGACACACCTTGGGAATAGACATCGGCGGTGTCGAAGAAGTTGACGCCGGCTTCGAGGCAGATGTCGATGAGGCGGGTGGCTTCCCTTACATCGGTATCGCCCCAGGCCTGGAAGAATTCGCCGCGACCGCCGAAGGTGGCGGTGCCGAAGCTGAGGACGGGAACTTTTAATCCGGAATGACCGAGTTGTCGAAATTCCATGAGCAGTAGATGCGTACGGCAGGTTCCGAGATGCGAAGCGATTGGCGCAGCCTGCGCAGTCGTCGCCAAAATTCAACGGCGGAGGACAGGGAGTGTTCGCCCTACATTGCGCTGATGGTAACCTTGCAGAATGCTCCGCGATTCTGATGCCCCGCCGCGTCAACCAGCGCGATCCTCACTTGTTTTGGCACTCATCGTGGGAGTAGTCCTCGGGGTGGTATTTGTCGGGTCGATGGGATGGTTATTGCTGTCGCGAAATTCAGGGCGGGCATGGTTCAGTCATGTATGGTCGGCGGTGACGGGCAGAACCCTCAGCATTGACGTGAGCCAGCCCACGGTGGTCGATCGCATTCAGCGGTTGCAGCGGCTGGAGACTGTGGTTTACACCATGGACAAGATCGTTACAGGCGCAAAGGAAAATCCCATCTTTCCGGATTTTCTGGCCGGAGATCGCCTCTTGATGTTGGTGCATGGCGAAGTTGTTGCGGGGATTGATTTCTCGGGCCTGAAGCCGGGCGATGTCAGAGTGGATGGACGGCACGTGCGTTTGCATGCTCCTGCGGCGCAGGTGTTCAGCGTGCGGCTAGACAGCGGCAAGACCCGGGTGTATTCCAGGCAAACTGGGTTGCTGGTGCCTACTGATCCGAATCTGGAGACGCAAGTGCGCCAGGAGGCGGAACGTCAACTGCAAGAAGCAGCGCTGGCCGATGGCATTTTGCGGACCGCACAGCAGAATGCGGTATCGACCATCACTAGTTTGCTACAAGGATTGGGATTCGAAACGATTGAGTTCGAGTAGCGCAGCGCGGCGTGTGTGAAACGTCTAAGATCCAAGTCAAGGGCGGCGGACACCAGTGTCCGCCGTACACGGTGTATGATTTTTTTTTGACGGAGAAACTTGTTTATGGCAATCGCACTCGCCGACAATGTCAAGCAACTGCTGGATCGCGCCAATTTTGCTCACTTGTCAACGCTAATGGAGGATGGCTCGCCCCTCAGCACCCCGGTGTGGGTGGGCCGCGTGGGCGATCGGATCATCGTCTGCACCAGCGGGAAGTCGCTCAAGGCGCGTAATACTCGCCGCGATCCTCGCGTTGCACTTTCCATGGTCGACTTTAACGATCCCTACAGCGAGCTACAACTTCGTGGGCGGGTGGTTGAGCAGCGTCCCGATCCTCAGCTGAAACTGCTCGACGCAATCTCGATGCGGTACGTTGGCAAGCCCTTCCCCATGCGTACCTACGAAGATCGTGTGGCTCTGATTATCGAAGTCGACAAGGTGCGCTATATGAAACTTCCCTTTGAGCACACGCCGGCGGCGTAGGGCGGGATCTCGGAGTAACGCGCGATTTTCGCGGGCGAGGGCGCCCGCGCCACACGTCGATAACTAAATTCCCCCGGAGCAGTCCATATTCTGGAGAAGTCCAAACTAGAAGGAAATAGTTCCGGGGAGGTATCCATGAGGCGTCGCGATTTCATCGTTCATGCTGTCGGCGGCTTGGGAGCTGCTTGGATCGGCTCGCGCGGTTTGGCGGCCTGGGCATCGTCCGCGCCGGCTTTGACCAAAAAGTTCAGCGCTTCAGACACGGTCGTGCTCGGACAGACCGGCATCAAGACCAGCCGGCTTGCTATGGGCACGGGAACGATCGGCTTCGGCCATCATTCCAATCAGACTGCGCTTGGTATAAAAGGTCTCTCTGAATTGCTGCTCAATGGCTACGACCACGGACTGCGATTCTTCGATGCGGCCGACGCCTACGGAAGTCACCCGCATGTGGCCGAGGCGCTCAAGCATGTGCCTCGCGACAAAGTTACCGTGCTGACTAAGACTTTCTCGCGCGACCCCAAATCTGCACGCGCGGACCTGGACCGCTTCCGCCGTGAGCTTGGCACCGACTACATTGACATTTGCCTGATGCACTGCCTGACGGAGGCCGACTGGACGGAGCGCTACAAAGGAGTGATGGACGTTCTCTCCGAAGCCAAGCAGAAGGGAATTATTCGGGCTCACGGCTGTTCGTGCCACACTATCGAGGCGCTGCGGGCGGCGGCCAAGTCGGCGTGGGTGGAAGTGGATTTGGCGCGCGTCAACCCAATCGGCTCGCACATGGATGCCGATCCCAAAACCGTGGTCGACGTGCTGCGCGAAATGCGAACCGCCGGGAAAGCGGTTGTCGGAATGAAGATCCTGGGCCAGGGAGATTTGCGCGCCCGGCAGGACGATGCGCTGAAGTATGCATTATCGCTGGGGGTTTTGGATGCTTTCACCATCGGAGCAGAAAGCAAGGCCGAACAGCAAGACCTGATCCGGCGAATCGAAATGGCCGCGTAAGGGTACCGCACACGCCCGATGCCTCGATTTTAGGACGCTCAGGAACACTCATGTTAAGGCACTACCATATCGGTTGATAAAGAAAGCTGGGCCAGTTCGCCCGCTTACCCTGTAAAAATTGCGGTGTACAATTATCCCGTTCATAGCGCGGAGAAACTTGCCCGGGGTCTCTGCCGCTTAAAGACTTGCCTGACCGTGCGCAATCCTCGCGTTGTTGAGGAGGCTTCTATGAAGCACCGCAAGCCCTTTGCCCTTTTGTTCGCGGCATTGTTTTTGGTTTCACTAACATTGGTACCCTTGACTGACGCATGGGCAGCTCCCAAAGAGCGCCTTCTGCATGTCTTTAACGGCAAGGACGGGGCATACCCGGAAGCCAGCTTGCTCATTGACGCAGCCGGAAATCTGTATGGCACAACTTGGGCGGGCGGAGATACCAAGTGCAGTTACTACGGATGCGGAGTGGTCTTCGAGCTATCGCCACATGGTAACGGGAAGTGGACCGAGAAGGTTCTGCACCAGTTTCATGGCCCCGACGGGGCGTACCCCGAAGCGAATTTGATCTTCGATGCAGCCGGAAATCTTTACGGCACGACCTCCTATGGTGGTGAGAATGAATGCAGCAACTACGGCGGTGGTCAGCCCACCTGTGGAATAGCGTTTGAGTTATTCCGAGGCTCGGACGGTACGTGGACCGAGACAGTGCTACATAGGTTTCACGGAACAGACGGCGCTTTCCCTCTTGGCAGCTTGATCTTCGACACAGCCAGGAACCTTTACGGCACAACGGTCGGCGGCGGCAACCGGCGTTGTAGCGGATCTTGTGGCATCATTTTTGAGCTTTCGCCGACCTCGGGCCATTGGGTTGAAAGAGTGCTGCATAGATTCGACTACACAGACGGCGCCTGGCCCTCGGCCGGCCTTGTCTTCGGACCATCCCATGTTCTCTATGGCACGGCCAGTTCTGGAGGCGAGAATGGCGGCCTAGTCCTTGAGCTTAAGCTCGGTTCCAAAGGAAATTGGATCGAGAAGGTCCTGTACGAGTTCAATCCCAATAATGGGGAGGGCGAATACGGGCCCTACTGCACCCTGGTCCTTGACGGAGCAGGAAGTCTCTATGGAACGACAACGATCAGCGGGTCAGCATTCAAGCTGACACGGGGTTCGAACGGCACGTGGACGAAGACAGGAATCTCCAATCTCGATGGCGGCCTATACCCTCAGGGGGCCTTGGTATTTGACTCCCACGGCAACTTGTACGGAACCACGCAACAAGGCGGCCAGGGTCTGTGCGCCGAGTCGGGGTGTGGCCTCGTCTTCGAGCTGGTACCCCATGCGAACGGTAGCTGGAGTACAACGGTATTGCATGAGTTCAACGATGGCAACGGGGATGGTATCGAACCCGACGCGGGTGTGATTCTTGACGGTGCCGGGAACCTGTATGGCACGACCTCAGGCGGTGGTCCTCTAGGCCAGGCCGGTTACGGAACTGTGTTTAAGA
Organism: uncultured Acidobacteriota bacterium; assembly: GCA_963838765.1. GTDB lineage: Bacteria > Acidobacteriota > Terriglobia > Terriglobales > Acidobacteriaceae > JABDBE01. Next base: position 14,900 of record CAWISU010000020.1, on the reverse strand, counting down.
TCACTCCCTGATTTACGTCCCAGCGGCCCTTTTTGTGTCGGGTTCCGAAGTAGACCTCAATGGGCTAAAAAACTTCGTCTACAGTCAGAGACTCCTCGAAAGCCGCCCTCACGCATCGCAAGATGGCGGCAACATCGGCGTGATCAGCGGACCGAATCTCAATCTGCGCTGGCGATTCCATGTTCGATCGCTGATTGTACCCTGCGTAAAGTAATCTCCGACTGCGGGTGACCTTGATTCTTAATCGCTTATCGACGGCTGGCGCAAATTCGCAAAATCGCAAATTGAACGGTAGGACGCGATCCGGTTAGCAACTCCTCGGCAGAACATCCAACCCGCCCCAAAACCCAGGTTCAAAGGCCGTGGACAGGAGTGTTCGCCCTGCACAAGCTGAGAGCTGACAGCTGAAGGCTTATTCTCTAGCTTTTTTCTTGATATCAATATTCAACCGCTTGATCTTCTGGTTCAGGGTGGAAAGCGGAATGTGGAAACGCTCGGCTGCGTCAGTCTGATTCCAGTTACACTTCTCCAGCATCTCCACGATAATCTGCCGCTCGCAGTCTTCCATGATGTCGAACAGCGATGCGTCCGTGCGACGTTCCAGCCCGGACAATGCGCTCGCTCGGCCGGCAATCTGGTCGGGAAGAAGTTCGGGGCCAACCTCCACTCCCGCGGACAGAACCACCGAGCGTTCGATGACGTTTTCCAATTCGCGCACATTCCCGGGCCAGGAGTAGGTAAGAAGCAGGCGGAGAGCCTCCGGGGTCACGCGCCGCGTCGGGCGCTCATTTTCCTCCGAATATCGAGTCAGGAAGAATCCTGCCAGCAGCGGAATGTCCTCCTTCCGCTGGCGCAGCGGCGGAAGATCAATGGTAATCACGTTCAGCCGGTAAAAAAGATCTTCACGAAATTTCCCTTCACGAACCTGCTGCTTCAAATCCACATTGGTCGCAGCGATGATCCGCACGTCCACTTGGAGTTCATGCACTCCGCCGAGATGCATAAACTTCCGGTCTTGCAGTACGCGCAGAATCTTGCTTTGCGTGTCCAGGCTCATGGTGCCGATTTCGTCGAGAAAAAGCGTCCCCCGGTCGGCGATTTCAAACAGGCCCTTTTTCGAAGCGATCGCGCTGGTGAACGCCCCTTTCACATGCCCGAATAAAATGGATTCCAGCAAATCCGGCGGCATCGAGCCCGTGTTGACGGGAACAAAGGGCCGCTCGCGGCGTGGCGAGTTCAGGTGAATGGCCTTAGCGATAAGTTCCTTGCCGGTTCCGCTCTCGCCCTGCAGCAGCACCGTCGAACGGCTGGGCGCGACCTGCGCCACCAAGTCGAAAATCTTCAGCATGGGCTCGCTTTTGCCCACGATGTTCTCGAAGTTATAACGTTGCTTCAGCGCGCGCTTGAGTTGGACGTTCTCTTCTTCCGCCCGATGCCGCGCCACCGCCGCCCGCACATCGGCCAGCAACTTCTCGTTATCCCAGGGCTTTTGAACAAAATTTGCCGCCCCCGCCTGCATCGCGCGTACCGCATTTTCAACCGTCCCGTAGGCGGTAACCATAATGACAGAGAGCCCCGGATCCTGCAGGCGAATTTCACCCAATAGATCCATGCCATCGCGATCCGGCAGCGCCAGGTCGAGCAGAACCAAATCAAAACTTCGCTCGCCGATGCGCGCCAATCCCTCTTCACCGCTCGCCGCCGATTGCACCGCGAAGCCTTCGAGTTCCAGCAGCGTTTCCAGCGACTCGCGAATTGCCGCCTCATCGTCGATGATCAATACCGAACCCGCGGACGGTAGCGACGTTCCCGAGTTGTGCCGGACAATCACCGCCGCTTCAGACATTGACAGCCTTCCTGGTCAATGGAAAATCGAGGTAGAACGTAGTGCCTTCGCCAGCGCGGCTCTCCACGCGAATCTTCCCCGCGTGCTCCTGAATAATGCCGTAGGTCACGGACAATCCCAGCCCCGTGCCTCGCGGCTGGCCTTCACGAGGCGCCGTCTTGGTGGTGAAAAATGGATCGTAAATCCGGTGGATGTGCTCTTGCGCAATGCCACTGCCCGTATCCGAAACCATCACGCCCACGCTCTCGCCATTAGTCGTGGCAATGCGCAGCGTCCCGCCATTGCTCATCGCGTCTTTCGCGTTCAGAAACAAATTCAGGAAAACCTGCTGCAGCCGCCCCGCATTCCCATGAATCAGCGGAATCTGCGGCGTCCGCTCATCCTGCACCTTGATCTTCATCACCTTGAACTGGTGATCAAGCAGCGCCAGCGTATCCGAAATAACTTTGTTGACATCAATCGCCGTGAACTCGGTTCCGCTGGTGCGCGAAAAATTCAGCAGGTTGTTGACGATCTCGGAAGCCCGGAATGTCTGACGCGTAATCTTCTCGAGTAGCCCACCCTTTTGTGCATCACCCTGCAGTTGCTTCGAAAGCATCTGCGCATAAGAGGAAATGACCGCCAACGGCGTATTCACTTCATGCGCCACACCCGCCGCCAGCAGCCCGATGGACGAGAGCTTGTCGGCCTGCGTAAGCTGCGCCTCCAACTCAATTCGCTCCGTGATGTCATCCATGATGATCAGCCGACCAATCACGCTGAAGTCCTTCGTGACCAGCGGCGCAATCGCCACATTGACGATGCGGCTTTCGCCCGTCGGCGTCCCCAGCCGGAACTTGTACAAGTTATGAATGCCCGGATTCTGCCGCACCCGGTAGAACTCTTCCACAAATGCGGACGGGAATACCTCGCCCAAAGGCCGCCTCAACGCCTGCCATCGCGGCAACGCGTACATCACTTCCATTTGCGAGTTCCACGACTCGATGCGGTCCTCCAAGTCGACGGCCAACACGCCCACGTTGATCGACTCCACAATATTTTCGTTGAAGTCCTTCAACCGCTCATACTCGTCAACTTTCTGCTGCAGTGACGCGTACAGCCGCGCGTTCTGAATGGCGATCGCCAAATATCCCGCCAGCGTCTCCAGCAATTCCACATCTTCGCTGGTCAGGAAATCCCCTTCGACCGTTTTTCCCAGGCCCAGCACCGCGATGATCTGCTTCTGCGCCCGGCAGGGAATGTAATAATTCAAATCAAGTTTGGCGATGGCCTGCTGCGCCTGCACCGTCTCCCGCGGCACCTGATGCGTGTTGTCAAAGAACAAATGCCCCACCGCGTCTTCCGGCCGCGGCATGCCCAGAAAACTCAAATCCAGCCCCGCAGTCTGCGTCATGCCAAAAGACTTTCCTACGAGGAACTGAGAGGTTTCTCCCTCCGCCAAAAAAACCGCCATGCGATCTACCAGCAGCGTCCGCGACAACCGGTCCACCACCGCACTCAGCATTTTGTCCAGATCGGTTTCCGAACTCAGCTCCCGTCCAAACTCGATCAGCGTTTTCCGGTAATCGTAGCCCGTACGATAAAAGAACTGGTCAATCCGCCCTTGAATCCACTTCCGCACCGGATCAAACAACAACGCCGTAACCACAATGGCGAGCACCAAGCCGATCGGCCCGGAACTGGGTATCTGCAGATGCACCAACTCGGCCACGCCCGCCACCACTGCAAAATACGCCCCTGCAATCGCGCCGGCTGCCAGCGTGTAAACCATGCCGCGCTTGAAAATCAAGTCCACATCCATCAACCGGTAGCGGAAGATGGCATAACCGAAAGTCAGAGGCAGGATCCCCAGCGACAACACCGAAACCTTCATCGCCGTCGACGGCAGCGCCCCCGTCAAATAGGGGATCACATAAAACAAAGTGAACGGCGTGATCGCCAGAATCGTGCCCCGCGTGATCCATTTCAATTGTTGCCGCAGGATCGGCGTGCTTGCGCGCCGGTAGTTGTACACCAGCACTCCCGCCGCGGCGATGAAGTACGCCGCCTGACAACCCATCTCCAACCGGTCCAGGTTCCAGCGCAGCACTTCGCTGGCTTTCAAAAACAACACCGCCAGAACATGCACGCTCAACAGCAGAAGTCCCGGAACATAAATCCCGAAAATGACCCAGCGATGCCGGCGCACGAACCAATGCCGTTCGGGAAAGGTCAAAACAAAATGCAGAAATAGAGCAGCCTGCAGCAGCCCCGCCACCACATTGCCCCAGTAAATCGTCCAATCAAACCCGTTGAATTTTCCCGAGTAGTGAAACGTGTAGGAAATAAACGAAACCAGGCAGAAGGTATAGAAGTGGGTTGAGCCCGGCGCCGTCCAGCGGCGCAGCAAAACATACAGCCCGATGCCGAGGTAGATCAGCCCAATCAACCGCAGCCAGTTGTACTGCGACCGCTCCGCCGGGACCGGAATCAGGACGACATCCACCGGAACCGATTGCCGCACCAGCGAGTAGGTAGCCTTCGACCAGGCCCCCACGCGATAAAGCTGGTGCGTTCGACCGGCTGTGGAATTTACCTCGTGCTGATCAATCGCGGTAAGCTGATCGCCGACCTTGATGCCAGCCCGAGTGCCTGGCCCGCCTGCCTCAACCCGATCCGCAGTGAGCCTGCCTTGGTGCTCAACCCACCACACGCCGTCGTCTGGAACCTGGAATTGCCGCTCTGCCGAAAGGTTGTACCCGGCATAAACCACCGCAGCCGCGGTAAGCAGGGCCAGCAGGATGGCTGTGAATCGGATTTGAAAGTCCCTGTTCATGCGCCGCACAGGCTCCGCCGCCCGCAGGGAAAAATTATCCTGCCCCGCCTTCAGCACTTTCACTGCCAACAGGGAAGCCATCCGACAGCCCCTAAAACGCCCAAATCCAACAGCTTCCAATATTATAGAGGCGTTCTCATAACTGGACTATGCTTTTTGGAAGAGTCCATGTGATATTTTGTAACGTACTCGCAGGCCAAGGATTAGCTCGGCGTGCGAGGGCAGCCAATACCTGGAAAGGGCTCAGTCCGTTTAAACGTCAGCTACAGGTATACCCACCGCTAGTGAGAGTTTCTGCCTGAAGTTTTCCCAGTCCGGACCTTTCTGCGCAAGCAGTTCGGTCACATCAAACCACTCGGTGGTGGTCTGAGATTCACCATGAAGCTTTGACATCTCCAAACCTGTCTTGGAGATTATCGTCCAATAATCTTTGAAGCCTTTCAGCTTCGCTTTCAGATGGGACTTTTCAGCCTCACCCGCCCGGTTATGTGCATTGCTCACATCCGTGCCACCCTTTAGCTCGATAGCAACTTTGTTCTGCGGATCACCTGTACCCATTAACTCCTGCACACATACGTCTGGGTCGTGAGACAACGTGATGACTACCGTCCTGTTTGATGCATTCTTCAGAATGAGCTTGTTATCCTTCTTCTCAGCCAGGTACTTTCCAACAATTGCCTCAAGGGCAACGAAGAGACCCTGCATCGCCGCCTTTCCTATCATCGTGTTGTTGGCACCCTGAAACTTCGACCCCAAAGTGAGAAGTTGAAGCTCTTGAAGGTCACGTTTACTGATGCTGGGTATCTGGCGTACCAAGTCCGCTAAGGGTTCTGCCATCGCCCGACAGAAGTCAGCAACTAGCGCTCCTTGGTTTCCACCAATCGTGTTTTTTTCTTCCATGCGCTTGAGTCGGCTCAAGCCAGTCCGCGGTGCATAGAAGCTTTTCTGGGGAGAACCCAGCAACAGACGATAGTACCCAACAAGTGAAGGCTTCTTTTCGATGACGCCAGGAACCGGGAAGACGTGCTCATCTCTGACCCCAGCAGCCGCAAGGATTTTCTGTGCATCACCCGGAACGTACTCTGCGATTTCTTCCTTAATCGTCTTCTGGTCTAACTGTGCCAACGTTTCGGACAGCGCATCTATGAACCACTGCTTTCGTGCAGCAACAAGCAATTGATAGAACTGCACCTGACGCGATGGCCCGGGTGGATGTAAGGCGACGGCAGTGCCCTTCTTGGGCTTTCCAGTCTCGGGCATCGCTAGCTACTCACATTTCTTCGATTTACGAAACACTAGCCAGAAACAGTGCTGCCTTCTGCTGTGATGGGCAGTCTTCCACTTGGGATCAATGATTGGACCTTTTCGTATTTTGACGATGCAGTCGCACGGGATGAACCCCACCTCGCGCGCAGCATTTATGAAATCGATGTGAGCCCATTGATAACGATGATGATGCACGTAGTCCGTTATCTTGCAGAGCAAAATGCCTTCAGTCTTCAGTACCCGATGAGCCTCCTTCACAAACGGCGGGAACGTGTGTGAAAACGTATAGTGGTTTTCTTTGGACGAACGCACCACCAACCCGAACCGTGTGCCGAAGTCCTTCTTATTGTCCCTGCCTTGATTCGGAATGTGCGGCGGGTCATATACCACCGCGTCAAAATACCCATCGCGAAATGGCATCTGGGTATTGTCGGCAACTATGGTCGGACGGTGACGCGGGTCGATGTCCAACCCAACAATCGGGCGCTTGCTATCTTTCCAAAAACGACCGCTATTCACGGTGGCGTCCAAAATCTTGCGCGCCTTCTTGCGCGGGTAAAATTCCAGCATCCGTTCCAGGAGTTGGGTGTCTTCGCCGAACCACACAGATGCTAAAGGGGAATAGTCGGAGATCTTCTGTGGTTCTGCCTTTGCCCTAGCCGCACGTGGAAGCGGCTGAATGACTGTTGCCATCGGTACTTCCTTGTACACTCCGGGCGTATTCCATCGCAACTGTGAATCGTTAGCAAAAAGAGTGCGTTGGTGTGGATTGTTTTCCGTCACTCAAAACAGTCTGTCATAACTCGAGTGGTGAATAGAAGGCGAAACTCTAAACTTTTGGACGTGGAGGGAGTGCCGTCGGAGATGCTCCGTTGAAGGCGAGCTCATTCAAAACTCCTTTTTAGGCGCGGCCTGCTCGGGACCAACCCGTCCGACCGCGATATCAGCAACGAAGTAATTCTCACCAGAGATCTTAGCCCCAGCCAGACGCCGCAGCATCGCAATCTGTCCCACGTGAGTCAACGCGTCGGCAATCGGACCCTGAAAAAGTTTTTCTAGCGGCGCGTGCACCGTCTCTGCCGAAGCCAGGTAATCGTCAAAGCGCCGCAGCGTGAAGAAGAATCGGTCGACTTCTTGATCCCAATTCAGCGGCTGCGAATCCTTATATCCCCGCTTTCCCATCGCCATCGAGAGCGACCAATCCAGCAAATCCCCAAGGTGCGCCAAAATCTGCACCGGACGCCGCCCCGCTCCCTGAAAGTCCGCAAACTCAGGCGGAGCGTTGCGCACAGCCTTCCCCCCGCGATAAGCCAAGGTCGCCAGCGTATGCCGAAGAAACTCACGTTTTGCGTCTGCGTCTGCCATGCTGTCGCTCCTCTTTTCCGTTGACTCCACGTTCTTATCCAGATAACCTAAGATACAAAGCATTATCTACTAGATAATGGTTGCTCTTTGACAACTTGATCACGGCAACATGTCCGTGAGCCGCGAAGCGGCGTAAGAATGCAGCCCACGGCGTAAGGCCGTGCCTGCATCCAAACCCATAACGGAACTGGAACTCGGAGGCAAACGCTGTGTAACTCCAATGTTCTCTGGATTTTGCCTATAACTCCTTTAAACTCAAAGATCTGCCACATAGTCGAAATATAACTCTTGTGTTTTCAAGATTTTGCAACACAACGAGGGGGAGGGGGGTACCCAGTGCGAACCAGTAAACTCCGTCCCAGAATGGAAAAAACAATCCGCCCCTACACCCTCCCCTTCCGCCAGAACGCTCCCAACGAGCGCCCCGCCCCGCGCAACTTCTGCAGCCATCCCCGCGCAAACATCAGATCGACGAACCCTTCCATCTGCCGCCCGAACCCGTCACCATAGCCGTACCACCACACCTGCTTCATCCGCGGCAAAAGGTCGGAGTCAACGTGCTTGATGCGCACCATTTCTTCCATCCCGAAACGTCCATGGGTGCGCCCCAGGCCGCTAGCCTTGAATCCCCCATGCGGAGCCTCGCTGATGCCGAAACAAGCAATCGCATCGTTCACCATGACCGTCCCCGCATGGATGCGCCGGGCCAACGCCTCCCCCCGGGCGCGATCGCGAGTCCAAACGCTCGCGGCCAGACCGTACTCCGAATCGTTGGCCAGCCGGATTGCCTCGTCATCGGTATCAAACGGCATCACCGGCAGCACGGGGCCAAACGTTTCCTCGCGCATAACATGCATCTCGTGGGTAACGTCGGCCAGCACCGTAGGAGCATAAAAATTCGAACCAAGTTCGGTGAGCCGCGAACCTCCAGTAAGCACACGTGCGCCGCGCACGCGCGCATCCTCGACATGCAACTCGACATTCCGCAATTGCCGTTCGAAAATCAGCGGCCCAATTTCAGTTTGCGGATCACTCCCATTCCCCACTCGCAGCCGTTTGGTCTTTTGCACGCAAGCTTCAAGGAACTCGTCATACAAACTCCGATGCACGTAACAACGCTCGACCGAAAGACAAGCCTGCCCGCAATTCGCGAACGAGCCCCAAACCGCGCCGCTCGACGCAACGTCCACATCCGCATCATCAAGCACCAGCATCGGATCTTTGCCGCCGAGTTCCAATACGACTGGAAGAAGTCGCGCCGCCGCAGCCAGCGCGATTCGCTTGCCCGTAGCAACGCTTCCCGTAAACACCAGCTTGTCGATCTCCGCATTCAACAGCGCCGAACCGGCGGATCCATCGCCAACCACAACTTGAAATACATCTCTCGGCACACCAGCTTCATGCAGCAAAGATGCCAGCTCCAACCCATTCAGGGAAGTAAGTTCGGATGGCTTCAGCACCACCGCATTTCCGGTCACAAGCGCGGAAAGCGATTCCGTCGCAGGAATAGAGAACGGATAATTCCACGGCGAAACAATCCCAATCACACCCTGCGGTTCCCGCAGAATACGCCCGGTCTTGGTCTTCATCGCCAGATTGCCGTGCGGAACCGGCTGTTCGCGCAGGAAGTCAAACGCATTCTCGATGCAGAAGCGCGTCGCATCCAACACCACCATCACTTCCGTAAGCAGCGCTTCGACCAGCGGCTTGCCGGCCTCCCGCGTAATCAGCGCCGCAACTTCCGACTTCCTCTCGTGCAGCAGACGCTGAAACTCGCGCAGGATAGCAACGCGTCGCCGCACTCCCAAGTCGTTCCACGCCGGTTGAGCCGCTCGCGCTCGCGCCACCGCAGCTCGAACGTCAGCCTCAGTCGCCGACTCGAATTCGCGCAAGGTCTCGCCAGTCGCAGGATCGACCGAGACCACCTTCCGAGTCGCAATATGCAGATCAGTAACCATGCTCGATGAAAGTGTACGCGAGCAAAACCGCCTGCGCCACACGAGTATCTAATACTCGACGCTAACCAAATATAGCCCACTCGCCGGAGCCGTCGCTCCCGCCGCCGAGCGTTTGCGAGCCGCCAGAATCTCCACGATCTGCTCCGGTTTCAACGTGCCTTTTCCAACCAGCACGAACGTCCCCACCAGATTCCGCACCATGTGGTGCAGAAATCCGCTGCCGCGAACGCTGTAGACGAACTCGTCTTCGCCCCGCTCCCACGTCGAAGCAAAGATCGTCCGCAGGTTGGAAATAGTTTCATCCTCGTGACCGCGTTCCGAATCTACTGCAGCAAAGGAAGTGAAATCGTGCTCCCCGATCACGAAGCCGGCAGCGCAAAGCATGGCATCCTCGTCGAGCGGATAAGGATAATGCCACACATACCGCGCTAGCCACGGAGGACAAATGCCGCCGCGATACATGCGATAACGGTAGGTTTTCGCGCGTGCCGACTTACGGGCATGAAACTCCGGCGGCGCGTCGGCGGCCTCGAGCACCCGTATGGAAGGCGGCAGAATATCATTCAGAGCCTTGACCAGATTCTGCGCCGGAATGCGCGATTCAGTGGTGAAAGTAGCCACCTGCGCGAGCGCATGCACCCCGGCATCGGTACGTCCCGAGCCTTGCGGCAAAACCTTTTCACCGGTCACCCGTCCAATAGCCGAGGCCAGTGTGCCCTGGATCGTAGCGGCATCCGGCTGCACTTGCCATCCGGAGAACTCCGAGCCGTCATACGCCAGAGCGAGTTTGAGATTACGCATGCGAATTGTCCGGAGTTTTCCTCTAAACTCCAAATTGAAACGATTTGCAAGTCTTTGCAAATTTGATGCAGTCTTCTGGCTCGCGCCTAAAGTACGGGCCGTGCGTCAGCTATACTATTGCATTCCACATAGCGGTTTACGACGAAACGCAGCGCCTTGCCTGGAGACATACTAGAGAGAACCATAAAAATGAAACCTGGGCGGCGTGTTTTGCGTAATAACTCTTGATCTAGAAAAGTCTTTGCCGTCATCATGAGCAGCTTTTATGCATGGAGATAAGCGAATGTCTTTGCCTGCCTTGAATTCTGCCTGCCGGATGTTTGCCGCAATCGTGCTCACCGGCACGCTCGCCGTTAGCGGTTGGGCGCAAGACTCAACCCAATCCACTGCGCCTTCAGGGGCTTCTGAACCGAGAGCGGTGCAGGCTCCGCAGCCTCAGGAGTTTGTCTTAAAAGATTATTCCAAGCCAGTGTCTGCGTTCCCCAACGTACTACGACCGTACGCGCCGCAACATGTACCCCCGCCGAATCTGAGCAATACGTCGCGGATCGGCGAGCTCATGCACGATGGCAAGATTATGCTTTCAATCGACGATGCCGTCGCCTTGGCGCTGGAAAATAATCTTGATATCGGAATCGCGCGCTATAACCTGAACATCGCCGATACGGATGTTCTGCGCGCGAAATCCGGAGCCAATAACTTCCTCGGAGCGAATTCTGGAGTGGTGCAAAATACGCCGGGTAGCGGCGTAGGAGGACTGGGTGGAACCGTCGGCTCGGGCGCAGGCGGCACCACTGCGGCGCCAGGGGGCATCGGGGCCGGGACAAATGGATTGGTGAGTTCGAGCCTCGGTCTGGGGTCGCCGATCACGAGCTTCGATCCGATACTCACGAGTACGATCCAGGAGGACCACAACAATATCATCTCCAGCAACGTGTTCACTGGAGCGCCTACGGTGGCGCAGAATACCGGAACTTACAATTTCAACTACGCGCAAGGCTTTCAATGGGGCACGAACATGTCCGTGGGATTCACCAACTCGCGGATTACCACCAACAACGTGTTCAATACTTATAGCCCACAGATTAGCCCCGCCTTCCAGTTCAGGCTGACGCAGCATCTGCTGCAAGGTTTCGGCTTTCTACCAAACACCCGCTTGATTCGGCTGACCAAGAACAACCGCGAAATCTCTGACGTTGCGTTCCGGCTGCAGATCATTACAACTGTAGACCAGATCGAAAACATGTATTGGGACTTGGTGTTCGCCTACGAGAATGTAAGAGTGCAGCAGGAGTCGCTGACCTTTGCGCAAAAAACCTTATCGGATACGCAGAAACAAGTACAGATCGGCAGTCTGGCTCCGATTGAAGTGGTTCGCGCCCAGAGCACGGTTGCCGGCGACCAGCAAAGCTTGATCCTGGCCCAGAACAACCTCCAGTTACAGCAATTGCTGATGAAGAATGCTCTCAGCCGGACGCTGGTAGATCCGGCGTTGGCGGATGCTGAAGTCATTCCCACCTCCACCATCGCATTGCCGGAACAGGAACCGGTAATACCGACGCAGGATTTGGTCAACGACGCCCTTGCCCATCGGCCCGAATTGGCTGAGTCGAGGATTGATCTGACTAACCGCGAGATCAATAACAAAGCGATTCGTAATTCGATGCTGCCGACCCTCGACCTCTTCGCATATTATGGCGGCTCCGGTCTGTCCGGTTCTCAAAACCCTGCCAACCTCTGCGCGAATCAACCCGCTGGAGAGCAGGCGGAAGGGTTCTGCTCGGGTTTCAATCCCACCATAGTCCCGCCTAACGGCGCTACCGGTAACTAATCCTCGTTTCGCCGGTTGGTTACACCAGTGCATTGAATCAATTAGTCAATTCGACCGCACCGGACAAGGGAGTTGGCCTGACACTAAACATTCCGATTCGTAACCGTAACGCTGACGCTCTGCAAGTTCGCGCGGAACTGGAATACCGGCAGGCGCAGATGCGTGAGCAACAGATCGAAAACCAGATTCGCATCGAGGTTCGCAGCGCACAATTCAATTTGCAGCAGAACCGCGCGGCGGTGGTGGCGGCTCAAGCGGCGGTAGAACTAGGCCATCAGTCGTTGGATGCGGAACAGAAAAAGTTAAATCTCGGCGCTTCCACCAGCACCCTGGTTCTGCAGAACCAATCAGTCCTGGCGACCAATGAATCCAACCTGGTTTCAGCCATGGCGGCGTATGAGAAGTCGCGCATCGAGTTGGATCGAGCCACCGGCCTGCTGTTAGACCATACCGGAATCATCATGGGGGACGCAGAGCGTGGCCATGTCACGCACATGCCGAATGTGCCGTACGTTGCGCCGCGCAAGGATGTGAAGTCGGTGATGCCAACTCCACAGCAACAGCCTCAGCAGTAAGCGCGGCCGCAACCGTCTTCGTTTGGCATCGTCGTGGGAGGTGTTGTCGCGTTACCATATGGCGGAGTTTCTTTGGGCTCCCCTGAATGGATCACCATACAGTCGCAGCCGTCAGCATCACCGGCAGCTGTCTCGATGTGCTCGGAAGCCTTTATCTCGCCTATGATCTGCTAGGCGGCCAACACGGCCCGTTGCGGTTGCTCACCAGGGCGGTGACTTACTCGGTCGTCTTCGGCATCGGCTATGGCCTTGGCCTTGGTCTTTTCTTTGGCCTTGCCTCGGGAATGGCGACCGGAGTCACCTTGGCAATTGAATTCACCCGAGCCTCTCGCGGCTTGGATCATTATTCGTTGCCTTGGGAGACATTATTCTCTGCCGTCCGTGGGCTGGCTTTTGGCGCGGGACTGTATAAAATTCTGGGCTTCCAATTCGCAATCGCATTTGCCGTTTTGATAACGATCGGCCAAGTATTTGCTTATTCTCGCGGCATGCGCCCTGCCATCGACTATGTAGCGTCCCGCCGTCCTCGCCTCACCCGACGTCAGTTTTGGGGAACGGTCGTCCGCACGGTCGGTTACATTATCACCGCGCTGGTTTGCAGCGCTTTCGTGCGTCATGTTGATCACGTTTGGGCTTTTGCGCTTCGGGTTGGGCTGGTGACCGGCCTGGTCACTGGCATCGGGGCAACACTAAATCCCTACATCGAATACTACGCGGACAATCTTCCGGAGCGCTGGCTCGGAGTCTTCGGCATCGGGTTAATTCTTTGCGGCTTTTCTCTGCAATCCATTCAATATTGGCTGGCACTCTTTGATGTGCGCCTGACTTAGGCCGCTAATTTACTTCTAACCCTTATTCCCCCTTCAACTGCCGGCAACCACGTAGTACCGCGCCGTCCCATCCCCGCGACTTTATAATTCTTTACATTACTGCAGCTATATTTCGTCGCGACCCACGCTACTCTAGGTCAAGCATCGCAATATTAACCAAGCAGTCTTTTACGCAAAAGGAGATAACGAAATGCTTTTGCTTCGATTGAATTCCGCTACCAGGCGAATTGCCGGTATTGCCTTTGCCGCAGCGTTGTCGCTCAGCGGGTGGGCACAAAACGCGCAACCCTTGCCGCAGGCGCCCCAGCCCTCGCCGGCCCCAGCGCCACAATCCCAGAATTACACCCCGGTCGACTATTCGAAACCACGCTCCCAGTTTCCCAACGTGATCGCCCCATACGAGCCGGGATACGTGCCACCGCCGAACCTGAACAATACCGACCGCATTCAACAGTTGATGCATGACGGCAAAATCATGCTCTCGATGAACGATGCGGTTGCGCTGGCTCTCGAGAACAATCTCGATCTCGTGTTGGCGCGTTACAACCTCAATATCGCCGACACGGACATTCTGCGCGCCGTCGCGGGCGCAAACATTCTCGGCGTGAATACTGGCATCGTGCAAAACACCCCAGGAGGCGGCGTAGGCGGGCTCAGCGGAACGGTCGGCTCCGGAGCCGGCGGCACCAGCGTAGCCGCGGGCGGCGTGGGTACCGGTACGAACGGTTTGGTCAGCTCGACTTTGGGCATTGGCTCGCCGATTACCAGCTTCGATCCAGTGGTCAGCGGCACCCTTCAAATGGATCGTAATTTCGTTCAATCCACCAGCGTGTTCAGCCCGGTGCCCATCGCCAATACCAACACTGGCACCGCGGATTTCAACTATCTGCAAGGCTTTCATTGGGGCACGAACCTCGCGGTGGGATTCAACAACACGCATGTCACCACCAACCTTCCAACCAGCGAGTACACTCCCAGCATTAGTTCTGGTTTGCAATTCCGGCTCACCCAGAACTTGCTGCAAGGTTTTGGCTTGGTAGCCAACACGCGCTTCATTCGCATCGCCAAGAATAACCGCGAGATTTCGGATGTTGCCTTCCGCCTGCAAATCATCACCACCGTCGACCAGATCGAAAACCTGTATTGGGACCTGGTCTTCGCCTATGAGAACGTTCGCGTCCAGCAGGAAGCCCTGACTTTTGCCGAGCGAACACTCGCCGACAACAAAAAGCAAGTGCAGTTTGGAACTTTGCCGCCCATCCAGGTAGTGAGTGCGCAGAGCACCGTCTCGACCGATCAACAGGCTGTGATCCTGGCCCAAACCAATCTTGAGCTGCAGGAATTGCTCATGAAGAACGCCCTCAGCCGCAGTCTCGAAGATCCCACGCTCGCGGGAGCCGATGTGATTCCGACCTCCACCATGCAGTTGCCCGAGCAGGAGCCGGTTGTCCCCATGCAAGATCTGATCGGCGACGCGCTCAGTCATCGCGCCGAATTAGCCGAGTCGCGCATTGACCTGAACAGCCGCGAGCTCAACAACAAGGCGGTTCGCAATGCCATGCTGCCAACTCTTGCCAGCAAGACGAACTGAACGAGTGGCCCCAGAAACATGT
>CAWISU010000019.1:0-18943 GCA_963838765.1 uncultured Acidobacteriota bacterium | reverse complement strand
CATCTGGCAGAAATCGAAGATCGCCTCGCCCTCCTCGATCGTTTGAAGCGCAAGTACGGCCCCACGCTCGAAGACGTGATTCATCACGGCGAAGAAGTCGGCCGCAAGCTTTCCGAGATGGAAAACAAAGACGAAATCCTGGCCAAACTGCGCGGTGAGTTGGCGCACGCGGCGCACGAGTATCTGCGCGCAGCCCGTGCTATTTCGAAAAGGCGTTACGAGGCTGCCCGCAAGCTCGAGAAACTGGTCGAGGCGGAAATCAACGATCTGGCCATGAAATCTGCCTTCCACATCGAGGTGAGCGGCACGGACGAAGAAGGGAACTGGATTGCTTCCGGCTTCGATCAGGTTGTCTATATGATCTCCACCAACCCCGGCGAGCCGCTACGACGGCTGGAGCATATCGCTTCCGGCGGAGAACTGTCGCGAGTGATGCTGGCTTTAAAGGTTAGTGTGGAGGCTGGCGTCACCGGCAAGAAGGCAAGTGTGGCGCGGGCGCCCGCGCAACGCACTCTAGTATTCGACGAAATCGATACTGGTATAGGCGGCCGCGCGGCTGAAGCCGTAGGCAGAAAGCTGAAGGCATTGGCGCGAGCCAACCAAGTGCTCTGCGTAACCCACCTGCCCCAGATCGCCACCTTCGCCGACCATCACTACCTGATCGAGAAAAAGAGCTCCGCCAATTGCACCCGCACCGCAGTCCGCCTCATCACCGGCGAAGAGCGCACCGAAGAGGTCGCCCGCATGCTCAGCGGCGCCAAGCTGACCGACACCTCGCGCAAACACGCCGAACAGATGCTGAAGACCAACGCGTGAGAGTGAAAATAAGGGTGCCCCACATCTCGCGGTTTTCGAGATGTGGGAACTCGGAGCCGGGGGGACGAAGTCGGGGCTGCGAGTTGACGGGGAATCCTGCATTAGCTAATCTAGACCAGCTAAGGCAGAGGAGATGGCCATGGAAACCATCACCATTCACAAGGCGAAGACTCAACTCTCGCGGCTGATTGAAAAGGCTTGCCGCGGAGAGGAAATCGTCATCGCCCGGGGATCCAAGCCTGTCGTACGCTTGGTCGCGATCGAAGATTCGCGCGGCAATCGTAAGCCGGGAGCTTTAAAAGGAAAGATTCATGTGGGCCCCGAGTTCTTCGAGCCATTGCCGCCGGACGAACTGGAGCGCTGGGAGTAAGGCGGAATGCGCCTCCTGCTCGACACGCACACCCTGCTCTGGTGGCTCTCGGAAAATCCCTCCTTGCCAGCTTCCGGCGCGCAAACTCATCGCCAACAAAAACAACGACGTGTTAGTAAGCGCCGCTTCCGCCTGGGAAATCGCCACAAAAGTGCGCTTGGGAAAGCTTCCCATTGCCATCGACCTGGCCCATGATTTCAGCGCCTATCTTGAGCGGGAGCGGTTCGCCACTCTGCCGGTCAGCGTCGAGCACGGCATTCGAGCAGGCTTGTTGCCAGGGCCGCGTAAGGGTCCGTTCGACCGGATGCTGATCGCACAAGCGTTAGCGGAAAATTTAGCAGTCGTGAGCAACGATGTTGTGTTCGATGGCTACGGAGTCAAACGCGCCTGGTAACTCTGACGGCACGGCCACTCACTCCGCCGCACTTTTCGTTTCCCAATTTGGGACCCTGCCCCGCAACCCGTCCATTTTCCTCTTGTTCTCATTCCTTCGCTTTCGATATTATAGATGATAAATAGTTATCTATAAGATAACTAACGTTCTTTGACAACCCAGCGACGCCTTCAGGCCACTGAGGTAGACGATGGAAAGTTTTTCAGCAGACTGTTTAGATAATCCCAATGTTTTGAATATTTTGCCTCTAACTACCTTAAGAACCATAGATCTAGAAGGCAAGAAAAATTCCGATCCTTTGTTTTCTATATTTTGGGCGGAAACGAGAGATTTTTTTGAGGAATTATGCACCAGAGTCTGTGCAAGAGAACTTCGGATCTTGGCGTCCGAATGGAAGATCGGCCACGCCGACGGGTGGCCCACCCTAGTCGCGTTTTGTGCGACTAGAGTGGGGCTTTGGGAGCCGTCTGCGCGGTCGCGGAGACTACTTCGTGGTGGCTTTGAAACCGAGGGTGACGCCGGCGCTGTTCACGTAGCGTCCCACCATTTCGAGGGTGTCATTGACACCGTCGGGTTTGGTCTCGGTCGTGGCTTTTGGATCGATGACATCGTAGTACTTGCCACCGTGATAGAGGAAGCCGATCTCGTCGCCAGCGGAATTGAAATAGGCGCCCGCCACGTCGCCCTTATTATTTAGGGAGCGGGCAATGGTTCCAGTTGTGCCGGCACTTGGATCAGCGATTTTCTTGAAGGTCTTGCCGTTGTAGACGAAACTCTGGTAAGTGCCAGTTGAGCTAAGGGCAAACACAACCATCTGGCCGTTGTTGTTGATATCCCAGGCGTACGGGATGGTATCGCCCTTCACGTCGATGCTCGTGTACTTGGTGCCTTTCTTCACGAAGCCATGCTGGACGCTCGCGGAGTCGAGGTACGAGCCCACAACATCTCCGTCGTCATTGATTCCCATGGCCTGGGTTCCATTTGACTTCGGGAAATTGACCGCAGTGAACTTTCCGGCCGGAGTACACAAACCCCGTGTACAGGGACGGTCGTGGTGCTGGTGCACCAACCCGCTGCCGCACCTGCTTTGTTGATACCGTAGAACGCAATTGCACCGGAGGTAAATCCGCCGCTGGTCACACAATCCTCATGATTGACCGTAGTCAGCTTCTTCCCCGCCAGAATCATTGCGTGCTGGACACTCTTGGCGTCCACATAGTCGCCGGCAATCATCCCTGCATTGTTGACTGCGAAACTGTCGGTCTCCATCGCCGTCTTGTTAGCGTGAACGTCGGAGAACGTAAAGGTTAACGGGGGCGCCGCCGCAATGCCAACGGCAACGAACATGACAACCACCAACGCGCCAAGCATCGACTTTTTCACTGGTTTCTCCTCCTAGAGATAAACGACAAAGGTGTGCTGACTCGTTCTCGTCCGTGGTCAAGAGTCGTGAAACGGTTAAAGCCGACAAATTATCATCCCCGTCACGCGGACGGTCAAGATGAAAGGTTTTGCACTCCTAAAGGGCGAGAGGCTGGCAGCCCCCGTTTGCAGGAATCGTCATGCGCAAAGCGCAAAGATGAGGGGTGTCGGACAGTCGAAACCTCGTGCAACCATGTCTGTTGACTCGCAGCAGATTAGCTAATAAAATTAGCTAATCATGAAATACACCGTCCATCAAGCTAAGACAAACCTCTCGCGGTTGCTGGAAGAAGCCTGCTCTGGCAAAGAAGTTGTCATCGCTCGCGGCAACCAGCCGGTCGCCAAGTTAGTCGCGTTGGGTTCGGCCTCGAAGAAGCGCGTCCCTGGCCGGCTTGCGGGGCAGATCTCTTACACGGCGGATGCATTCGACCCGCTCACCGACCAGGAGTTATCAGATTTGGGTTTTGAATGAGGATTCTGCTCGACACTCACGCTCTCATTTGGTGGTTCGGTAACGAGTCTAAGCTATCAAGACGGGCTTCCTCACTGATTGCGAATCAGACCAACACAGTCTTGGTATCGGCCGCGATTGCGTGGGAGTTGGCCATCAAGGTGAATCTCGGTAAGTTCGATGCCCTTTCGCTGACCACGGACCTGCCCCGCTACACCGAAGAGGAAGGGTTCGAGGAGCTACCCATCACCATGGAGCAAGCGGTTCGTGCCGGTCTGCTGCCCTTGCATCATCGCGACCCGTTTGACCGCCTGCTGGTGGCTCAGGCTCAGGCGCTGAACGCACCGATTCTGAGCGCCGACACGGTTCTCGATCAATACGACGTGAAGCGGCTCTGGTAGGAAAGAATCCCAGATTCTCCAGATCTCTTCGTGTGGAGGGGACACTCCCGGCCGCTGCCCTTTGCCGGAGCGACCCCAGTTCACGGTAACGGATAGATCGACACCGCATCCCATTCAATGTTCGAATATCCCCAACCGCTGCTAATCCTATGCAGTTCTTGGGCTTACGTTGACCAAAATGGTTCCTTCAGGTAGCTTTATAATAGATAAAACCATAGTGGGGAAGTGTACTCTTACAGGAAGCTTATTGTGCCTAATAGCAATTGCAAAACGCTGCTTTTATTGAAACCTCGGGGCTTTTGTGCGGGGGTGGTTCGGGCGATTGATATCGTTCGCATCGCGCTCGAGGCTTTCGGCCCGCCGATCTATGTCCGCAAGGAGATCGTACACAACCGTTTTGTGGTCGAGGAACTGCAAGGCAAGGGCGCCATTTTCGTCGACAGCGTCGACGAAGTCCCTTACGGTGAGCGCGTAATTTACAGCGCGCACGGAGTTTCGCCTGAAGTACGGGAGGCCAGTCAGGCCCGCAACCTTCGCGTGATTGATGCGACTTGTCCCTTGGTCACTAAGGTCCACGTAGAGGCGGTTAAATTTGCGCGCGAAGGGTACTCTTTGATTCTGATTGGCCACCACGATCACGATGAAGTGATCGGAACCCTAGGCGAGGCCCCAGTCGTGACCCAGGTAGTAGGTTCTCCGGAACAGGTGAGGTCGCTAACCGTGCCGAATCCTGAACGGGTAGCATACCTCACCCAGACAACTCTGAGTCTCGACGAAACCAGGGACATTATTGCCGCCCTGCGCCAGAGGTTTCCAAGTATTAAGGGACCCGCCGCGCAGGACATTTGTTATGCCACGGAGAACCGGCAGGTCGCAGTAAAACATGTGGCTTCGGATGCGGATTTGCTGCTGGTGGTCGGTTCCGATAACAGTTCGAACTCAAACCGGTTGGTGGAAGTCGCGCGCAACCTGGGCACCAGTTCGCATCTAATAGACAGCTTCCAAAACATCAAGCCGGAATGGCTGGAAGGGGTGAAGACGATCGCCCTGACCGCAGGAGCTTCAGCGCCGGAATGCCTGGTCGAAGAAGTTGTGAGGTTTTTGGGAACGAAGGGTTTTGGCAATGTGCAGGAAGTGGAAGTGATGCCGGAAAACGTGCGCTTTGGCTTGCCTCCCGAGATTGTGGAGGCAATTGCGAGCGCCCCAGCGCAATGAGTCCGGAGTAAAGAATTAAATATGGACGAGACCTCCTCCTCGTTTTCGGCGTCAAGCGCGCCGCAGCTACGTTTCGGAAAAATCGACGACTTGGCCAGTCGGGTCGCCGCCGCCGTCGACGGTTCGCGTAAATTCTTATTCTCCCAGCAGCACGAACAAGGCTACTGGTGCGGCGAGTTGGTAGCCGATACCACCCTGGAGTCCGACTACATTCTGCTGCACACTTTGCTCGGCACCGGCAACCCCGATCGCTTTCAAAAATGTTGCAACTGGATTCTTCAGCACCAGAACGAGGACGGCGGCTGGGGCATCTACGCCGACGCCCCCTCCAACATCTCAGCCAGCGTAAAAGCTTATTTTGCGCTGAAACTGACTGGCTACAAGCCGGACCATCCGGCGCTGGTGCGGGCTCGCAAGCGAATTCTCGAGATGGGTGGGGTCACCAAGGTCAATACTTTTACCAAGATTTATTTGTGCTTTCTGGGTCAGTACGATTACGACGCAGTGCCGGCGATTCCGCCGGAGATCGTGCTGTTTCCCAAATGGTTCTGGTTCAACATCTACGAAATTTCTTCGTGGTCGCGGGCCATTCTGGTGCCGCTTTCGATCTGCTACGCGAAAAAACCGCTCAAAAAGATTCCTGACGAGATGGGAGTGGAGGAATTGTTCGTTGGTGGCCGCGACAAATCGCGGATGCGGCTGCACTGGAGCGACAAACTTATCTCCTGGCGCAACTTCTTCCTGGTTTTCGACCGCCTGACCCATTGGTTCGAGATGGTACACGTCCGTCCGCTGCGCTGGTTGGCGCTGAAGCGTGCGGAACAATGGATGCTCGAACGCTTTGAGATGAGCGATGGTTTGGGCGCGATCTATCCGTCGATGTTGAATGCGATTATTGCGCTGCGCTGCCTGGGCTACTCTTTCGACGATCCGCAATTTATCCGCGCTCTGGACGAACTTGAGAAGCTGGGGATCGAAGAAGATGATACTTTTCGCATGCAGCCCTGCATGTCCCCGGTATGGGACACGGCGTATGCGTTGTTTGCATTGGGTGAAGCTGGCGTCCCGGCCAACGATCCGCGGATGATCAAGTGCGCCGACTGGATTCTGCAGAAGCAGGTTCGCACCGTCGGCGACTGGAAGGTGAAGAACAAGAAGGGAGAGCCGGGCGGCTGGTATTTCGAATTCAATAACGAGTTTTATCCCGACGTGGACGATAGCGCCATGGTTTGCCTCGCCCTTGGTCAAGTTGAGCATCCGAACGGACGCTACCAGCGAGAGTCGGTGCAGCGAGCGGTCGACTGGATTTTCTCCATGCAGTGTAAGAACGGTGGCTGGGCGTCGTTCGACAAGGACAATACCCGGATGGTGTTCCAGTACATCCCGTTTGCTGATCACAATGCCATGCTCGATCCGCCGACCGTAGACATCACCGGGCGAATTCTCGAGATGCTGGCGGCGTATGGATACGACAAAAATGATCCCCGGGTGAAGAAGGCGCTCAAGTTCATCCGCGAGGAGCAGGAGTCCGATGGCTCCTGGTTCGGACGCTGGGGCGTAAATTACATTTACGGCACGATGCAGGTGCTGCGCGGATTGGAAGCGATGGGCGTGGACCATCACGAGCCCTACGTGCAGCAGGCGGCAGAGTGGCTGCGCATGGTGCAGAATCCGGATGGAGGCTGGGGCGAAACCTGCGGTTCCTATGATGATCCGACTACCAGGGGTGTGGGTCCGAGTACTCCTTCCCAGACGGCGTGGGCGGTCATGGGATTGCTGGCCGCGAACGACACGCGCAGCGATTCCGTGGCGCGAGGCATTGCATATTTACTGAAAGGCCAAAAGAAAAATGGGGCTTGGGATGAGCCGCAGACCACGGGCACAGGTTTTCCGCGGGTGTTTTATTTGATTTATACGTTGTACCGCCAGTATTTTCCGCTGATCGCGCTGACCACGTACGCCAAAGCAATGGCGGGGGCCGCGCATGGAACTGGCGTACGGAGAATCGGGTAGGTTGGCAGTTGCAGAAGAATACACCTCCTTGTTGTCATTCCGACGAGCGAAGGCGGCGAGGAATCTGTAGTTTGCCCATCTGTCAAGCACTGCAGATCCCTCGCTTCGCTCGGGATGACAAAATTTTGTTAAAGCGGTACTGGAGAACAGACGAATGGCGGTACCAATCTCGCAGATGTGGACGGTGGCTACTTACGTCCTCCAACAAAAGCTTAAGGGACGCAAGCAATATCCGCTTGTCCTGATGCTCGAGCCCTTGTTCCGCTGTAATCTGGCGTGCGCCGGTTGCGGGAAGATTCAGTATCCCGCGCACGTGCTGAAGTCCCAGCTCACACCAGAGGAATGTTTCCGGGCGGTCGATGAGTGTGGCGCGCCGACGGTCTCTATTCCCGGCGGCGAACCGCTGCTGCATCCGCAGATCGGCGAGATCGTGGAAGGCTTGGTGGCGCGCAAGAAATATATTTATCTCTGTACCAATGCGCTGCTGCTCAAGGAAAAAATCCATCTCTTCAAGCCCAGCAAGTATCTGACTTTTTCTGTTCACATGGACGGACAGCGTGAGCATCACGACTTTTCGGTTTGTCTGGACGGCGGATACGACAAAGCAATCGAGGGGATCAAAGCCGCGCTGGCCGGCGGTTTCCGGGTGACCACGAATACCACATTATTTGATGGCGCCGATCCCAAGAGCGTGCGTGCCTTCTTCGACGAAATGATGGACTTGGGCGTCGAGGGCATGATGCTTTCCCCGGGTTACTCCTATGATAAGGCCCCGGATCAGCAGCGTTTCCTCGGACGGGCTCGCACGCGGCGGTTGTTTCGTGCCATGCTGTCCAATCGCAACAAGAAGTGGCGCTTCAACCAGTCGGCGCTGTTTCTTGAATTCCTGATGGGCAAGCGCGAGTATGCTTGCACGCCCTGGGGGATGCCGACTTACAACGTCTTCGGATGGCAGAAGCCTTGCTACCTGCTGCAGGACGGCTACGCCGACAGTTTTGCGGAATTGCTGGAGACCACGGCGTGGCAAAATTACGGAACCGAGTCGGGCAATCCCAAGTGCGCGAATTGCATGGTGCATAGCGGATATGAGGCATCGGCGGTGAACGATTTGTTCGGGTCGGTGCAGGGTTTGTGGCAGGAAGTGAAGGCCCGCATGTTTGGCGAATACGAAGATACCTCCGCGCTCCGGTTGTTGCACGAGCCGATCAAGCCCGCGCACGCAGGTCCACTGGTGCAGATCGGCGCGCCCGTGGGCGAGGAGACGCGAGTTTGAGCGGCCGGGAATCTGGACACGGACCTTCCGCCTCGGTGGATCCGGACTCGCTGGAACTCGCGCCGGGAACGGCTCACGAAAATCTCGAGGGATCGGTTCCGTCCCTGGCGAATGAAAAAGACGTGCGCACGGCACTGGAGCAGGCGTTCGATTATCGCGGCGATGTTTCAATCGCACGGAAAGATGGCACGAAGATTGAAGGCTACATTTTCGATCGCAGTCATGGAAGCGGCCTCGCCGACAGCTTCGTGCGAGTGTTGCCGAAAGACGGCTCTCCCAGAATAAAAATTTCCTACGCAGAAATTGCTGCCCTGGCTTTTACTGGGCGCGATATGGCAGCGGGCAAGAGTTGGGAAAACTGGGTGCGTCACTACTGGGAAAAGAAAGCGGCAGGCGAAAAGGATATTTCGTTGCAGCCGGAGAAGCTGGAATAGAAGCAGTTAGCACTTGGCAATCAGCACTTGGCAGTCAGCTATTGCCGCCCTAGCCGTCTTTCGTGCCTGGCTGAAGCTTGGACAATGCAGTGCGCCAACTGAATGCTAATTGCTAAATGCTAAATGCTAAGTGCTAATTGCCAATTGCTAAATGCTGGTTTTCGTCACTGGCGCAACCGGTTTCGTGGGTAGTCACGTGGCCCGGGTATTGGCCGAGCAGGGTGCCGATCTGCGGCTGCTGATTCGTTCCAGCAGCGATCCGAGAAACATTCAGGCTTTGAACGCGGATCGGGTGGTCGGCGATCTACGCGATCCGGCCTCCATTGAGAAGTCGATGGCAGGGTGTGACGTCGTATTTCACGTGGCCGCCGACTACCGGCTTTGGGTGCGTGAACCGGAGCAGATGTATCGTGCCAATGTGGAAGGTACGCGAGCTGTGTCTGAATGCTGCGCGGAAGAATCATGTACGGCGCGTGGTTTACACGTCCAGTGTCGCGACCATGGGATTCACTACGAACGGCCGTCCGGCGGACGAGGATTTTCCAGTTTCGCTTGAGAATATGATCGGGCACTACAAGCGATCGAAATTCATGGCGGAGGAAGTGGCACTGGAGGCGGGACGCGGCGGAATGGACGTTGTGGTGGTCAATCCCAGTACGCCGGTTGGCGAACAGGACATTAAGCCAACCCCTACGGGACGCATTGTTGTCGACTTTCTGAAAAAGAGGTTTCCCGCGTATGTGGATACAGGGTTGAATCTGGTGGACGTCAGGGAATGCGCGCGAGGCCACGTGGCCGCGCTGGAGAAGGGAAGAAGCGGCGAGCGTTATATTCTGGGCGGAGAGAATCTGACGTTGAAGCAGATTCTGGACAAACTCGCGGCAATTACAGGACTCCCGTCGCCCAAGGTGAGGGTGCCCTACGTGTTGGCGCTGGCGACCGGGGTGGTGGACGAGGTTGTTACAGGGCGTATTCTGGGCCGGGAGCCGCGGGCAACTATTGACGCGGTTCGCATGGGACGGAAAAAGATGTTTGTCTCGTGCGCCAAGGCCGAGCGTGAACTGGGATGGAAAACGGTTCCGGTGGATGACGCATTACGGCGAGCGGTCGAGTGGTTTCAGGCGAACGGCTATGCCGCGCGAGGCTGACGTACGGCGCAAAAACACGCAGGGGGGGACGCCCTCGCCCGCCTAGGCGCGGAGCGCCGGAGCTCTGTGACGAATGCCATGCGAGCTGCGCTCGCTCCGGATCAGGCGTCCGAAGCTACGTGATTGTACGGGTCGAAGACCGGTCCCCACACGAGCAGATGCCCACTTCGGCCAAAGTCGCGATGGTTGCTGCTCTCGAGCGTGAGGTGCATCCACTGGTAAAGCGCTGGCGCAGGGTGGAACGAGAATACGAAGGCCGCCGTTTTACGTTCTTCGAAAGTGGAGCGGTTGTGCTGGTGTGCGGTGGCATCGGAGCGGAAGCTGCTCGGCGTGCGACTGAAGCCGTGATTGCCCAGTACCAGCCTGAGGTTGTGCAATCGGTGGGCTTCGCGGGGGCGCTCGATTCAGCCCTGAAGGTGGGCGAGATATTTTCACCTGGCCGCGTCATTGACATCAGGGATGGCAGCAGCGTAGAAACGGCTACTGGCGATGGCGTCTTAGTCAGCGTTGCTGCTATTGCCGGCGCGGAAGAAAAGACGCGGCTAGCAAAGTCTTACGGCGCCCAGGCGGTAGATATGGAAGCAGCCGCGGTGGCGCGCGGCGCGCAAGCGCGGGGCGTGCGCTTTATGGCAGTCAAGGTCATCTCGGATGAGAGTGACTTTGCGATGCCAGCGATGGACCGTTTCATCAACGGGAGGGGTCAATTTCGGACCACGCGATTCCTGATTTTTGCCGCAGGCCGCCCGTGGCTTTGGCCATGGGTATTCAAACTTGGCAGAAATGGCGCAAAAGCATCCAGGGCATTGTGCGCTGAGCTCGATCGATATATTCGGGAAGTAAGGAAACCACTGGTCTCGGGGCCGGAATTGCATCCAACATCGAAAGCGATTAACTAATTCATGGCAATCGCGGGACAATTTACCATCGAGCAGACGAGGCAGGCGATTCCGACTACCATGAGGGCAGCGGTTTACCGAGGCGTGAACGACGTTCGGGTGGAGACCGTCCCGGTGCCGAAGATCGGTCCGGGGGAGTTGCTGGTAAGAGTGCACACCTGCGGCATCTGCGGAACCGATCTCAAGAAAATTGCCAGCGGCTCCCATTCCGCTCCACGCATTTTCGGACACGAGACATCCGGTGTAGTCGCGGCGGCCGGCCCTGCGGTCAGACAGTTCAAGCCGGGCGATCGCGTCGTCGTATTCCATCACATTCCGTGCGGTGAGTGCTTCTACTGCCGCCATAAGACTTTTGCCCAGTGCGACACCTACAAGAAAGTTGGCTGCACCGCGGGTTTCGAGCCATCAGGCGGCGGCTTCGCCGAGTATGTTCGGGTGATGGATTGGATCGTTGATCATGGTACCGTTCGCATCCCCGATGAAGTCTCGTTCGAACAAGCTTGCTTTGTGGAGCCGGTGAATACCTGCATGAAGGGGATTGAGGCGCTGCGACTTCTGCCCGGCGAAAGTGTTCTAGTAATTGGACAAGGACCCATCGGCATCATATTGAGTACATTAGCCAAAAGGTCAGGGGCCGTGGTAATGACTTCCGATTTGTATCCCCAGAGGCTTACAATATCTACAACCTTCGGATTAGAGTATGGGATCGATGCTTCGCGCGCCGATACAGTGAAGACGGTGCGGGAGCAGACAGAGGGTCGGGGCGCCGACGCGGCCATTGTTGCCGTAGGTGGTAACGGCCTGATACGGACTGCCATGAATGCAGTGCGTCCGGGGGGCCGGGTTTTGCTTTTTGCACAGACGGCTCACGGAGACGCCACGATTGATCCTGCCACGATCTGCGTGGAGGAGAAAACATTGCTGGGATCCTATAGCGCGTCGGTTGATTTACAGGACGCTTCGGTTCGCTTCGTAATGGGTCGCGAGATGGATTTGGAACGCTTGATTAGTCACCGCTTTTCTTTGTCGAAAAGTGTCGAAGGTTTGCAACTGGCGGCGCATCCACAGCCGGACTCGATGAAGATCGTGATTCAAGCGGGCAGTTCGTGGGAAGGAAATAGCGAGTGAATGGAAAGATGACAGCAGCCGTCCTCTATGGCAAAGAGGACGTAAAAATCGAAAGAGTTCCCATCCCGCGCGTAGGCGAGGGCGAAGTGTTGGTGAAGGTGCAGGTCGCTCTGACTTGCGGCACCGACCTGAAGGTGTATCAGCGTGGGTACCATGCCCGCATGATCGTTCCTCCGGCGTTGTTCGGACATGAACTGGCCGGAGTGATCGAGGAAGTTGGTCCCGGCGTTCGCGCATTCAAAAAAGGGATGCGGGTGGTGGCATTGAACTCCGCGCCCTGCCAGATGTGTTTTTATTGCTCGAAACATCAGGCCAATCTTTGCGAAGATTTGTTGTTCAACAATGGAGCTTACGCCGAGTACATTCGCATCCCGCGACGAATTGTCGAGATCAACATGCTGGCGATTCCGCCGGATGTGAGCTACGAAGAAGCCGCGATGGTTGAACCCCTGGCTTGCGTGCTTCGCGGCCTCCACGAAACCGGCGTGGAGATTGGCGATACGGTTACAGTGGTCGGAGGCGGCCCCATCGGCTTGATGTTCGTGCAGGTGGCGAAAGCCGTCGGCTGCAATGTGATTTCCGTGGTCAAACGCGATTCTCAAGTTCAGGCCGCGAAGCACATGGGCGCGGATGAAGTAGTGCAGATCACTAAGGTGAAAGATCCGGTGGAAGCGGTGCGGAGACTTTCGCCGGAAACGCGCGGCAGCGATGTAGTCATCGAAGCCGTGGGACGTCCCGAAGCCTGGGAGATGGCCATCGACATGGTGCGCAAGGGCGGGACGGTGAACTTCTTTGGCGGATGCGCCAGCGGCACTAAGGTGCAACTCGATACCAACCGGCTGCACTACTCGGAGGTCACGCTGAAAGCGACCTTCCATCACACGCCAGAGACTGTGCGCAGAGCGTTCGCTCTGATTGCCGAGAAGAAGATTCGTTCCACGGATTACATTACTGGTGAAGCGCCGCTGTCCTCGCTGAAGCAGGTGTTCCATCACATGCTGAACCGCAACGGCGATATCAAGACCGCGATCATTCCCGGGCATTGAAGATTTTCTGATAGCCGCACGGGCGCGGACGCCCGCGCCTGCATCGACCGAACTGACCATGTCATCGATTGCCAGCGACTCCCGGACTGCAACTATTTACTCTAGCTTGCCGGGGTGGAGCAGTCTTCCGCCCGAGTACGCTATCCCAGAAGAAGCTCCGACGCTGGCTCAGTCGCAAGAGTACTGCCGTCGTTTGGCCCGCACCCATTACGAGAATTTCTCGGTTGCGACCTGGTTTCTTCCTCAGAGGCTGCGGCAGGATTTTTTCAATGTCTATGCTTATTGCCGCATCTCGGATGATTTAGGTGATGAGGTAGGAGATCACACGGCGTCGTTGCAATTGCTCGATCAGTGGGAGACCGAGCTCGATGCTTGCTACTCCGGAAGCCCGCGGCATCCGGTACTCGTCGCTTTGGGGGAAACGGTTCGCAAGTGCGAAATTCCGAAGCAGACTTTTGTCGACCTGTTAACTGCATTTCGCCAGGATCAGAGGATTTCGCGCTACTCCACGGTTGCGGATGTTCTCAGTTATTGCCGTTACTCGGCCAATCCCGTTGGGCACCTCGTCCTTTATGTGTGCGGCTACCGCGATTCGGAGAGGCAGGCGCTTTCCGATTTCACCTGCACCGCGCTGCAACTGGCGAATTTCTGGCAGGACGTAAGCGTCGATTATGCGAACGGACGAATCTATCTTCCTCTCGAAGACCTGCGCCGCTTCGGCGTCACGGAGGATGACATTGCGGCGCAACGTAACACTTCCGCGTTTTGCGACATGATGCGCTTCGAGGTGCAGCGCGCCCGGGATTGGTTCCGCCAAGGTTTGCCGTTGATTAAGAAAGTGGATCGCGAGCTGGCCATTGACATTGAATTGTTCAGCCGGGGCGGGCAGGAGATTCTGAATGCCATCGAGGGCCAGGGATACAACGTGCTGGGCCGGCGTCCGTCGATTTCCAAATCACGCAAACTAGCGTTGGTAGCACGTGCCGCCTGGGCAAAATTCCTCCGGGGAAAAAGGGTATGAGTACGGCGGTGCAGCCAGCTCCCACACCCTTCGTGCCCACGGAATCACAGCTGGCGGTTGCGTACTCGGTTTGCCGCAGCATCACGCGTTCGGCGGCCAAGAACTTCTACTATGCGTTTCTGGTACTGCCGCGGGCCAAACGTCAGGCGTTATGCGCGGTCTACGCCTTCATGCGGCGGTGCGACGACATTGCCGACGATAACTCCCTCTCACAATATGATCGGCGGCAGAAACTCACCGCGTGGCTGGATGCGTTTCATCGCGCCGAATCCGGCGAGCCAACCGACGAGCCCGTACTCTTGGCTTTAACCGACGCACAGCGCCGTTACAACATTCGCATTGGCCTGCTCGATCAGTTGGCCTATGGCACGGCGATGGATGTCGAGGGAGTTGCGGGCGCAGACGCGGGCGAGTCGCCCGCACCACACGAGCTTAGCGTTCACTACCGGACTTTTGACGACCTCTACCAATATTGCTATCGAGTGGCGTCGGTCGTCGGCTTGGTTTGCATTCATGTGTTCGGTTATCGCGATCCTGCCGCGGAGCCGCTGGCCGAGCGGTTGGGGCTGGCATTCCAGCTCACGAACATCATTCGCGACGTCAAAGAAGACGCAGGCATGGGCCGCGTTTACTTGCCGGAAGAGGATCTGGACAAGTTCGGCATTCCGCTTTCTGCATTGAACTCCGTAACCGATCCAGCAATCTTCCGTCCGCTGTTGGCAATGGAAGCCGACCGAGCGCGCGAGTATTACCGGGCTGGAGAGGAACTTATTCCGCTCGTCGAAGAAGACAGCCAGCCGGCGCTTTGGGTGCTCATTGCCATTTACCAGCGGTTGCTCGACAAAATTGCGCTCCGCGAATATGACGTTTTCAGCGGCAAGGTCAGCCTCACCGTGCGCGAGAAGCTCGGCATTCTGGCTAAGGGCTTCCTGAAACGTCTTTCCTGATGAACCATCGCCCGCCGCAAAGTTCCCGAGTCGCCGTGGTGGGAGGCGGATTGGCGGGTCTCGCCGCTGGCTGCGCCCTTGCTGGCAGCGGCTTTCGCGTGACCCTCTTTGAGCGCCGCCCTTATCTCGGCGGTCGCGCTTCTTCTTATCAGCATCCCGGTACCGGGGAAGTGGTGGACAATTGCCAGCACGTGCTGCTCGGATGCTGCACCAACCTGATCCAGTTCTACGAACGGCTGGGTGTCGAGAATAAGATCCGCTGGTACGAGCGGCTGACTTTCCTCGAGCCGGGTGGCCGCGCTTCCGTGATTGAGCCATCGAGGCTGCCTGCGCCTTTTCACAACGCCCCTGCTTTCCTGTGCGCGGCTTGTCTGGATTTGTCCGACAAGCTTGCTATTGGTATGGCCATGACGGCTCTGGCGCCCGCTACGCCACGAGACGACGGGGAAACCTTTCTTGCATGGCTGCGCCGCCATGCACAAACCAAGCCAGCCATCGAGCGCTTCTGGAAGCCGGTGCTAGTCAGCGCTTTGAACGAAGATCTTGACCGCATGTCGGTGCCGTATGCAGCGCAGGTAGTGCGAGAATCTTTTATGAAGTCCGCTGCTGCTGGGCGCATGGGCGTGCCGACCGTTCCTCTGACCGAACTTTACAGCGTCGCTGGCGACTACATCACTACACATGGCGGCGAAATCCGATTCCGCTGCAGCGTGGAGTTTTTTCTGACCGAGCCCGACAAGGTGAAACTGTTAGTGTCGGGCGAGGAAGCCAGCTTCGACTTCGTCGTGTTCGCCGTGCCCTTTGATGTTTTATCGCGCATGCTGCCGCAAACTTCAGCCGCCGAGCCGTTGCGAAAAGTTCTGACGCGATTCGAGACCTCGCCCATCACCGGTATTCATCTCTGGTTCGATCGCCAGATCACCGATCTCGATCATGCCGTTTTGTTGGACCGGACGATTCAATGGATGTTTCACAAATCGAAACTGCTGGGACGAAACGCGAACGGCAGCTACGTGGAACTGGTCGTGAGCTCCTCCAAAGCTCTGGTCGAAAAGTCGAAAGCGGAAATCATCGAACTGGCGCTTGCCGAACTGCGCGAGTTTTTCCCCGGCGCACGGGATGCGAAGCTGGTGAAGTCGACGGTGATCAAGGAAGTGCACGCCACCTATTCGCCGCGGCCGGGAGTCGATGTTTACCGTCCTCGGCCCGAGACGGTGTGGCCACGAGTTTTTCTCGCTGGAGACTGGACCGCGACGGGATGGCCGGCCACCATGGAAGGCGCGGTCCGCAGCGGATACATGGCGGCGGAATCTGTGGCCCGAGTCGCGGGTATGGGTAATCCCTCGTTCCTTGTGCCTGATCTCTCCGCTTCTGGATTTATGCGGCTGTTTGGATAGGCTTCCCGAAACTCCTCAATGATCCGCTGGGCAAGGCACGTCGTATTGCAGGATGTACCCTCCAAATTGTGGTCGTGTTGAGCGCTGCCACAATTTATGTCTAAAAAAAACGCTCGTTTTCGTGCAAAATCTAGAAAACAAAGGGACGGAAATTTTCTTGCCTTCGTAGATCTATGGTTCTTAAGGTAGTTAGAGGCAAAATATTCAAAACATTGGAGTTAAGAAGCTCGTCCTGCGACGCTCGGGGTTCCATTTTGGGACAAGAGCGATTGTCGGACGAAGTCGGCTTCGCCATAGTGGGTCCGGCTCAGCAGTAGGCAAGTCCACGGAGCTGCGCCCATGTCAGATTGTCAAAGAACGCAGATTATCTTATAGATAACCTTTATATGGTCATATTATCGCTAAGGAGGGATGAGGTCAACTAAAAAGGACGCGCTGCGAAGCTGGTTCCCAAATTGGGAATCTAAAATCCCCGCTCTTCGCGAAGAACGCGACAGGACGCGTGGCGCGCTTCTCAGGCCCTATGCGAAATGAGCTGTTTGAGACATAAATCAATCGGCTGTAGGCGTACGGTTGTGGCTACCGCGATTGCGAAAGCGGACATTCCGACTTTGGAGGACTACAACATGCACCAGGGATATCGCTACCTTACTTCCTTTTTCCTAGCCGCCGCCCTCGCTTCACCAGTGGCCATCGCGCAGCAAGATGACCAACATCGAGGGGACGACCAGCGTCAACAGCAGGACCGAAACACGAGAAAATCAAAATCGAGTTTACGACCGGGGCCACAAGGATTATCACAACTGGGATGACAACGAAAATCGGGCATGGGGGCAGTACCAGACGGAACACCACAGGAATCCTCAGGAATTCTCGAAGGCGAACAACAAAGAGCAGTCGCAATACTGGAATTGGCGCCATGCTCATCCGGATAAGGACTAGCTAAGTCACCACCATCGGACGACGAGGCATTATGGCAGCAAGAAATATGTCCCGTCCGTAACGTTACGGACGGGACGTGGGAGTGGCCCACTAGGTCAGGAGACAGTCCCGTCTGTCCCCGTATTTCGTCCCGTATTTCCGTTTAGACCGAATTCATTCCTTGCCGAGAACGGCTACGGTTGAGTGCCACAAACCACCATCTTCCTTCGATGTTTCCGTCCCGATATGCAAGAGCTTGTAGCCGTGCTTCAGATAGTGGTTGATGGAATCGGCAACATCAATTTCCTTCGACAGCGCAGCGGGTAAATTCCCGCACACCCCGCAAGTTTCCAGGGAATCGCTGGTCACTCTGACAACCTGCTTCACATTGTTCACGATTGCTACTCCTGTTGAGACTATCGCTTACCAGCTTCGTCCTCCTCGTAGAATTGCGAGAGCAATCCATGCCGATCAATGAAGGATGAGTACCGCAGTTTGGTCTCTCCGTCGTAGATCGATTCGAGAGCCTCCAGGTCTGATGTTTTTCCAGGAGAAGTGTCACTCGGATTTTCCTTCCAGCGAAGGAGTTGATGGTACGTTACTCCGCACGCTCCCAGTTCGACAGTTCGAGCTTGAATTTTTAGGAATGAGAGACGGCTGAGGTTCCCATCGGTCGACGAGCCATGAGTCAATGTCGGATCGACACTGCTCAACTGTTGGTGATGGCTCAGATTTCTGTTGAGTCAATCCACCGATGGGCATGACCACGAGAAGCACTAAGAACAGGTAGCGCGTCATCCTACTCTTCTCCGGCCGGATCAAAATGCTCCCGCACCTTGGAACAGTTCCACCCTGGCCGCCTCTGTTCCTCGCTGACCCATGCGATCTTTCCGCTTGTCGTGCTGACTCCGGCCTGCGATCCCGGAGGTGAGGCATTGGTTCGATAGGTTTGGGTTCCGTCGCAACCCTTGTGTGAACAAGGTCGTTTGTCGTATTCGGTTGGCAAAGACTTTCCTCCCGGTCGGAATTGTACTCCGAAAATTTGGGAAAGACTTAGGCAAAGAACTAGGGGCTTTGAGGCTGTTTCCCGAGAAGAGAGCACAGTAAAGGCAATCGAATCAAAGGGGTTTAGGTCGTACCCATGAAGTACCGTGCCTTGCCATTTGGAAAGAACGTTGCCGCTGGGCCCGAAGAATCAGGAGAACAGGAAGCTGTGAAGAAATCAAATTTCAGTTTTTTGCAGACGATCGAAAATGTATCACCAAGTGCAAAAGATCGCTTGTAGGGCATCTAACCGCAAAATGGTTCGACCACAAACTCGTCTTTTCCCAAAAAATCGATTTCTTCACAGCTTCCTATCCCCGGATTTCTGTCCCCCGGGGCTGACGAACACTCGCGCGGGGGCTTCTGTTTCCCTTTCCCGATCCATTGTTTATCCATGCACGAAAACAGCAGGTACCCTCCACTCCGCTTCTCATCCCCTTCGGGTATGAGAAGCTCCGGTCGGGATGACAATCCGTAGGTGATGAAAGCTGGTGGCTGGCACGGCTGAAGCCGTGCCCTTTCAAAGCTGTGTTGTGGCTGGGTTCATTGACTACGCAGCCAGTAGTACCACGCCGCCTGCCACCATGACTGCGGCCATCCAGCGGC
>CAWISU010000018.1:0-89022 GCA_963838765.1 uncultured Acidobacteriota bacterium | reverse complement strand
CTACTAATTGCCTAATTCGCGGCGAAGTGGCAGTGCTCGGCAATCTGACCTACCTGGAAGTGAGGAACCTGGAAGCGCTCGATAAGGAGATTAAAGAGCAAGCCTTCTCGGATGAAGACATCAAGATCCTCGACGAATTGGGCATCTAGTCATCGGGCGAACAGTGGGCACGGATTCAATAGACACCCCCGAGCGGGGTGGGCATGGGCCGGTTGGCCATGTCCCGGTTCTTTTAAAAGAAGCGATCGATTTTCTAGCCGTAAAGCGTGGCGGAACTTATCTGGATGCCACGGTGGGCTTGGGCGGACACAGTTACGAAATCGCAAGACGCCTCGGCGCACCGGGACATTTGATTGGCTTCGATAAGGATCCGGCGGCGCTGGCGGTGGCGCAAAAAAATCTTGCGCCAGTCGATAGTCGTCAGTCGTTAGTCGTTAGCGAACCGATTTCCGAACGACCAACGACCAACGACCAACGACGGGGTTTGGATTGGCCGCTGATCACTCTGGTTCACGGATCATTCGCGGAACTTGCGAACGACCAGCGACCAGCGACCATCGATGGCATCCTGGCGGATCTGGGAGTGAGCAGTTTGCAGCTTGGCGACCCGGCGCGGGGATTCAGTTTTCAGGCGGAAGGACCGCTGGACATGCGGATGAACCCGCTGTCCGGCGAGACCGCCGAACAAGTGGTAAACCACATCGACGAGCGCGAGCTGGCTGATGTGATTTACGAATTCGGTGAGGAAAGGAGGTCGCGGAGAATCGCCAGAGCCATTGTCCGGTCGCGGCCGATACGCACGACGCAGCAACTTGTCGCAGTCGTATCAGCCGCGGCCCGGTCAATGAATCGGAAACATGAGCGGATTCATCCGGCGACCCGAACCTTTCAAGCTCTCCGAATCTTCGTACCGATGGCGCGTTCCTGGGAGAAAAGGTTGAAAGCTATCAGCCAAGCCAGATGTTCCACGGACAGCAACTGCAGTCTGTATCGCACGATGTGCTGAAGTTCCGGGTGTGGACAGGGAATGTCAGCATCATCTACAGCGTACTTATCGACTGGATTCAGGGAAAGGTTCGCCCAGAGTGGACGTGCTTGGGCGCCCAAGGCCGGCTCTCCGGGTGCCGCTACCAGATCGAGGCCGATCCAATCCGCGAGAAGGAAATGACCTTCGTACGACTATTTCCCGAACCTGAAAATGGATTTACTCCCAAGCACGTCGTGGTTAAGCCGGATTCGAAGATTGACTACCTTGAAGCGCAAGTTTTTGTTTCGTGGAGCGCGGGCCAGGAGAATGTCAGCTTTGGGGTATCTGATCCTGGTAAGGTTTGGATCCACGTCAAGATCGACGGCCAAGACGGCTGGATCTCCGGCGAAGAGGACTTCGACGCCGTGGGTTTGCCACAATCCGGATAACATCCTGGTTTCGTAAGCGAGCTTTTCGCTGTTCTACAGCAAGCAACCAAGATCGTCCGGAGCCTCGTCTGAACTCGGCCGTTGGCTGACGCAAACCAGGTCTTCACACTCACAACTTAGGTTGCGATGTGATGAGGTTAAGGGTTATGCGCGGCCCTTTTTCGCGGCCGCTGCCATTACCCCAGCCTTTTCCCAGGGACGTTTCGGCCGATCCGCAGCTGGCTTGTCGCGATTTTCGACGCGGTCGTAGTGGTACGACTCGCTCACGGTGCCGAGCGATTCGTTGTACAGCGTGGGCAGGCCCAGGCCTTCTTTTAATTCTTCGGTGAATTGTTGCAGAGCTTTGAGATGGTCCGCGGTAGCTGGAACTTCGGTCTTTGCGGTTTTGAGGAACTGCTGGTATCCCTTGTTCACCAGCTTCGAAATTTCGCTGCCGATCAGATAGCCGGGATAAGCGAAATATCTTCACGTGGTCGTCACCGTTCTTCTGGATAGCGGCCGATACGTTATATTTCTTCAGGAACACGCGCGCTTGCGTGCCCGGCGCTTCGAGCAGATCAAAGCCGTGATCGCGAAACCAATTCAGCGCCTCTTCGTAAGTCCGTTCTTCTACCGTGGATGCCATTTCGTCCTTCGTTCTCGCTATAAGTTAGATGCGGATTCTTGGAAAAGGTGCCGAGCCCACATCTTCGGTGGAACTAATCAGTCTCTCTTATAATCTAATCAACCGTTTGTGGCGCTTAATTTCGGCTCCAAGAGACATTACGTAAGTCACGGTCTTTAAGTTTGAGATTTATGCAGCGCTCGCCTTCAAATATCGCGGAAGTGCCCAGTCCTCCGGCACATCCGGACGACAGCGTTCCGCCCGGCAAACCCACTTTGGGCCAGCGAACCATCGATCGCATCGGCAACACGCCATTGCTTCGCCTGGCACGCGTCGCCGGCAATCTGCCCGGAGTCGAAATTCTCGGCAAGGCGGAGTGGCTCAATCCCGGAGGCTCGGTCAAGGATCGCGCCGCAGCTAACATCGTGGCGCAAGCCCAGGCCAGTGGCAAGTTAACATCCGGTAAAATTCTGCTGGATTCGACCAGCGGCAACACGGGAATTGCCTACGCCATGATTGGCGCTGCCGAAGGATTTCCGGTGACACTATGCATGCCCGAGAATGTGTCGGTCGAACGCAAGCGCATCTTGCAGGCTTACGGCGCGAACATTTTGTACACCGATCCCGCGGATGGTTCCGACGGCGCCATCCGCATGGCGCGTGAATTAGCTGCTAAGCATCCCGATCTCTATTACTACGCCGACCAGTATTCCAACGACGCCAACTGGCAAGCTCACTACCATGGCACCGCCAACGAAATCTGGCAACAGACGGAAGGACGCATCACGCACTTCGTTTCGATGTTAGGAACGAGCGGGACCTTCATGGGGACGACGCGGCGGTTGAAGGAATTGAATCCGCGCATCCGCTGCATTTCGCTGCAGCCGGATTCGGCGTTCCATGGAATCGAAGGCGCAAAGCACATGGCCAGCGCCATCGTTCCGAAAATTTATGATCCGTCGCTGGCTGACGCCGACCTCGGCATTTCCACCGAAGACGCTTATGCCATGGCCAAGCGTCTAGCTCGCGAGGAAGGCTTGCTGGTGGGGATATCGGCGGCGGCGGCCGTGGTCGGCTGCCTGCAATTGGCGCGGCAACTGAAGAAAAACGAGCGCGCCGTGTTCGTGACCATTCTGTGCGACTCAGGCGACAAATATCTTAGCGAGAGATTCTGGCAAGAATAACGGCATTCACCACAGAGACACAGAGGCACAGAGAAAAAAGGAAAAAAGGAAAAAAAACACAAAAAAAAGGTTTTCTCTGTGGCTCTGTGTCTCTGTGGTGAATGGTGTTTATGCTGAAAATCGACCGCACAAATTATGAATCCTTGCGCCGGCACGGCGAGGAGACTTATCCGCACGAGTGCTGCGGCGTGCTACTTGGCGAAATGAACGGGGATGCCCGCCGGGTTACTTCCATTGCCCGTTGCGGGAACACGCGCACCGATTCGCCGCAGAATCGCTATCACATCGATCCCCGCGAACTGGTACGCATTCAGCGCCAGGGACGCGAGCGTGGAGAAGACATTATCGGCTTCTATCACTCGCATCCTGACCACCCCGCTCGCTGGTCGCCGACTGATCTGGCCGAGGCGCACTGGCTTGGCTGTTCCTATGTAATTACCAGCGTGGAAAAAGGCAACGCCACGGTGACGAATTCGTT
This sequence comes from uncultured Acidobacteriota bacterium, assembly GCA_963838765.1. Lineage (GTDB taxonomy): Bacteria > Acidobacteriota > Terriglobia > Terriglobales > Acidobacteriaceae > JABDBE01. The sequence continues at coordinate 85,340 of CAWISU010000018.1, read as the reverse complement.
CGAACTGACGGGCAGCGACGAGAATCGACAAGAAATTGGCGGACGAAGAGGTCGAAGTAATTTGAACGTGTAGGGCGGACACGAGTGTCCGCCCTACACGCTGAATCCGGCAGGCTTCTTTGGGCATCCTTTATCACCATGACGAAGATCAATATTCCCACCCCCCTGCGCCAATATGCCGGCAAGCAGCCGACGGTCGAAGTCAAAGCTGGTACCGTCTCCGAAGCCTTGTCCGGACTGGTTTCCAAGCACCCTGACCTGCGGCGGCATCTTTACACCGACGACGGCAAACTGCGTTCTTTTGTGAATGTCTATCTGAACGACGAAGACGTCCGCTATCTGCAAAAAGAAGCCACTGCAATCAAGGACAGTGATACTATTTCAATAGTGCCTTCGATTGCCGGAGGCCGGTGAACTGATGAATCGCGGATGGACCACTCTTCGAATGCCCTGCCACAGCGACTGCTGTTGTTGTCCGTCCTGTTGTTGTTTCTAGTTGTCCGTCTCGTAATCGCCAAAAATCAACATTTCTGAACCGAGGTTTTATGGCCACCATTACAGAAGTCAAACCAACCGAGACCAAGCCCGAAGCCGCCACTCTTACCAATGACGAGATTCTGCGCTACTCGCGCCACCTGATCATGCCCGAGGTGGGCATGGAGGGTCAGCAGAAGCTCAAGGCGGCGCGCGTGCTGTGTATTGGCGCCGGCGGGCTGGGTTCGCCGCTGGCGCTTTATCTGGGCGCGGCCGGCGTGGGCACGCTTGGCATCGTGGACTTCGACGTGGTGGACTACACCAACCTGCAGCGCCAGATCATCCACACCACGGCTGACGTGGGCCGCAAGAAACTGGATTCCGCCGCCGAAAAGCTGAAGGCGATCAATCCGTTTTTGAATATCCGAAAATTTGAGACCCGGTTGAGCAGCGAAAATGCGCTCGAACTATTTCGTGACTTCGACATCATTGCCGACGGAACCGACAATTTTCCGACGCGCTACCTGGTGAACGACGCCTGCGTGCTCACCGGCAAGCCCAATGTTTACGGCTCGATTTTCCGTTTTGAAGGACAGGCCAGCGTCTTCGCCACAAAGGATGGCCCATGCTATCGCTGTTTGTATTCCGATCCGCCGCCTCCGGGATTGGTTCCATCATGCGCTGAAGGTGGAGTGCTGGGCATTCTGCCGGGGCTGGTCGGCGTCATTCAAGCGACCGAGGTCATCAAGCTGATCCTGGGCAAGGGTGACCCACTCATCGGACGGCTCCTGTTGATTGACGCGCTGGGCATGAAGTTTCGCGAGCTCAAGCTGCGCAAGAATCCCGCTTGCCCGGCCTGCGGGACGCATCGCACCATCACAAAACTGATAGACTACAACGAGTTTTGTGGAATCCGGGGTGAAGAAAGAAGCCAGGAGAAACCAGTGGAAGCCAGCGTTCCCGAAATACAAGTCGAAGAACTCAAGCGGCGTCTGGATGCGGGCGAAGAACTTTTCGTGCTCGACGTGCGCGAGCCGCACGAATATCAAATCTGCAACATCAACGGCCATCTGATCCCGCTGGGCGATCTGCCGAAACGAGTACACGAACTCGATTCCAGCCGCGAGATCGTGGCCCACTGCCGCTCCGGCGTGCGCAGCGCGAAAGCAGTGACCTTCCTGCAACAGGCGGGATTCAAGAAAGTCCACAATCTCGCCGGTGGCATACTGGCCTGGGCGGATCGCGTAGATCCCAAAATGCCGAAGTATTGAGGACGGTCTCAGCTTCACGTAACAAAAGGGAGCGCCTGCGCTCCCTTTTTGTGTCTAACGATATCGCTTGACTCCCCGGAATCCTCGGAGTATGTTTCCCTTTCCCCCGAAACATAAGCTTGTAGTGTCTGCGAGTAGAAGTCGCATGCCATCTGGAGGACCCGATGGAGGGAGGTCTTTGTCCCATCAGGCTGCCATCTCTGAGAACATTCGAGAGATGCGTACTTACAATTTTGCTCGCCCCTTCGCTTGTCGGCATGATGCTAGCGTCGACCCCTTCCGTTACGCCATGGCTCGTGGGAAAAATCGTTGACGCGAATCGGGCCCGATACCTCGCGATGATTCAGCACAGCAGCCACAGTTCCACTACGACAAACGGTAGCGTGAGTGCCACCGGCCGTAGCACCACAATCGGCGACAACACGACAACGAACATTGACGGCTCGTACTCAAGTACAAGTTCTTCAGAGTCCTCTGGGTCGGATGTACCGCTCTACAAGGTGTATGAGAACCTGATTATCGAAGGCGACGACATGGTTTATATCACCCGTGAGCGCATACGTTGGAGATGGTCAAAGGCGGCCCATGTCACGGTGAACGGTGAGGTGAAGTATTACGTTGATAAGAGAAAGCTGCACGTGCTCGACGACGATGGCAAGGAACATGTCGTAGAAATCGCGGAGCAGATCAAGAAAGACAAGCCCGCCGCCGACCAAACGAGAACGTTGCAGCCGTCGTCTGTCGCCTCCAACGCTGTTCCCGCACGCGCAGAACAAGTCCACATGCGGGTGTCGTCCATACCCGACGCAGCGGATATCGAAATCGATGGAAACTTCGTCGGTAGCACGCCATCCGAAATCGAGGTTGCTCCCGGCGACCACACTGTTACCGTTAGCAAGACTGGATTCAAGTCGTGGGAGCGGAAGCTTAAGGCTACTGCGGGTAGCGTCAATATAAGGGCCGAGCTGGAGCCTCAGGCAAAGTAAGCGTTCTGAAAATTGCTGTTAACTGGAGGTCGCCCGTGAAAATGCGTTTGTCCGTATGGCTTACGTTCCTATCTCTGTCGTGCGGGTCGGTAGCTCAAAGTGCGCCGGCTCAAAACCCGGCTTCCGCGATGGCACAACCGGCGTTACAAACGACCCAACAGCAGGCCGCGCAGACCACGAACTTTACCTCAGCGAAAGGATTCGTCCTCGAAGAAGGAACGCCGGTAAGGCTGCGGATCAATCGGACGGTTTCTTCTGCCGATGCCCACATGGGCGACACTGTGGACTTTGAGGTTCTGGATGACATCGGCGTAAACGGCACCCTGGTCGTTCCAAAAGGGGGACTGGCCTTCGCGACAGTTACTGAAGCTCAGGCCAAAAGGAGAATGGCTCGCGGCGGGAAACTGGACATCAACATCGATTACGTGAAGCTGGTTAGCGGCGAGAAAGCGGCATTACGTGCGGTTCAGGATGTCAAAGGCGGCGGTCACACCGGCGGCATGGTGGGCGGGATGGTTGCGACAAGCTTGGTTTTCTTCCCTGCCGCGCCCTTTTTCCTGTTCATGCACGGCAAGGACATCACAATTCCGAAGGGGACCGAGTCCACCGCGTATCGTGAATGGAGACATGAGGCTGGAGTATTGCGAAATTTCAGCCCCTTGCGCCGACCTAATCGTGCCAGCGCAAAGCGCCGCGTCAGCAGCCCCCGACGGAAGCGCGAGGTCAATGTCCGCGACAACTGCAGTTGGAGTCCGACCCGCCAGGCGCAGACATCGGAGTGGACGGCAGCTTCGTTGGCAAACGCCCTCGGATGTACAGGTCGCCGAGGGCGAGCCCATCGTCACGGTGAAAAAGACAGGTTTCAAAGACTGGGAGCGGAAGCTGAAGGTGAGTGGCGGGAGCAGCGTACATCTCAACGCGGAGTTGGATAAGGTAGCGAATCCATAAATGTGTCGGCTTCGCCGATGCAAAGCACGTACGGACAAAAAAGGGGAGCTTGACAGCTCCCCGTTTTCTCGCTCAAAATCAGCTGACTCTTACTTGTTGTTGTTGCCGCCGCTGCTGTCCATACTCGCTGTTTCCTGGCCAATCGCCAGCGCATACCTCTTCCCGCCGAAGCGAATTTCGGAGAGCGATTTGCTGCCGTCGTCGTTATTCTTCACCACGGCGGCGTCGCCGTTTGGTTTTTGACTCAAATCGATCAGCCGGGCTGGAGTTGTCGCAACGACCTTGTTCCCTTTCAGAATATTCAACTCAACGTTGGGGCCGTTGCCGTCCCACTTCACCGAGTAATCTCCCGCGGGCAATTGCTTGCCGCTTACAGTAACGGGATTCAGAAGCTGCATGGAACCCTTGTTAGCAGCCGCAAATGCGCTTGTCGCCAGTAGCAGAGCCAGTCCCAGCAACAAGCCCTTGGAAAAGTTAGCGAATTTCATAAGACTCCTTTTTCTTTCCCGAAAGCGTCGGGAACCGGTTCTGGGCGGCTTGGACTCAGCCTGTCACGAAAAACTTGCGTTTTTCCGCGAAAGCCTTACAATGCTGCCGCGGGGTTAAGGAGAAAGCGCGTGGCCGCAAGACCGCGAGCTCTCTGCTGCAGGGATTGCGCTCACCTGGGCCGCCAAACCGAGATTGAGCCAGTCCCTTAACCCCTGAAATTGTTTTTTACTCCGGGTGGGCTACCTTTCCTCCCGGATTTCTATTCCCACCTTGTGCATATACGTTTTTGGATGTTGCGAAGTTCCGTTCCGTTTCAACTCGCAATCACAAAGTTGGACGCTTCATAATGAGCATCGTTAGCAAGTGCGCGCACGCGCGTATCGACACACGCCACCTTTGTTCTGTCTACGCGCGATTTAATTTACGACTGTTCACAAAATTTCACACCAGCTCACGACATTCGAAGTGATCATTGCACGCGCACTTCCAATGGAAGGGAAAATATCCGTTGATTCCAAGCGAGAAACGCAGCTTGCGGAATACCAGCGTGTCCGCTAATGGACTCGCTGCGTCGGAAGCGAACAGGAGCTCTTGGCTTGATCCCGCTGCCTGCACCAGCGAGGACGCTCGCGCGCCTACATTGTTCTTCAGGCGATCTGCAGAATCACCTTGCCAAAATTTTTTCCCTCGGATAACAATCGATACCCTCCGGCGGCACGCTCCATCGGCAACACGTGTCCAATCACGGGATGCAAGTGCCCTTGCGAGGCCCAACTGGAAAGTTGTTTCCAGGCATCGTTCATCAACTCGCGCTTAGCCGATAGATATGTCAGCCACAATCCGTGCACACTTGCGCCCTTGGCATACAGCACTCGAGTATCGAGCTCCGGTTTTTTACCAGTTGCATTCCCGTACACGATCACCCGGCCGAAATCTCGCAGGCAGCGCACGCTCTTCGTAGTGTGCTCACCACCCAGCATTTCAAAAACCGCGTCGACCCCCTCGCCGTGAGTCAGATCTTTAATCGCGTCTTCGTAATCGCGCTGCTTGTAATCGATGCCGTGCTGCAGACCGAGTTCTTTCACTCGCGCGAGCTTCTCGTCGGAAGAAGACGTCCCGTACATTTCGATGCCGAGCAATTTCCCGATCTGCACTGCAGCCGTTCCTACGCCCCCGGCGACTGCGTGAATCAAAACCCGCGGAGCTGCGCCAGCCGTCGATTTTGCATCACCGGCCAATCCCGCTTTCCAGTACGCAAAATAAGCCGTAAAGTAATTCACCGGGAACGCCGCACCTTCCTCCGCGGTCCAGTTTTCGGGAACCAGCCACAACAGCTCGGAGCGCGCGGCAACCCGCTCAGCGAACGCTCCCCACTGGGTATAGCCCATAACGCGCCGCCCATCGCTTTCTCTAACGCCACAAAATTCCCGTCCAGCCACCAGCGGCGGTTTCGGCGCACCTGGGTATCCGCCCTGCGCGGTCATGATGTCGGCGAAGTTCAGCCCGACGGCTTGCGCGCGTACCAACTCGTGCCCGCCATTCGGCGCGGGGTCTGGAACATCCCGTATCTCGAGGACTTCGGGTCCACCTAACCGACTGATGACAATGGCTTTCATAGGCTGACAGTCTACCAGCAAGCTTGCCTGGGCGACTCCAGTCGTTTCGCCTGTCACATGCGGCTGTGACTTGCGTAATCGCCGAGGCTTCCCCGCCGGTATATACTTCCTCTGGAATATTTGTAAGATGTCTTTGTCCGATTTTTGGACAGGAAGCGGAGTTGGTGTTTCATAGCAGGTTCTATTCATAGGCTCCGCATTTAGATACTGGTCGCAATAGATCTGGCAGTCAGGCGGCCAGTGCGGGACTCAATTGGATTCTAGGCACGTGGGTTCCGAGGAGGTCGATCTGTGGACTTAATAGCGGTTCGTCTATTATTTGTTGTCTTTGTTGCCGTTACTTGCTACCTGATTCAGCCCTTCGGTCTCGAACCCAAGCTGGACGCGGGAGTAGGGGCGCTGCTTGGCGTCATCATCGTCACCTTCGAGTGGCGGTTGCGTCTGGTCAGCCTGAAACGTCTGATCGGGGCCGCGATCGGCAGCGTATTAGGCATTTTCGGTGCCTATCTCTTTGCCCTGGTGATCCGCAGCAGCATTCCTGCCGGGCACACCCAAAGTTTTCTGCAGATCATGGTTATGCTCTTGATGGCATACGTTGGCCTGATCGTCGGCGCTAACAAAGGCGATCTGCTTAACCTGGCGGCGCTGGGCGGGATTTTCGGCGGCGAGAAGCAGTCCAGAAAGAGCTACAAGATTCTCGACACCAGCGTCATTATCGACGGACGCATTGCCGATATCGCTGAAACCGGTTTTCTCGATGGCGTGATCGTGGCCCCACAGTTCGTGCTGCGCGAACTGCAACTGGTGGCCGATTCGGCTGATTCTCTCAAACGCAATCGCGGACGCCGTGGCCTCGACATCCTGCAGCGTTTGCAGAAAATGGCCTCAGTGCAGATCGTAATCGTCGAGGACGATTTCCCCGCAGTCCGCGAAGTCGATTTGAAACTGATTGAACTGGCCAAGCTTTACGAAGGCAAAATCATCACCAACGATTTCAATCTGAATAAAGTGGCGCAACTGCAAGGCGTCGCGGTCCTGAACATCAATGAACTGGCCAACTCCCTGAAGCCGATCGTGCTGCCAGGCGAGACCATGAAGGTCTTCATTCTGAAAGAAGGCAAGGAATACAACCAGGGCGTCGCTTACCTGGACGATGGCACCATGGTGGTCGTGGATAACGCGCGAAAAATGATTGGTAAGACCATCGACATTTCCGTGACCTCGGTGCTGCAAACGACGGCAGGGAAGATGATCTTCGGCAAGTGGGATGAGCGCGCCATGGCCCGTACCGAGCCGCGACCGGCGGTGGTATTGACGACAGCGAGCGCCATACCCAACGGAGAGCCAAAAAAGACAGCACCGGTAGAGTAGGGAAACAGCGGTTCCAGTTTTATCCGCGTGAATCCGTGCAAATCAGTGGCTGGTATTCACTGTACGGAACTTACCGAATTCACTTTGATGGTATTTCCGTCGAGGATGCCAGCAACGTTCGCGCGCTGACCGGCCAAATCGTCGAACTGGTTTTCGCCTCCCACCAGCGCGTATCTTTTTTCGCCCACTACCAGCACATACTTGGAACCGGTCCGCACACACATCTTCGTGCATTCTGTAGGATTCATGCCGGAATCCATGTCATGCCTTGCTCCGCAATGTTCGTCGGTAATTAAGCCGGCGAATACTCGTTCCCTCGGTTTGTCCGTTTCCTGAGCTGCCGCCGGCCTTGCATTGTTCGAGGCTGCGAATGCAACTGCGGCGCCAGCGAAGACAATGGCCAACCCCAAAGCGACTATGAGGGCGCGGGCGACGCACAAAGTTATGAGTACGAGCCAGGAGCGATGCTTGTTCAATTTGTCCTCCCCCGCCAGCCGAGCCTGCTTCGCTTATTGCCGTTCTTGGCTGTGCAACTTGATTGCCATGTGGCTCTCGCGACGTTCACCGTAACTTGCTGATCACATGTAACTTGGCGTGATGCGATTTATCGATGATCACCGTATGGCCTTGGTTGGCAGGGAAAAATTCCCGATACGAGCAAATGCGGCCAGGGTCAATCCCGTAAGGAGAATTGGCGCGTCACCAACATCGCGCGAATTTCTTTCAACCTCACGAACAGAAAAAGTGGATCAATGATACGCAACCCCGCAATCTGATTTGAACTGAAGCACCCACCCTCGTATACTTACAGCCCGCTATGAAGGTGGTTGTAATCATCCCGGCCGCAGGCTTGGGGACGCGCATGGCTTCTGCCGCTGGCACCAGGGACAAGAAGCCCGGGGCGACCAAGCAGTTTACCGAACTAGGAGGCACGCCCATCCTCATTCACACTTTGCGGAAGTTTGCGGCGAGTCCGGAAGTCTCCGAGATTTATATTGCGCTGCGCGGGAATGAGATCGAAGGCTTTCGCGCCCGCCTGGAAAAAGAAGCGAAGGATTTTCGCCAGAAGAAGATTCATCTGGTGGAGGGAGGCGATCATCGGCAGCATTCTGTCGCGAACGCCGTCAGTTCCGTCTCCGCGGCCGACGACGACATTGTTCTGGTGCACGATGCCGTGCGTCCATTCGTGACCGACGAAATTATTCACAACGTAATCCAGGCTGCGCAGAAATACGGTGCGGCCATTGCCGGGCTGCCAGCGGTAGATACGGTGAAGCAGGTCGAACGCACAGCCGATGGCGCGTTGATTACAGCGACCCTCCCGCGGGAGCGCGTGGTCCTCGCGCAAACCCCGCAGGGCTTTCGCTACGATGTTCTCAAGAAGGCCTTCGACGAGGCAGCGGCAGACGGCTTCGTAGGAACCGACGAAGCAGCCCTGGTTGAGCGCTCCGGCCGCGCCGTGGCCGTCGTTATGGGATCGCCAAGAAATATAAAGATCACAGCTCCCGCGGACATGGAGCTGGCAGAGTTCTTCCTGAAAGGTAAGTGCACAGAATGCAAATCCTATTGATGCCAACGACTAACGACCAACGACCTTCGACGAGAATTGGTTATGGCTGGGACTCGCACGAGTTCACAACTGGCATTCCCCTCAAAATTGGCGGGGTGACTTTACCTCATCCGGAAGGTTTGGGCGGCCACTCCGACGGCGACGTGCTTTTGCACGCGCTCACGGACGCTCTGCTCGGCGCCCTGGCTGCGCCTGATATTGGTTCTTTATTTCCGCCATCCGATCCAAAGTGGAAAGGGGCCGACTCTGCGATTTTCCTGCACGAGGCTTTGAAGCGAGTGCGGGTTGCGGGTTATGCCATCGTCAATGTTGATGCCACACTGATTCTATCCGCGCCCAAGATCGGTCCGCACGCTGCTGCGATTCGGGAGCGCGTCGCGGAACTATTGGGTCTGCCAGTGGACTGCGTCGGCCTGAAAGCGAAAACCCCCGAGGGCTTGAGTACCGATCATGCCGCGATCGCCAATGCCGTAGTGCTACTTAAGAAAGCTGAGAAGAAAACCTAGGCACGGATTCTCATCGACAATCACGTTATGTTTCGCCGTGTCAGCTGCCTTCCAGATAAGCGTCAATCCACTCTTTGATTCGGAACCGGCGGTCGTCCTGGGCGTCGAAGCGGATGCCGAAGGTTTTGCCGTTCGGATTGCGCCAGGTCACGGCGCAGCGAACCCATATCCGCGGCAAGGTCAGCAAGGCGAACGAAATCTCTCCCGACTGCCCAACTGCGATGTCCTCTGCGCTACGCAGGGACATACCCCCGGAACTGATTTCAACACTGGTTGCCGTCACCTTGCGGCCATCGCTCATAGCAAAGGCGATTTCCGTGATCACTGGAATGCGCACGTAGCGCCGCATCTCGTGTAAGACGAGCATTTGCGTGGCTCGCACTAACTTCAACACCGAAGGACGTTCGAGCGGCTCGTGGAAAATCGCATTGATCCCGTACTTCGAATACCCCATCGCTTCCTGCGCGCTGCCCCCAACCGCATACAAAACGATCCGGCTGTTCGAAGGCGAGGTGCGCGCCGACTCCATTACCATCTGAGACGCCGGCACCAACCTGACCACGCAGGCCTCGAACTTCTCCTTCTTCAGGCGTTCCGCCGCATTTCCATTCAACGCGACGCTCTCGATTCCAAACTGCCGGAAGCACTCCGATAGAGTGCTTCTAGCGGGTTCCTTCATGTCGACCAAAGCCACCCGCGCCGAGGCCTTCTTGCTGTTAAGCGGCGGCAGGACGGCAGTTCCCAAGGTTTTGTCCATTAGAAGCGGCGTTCTTCCCCCAGAGTCTATTCTGTATTGCACTATCGGCATTGGCAAAGGAGAAGAAGGCCAAGCCCCGAGTACTAAGGTCGCATTACCAAGGGCAGACGGAGGCGTCCTAACGTTCCTTGCCAAACTGGCACAAGCAGTAGACATACCGCCACGATGCCCGAAATATCGGATGCCTCCAAGGGGGGAAAAAGCGGAAATCATGTAGGAATTACCTGTAGTTCGATGAATGCGAAACGAAGTTCTTATCGGCTATGAAGTCCACTTCGATCAGCCGCTACTCCGTCCAGCGCCGGAAAAGCAGCGCGCCGTTAGTCCCGCCGAAGCCGAACGAATTGGACATGGCGTACTGCACCTCCGCCTTCCTGGCGTGGTTGGGGACGTAGTCGAGATCGCACTCAGGATCGGGATTCTCCAGGTTGGCAGTCGGAGGCAAAATCTGGTCGCGCAGCGCAAGTACCGTGATGCCCGCCTCAAGTCCGCCGGCGCCGCCGAGCAGATGCCCGGTCATTGACTTGGTTGAACTCACCGCCAGCTTACGCGCGTGATCGCCGAATGCGCGCTTGATGGCGATGGTCTCCAGTTTGTCGCCCAAATCCGTCGAAGTGCCGTGGGCGTTGATGTAGTCCACATCTTGCGGCTGAACTTTGGCATCGTTAAGCGTGTTCAGCATTACCCGATAAGCCCCGTCGCCGTTCTCCGCGGGTTGGGTGATGTGGTAAGCGTCGCCGCTCATGCCGTAACCCACAACCTCAGCCAGAATCCTGACTCCGCGGCGGCGGGCAAATTCCAGCTCTTCCAGAATAAGGATTCCTGCGCCCTCGCCAATCACGAATCCATCGCGTCCCGAATCCCACGGACGGCTGGCCTTTTCCGGAGCATCGTTGCGCGTCGAAAGCGCGCGCATGGCGGCAAACCCACCCACGCCCATGGGAGTAATCGCGGCTTCCGTCCCGCCCGCGATCATGACCTCGGCGTCGCAACGCGCGATGATCTTATAAGCATCTCCGATCGAGTGCGCGCTCGAAGTGCAAGCCGTGCAAGTGGCCTCGTTCGGCCCCTTGGCCTGGTAGCGGATGCTCACGTGTCCCGCGGCGAGATTCACGATCGAAGCGGGAATAAAGAACGGCGAGATCTTTCGGGGACCACCATTGAGCAGATTGATATGCTCGCGTTCAATCACATCAAACCCGCCAATTCCGGATCCGATGTGTACCCCAGTCCGGGTCGCAATCTCCTCCGTAACCTGCAGGCCCGCGGCTTTCATGGCCTCATCCGCGGCGGCCAGGGCCAGATAGATAAAGCGGCCCATCTTTTTCAGTTCTTTTTTTTCGACAAATTGCAGCGGATCGAAATTCTTGACTTCAGCCGCGATCTGGCAAGCAAACTGTGTGGCATCGAAGTGAGTGATGCGGGCGACGCCGCTCTTGCCTGCGAGCAGGTTTCGCCAAATCTCTTCCGTGGTGTTGCCCACCCCGCAGATCAGGCCAATACCAGTAACTACGACCCGTCTTGCCAACTACTTCCCGCCTTTCGCGTGTTTGCCGATATAATCCACCGCATCCTGCACCGTGCGGATCTTCTCGGCGTCCTCGTCGGGAATCTCGATCTCGAAGGCCTCTTCAAAAGCCATCACCAGTTCCACGGTGTCCAGAGAGTCGGCTCCCAGATCATCCACGAACGAGGCATTCTGCGTTACTTCGCCCTCATCCACTCCCAGTTGCTCCACAATAATCTGTTTTACCTTTTCGTCAACGGCTGCCATGCGTTCTCCTTGCGGTTGCGTATATGGACGAAACTTTGATGGAGGCCGGGCGTCTCGCCCGTCCAGCCGGGCACGAACGCCCGGCCTCCACTGAAGACGCGCAACTTATTTGGCCACTTTGGCATGCTTATCGATGTAGTCGATCGCATCCTGCACCGAGCGGATCTTCTCCGCATCTTCATCTGGAATCTCCAGATCGAATGCCTCTTCGAGCGCCATCACCAGTTCCACCTGGTCCAGCGAATCGGCCCCTAAATCGTCCACGAACGAAGCGCTGGGCGTTACCTCAGCTTCGTCGACTCCCAACTGCTCGCTGATAATCTGCTTTACTTTTTCCGTCGTCTCTTTCAATTTGTCTCCTGCGGCCATAGTAATCCACCTCCCAAAGAATGAAAAAAGGGAACGAGTAGTGTACTGGCCAGCACGAATCGCTGTAAAGGCGAGTCCCGCCGCAACCCAACCCGACTGCGGTCGACTCTAAAGAAGACCCACAAGAATCCTAACCGCATGCGGATGCCGGGGTCAACGTCGCCGGTGTGCACGGACGTCCTCGCCCGTTAGAGCGGACTTGTGCCGTGGATTTCGGTGATGGCGTCGGAGCTTTTCCTGCACGAGGCCGAAGACCCGTCCAGCCGAGCGAAGCTCGGCAGTGGTGAGGCTGCTTGAAAGTCGGACCAAGAAACTGGAAACTGCCTCTATGCGCGCTGTCGTACAACGTGTCAGCCGTGCCCAGGTCAAAGTAGAACAAGAGATCGTGGGCAAGATCGGCCGCGGTCTCCTGGTTCTCCTAGGAGTAACCCACGTAGACACCGAAGCCGACGCCGACTATCTGGCCGACAAAATTGCAGGATTGCGTATCTTCGAAGACGAGAACGGAAAAATGAATCTCGATACCGTAGCAGTTGGAGGTCAAATCCTGGTCGTCTCCCAGTTCACGCTCTACGGCGACGTCCGCCGCGGCAAACGCCCATCCTTCGACGCCGCAGCCCCGCCCGACCACGCCCGTCAACTCTACGAATATTTCGTGCAACGCATCCGCGCCACCGGCCTGTCCTGCCATACGGGCCGCTTCCAGGAAATGATGCAGGTGGAACTGGTGAACGATGGTCCCGTAACAATCCTGCTCGACTCGGCGAAAACCTTCTAGGCACCACGGAGACAAGGAGAAATGAACAAAAGTGCCAGCCCGATTGCTCAAAATCGGAAGGTCCAAGAATTGTGTGCTGTAGAAATGCGATAGTTTTCTCTGTGTCTCTGTGACTCTGTGGTTAAATCAAGCCGGCAGCCGATACAATTCCTCCAAGACCTTCCGCGTATTGGTCAAAATTTCTTCAACCTGTTCCGCGGAATAATCCCGGTCAAACATCTCCGGATCATGAATCGCCCGGTTACCGGCCTTGCCCACTTCGCGGGCGCAACGCGGACGATCCTCGGTAAGAAGCCGTTTCTCCACAGCCAATGCAATCATGTCGTGAATCGATTGATTGGTCTCGCTCTCGGGATCGGCGACTTCTTTGAGCGCCCCCTCCAAAATGGCGCGGCAGAATACCGCACAAGCTAAGTGGAAACCATAAAGATAACAACGATGCGCCTCCTCAAACAGAAACTGGACTCTTCGGTTGGGCACAATTTCCAGGTCTATGCGCCCCAGCGCCGAAGCCCGTGAAACAATTCCCTCCAGCTTCTGCAGAATCTCGTTAGCGTAGTAGCGATCGAGCGCGTCGAGTTGGCCCGTGGCCTCAGGAACGGCGTCAGGAAGCCGCGACTCCTGTCCGGCCGCAATCGGAGCAAACGCCTCGCCCAAAGCTTCGCGAGTCTTCGGCGAGAGTTCATTCATCAACTTCTTGAACTCGTCCGCCAGCGAGTCCACCGTAGGCGGGCTCGACAGCGAAGTCCGCTCAATGGCGACGGTACGCGCCACGTGGTCGTAAACCAGATGTCGCATCTTCAAGAAGACGGCCTCGTCCTGGTTGGCATGATCAGCAGAAGCAGGTCGGCCCGCGCCGAAAGACCAGGTATCCCCTACCTTTTCATAGTTTCCGTCGTTAATATTGCGCAGAATCGCGCTGAGGACTTGGGCCCGTTTCGAGAGATGGTCGCTCATCTCCACCTTCCTGCTTGCCCGCGAGAATCACGTGGAGACGGCCGCCGCCGGCAGTCGGGCCGAGTGAAACTCGGCCGGAATTGTGCCAACCGACGACCACCGATAACGGGCGTTACGCGTGTACAGCAGCCGGCTTCGTGGATAACAACTGTCGCAACACGAATTGCAAAATTCCGCCGTTCGCGTAGTACTGCGCCTCCTGTGGCGTATCGATTCGCACCAGCGCCTTGAACTCGGTCGTCTTGCCGCCGGCACTAGCCCGCACCTTCACCTGCCGCCCCGGCGCAAAGCTCCCAATCAGATCACGAATGCCAGTGATCTCGAAGACCTCCTCACCCGTCAATCCCAGCGACTGCGCGGTCTCGCCGGCGAGAAATTGCAAAGCCAGGATGCCCATCCCAACCAGATTGGAACGGTGAATGCGCTCGTAACTTTCTGCGATCACCGCACGCACTCCAAGCAACAGCGGACCCTTGGCGGCCCAGTCGCGCGATGAACCAGAACCGTACTCTTTACCCGCGAGGATCACCAGAGAAACTTTCTCCGCGATGTACTTTTCCGACGCTTCAAAAATACTCATCTCCGCCCCATCCGGCAGGTGACGCGTGAATCCACCTTCGAGGTTGGGAACCATCTTATTGCGCAAGCGTACATTAGCGAATGTCCCGCGCACCATCACCTCGTGGTTCCCGCGCCGCGAGCCATAGGAATTGAAATCAGAAAGTTTTACGCCATGCTCAATCAAATATTTCCCCGCCGGACTATCCTTCTTAATAGACCCCGCCGGCGAAATGTGATCGGTAGTAACGCTGTCACCAAGCACGGCCAACACCCGCGCATTCCGGATGTCATCCACCGCCGTTGGCTTCAGCGTCATGCCATCGAAGTAAGGCGCGCGCCGGATGTAAGTCGAATCTTTATCCCACGCGTAGGTTTCGCCCTTAGGCACGGGCAATCCGCGCCAGCGCTCGTCCCCGTGATAAACCTCGGCATAGCTGCGCCGGAACATGTCGGCCGAAATCGATTGCCTGACCGCCTCGTCCACTTCACTGCGCGACGGCCAAATATCCGCCAAATAAACCGGCTTGCCTTGCTTGTCGTTCGCAATCGCGTCCTTACGCAAGTCGATGTCGATGCGACCCGCCAGCGCAAACGCCACCACCAGCGGCGGTGACATTAAATAATTGGCGCGAACATCAGGATTGATCCGCCCCTCGAAGTTGCGATTGCCGGAGAGCACCGACGCCACCACCAGATTCTGTTCGTCAATCGCCTTCGAAATCTCTTCCGCGAGCGGCCCCGAGTTTCCAATGCAGGTTGTGCAACCGTAGCCCACAATGTGAAACTTCAACTTCTCCAAATACGGAGTCAGCCCAGCCCGCTCCAAATAATCGCGCACCACTTTCGACCCCGGCGCCAGCGAAGTCTTCACCCACGATGGAACCTGCAACCCCCGCTCGACTGCCTTCTTCGCGACCAAGCCAGCAGCCACCATCACCGAAGGATTGGAAGTGTTCGTGCAACTCGTGATGGCGGCGATCACGACGCTGCCGTGATGAAGATGTCCATTGCCCGTAGTCGCTGCCGCCGGTTTCGCCCCGCCCTTTCCAGGCTTGATCAACGAAGGCAAAGCCTGTTCAAACGACTCCCGGGCCTTCGGCAGCGGCACACGATCCTGTGGACGCTTTGGACCAGCCAAGCTGGATTCCACCGTCCCCAAATCAAGAGCCAGCAACTCGGAATATTGCGCCTCCGGCGTCTTCTCGTCGTGAAACAATCCCTGTTCGCGGCAGTACGCCTCGACCAACGCGATCTGTTCCTCGGTACGTCCGGTCAGCCGCAAGTAAGTAAGGGTCTCTTTATCAACCGGGAAGATGCCGCAGGTCGCGCCGTATTCCGGGGACATATTGGCGATGGTGGCCCGGTCGGCCAAAGGCAGTTCCTGCAGGCCAGGCCCAAAATACTCGACAAACTTCCCAACCACACCATGCTTACGCAACATCTCGGTAACGGTCAGCACCAGATCGGTCGCCGTGGCACCCTCGCGCAGTTTGCCCGTCAGCTTCACGCCCACCACTTGCGGAATTAGCATGGACACAGCCTGCCCCAGCATCGCCGCCTCAGCTTCAATTCCACCCACGCCCCAGCCCAGCACACCCAGACCGTTAATCATCGTCGTATGCGAGTCGGTGCCCACCAGCGTATCCGGATAAGCCACGCGCTTCCCGTTCAACTCCTGCACATAAACAACCCGCGCCAGAAATTCGAGATTGACCTGATGCACGATCCCGGTGTCAGGCGGAACAATCGCCAGATTCCGGAAAGCCGTCTGCCCCCAGCGCAGGAATCCATAACGTTCCTTGTTGCGCAGGAACTCAAGTTCCGCATTCAGCTGGAATGCTTGCGGAGTGCCGAATTCATCCACCTGCACCGAGTGGTCAATAACCAGCTCAGCAGGCTGCAACGGATTAATCAAAGCAGGATCGCCCGAAAGTAGTTTCATAGCATCGCGCATGGCGGCGAGATCGACCACAGCCGGCACTCCGGTAAAGTCCTGCATCAAAACGCGGCTCGGCGTAAACGCGATTTCCTTGTCCGGCTTCGACTTGCTGTTCCACGCCGCCAGCGCACGAATGTCTTCCTTGGTCACACTTCGGCCATCTTCGGTGCGCAGCAAATTCTCCAGAAGAATGCGCAATGAGAACGGAAGATGCGCGGTCGAAATACCCTGCTTGTCGAGCGCGTCAATGCGATAGATCTCGTACTCGTGGCCAGTAACACGAAGAGCGGAACGGCTGCCATAGCTGTTCATAGGAGATTGCCTTCCTGCAACGTAGATCCCAACCAACTAGTTTAGTCGTTCTCAAAGGGATTGCGTAGCGAACAAACACGTAGGCCCGGACGCCTCGTCCGGGCAGCGAGTAAAGCGAGCCGAACGATCATAGCGGGCTTCACTCCTCCGGGCAGACGAGAGCGCCCGCACCGAGGTGCGCAACGGCTACAATTTACGAGGGCGTCTAGGGCAGCGTGTACTCGAAGTCGTACGAATGCTTTCCATCCGCAATCGTAATCGTCATTTTGCCGGTCAGGCCAATCAACTGTCCGGTGCCCGAGTCCGGCACGACGGTGATCGATTGTTGCGGCGTGCCCTTTGAAAGCGTGCTGCTGTGCTGCAACACAAAGCTGCCACTCGCGACCACGCAGCGTTCCGGTCACCCGCTCGATTGCGACATACCCCGCCGAACCCTTGACGTCGGTCATAGCGGTCAACATCTGGCCTGTGCTGGTACCCTCGAAATCGCCGTGGAACTGCTTCTCGATCGACATCCTGCCGAGAGTTGAACCCTCAGCCTTGTCATCCGGAGGCTGCGGATTCAACTTCACTTCAAACGTTCCCCGAGCATGTGTAGCCACAGCCACGCCTTTCTGGACCGCATTCGGAGCCTCTGTCTGTGCATGCGCCGCGAACGCAAAACACAGACAGATGACAGTAGTAACACGAACTCCCGCACCCGCGCGCTTCCTCATCCTTACTCCACCTTACTTACGACTATCCCAGCCTCACTGACCCACGACAAAAAGCTCGCCGTCATTCTGAGTGTAGATCTTGCCATCCGGTCCAAGCGACAACGGAGTGTAAGCCGCACCCAGCGCCAGTTGCAGAAAGAGCTTCGACTGCAACTTTCCACCCGGCCCGAGAACATACACGTGCCCATCTTCACTGTTAACGTAAACCACTCCTTTCGCATCGATCGCCGGAGCGTTGATGCACCACTCATAACCGTGGCGATGCTTCTTATCGATGGTCGTGTTCTTGAAACTCCATTCCGGCTTAAGATCGGCGCTGAGCTGGGTTATATCGTATGGCCCGGCTGGGAGTGGCTTACAAATGGGGTTTCCAGCAAAACTGCAATAGAGTCCGCCGGGATAGTGGTTGTCCTTGATGACAATCGAGTAGGTTCCATCGTGGGGATACACGGCCGGCGTCGAATCCCAGCCAAAATCGTAAGCCCCCAGAAACTCGCCCACATCGCTGAACTTCATCAGGTGACCACGAAAGCCGTTGTAATTCGTGATCACTCCCATGAGCACACTCCCATCCGGCAAAACCGTGGGAGTCGAGGATGCCTGGTCATAAACTAATCCCGAGCCCCAATCGTTGGTCGTGGGATCGACTCCGGGCGTCGTGCCCTCGCGGCACGCGTCGGGCTGGTTTTTGCGCTTGGCGATGGGCACCAGAAAACCACAGCCATCGTGCAAGCGCCTTCCCAGCGAGGCGTGCCATTTCGGTGTCAAGTCGGAATTGGCAGCGACCATATACCCAACTGTCAAATCAAAGTGCGCCCGGCTCACCGTGTAAACGGTTCCATCCGGCGCGATGGCTGGCGCTACATTGACCCCCGGCCGTTGTGTCCCGCACGGTATCTTGATGGGCTTGGCGTCCTTGCTCGGGGGCCAGGGCAGTGTATTCTCCTGGTAAAAGAACAGAGGGCAGCTATCGGTGCCTTTGGGCGCACCCTTAGTCAATTGCTTGAAAGTGACCGTCGAAGCACTATCGTCGGCCGCCACCTTGACCAGCCATGATCCCACGACATCCGCGGTCCACGGATTTGTTGCGTCGAGTTTAATCACGTTGTAGAACACGTCGCCCTGCGAATCAGCAGTCAGTGGGCCCGACACAAATGTATTTTTATCGATCGCCGTGCCAAACGGATTGATGCGCAAAACCGCTTTGCCATTGCTCTTGTTCACCTTCCATACCGTGCCGCCAAAACCCGGCACGTACACGAACTCACTCGTGAGCACAGGATGGAAAACCGGCTCCCAGCCGCCAAGCCCGGTCTCGGCATCGTTGGGCTCGGGCTTCCAGTCGCTTTGATAATTCCACTTCTCCACCAGCTTTCCGTTCTGCCAGTCCAGACGCTTCTCATTCCAGATCTGTTTGTCCCAGGTATTGGGGCCGCATGCCGCCCCGTGCTCCCAGGCAAATCGAGGGTGGCAGGGAATCCACTTGCCGGTCTTGAATTCCATGTAAACGCTGTTGCCTTCGATTAGCGGTACCTGATAATGCACCAGCAACTCCCCGGCCTCATCAAGCTTCTCCTGGTCAACGAAAGGATCGTAAGGAATTTCGGCAAGCTTCTGGCCCGCCGATTGGCCACTCACATGAATGAAGCCAGTATGCTGAGGATTCTTCGCCCACTGTGGCCACGAATCACCAGACGGCCCGTCAACCGCCATCAATGCTGCCAGGGGAAGGACAAGAGATGCTATGAACAAAAATCGTCGCATGACGTTCACCTCCTCGACTTTGCCGGACAAAAAACGGCCGCAACATTCTATCCCGACCGATGTTACAAGGTAATAAAAACCGGTAAGAAAATGTGACTCCGCCGGGCAGGCGAACGCTCTTAACCTGCACGTAGACAGACTGTTATGTGATTTCTTCCTCTGGACAGGAACGCCTCAGAGTTTCCGCGAAAAGTCGGGGCCCGTTTCCTGCATCCCGAAAAAAAGGGGAGGGCTGAACAAGAAAACAGGCCCCGAACAACTACTCGCTTTCCTCTTCGGACTCCGGCTCCAATCCCGCAAGTGGAACTTGCAATACCGAGCCCTCGGTCAAAACCACTGACAGCTGGATCAGGTTCTCCAGTTGTCGGACGTTACCCGGCCAGTCGAATTTCATAAAGAAACTCATGGTCTCGTCCGGAATATTTTCGATATGTTTGTCGATTCGGCGAGCGAACATCTGCATGAAATAGTGCGTCAGTATGGGAATGTCCTCGCGTCGTTCGCGCAGCGGTGGAACCCGGATGGGAAACGCATTCAGTTGGTCGTACAGATCCTCGCGAAATATTTCTTCCGCCACCCGCTCGCCAAGATCGTATTTGGTGCTCGCGATCAGGCGCACATTCACCCGAATGCTCTGCGCGCTGCCCACTCGCTCAAATTCCCGGCGCTCCAGCAACCGAAGCAACTTAGCCTGAAGCTCCAGCGTGAGGTGCGCGATTTCATTGAAGAAAAGTATGCCTTTGTTAGCCGCTTCAACTTGTCCTATCTTTGGGTCCTTCCCACGATGGTCTTCCGCGTATCCGAACAGCTCGCGCTCCAGCTTCCCGTCGTCCGCTGCCGCGCAGTTGACCTTCACGAAACTCTCGTTCCTTCTGAGGCTTATACGGTGGATGCCTCGGGCGATCAACTCCTTTCCCGATCCGGCTTCCCCGAGAATTAACACCGGCGCATCGCTGCGCGCCACCTTCATCGCCAACTGCAGCATTCGCTTCAGCGCCGGGCTCTGGCCCATAATGTCTTGAAGGTTATTGTCCGAGCGTTCGTCTTCCATATAGGCACTCATCCTTGGCCATTCCTTCCCATCGCCGAAAGCTTGTTCTCGTGATGGGCCACTGCGATCTGACATCCACATTGTTCCTGACATCCGCCACCTCGCACCCCCAAACATAACAACCGCAATGGCGACCAATCCATTGTGCATTCGTACGAACCGGTTCTACATTTGCAAAGTGAAGCTTTACAAAGGTTTAGAGCCGCAAGGAAAACTCCCGGTTCCCCCCGTTCGGGATCGTCCTGATTACCTCCCACGCCTAACCATTCCGGAAAACTCTTTGACAACTCGATCTTTCGGTGTAGATTAGCCGCACTATGAATGTAGGAGCTTCACCACTTGATTGCGGTGCCCGGGTCAACTGGACATCTGAAGCTCAGTTCATGTCGTATCAACCCGGTTGCCTCGAGGGGGGAAAATGGCTCCGGCACCATGCGAGCATTCGAAGAGGGTTAGCGGTGTGGTGAGGTTGGACTTTGCGCGCCCAGACGCCCTTGACGGTCCAATGTATTCGGGAGTTGTCTCGGTAGGTGTATGTGAAGACTGCGGACACATTGAGCTTTACGCGAAGCTTCACCACTTGCTCCGTGATTGGCTGCGAAAGGCCTGAGAGATTGACGTGGCGGGACCGCGCGAGCGGCAGATGCATTAGTGTGCCTGCCACGTAGACTCTGATTCGCGGCGGCGCAGTTCGCACTGGGTCAGGCATTTAGGCACTACAGTCCGCAAAGTTCGTGCTTTAAGTTTGGAGTCGCCTCCAAACGGGCCCCGGGGAGATTCTTCGTGACAGTCTCCGCGATCGTGCCGATGACCGGTTCCTACGACTACAGCGAGGTGGCTCGCTCGATCCTGATCGCCATCGCTGCGTCGTATGCCGCGCTCGACCTTACCGGACGCGTAGCCGCCGCCAACGGCCGGGTTCGCTTGGCCTGGTTGAGCGGCGGTGCCATGGCGATGGGCATCGGCATCTGGACGATGCACCTCAAGGGGATGCTGGCCTTCGGCCTGCCCGTACCCGTCGAGTATCACTGGCCAACACTCTTAGCAGGACTCTCGGTTGCCATCTTCGCCTCCGCGGTCGCACTGTATGTGACGAGCCGTCAGAACATGACCCGGACGGATGCCTTAACCGGCAGCATCGTCATGAGCGCTGGCATTGCCGGCCTGCACTACACCTTGATGGCCGCAATGAGAATGCCTGCCATTACCCGGTACTCCCCCTTTGCTGGTGGCGTGTTCCATCCTGCTCGCAGTCTTATTTTCTCTAATCGCATTATTGATGGCGTTTGGCCTACGCCAGGAGACCAGATGGAGTGTTCCGCGAAGGCTTGGCAGCGCCATCGTGATGGGAATCGCAATCTGCGCCATGCACTACACCGGTATGGCTGCCGCAAGTTTCTTCCCCGGGCCGCCCCCAGACCTCTCCCACACCGTAAGCAACGCCCCCATCGCCGGATCTGGAGTTGTCATTGCGACTTTGCTCGTGCTTGTGGCCGCCATATTTACATCGTCCGTGGACAAGCGGGCACATGCCGAAATCCATCAGGTTAACCAGGATCTGGAACGCCGCGTTGCCGAAAGAACCAGCGAACTTACAACCACCAACGCCGCGCTTGCAGAGAGTGAAGAGAGATTTCGCAGGCTGGTGGAAGCACTCCCCGACGCGCTTTTTGTTGTGTGCGAAGAGCGCGTCGTTTTTGTGAATCCTAGTGGCGTGAAAATGTTGGCCGCGCAACGGCCGGAGCAAATTGTAGGCAAAGACTTGTCGGAGATCATTCATCCCGGCTCTTTGGTCTCCATAAGGCGTCGTATCCGGGATTCTTCCCAGACCGGAGCCGCGTCTCCGCCGATGGAGCACGTTCTTCTCGCTCTCGACGGCTCCTCGGTGGAGATCGAGTCGGCCTCGATTCCCATTCTCTGGCAAGGATCACTCGCCACCGAAGCAATCGTCCGCGACATCCGGGAACGAAAACGATCGGAAGCAAGGCTGCGGGAATATGAAAAAGCTGTCGAAAATCTGGAAGAAACGATCATAGTAGTTGACAGGAATTACTGCTACGTGCTCGCCAATCAGGCATTCCTGAACCGTCACGGCCTGGAGAGAGAACAAGTCTTGGGACGTTTGGTCTCGGAGGTATTGAATCCAGGAGTTTTCGAAAATCTTGTCAAAGAACAGTTGGATGAGTGTTTACAGGGTAGGGTCGTCACCCATGAGCTGAAATACAAATATCCAAAGCTCGGCGAACGGGACCTATTCCTATCCTACTTCCCTATCGAAGGTCCCAATGGCATCGACCGGGTCGTCTGTGTTTTGCGGGACGTCACCGAGCGCAAACAAGCGGAAGAAGCCCTCCGAACCAGTGAGCGGGAGCAGCACAAGATCGCAGAGCAATTGGAGATAGAACGCGCCCGCTTGATCGAGGCCCAAGCGGTCGCAAAAGTGGGCAGTTGGGAAACCGAGTTGCCCAGTCTTGACATAACCTGGTCCGAGCAGACCCACCGCATCTTTGAGACTGACCCCTCCTATTTTCACCCCACGCGTCCAGGCTTTGTTGAACTTGTTCACCCGGAGGATCGTGCGAAAGTGGATGCGGCCTTTCAGGCTTCGCTCGAAAAGGGTACGCCTTCCACGGTCGAATACCGGATTGTCATGGCAGACGGCCGCGTCAAAGTCTTGGAGGAGCACTGGAAGGTTTTTCATGATGAACAAGGACGGCCGGCGCGCCTGATCGGTACTTGCCAGGACATCACCGAGCGCAAGCAGGCGGAGCGAGCAGCGCTTCGACTCGCAGCCATTGTCGAATCATCCGACGATGCCATCATCTCGAAAGACCCGAACGGCATGATCACAAGCTGGAATGCCGGCGCCCAGCGCATGTTCGGATACACCGAAACGGAAGTTGTCGGACGATCCATAACCATCATCATTCCTTCCGAGTTGCAAGATGAAGAAGCCAGCATCCTGCAGCGGCTGCGAGCGGGTAAGCATATTCAACATTACGAAACCGTCCGCCTTACAAAGCAAGGCAAGAGAGTCAATGTTTCGTTGACGATTTCACCGATAAAGGATTCGCAAGGCAAGGTTGTAGGCGCGTCCAAGATCGCGCGCGACATCACCGAGCGCAAGCAGGCGGAGGAGGCCCTGAAGCGGAGCGAAGCCGAAGCCAGAGCTCGCGCGGAAGAATTGGCCGTCTTCTTCGATGCCGTGCCGGGGATGGCTCTCATCTCTCGAGACCCAGCCTGCCGCAGAATAATCGGCAGCCGCGTCGCCTACGAGCTGCTGCGCCTGCCCCACGGCGCCAACATTTCCAAGACCGCACCGGAGGGGGAGAGGCCTTCGAACTTTCGGGTGGTTCGTGACGGGCAGGAGCTTCCTCCCACTGAGCTACCGCTTCAGAAGG
Organism: uncultured Acidobacteriota bacterium; assembly: GCA_963838765.1. Lineage (GTDB taxonomy): Bacteria > Acidobacteriota > Terriglobia > Terriglobales > Acidobacteriaceae > JABDBE01. Next base: position 61,730 of record CAWISU010000018.1, on the reverse strand, counting down.
CCGCGGCTACCGGACAGGAGGTTCGCGATGCCGAATACGCTCTGCTATTCGACGATGGAACCTCACGCGATATCTTCGGCAATGCCGTCCCCTTGTTGGATCATGTGGGCAACGTTCGCGGAGCGACGGGTGTTTTTGTCGACATCACCGAGCGCAAGCAGGCCGAGAAATCACTGCAGCTCTTCCGCATGTTGCTCGACCAATCCAGCGATGCCATCGAGGTGGTTGACCCGGAAACCCTCCGCTTTATCGATGTCAATGGGAGAGCCTGCACCGACCTCGGCTATTCTCGCGAAGAACTACTGTCCATGAAAATTTACGACATCTCTCCCAACGCCGAATCGCTAAACGCAAGGGTTACTGAAGAGTTGCGAACTTCAGGGTCCGCAGTCTTCGAGAGTCTTCACCGGCGGAAGAATGGATCGACGTTCCCAGTGGAAGTCAGCATCAAGCAGGTAACCCTTGACCGAACTTACAGAGTCTCGGTCATCCGCGACATCACTGAGCGCAAACGGGCCGAACAGGCTCTGCTGCACTCGCAGGCCGAGCTGGCTCGTATAGCCCGCATCGCGACCATGGGTGAATTGACGGCCTCCATCGCGCATGAGATCAACCAACCTCTGGCGGCCGTCGCCGCGAATGCCAGCGCCTCGCTGCGCTGGCTCGCCGTTCAGCCGCCCAATCTGGACGAAGCGCGGCAAGCCATGGCCAACGCCATGAATGACGCCAATCGAGCCAGCGGCGTGATCGACCGGCTTCGAACCCTGCTGCAGAAGGCGCGGCCTCAACTCCGGCCAGTGGATGTCAACGAAGTCATCCGCGATGTATTGACCCTGGCCAACAGGGAGCTTATAACCGGCGGCGTTGCCACACGCACGGATCTGGCGCCCGATCTTCCCACTGTGCTCGGCGACCGCATCCAGTTGCAGCAAGTTATGCTGAATTTGATCATGAACGCCATCGACGCCATGATTACCATCAAGGACCGCCCCAGAACCCTGCTCATTAAGTCCGCCAGCGATGCCGAGGGTGTGGCGATTGAGATCCACGATTCCGGCAGGGGACTCGATGCCAAACAAGCATCCCATATCTTCGATTCCTTCTTCACCACCAAGCCCGAGGGAATTGGTATGGGACTGTCGATCAGTCGTTCCATTGTCGAAGCTCACGGCGGCCGCTTGCGGGCTGAGCCCGGGTCTTCGCACGGCGCAGTTTTTCAAGTGATCTTGCCCAAGGCAGCGTAGCCATGACCGAAGCGCAATCCATCGTGTTCGTGATCGACGACGACGCGGCCATCCGCAAAGCGCTCGCCAGCCTGATCCGCTCCGTCGGCTTGCAGGTCGAACTCTTTGCCTCGACCCAGGACTTTCTGCAAGCCAAACGGCCGATGGCGCCAAGTTGTCTGATCCTCGATATCCGATTGCCAGGAATCAGCGGCCTCGATTTCCAGCGCAAGCTGGCTGAGGCCAACAATCTCATTCCGATTATTTTTATTACCGGCCACGGTGACATCCAAATGTCTGTCCGCGCCATGAAAGCGGGGGCCGTCGAGTTCCTGACCAAGCCCTGGCGCGATCAGGATCTCCTCGATGCCATTCATCTCGGACTCGAGCGCGACCGGAAAAGACGCCAACAAGAGGCAGAGGTCGCCAGCCTCCGTGAGCGCTATCAATGGCTGACACCGCGGGAACGAGAGGTGCTGCCACTGGTTGTTTCCGGCCTTCCCAACAAGCAAATCGCCGATAAAATTGGAACCAGCGAAACTACCGCCAAAGTCCATCGCAGCCAACTCATGCGAAAGATGGCTGCCGACTCTTTGCCAGACCTGGTGAGAATTGCTGAGAAATTAGGTATCCCTATTGCAAAACCCTAAACTTTCGTAAAGCCTACCTTTACCAAGGTAAAGCCCGCCTGAACCAATGCATAATAGACGCGCCGTCCGTGCAATTCTTTTTTCCCCGCCAGCAGGGCACAATACTTTGCAAGCAGAATAAGGTTTCTAGAAAAAGCGCCACCGTTCGTCTTCTGGCCCGCCGGGAACCCCTCCTTCCGCGGGCTATTTTTTTGCCTCCAACCTGCCAGCGTTACATGATGGAACAAAAGGGTGAATCCGTAACCGCGAAGCGGCGTAAGAGTGCAGCCCATGGTGAAAGCCGTGGGAGAAACTTCCAGCCGCACGCCCTCAAATCTAAACGCCGATTTGTAATTTTTCCCCAGCCGCTGCACGCTGAGAACGCAACCGCGAAGCCAATCAAACACAAGCCAATCAAGCCCCTACATCCGGTGTGCGCACATGCTCAGGCCGAACTCCAATTCCCAGCATCCGCGCCGGAATGCGCCGCAACCAAGGAAACTCCTGCAACAGCTTAAGCGGCAGTGGAAGCCTTCGAATCGCCCCTCGGCTCCTCAAAGCCCCGCCGATAAATCGCCGGTGTACGAACACCTGAAATCCCTGCGTCACCCGTGTCGGAAATTCCCGCCGCCTTTGCACTTCATGCAACAGCCCATCGCTCACTTCATCACGCAACAGAGGCCGCGCCAGAATATTCGCAGCCGCAACCGCATCCTGAATCGCCAGATTGATCCCGACACCTCCGACCGGCGACATCGCATGAGCACAATCCCCGATGCACAAAAGCCCCGCACGCGACCACCGCCGCAACCGGTCGACCGCAACCGACAACAACTTGATATCGTCCCACGCTTTCAGTTCCTGCGTCCGTCCGTGCAGAAAAGGCGCGACACTCTCTATCTCCTCCCGAAAGGCCGGCAATCCTTTTTGCCGGACATCGTCGAATCCTCCTTTCGGAATTACGTAAGCGCACTGCCAGTAGTCGCCCCGGTTCAGCATCACTAGAATTTTTCCCGCCCGGAATCGCCCCAGAGTCTGGTTGGGATCACCGGACTGCCGCGTGAGCCGCATCCAAAGCACATCGATGGGCGCCCCCAGATCCAGTACTTCCATCCCCGCTTTTGCGCGAACGGTAGAATGCCGCCCGTCCGCCCCCACGGTCAACTCCGCCCGCACTTCCAGCAATCCCTGCGGCGTTTTCGCGCACACCCCCGCAACCCGCTCGTCCTCGACAATCACATCCGTAACCTTCGCGTCCATGAGCAAACGGAATTGGGGATAAGCCTTCGCTTTCTCCGCGATGAAGTTCAAGAAATCCCACTGCGGCATCAACGCGATGAACTTGCAATGCGTCGGCAGATGAGAAAAGTCTGCCGCGGTCACCGAAAAATCTTCCACTACAGCCCCGAGTTCGCGCACTTCCTGATGCGGCCGCTGCAAAAACTCATCCAGAATCCCCAGCTCATATATCAATTCGAGGGTCGACGGATGCACTGTGTCGCCCCGGAAATCGCGCAAAAAATCGGCGTGCTTTTCGAAGACCACTACCTCAACTCCCGCGCGAGCCAGAAGAAATCCCAACACCATCCCCGCCGGCCCACCGCCCACCACACAACAGCGGACGTCCATCCTCTGAGAACCAGAATTTCCCAGCGCCATCGCCGAATTCCTCTTCCCCAGCGACAATAAACTTTTCCTACCCGCCAACATACCAGAAACGAATCCAAGCCCCTCTCCGCCGGATAACACCCGCGTACGTTTGCGGAAAGGTTGGAAGCAAGCACGATGAGGGTCAAAAATCGACCACTCGCTTTCCGCTTCTGAGGAACAAATCAGACCCCCCGCTCAGGACGTCATCCCGAAGGCCCGCGCTTTCTCCAGCGGGCCGAGGGATCTCGCGCGGAGTATTTCGAACTGATCCGCGTTTCGCGGCGCCCTCCTTGTTGCTCCCCGCCGTGACCGGCCCATGCCGGTTCCTCTGCTTGACGACAGGTTGTAAGACAGATACTCTAAGACATCTTGCAATATCTGTAAGATAATGATCGGTCTTTGACAACCTGACTCAGGAAGGCTGAAACCCCTCGACACCCATCGAAACGTCGATGCCGCGGCGGGAAATACCCACTTTGCTGCAATCCATTGGCGGGCTCGGGGTTCTAAAATGGGAAGTCGAGCCGATCCTATTCACCCCGCAACTCCCATGTTCTCTAGATTTTGCGTGTAAGTCCTTAAAACTCAAAGATCTAGCACATAGTGGTAAAATAACCTATTTGTTTTCAAGATTTTGCAAAATGAAAGGGGGGAGGGGGTACCCGGCGCTGAAACAATTAACATTCCCGTTGCGGGATTGAAATGACATTACTGCGCCGCCGTCCACACCTGATAAATAACCACGGCCATCATGAACAGAAGGTAAATTCGCAACCCCCAAAGCACCGCGAGTTCCGCCCCTTTGAGATGCCGCCGGGGGATAAAATGCTTCTTCGCCCGCACCAGTTGATCGTGTTCGAGCGACGATAAAATCCAGCTCTGATCCGAACTAGATTGATCAGAATCCAGACGTACTTCGTCTTTTCTCACCATGATTCTTCCTACCTTCCGCCCAAAGCACCAAAAATGTTCGGCGCGATGACACTAATCCCGAAGAGCACACCTGCCGTCGTCAAAAGGAATACCACGCCAGTCGCCAGCACATTTGCCCAAAGCGGACTGACCAGGTCGCCCATAATTTCCCTGTCATTCACCAGCATGAACAAAAACACCAGTGCCGGAGGCATCGCCAGAACCGCAACCACATTGACCAGCAGAACCACATACACGAGCGGGAGACCCGGAATGAGAACGATAGCAGCTGCCGCCGCTGCGCACAGAGTGAGCACCGAGTAAAACGATTTGCCTTGTCCCATGGGCAAGTTGAGGCTATGCGGTTTGTGCGTCACTTCTCCGAAGGCATACGCCGAAGAGGTAGAAATCGTGATCGACGCAACAATCCCGGCCTCAACCATGCCAAGCGCAAACAGCGAAGCGCCAAACCGGCCGATGATCGGCTGGAGGGCTTGCGCAAACTCCGCCGCCTGGAAATTGTCGGCCGTCATCTGATGAGCAAACAAGGGCGCGGTCGCCAGGATTGTAGCCACAGCAGCCGCGGTCGCCAGCGCAGCTCCTAAAACAGTGTCAATGCGTCCGAAGCGGATGTCTTTCGTGGTGAGCCCTTTGTCGACAGTCGCGCTCTGCTGGAAGAAAAGCATCCAGGGAGTAACCGTCGCCCCAATGTCGGCCAGTACGATCAGTAACGTGTCCTTGTTGAAGCCGGGAAGCGGTTGCCAGGTAATCAAAGCGTGGCCCACCGAATGCCAACTCGGATGCGTCATGAGCGCAACCGGAATGAACACCAGGTTGAAGACGGCCGCGGCAAGCGTAATCCGCTCCCAGGTCCAGTAGCGATGACTCATCAGCGCCGCATACAGGATGACCAGCGCAATGAGGATCGCTATCCAAGGAGGCACGCCGAAGAAACCAAGTCCAGCGCGAATGGCAATGAACTCGGTGATAAGAGTGAGGAAGTTCCCAATGCCCAGGTCGATCATGGAAAACCATCCCCAGAACGGCCCGAAGCGATCGAAGATCAGCTCGGCGTGTCCGCGATGGGTCGCGGCGCCCAGGCGCACGGTCATCTCCTGCACCACAACGGCCATGCAAAACGTCAGCGCAACGAAGGGAATGAAGAATCCGATGCCAAACTTCGCCCCCGTGGCCGCATACGAGAGCATGCTGGGCCCGTCGTTCTCTCCCAGCATGACCAACACCCCGGGCCCCACCAGCAACCACAGCAAACGCGCTCCCGAAAAAAAGCCGCGCTGGGCGCGGGCTGCGGACACGCGGACGCGATCATGCGCCCGATCCACGTCTTCGTGGGTAATAATGACGAGTTCGTCTTCGCCTGCGATGCGGCTCGTCTCTGGGGGTTGTGAACCTACGCTCATGGCCCGATCAGTTAGCGTGAGTATACACCAACAGGTAAACTACAGTTAATTACCATGGAGAATGGCTGGTTGGACTGCCTAAGAAGCGGAACGGGAGGAACCCCGCCGCGATTTTCCCGGCTCGCCGATTACCCAGACCTTCTCGGCTGCCGAACGACCGAGCGCAACTGTTCCGGCATCGGTAGCGAGCGTCAGGGTTTGATCATAGTTCCGCCCGGCAACGTGCACTCGCGCTCCGGGGCGAACACCTCGACCCTCAAGAAACTCCAGCAAGTGCCGGTCGCGTTCGTAGATTCCACTAACCACATAGTTCTTCCCGGCTTCAGCATGAGCGAGAAGCACAAGCCCGCGTCGCCGGCGGCTGCCGGGACTCTCAAGTTCGCTCAGATTGCCGTGCGGACAGGCTCCGCCACGACCCAACTTCGCGAGCAGTCTCGCTTCGAAGTCGGGGGAGACCGCATGTTCCAAACGCTCGGCCTCGTCGTGCACTCGATACCACTCCATCCCGAAGATCTCAGAAAGCATGCGCTCGATGAGGTGATGGCGAAGCGTGAGCTTGCGCGCGATCTTGCGCCCAGCGGAGGTCAGGCCAACATGACCGTCCCCCTGCACTCGCACCAGTCCATCTTTCTTCAGACGCCGCAGAGCCATGGTGACTGCGGGCGGCGAAACCGACAGCCAGTGGGCCAGCGTGGCCGAGATCACGGTTTCGCCTTCGCTCTCGGCTGCGAGAATTGCCTTGAGATAGTCCTCTTTAGAGACGGTGATCATTGGGGAGATTATACGACGAAGTTAAGCGTGGTTAATGGATTGAGACATTGAGTCATTGACTCAATGGTTCAATGACTCATTCTCTCGTTTGACATCATCTGCTCCGCCCCCTAACCTTGTTTATCCCGAGCTATGAAGATCCTGGTCATCGGAAGTGGTGGACGCGAACACGCGCTGGTGTGGAAACTGCGCCAGTCGCCACGTGTCTCGCAGGTTTATTGCGCGCCCGGCAACGCGGGGGCTGCCGCCGAGGCCGAATGCCTGCCCGCTGACATAAAGAGTGTCGAGTCGCTGCTGGCTTTGGCGGCGCGGGTCGGGCCTGATCTCACGGTCGTAGGCCCGGAGTTGCCGCTGCAACTGGGCGTGGTGGACGAGTTTACCCGGCGCGGATACCGGATCTTCGGCCCCACTCAGGCTGCGGCGCGGCTGGAGTCCAGCAAGAGTTTTGCCAAGGAATTCATGCAGCGCCATCACATCCCAACGGCGCACTATGCGATTTGCGACAGCCCAGGGGATGTTGGCGATGCCTTGCCTCATTTCCATATGCCGGTAGTGGTGAAAGCGGATGGATTGGCCGCGGGCAAGGGCGTGGTGATCTGCAAGAGCAAAGAAGAGGCTTCCGCGACAGCAGCGGAAATGCTGAGTGGTAAGATGCTGGGCGAAGCCGGCTCGCGGGTGGTCATTGAGGAATGCCTGAAAGGCGAGGAGCTTTCTTTCCTGGCCCTCAGCGATGGCGAACGCGTGGTCGCGCTAGCCGCAGCACAGGATCACAAGCGAGTGGGCGAGGGCGACACGGGCGCAAACACTGGTGGCATGGGAGCTTATTCTACTGAGGCAATGGTGGACGCGCAGATGCAAAACTGGCTGCTGCAACACATCGCACGTCCCGTCGTCGCTGGCATGAAGGCGGAGGGTGCGGAGTATAAGGGTGTGCTCTATTGCGGCCTGATGATGACCGCTCGCGGACCCATGGTGCTCGAGTTCAACTGTCGCTTCGGCGATCCCGAGACGCAGCCGATTCTGATGCGTCTGGAAAGTGATTTGGTGGAGGCGCTGGAAGCTTCGATTGACGGCCGAGTCAGCGAGGGGGATTTCCGCTGGTCGGCGGATGCTTCGGTTTGCGTGGTGATGGCTTCGGGAGGCTATCCCGGCACGTTCGAAGTTGGCAAAAAAATCAGCGGGATTGAAGATGCGGAGAAAATTACTGGAGTGAGGGTGTTTCACGCGGGTACAACGAAGCATGATGATGCGTACTTTACAGCCGGCGGGCGAGTGCTGGGGGTTACAGCTCGCGCAGTCAGCCTTGACGAAGCGGTGAAGCGTGCTTACGAGGCGGTGGCGAAGGTCAGCTTCGGCGACGCGTACTATCGCAAAGACATAGCCGCGCGGGCGCTGAAGAAATAACCAGGCTGTCTGCGAGGGAAGAATCCACGCAACCGGACAGAGTAAAGAGATCCTTCGCATTGCTTAGGATGACAACTCTGAATTAGAAAGATACCCATGAGCAAGCCATTGGTTTCGATTGTGATGGGCAGTGATTCCGATCTCGACATTATGCGCGAGGCGGCGAAGGCGCTCGAGGATTTCGGGATTGCCTACGAGATCGATGTGACCTCGGCGCACCGGTCGCCGGAGCGCACGGCGGACTACGCGCGTAAAGCCGCGGGCCGCGGGATTCGCGTGATCATCGCGGGAGCTGGTGGTGCGGCGCATCTCGCTGGAGTCATTGCCGCGCATACCACGTTGCCAGTGATCGGCGTGCCGATCCCCTCAACTTCGCTGAACGGGATGGATTCGCTGCTGGCAACGGTGCAGATGCCTGCGGGCATTCCAGTTGCAACTGTTGCCATCGGCAAACCTGGAGCGACCAACGCGGGAATTCTGGCGGCGCAAATGTTGGGGCTTTCCAGCGCGACCCTGGCCAAGAAACTGGAAGCTCACAAAGAAGCGCTGGCCAACGGCGTGGAAGAGAAGTCGCGCAAACTGAAGATCACGCTGGGAACCTAAACAATTCTAAATCCATTTGCCAGAGGCACGCATGTTTCGGTCAATTCTTCTGCTTCTGCTCCTGGTGTTGGCGGTGACTATGTGGTCGTCCGGTCAAGACCGTTCTTACGGCCGCTCGGTGGTGATGACGGACCGCGGCATTGTCGCCACCAGCCACTACCTGGCTTCGCAGGCCGGGGCGCAAGTTCTGGCCAAAGGCGGGTCGGCGATGGACGCCGCCATCGCGGCCAATGCCGTGCTCGGCGTCACTGATCCGATGAGCAATGGGATTGGCGGTGATCTTTTTCTCATCTACTGGGACGCGAAGGCCGGGAAACTTTATGGCTTGAACTCCAGCGGCTGGGCCCCGCGCAAGCTTTCCGTGCAATTTCTGGCGACACAGGGCATGACATCGATGCCGGCTCACGGGATTCACAGCGTCACCGTTCCCGGCGCCGTCGAAGGATGGAGCCAAGCCCACCGCCGCTTCGGGCGTTTACCGTGGAAAGATCTTTTTTCTCCGGCAATTTACTATGCCGAGCACGGTTACGCCGTGCCCGAGATTGTTCACGGTTACTGGACCGGCGAAGAAGCTAAGCTGCAGCAAACCGGCGAGGCCCGGAAAGTGTTTCTTCCCGGCGGTAAGGTCCCTGAAACCGGCGCCATGTTTTCCAATCCTGATTTGGCCAACGCTCTGCGCCTGATTGCCGAGCAAGGGCGTGACACGTTTTACAAGGGCGAGATCGCGAAGACGATCATAAGTACTTCGGCGTCGTTCGGCGGAACCATGCAGTTGGACGATCTGTCTGAGTTTTCCGCGGAATGGGTTGAGCCAGTCTCCATCGACTATCGCGGCTGGAAGATTTACGAACTTCCTCCCAACGGCCAGGGCATGGCAGCGCTGGAAATGCTGAACATCATGAGCACGTTCCAACCTGACGCCGGCGGGCCGCAGGAAACGGTAGAGATGCACAAAAAGATTGAGGCTATGAAACTGGCCTACGCCGATCTGTACCGATATAACGCTGACCCAAAGTTTGCCAAAGTCCCGGTGCACGGCCTGCTGTCGAAGGCATACGCTACGCAGCGCGCCGCGCTCATCAATCCGAACAAAGCCAACTGCAATCCCGGCCCAGGAAGTCCGGCCACGAGCGACACCGTTTATCTTGCCGCTGTCGACAAGGATGGCAACATCGCATCACTGATCCAAAGCAATTACTCCGAGTTCGGTTCCGGCATTGTGGTAAGTGGAATGGGCTTCGCGCTACAGAACCGGGGAGCGTTGTTCGTGCTCGATCCCGGCCATCCCAACGTGCTGCAACCGCGCAAGCGGCCGTTTCACACCATCATTCCGGCCTTCATGGAGCAAGGCGACGTGCACATCGGGTTTGGCATTATGGGAGGACCAAACCAGCCTCTGGCCCACGCGCAGTTTGTTTCCAATCTTGTGGATTATGGGATGAACATTCAGGCTGCGGTCGAAGCGCCGCGGTTCACCGTGTCGGACAATACGGTGAGTTGTGACATTGTGATCGAGTCGCGGATTAAGCCCGAGGTGCTGCAGGCGCTGCGCGATAAGGGGCACAACCTTATTATGCAGAAAGAATACAGCGTGCTGATGGGACGGGGACAAGCCGTGATGCACAACTCGAAGAGCGGGATGAATTCGGGTGCGTCCGACCCACGAGCGGATGGCGTGGCCGAACCAGAGCCTACGGAAATGCGTTTTTAGTAAATTTACTGGCGGCACGATGTCCGATCGAGATTGAAACTTGCAGTTACGGACTCGCACATCTTCATACCACTCTTATCTTGCGCCGTCTCATCCACAAATTTACTTTGCAACCCTCGCGTCGAGAACGGCTGGTTACTCTTTAGGGATGAATGCCGGGGACATCCCTCCTACTGTTGACTGCAAAATACAGAAACAAAAGGATTCTATTACCGCAATTTTCTATACTTGACAAACCCGATCCGACGGGAGAATATCAATAGCGAACAAAAGGCGAATATACAATCCGCCCAGAGAGCCTGATCGCGGCCCTGACGTTCCCTGAAATCTTGAGGTCTCCATGTCGTCTTTACCGCTTGTTTCTAATGCGGCCTTGGGCCGCCCTATTGTCATTGATGCTCCGGCCTGGTCCACGCTGGATTTCAAACGCTTGTCGTTGTCGGCGATACCCAAGCTCGCCGGGGTGACTGCTGCGTCGCGATTGGAAGTGCGGCCCACTCCGCAGATGGTTTCGAGCGGGGTGCGCGAGATCGATAGGCTCACCGGTGGGCTTCCGCGTGGATGCCTGACCGAAGTTTGTGGGCCAGCCTCGTCCGGTCGCACCAGCATATTGTTGGCTGCCCTGGCGGCAGCGACCCAACGGCAGGAAGTGTGCGCTCTGGTCGATGTCAGCGATGCATTTCATCCTCTCTCGGCTGCGGCTGCAGGAGTGAATTTTGAAAGACTGCTGTGGGTGCGGTGCGGAATGCGATTGCCAAAACCAGGTTCACCACAGAGACACCCTTCGACTTCGCTCAGGGCAGGCTCCGACATAGAGAAGAATGAAAAAAGTGAAAAGCCAGTTGAGCAGGCATTGCGAGTTACCGACCTGCTTTTGCAAAGCGGCGGCTTTGGGCTGGTGATGATCGACCTCGGCAATACTCCTTTGAAGATGGCGCGCCGCATTCCGCTGACCTCATGGTTTCGTTTTCAACGCGCGGTAGAGCACACAGCCACGGTGTTGTTCGTCATCACACGGGAACCTTGTGCCCAGACTTGCGCCTCAGTATTGCTGAAGGTTTCGGGAAAAAAGCTGTCAGCTGTCAGTTGTCAGTTTTCAGCAGAAACTTCTCCAACCCACGCGCAGCTTCTGAATGGAATTCAGGTTCAAGGAGAACTCTTGCGCTCCCGGCTGGAGCGCAAACCGGCGGGATCGGTCACGGCCGCGTTCGCAACAAAAGTGCGAGCAGGATGAAGAATTGAATCATTGAGCCATTGAGTGATTGATTCATTGCCCTTTGCGCTCAATGACTCAATGACTCAATGAATCAATGAGTCAATCGCTCAATCAATCATGCCTTTTGCCTGCATCTTCGTTCCTGATTTTCCCGTGGAGGCGCTGGTGCGCGCTGAACCGGAGTTACGGACGCAGTCTCTGGTTGTGCTCGAAGGCAAAGCTCCTCTGCAGAAAGTTTTTGCGGTGAATGAAAATGCGCGCCGTGCCGGGATAAGTTCAGGAATGTCCAAGCTGCAGATAGAAGCCTGCACAGATTTGATGTTGCGTGCCCGCTCTCTGTTGCAAGAAGCTGCCGCCCACGCTGCGCTGCGCGATTGCGCACAGTCGTTTTCGCCACGAGTGGAAGATTTAGATTGCGACACAATCTTGTTGGATCTTGCTGGGCTGCGGCCGCTTTTTGGTCCGCTACCCAAAATCGCACGCGCTTTGGCACGCCGTGCTTCCGATCTCGGACTTGAGGCCAGCGTTGCCGTGGCGAGTAATCCGGATACGGCCCTGCTTGCGGCTCGAGGATTTTCGGGTGTCACCGTGATTCCTGAAGGCAAAGAAGCCGAACAGTTGGGCAGTTTGCCGGTGGAGGTATTGTTTGGAAATTCGGCTCAGGAATACGGGCAAATTTTGGAAACCTTCAGCCGCTGGGGGATTCGCAAGCTGCGTGATCTGGCAGCATTGCCCGATGTCGCACTGAGTGAGCGTTTGGGACAAGCTGGAATTCATTTACAAAAACTGTCACGTGGCGCCACTTCCCGCACTCTGGTTTCCGTCGAGCCGCCGCTGATTTTCGAGGAAGTGATCGAACTGGAATATCCCCTGGTGCTGCTGGAGCCGCTGGCATCTCTGCTGGGACGATTGTTGGAGCAACTTTGTGTTCGTCTGGAGGCCCGCGCGTTAGCGACTCAAGAATTGCGGCTCGAATTGGAATTGCAAAATGGATACCAGAGTGATGAATCTGCTGAGCTTTCATTCGGTCCATCCCCCCATGGTCTGTTTAGCCGCACCCTCCGGCTTCCGGTCCCGCTGCTGGACTCCAGGGTTTTTCTCAAACTGCTGCAACTGGATTTGAAGGCGCATCCTCCCGGCGCCCCCATCGTCAAGATTCATTTAACGGCAGAACCGGTGCGTCCGCGAGCAGCACAGAACGGACTTTTTCTTCCCCCCACGCCCGAACCTGAAAAGCTTGAGCTCACGCTGGCCCGGATTGCGGACATTGTTGGGGAAGACAAAGTGGGATCGTTGGAGCTGCTGGACACACATCGTCCCGAGGGATTCCGCATGCGGCGCTTCGCGCCCAGCGAACCATTTTCACCACGGAGACACAGAGACACAGAGAAAAACAATTCATGTTTTTCAATTCCTATTTCTTCGTTGAATTCCTCTGTGCCTGAGTGTCTCTGTGGTGACGATCTTGTGACTGCATTACGCATTTTCCGTCCACCGGTCAACGTCGAGGTGACCATGCAGGACGGCAAGCCTGCGTCTATCAACTGCCCCAAAAATAAAGAAATGCAGGGAGAAATTCTCTGGGCGGCTGGACCGTGGCGCTCCTCCGGAGACTGGTGGGAGCAGGAAGGCTGGGCGCGCGACGAATGGGACATCGCAGTGCAGCGAGAAACTGACATCGCTTTGTATCGCCTGGTCCGCGATCGGCTCGACGGAAGATGGATTTTGGAAGGAACGTATGACTAATCAGCACTCAGCATTCAGCATTCAGCCGAAACAAGGAATGCGGTTTATTGGCTGAGTGCTAACTGCTGAATGCTGAGTGCTTCTTTCAATGTACATCGAGCTTCACTCCCGCTCTGCTTTCAGTTTTCTTGAAGGCGCTTCTCTGCCGGAGAGTCTGGTTGCGACTTGCGCCAATCTGAACATGCCGGCCATGGCGCTGCTCGATCGCGATGGCCTGTATGGCTCTCCGCGTTTCCACATGGCGGCGAAAAAAGCGCGGATTAAGGCGCACATCGGAGCAGAGGTAACATGCGAATACCTTTCACCACAGAGACATAGAGTCACAGAGAAAATCAAAAAACAAAAGTCGGATTCCTCTGTGACGCAGCCTGCCCTGAGCGAAGTCGAAGGGTGCCTCTGTGGTGGATTTCGCCTTCCTCTTCTCGTCTCTTCCCGCCTCGGATATCAGAATCTCTGTCGCCTGATTACGAAGATGAAGCTGCGCGCGGCCAAAGACGAAGGCGCGGTACGGGAAGAAGAACTGCAAGAACATGCCGCCGGACTTATCTGCCTTACCGGTGGCGACGACGGACCGATGGCCCTTGCTCTTGCGCAGGGCGGCCTCGAAGAAGCGCGTGGTTGCGTCGAGCGGCTAGCAAACATTTTTGGCCGGGACAACGTCTACGTGGAATTACAGCGTCATTTTCATCGCGAGCAAGAAGCCAACAATCGCGCCGCCATCGAAATTGCCCGCTCGCTTCAACTTCCTTTGCTCGCGACCAACGGCGTCTGTTATGCCACGGCTCAAGAGCGCGAACTTTGCGATGTCTTCACCGCCATTCGTCACCATTGCACGCTGGCTACTGCGGGACGGTTGCTGGCGCGCAATTCCGAGCGTTATCTGAAATCGCCGCAAGAGATGCAAGCGCTCTTCGCCGATCTCCCCGAAGCCATTGCGAACACGGTGGAACTGTCTTCCCGGCTCACATTCACCTTCAAAGATTTGGGATATGAATTCCCCAAATATCCCGTGCCTGAAGGCGAAACCATGATGTCATTCATGCGCGAGCGCACCAGGGAAGGATTTCAGCAGCGCTATGTCCGGTCTCCATCGGAACTGCAAAACCGCGCACGCTGCCAGATTGAGCGCGAACTTAAGCTCATTGAAAAACTCGATCTCGCCGGCTACTTCCTGATTGTCTGGGATCTGGTCCGCTTCTGCCGCGAACAAAACATTCTGGTGCAAGGACGCGGCTCGGCTGCCAACAGCGCGGTCTGCTATTCGCTCGGCATCACCGCGGTCGATGCCGTCAGCATGGAGCTGCTTTTCGAGCGATTTCTTTCCGAGGAACGCGGCGAGTGGCCCGACATCGATCTCGATCTCCCCAGCGGCGACCAGCGCGAACGCGTGATCCAGTATTTATACAAACGCTACGGCGAACGCGGCGCTGCCATGACTGCGAATGTCATCACCTATCGCAGCCGCATGGCTTCGCGTGAAATGGGCAAGGCTCTGGGTTTCGATCCCGAAACTCTCGACAAAGTATCCGCCGCCGTTTCCACCTGGGAATATCGCGACGCCAACGACACCATTCGATCATCGCTTCCGCGATGCGGGATTGGATTTGAATCATCCCCGGCTGCGGAAATATTTCGAGCTGTGCGTCGCGGTACAGGACTTGCCGCGCCACCTCGGCCAGCACTCCGGCGGCATGGTGATTTGCCAGGGACAGCTCGATTCCGTCGTCCCGCTCGAACCCGCATCGATGCCGGGCCGCGTGGTGGTGCAGTGGGACAAAGAAGATTGCGCCGACCTCGGCATCATCAAAGTCGACCTGCTCGGCTTAGGCATGATGGCCGTGCTGGAAGATTCTCTGCAACTCATTCGCGACCATCACCGCGAAGAAGTAGATCTCGCCCATCTGCCGGCCGATGATCCGACGGTGTATTCCACCCTGCAGAAGGCCGACACGATCGGCATGTTTCAGATCGAGAGCCGGGCGCAGATGTCGTGCCTGCCGCGCCTGCAGCCAAAATGTTTCTACGACATCGTGGTGCAAGTCGCCATCATTCGCCCCGGACCAATCGTGGGACAGATGGTGAATCCATATTTGCGGCGGCGCATGGGACGCGAACCCGTTAACCATCTGCATCCATCGCTCGAGCCCGTGCTGGCGCGCACGCTGGGCGTTCCTCTGTTTCAGGAGCAATTGCTGCGCATCGCAATGGTTGCCGCCAACTTCACCGGAGGCGAGGCCGAAGAACTCCGCCGCGCCATGGGATTCAAACGTTCGCAAGCCCGCATGAAGGATATCGAGGCCCGGCTTCGCATCGGCATGGAACACAATGGCATCTCGCGCGAGGCACAGGAGCACATCATTCTCTCCATCACTTCATTCGCTCTGTACGGATTCCCCGAGTCTCACGCCGCCAGCTTCGCGCTCATCGCTTACGCCAGCGCCTATTTGAAATGCCATTACCTCGCCGCCTTCACCGCCGCCCTGCTCAACAATCAGCCCATGGGTTTTTATCGTCCAGCCACGCTTGTGAAAGACGCGCAACGGCACGGCCTAAAGGTATTGCCGATCGATGTAACGAAATCATGGAACTGGCAGATGTACGTTGGAGCAGATCAGCAGTCAGCAGTCAGCACTCAGCCAGTGCGGTCGCCCTTCGCCTCGGTCTTCGTTATGCCCGCGGACTGCGCGAAGAAGCCGCTCAAGCGTCTAGTCCGTCAGCGTAACCTCGCTCCATTTATTTCCATTCGCGATCTGGTCCATCGTGTACCCGAGTTGCGGAAAGACGAGCTGAACACACTGGCGGAAATTGGAGCATTGAATTCAATCGGAAATTCACCACGGAGGCACAGAGGTACAGAGAAATCCACAAAACTTAATAAGGAATTTGTGCCAACAGCTCAATCAGCAACCGAGAATCCAAAATCAGAAATTATCTCCGTGCCTCCGTGTCTCCGTGGTGAATCCGTTTTCATCGCCGCGATGCCCTCTGGCAAGTTGAACGCGCCGTCCGCCACTCCGGCCCGTTGCTCGATGAACTATCCGAGCCCGATGCCAGCTCGCCGCTGCGTCCCATGAATCAGGAAGAGCGCCTGGTCGCCGACTTTCGCGGCACAGGAATGACAGTCGGGCCGCACCCCATGGCTTATCACCGCGTACGAATGGAAAAGATGGGCATCCACAAAGCCAGCGAACTCAGCCGCATTCCCGACGGACAACATTTGCGCATTGGCGGATGCGTCATTTGCCGCCAGCGTCCCGGAACCGCCAAAGGTTTTGTTTTTCTCAGCATCGAGGACGAGACCGGAGTAGCCAATGCGATCGTCACCCCTGATCTGTTTCAGAAGAACCGGCTGCTATTAAGTTCCGCGCAATTCCTGATGGTAGAGGGAATCTTGCAAAATCAAGACAATGTTATTTCCGTAAAAGCCGAACGAGTGTTGCCGCTCTCCATCACTCGCGCCGAAACCAGTTCGCACGATTTCTACTAACGGTTATCTACAAAATCAATGTTTCAGAGAGATTAATTCTTTCCACCTTTCGCACACATCCACAGCTTTTCGGTATATCATTACTTCAACCCATTACATGCATTTTGTGGGGTTCCATCAGGTAGGGCCGCTGTGTATGCGGCCAATCATAACCTATCCTAATTCATGGACTTAGCGGTCCCAAGGAGTATCGATTATGGCTAAAGCAAGAACACCCCGCACCACCAAGGCAACCAACAACCAAGTCATCACCATGCCCGAAGCCAGCTCAGTTTCTCTGGTTCGGAAGACCTCGCCGGGGAACGGTTCTCCAGTTGACTTGGAAGCGAAAATCCGCGAGCGTGCCTACCAGTTGTATCAGGAACGAGGAAGCACCCCTGGTTTCGAGAATGAGGATTGGCTCCGAGCTGAACGCGAAGTTCTCGCTCGCCAAAACCATCAGCAAACCGCATAGGCAGAAAGAGAATTCCACTCACCACGCACCCGTAGGCCCGGACGCCTTCGTCCGGGCAGCGGAGCAAAGCTTCGCAGGCTTGCAAATACTCTATCCCTGTCCAGTTTCTAGACTGAGCAAGCTGTCAAAATCCAGTTTCCCGACTTCCTGGTTGCTTCGGTAGAGGGTTTCTGAAAAAATACAGTTCGGGATCGCCCATGTCGCAAATAGGCAGTTTTGCGCTCCTCCTCGCGCTAGCGCTGTGCGCCTACTCGTTCCTGGCTGGCATCCTCGCACTCGTCAACAAGGGACCAGGTTCAGAACGGCTAGGTGAAACTGCGCGTCGGGCAGGCATCGCCACCTTTGCCATAGTTTTTCTCGCCGCCGTGGTGCTGGTAGTGGCGGCCTTCCAAAACGATTTTTCCATCGCCTACATTTTTCATCACAGCAATCGCGATCTGCCTGCACCCTACAAGTTCGCCACGCTCTGGTCCGGTCAGGAAGGATCGCTGCTGTTCTGGTCGCTGCTGCTTTCGGCTTACGGACTCGTTCTCCGGCTGCGATACAAGACCGACGTTCGCCTCTTTCGCGTATGCTTCCGTCATCATTGCCGCCGTGCAGGTCTTCTTTCTTTCTGCTGCTGAATTTCGCCGCCAATCCTTTCGGCGTGATGCAAGGCGCGCTACCCGCCGATGGCACCGGACTCAACCCGCTGTTGCAGTATCCCGAGATGGTGATCCATCCGCCCATGTTATATCTCGGCTACGTTGGGTTCACAGTTCCATTTGCCTTCGCCCTGGCGGCGTTGATTATGCGGTATCCCGGCGAAAAATGGATTCAGATCACCCGCCGCTGGACCATGGTGACCTGGGGATTCCTAACCTGCGGAGTTTTTCTCGGCGCACACTGGGCGTACTCAGTGCTGGGATGGGGTGGATATTGGGGATGGGATCCAGTCGAAAATGCCTCCCTCATGCCGTGGCTGACTGGTACCGCATTCCTGCACTCGGTCATGATGCAGGAAAAACGCGGCATGCTGAAGACCTGGAACATGTGGCTGATTTTTTCCACGTTCATGCTTTCGATCTTCGGCACATTCCTGACTCGTAGTGGCGTCGTCAGTTCGGTGCATGCTTTTGCCCAGTCGTCGATCGGCGACTGGTTCGTGACGTTTCTCGCGATCATATTTGCCACGTGTTTGATCTTCTATATAAAGAACCGCTCACACCTGCGCACCGAACACAAGTTGGAATCGCTGGTCTCGCGCGAATCCAGTTTCCTCTTCAACAACCTGCTGTTGCTGGTCGCGTGCTTCACTGTATTGTGGGGAACGCTCTTCCCTGTGCTCTCGGAATGGGTTCAAGGCACCAAAGTTACGGTCGGGCCTCCGTTCTTCAATCGGGTGAACATACCGGTCGCGTTGCTGCTTTTACTGCTGACCGCAGTCGGCCCGCTGCTGGCGTGGCGCAGAACGTCTATAGAAAGCTTGAAACGCAACTTCATGTGGCCGGCAATCGGCGCGCTCGCCACGGGAATTCTGCTGGTCGCGCTCGGCATGAAGCCGTGGAAAGATGTTTCATACTTCTACTCGTTGATGACCATCATGTTGTCCGCGCTGGTGGCCTTCACGGTAATTTCCGAGTTCGTCCGCGGAGGTCGCGTGATCGGCCGGCCATACTGGCCAAAATCTTTTTGCCTCGATGGCGCAACTCGCGCATCGCAACACGCGACGTTACGGCGGATACATCGTTCACTTCGGCGTGATCGTGGTCATGATCGGATTCGCCGGCTCGGTATTCAATCAGGACAAAGAGCAGGAGATGGCATTCGGCGACAAGATGACCATCGGCCCATACACGCTGGTCTGCCAGTCTTACACCCAGGACGACAATCCAAATTACGGCAGCGAGTGGGCGGTGATGAATGTCTTCAAGGGCGGAAAGCAAATTGCCACGCTCAATCCCGAGCGCCGTTTCTACAAGGCGAGTCAGCAGACTTCCACCATGGTCGCCAACCGCTCCACCCCAGAGGAAGATTTATACGTAGTGTACGAAGGCCAGAATTTGGACACGGGGCGGCCCATCATCAAAGTCCATTTGAATCCTCTGGTCATGTGGATCTGGATTGGCGTGTGGATCATAATCGCCGGCACAGTCGTGGCCTTGATTCCCAACGCAGCACCGGTACGGGTTTCAGCCCCGGCTCGCATGCGAGCCGAACCGGTCGGAGCAGGCGACTGATGGGGATTGAACCCAATTTGGTATCCCGCCCATTGTTGTCATCCCGAGCAAAGCGAGGGATCTGCAGTTCTCCTCCGTCCAAAGAAATTACGGATTCCTCGTCGCTAACGCTCCTCGGAATGACAGTTCTTGTTCTAAGACGAAGCGCTCAACTGATTGCCGTAACGTTGGCGGTCTTTGCCCTGCTCGGCGCCGGCGACGAATCCGCCCGCGTCAACGACCTCGGCCATCGCATGATGTGCGTCTGCGGCTGCAACCAGATCCTGCTCGAATGCAATCACGTCGGCTGCGCCTACTCCGACCGCATGCGCGCCGAACTGGTCGCCGCCGTCGACCGCGGCGACAACGACGACCTGACTCTCCAGGGATTCGTCCAAAAATACGGTACAACGGTGATGGCCGCGCCGACCAAGACCGGCTTCAACCGCGTGGCCTGGATCATGCCGTATCTCGTTTTGGTGCTTGGCATCGCGATGGTTTCGCTCATTGTGCGGGCTTGGAGATCACGTCCGCTGGTGCTGCCAGTTGGTGCCGTGGTCGCTGTCCATGGAGCGGAGCTTGAGCATTTCCGCAATCAGGCGAGGAAGGACACCGAAGTATGAGCATCGAGCTGCTGACCTGCATCCTGATTACGATCGGCGCGCTGGTCTACGTCTTTTATCTACCCGGCAAACTCTACCTGGGACCGGAGAAAACGCGCGTCATTTACCTGCGCGAGCGCAAGGAAGCGATTTACGAAAATCTGCGCGACCTGAATTTCGAATTCAAAGCTGGCAAGTTTCCAGATTCCGATTACCAGACTATGAAGACTTCTCTCGAAGAGGAAGCAGCCGCAGTTCTGGCTGAGATCGCGAGACTGGAAGAAGCTGCGGCCACTTCGTCGCTACGCCCCCGTAAAGGAGCCAGAGTTTGAGACTTTTCCCGCCGACCACGTATCGAGAACGCCGTGAACAAACCGGGTGCCCCATTTCGCGCGCACTTTGCGAGAAGTGGGGACTTTCCGTCGTGTTCCTGTTGACGCTCCTGCTCGCCTCCGCCTCCGCCCAAACTCTAACCGGAAGCGTCACCAACGGCACCACCAAGAAACCCGCCGCGGGCGACGACGTAGTGCTCCTCAGTCTCGGTCAAGGGATGGAAGAATCTGGCCGCACCCAGACCGACGCCAAAGGCAACTTCAGTATAAAGCTTGACAACGCCACGAGCCCTCACCTGGTCCGCGTCGTCCACCAGGGCGTTACGTATCACCGCATGGCTCCTCCCGGAACGACCTCGGTCGAAGTGCAGGTTTACGACGTTGCCAAGAAGGTCGACGGTATTAGCGTAACCGCCGACGTGATGCGTTTTCAGGCCCAAGGCAGCGAGTTACAGGGCATCCGCCTGTTCGCCGTGAACAATGCGTCGGACCCACCGCGCACCCAGATGAGCGATCAGAATTTCGAATTCTATCTGCCCGACGGCGCCCAGGTCGACCAGAGCATGGCGATGACCGCGGGCGGACAACCTATCAACTCCGCTCCCGTGCCGCAGAAGCAAAAGAATCGCTACGCTTTCCTGTTTCCCTTGCGTCCCGGCGAAACTCAGTTCCAGGTCAGCTACCACATGCCGTACAGCGGCGAAGCCAGCTTTGATCCCAAGACTCTCTATGGCGCGCAGCATTTCGTAGTCGTGCTGCCGAAAACCATGGAGTTCTCCCCCGCGTCCGGTACGTCCTTCAAGGCGATGGAAGACCCGCGGCAGTCGGACGCGGTCGTACAAGTGGCTTCCAACACCACCGCAGGCCAGCCCCTGGCCTTCAAGATCTCCGGCACCGGCACCATGTCTGACGAGGCGGAGGAGACCAAGAAAAACAGTAGCCCGGTCGGCGGCGCCCAGACCACCGGTCCAGTGGCCGGACGCATTCTCGTCCCGGCGGCGGCCTGGGCCCACCCATCGACGCTCCCGACCCGCTGGAGAAATATCGCTATTACATCCTCGGAGGTTTCGGCGTCGTTCTGGTCGCCGGCGCGATTTACATCGTCACCCGCTCCAAGACGGCAACCGCGCCTGACTATGCTCCGACGGACGCCGAGCTAGGCATCCCCCTCGCGCCCAAACCCAAGTCCACAGACCGCTCCGCCCTACTGCTCGAAGCCCTGAAGGAAGAAATCTTCCAACTTGAAGTCGAACACAAGCAGGGCCGAATCTCGCAGCAGGAGTACGAGAAAGCCAAAGCCGCTCTGGATCAGACCCTGGAGCGCGCCGTCAAGCGAGGCGTAGCCAAAGTCGGGTGAGGACGGCGTCGCGCCCGCCCGCTCTGAAGGGTCGCATCACCCAAAATCAAGCGTGGCATGCGCTGTTTTCGCGAGCGCTGAAGCGACGGTCCACCCCAAGGCCGGAGTTTTTGCGCACGGTCTTTTTGACCGGACTATGGGTCGCAGATTTCTTCTCGCCGCTTCGGCTACGGCTTGGATCTGGGGTACTTCTTCTTCCGTCGATTCCTTGTCTGCGGCAGGTGCCGCGGCTACGACTTCGGCGTTCTCCGGTTGATCATCTTCGTTTTGTTCTTGCTCGCGGTAATCGTCGCGGTTCCACGGATCTTCGCCGAGCGGGGTTTGGTCTACTGTGCGGGGGTCAATTACCACGCGGGTTTTGATTGTGGGTTCGAAGTTGGTGCGGGCGAGGTTCGAGCTTGCGGTCTGCAGGGCGTAGAGCAGGAGGCCGGCGGTTTTGCCGTCGAGTTGGCCGCTGAGGATGAGGCGCATGACCTGCATCAGAGCGAGTTGGATGGAGTTGGCGTCTTCGAGCAGGGGGAGATCGAAGACGGCGCGGCGCGGCGGGCGCGGTTGGCGCCGAGGGCGATGCGCGCTCCTTGCCAGGTTTTGTGGAAGTAGCAGAGACGGTTGCGGCGCAGGGCGGGCGATCCGCACTGAGTGCCGTTGACTTTGATGTGTTGGCAACGGGGAATGCTATGAGGATACAGAGTGAACATGATTTTTTCTCCATCCCCCCTCTCCCTGTGATCTTTTGGAATCATAGGGATAGCTGGGGACTACGGTTGAAATCTTTGAGTTAAAAGGAGTTACGGGGAAAATCTTGAGAACAAACGGGTTAAAGGTTGGGGAGGGCATGGCGACTTAGTGGCTATATAACTGTTATCTGGTATAGCTCAAGTGAAGTCAAGGGAATTGGGAACGAAAAGTGGGGGGTGGTCCCGAAATGGGAGGGACGGAGCCGAGCGAATGAGGTTTTTGGGGCAGGAACGTTGGAAATAGAACCGCAGTGGACAGGGTGTCGCCAGGAGAAGGCTGATGTCTTTCCTCCTGGCCGACCACGTCATTGCTCCAGAGTCTTTCTTTCCTGTCCTGCCTGCTCATCTCTGAGACGCCCTATTACACGCCTGGCCGCCACATGCAACTGTTTCAGAAAAGCTAGGAGATAGTCCTCTCCAACCTCTCGTGCCGCAAAGTGAAACGGATTCATGACGGTCGACCGTAATACAAATAGTCCATCAGCGGCGTATTCTTTGGGATCCACACCCAACTTTTCGAGATAAGGTGTCATACTTTTAGTGTTGTATTGATCGCGCTTGAATTCGGTCCTCGAAACGAAGAAGGGTTGGCTATAAGGAAGCGTCGGCTGCCGCCCGGAATTTGACAAGCTGAGAAGCTCGTAGATCCCCTTATTTAGCCGGTTGATGAAATCAAGGCGCTCGTGGACGCGTTCGAGTCCGCCGCGAAGATTCACCATCGGTAAAGTCACGAAGACTACGATATTGGTATCTGGAAATGACAGGACTTTAAACGTAAACGGATGTGGGCATGGGTGTTTGGGGTAGAACTCATCATCGATCTTGCCGAAAATACTCTGGTGTCCTTCTAGGTAACGCAGAAGTCTCCTTGCATTGAGCAAGGTCGTTTTTACTATCTTGCCATGGCCGTAGAATGTCAGAGGTATGGTCTTGTGCGCGAGCCAACAGGCAGCTGCGGCAGCCCCTGGTTTTGACCCCTCCAAAATATAAGGACCTACGGCTATCTTCGGGCCTGGCTCCTCAAGCAATCGCGCTGAGCCAATTCCACCGAACTCACTCGATATGTATTGTGCCTTCTGCTCCACGAGCTCGGTGACCGTACCATGTCGAAACGAGACCATCCCTGCAGGATAGGGAATGTAACCCATCTTGTGAGGATCGATGGTTACCGAATCGGCATCCATGATTGCCAGAAATGATTTGTACAACTCGAATTCGTCCCATGTTATCTTTTCCCGCTTGATGCCTTTCGGGTATTGGTTATGAGGCAGGTCTAAGTTCTCCTCAACTTTGATTACCTCCATAAATTGTTTACACAAGAGATCCAAGTCGCCTTTTTGATGGGAAAACTTGTGCCCACAAAATAGCGTGCGAAAGTACCCACCCCACGCAGCATCTACGTGTAACCAAAAGGATTTGTTCTGTGATGATTGACACTCGTCTCGGAGAAGCTTGATCCTGTGTATCGCGTCAACAGCGCCTTCCTCCGTCGTGCCAACGATGCCAATGACCGCAGCAACATATTCGCTCGCCTTCATGTTAAGAACTCGGTCTCGAAGCTCCGTGGTACTGATTCGAAAGCGGTCGCCAACCGAGATCGCCTGCACGCTCTTTTCCCCGTATCCCAGCACATTAGCGGCTTTTACTATTGAATAATGTGCCGAAGCAGAGACAAAAACGAGCGGCGTCATTCCAATACTTCGATGAACTTCCGCAACGCCAGCCTGGCTGACGTTGTATTTACTGCCCCTCATAGACTTGTCTATCTCTTTCAGGACGCGATCGATAGCCTCCGTCTTCGCAGACCTCACAGCTTCGGTGCCACCAAGACGGTACCTGGCCAGATTACGGATCATAAAAGCACAGACTGCAGGCCTCATTTGCACCAAATCCGAATCAGCCAAGTCCACAATTTGTGCATCGGTCTGGTTCGGCGTCTTTACCGTAAACTTTAGCTTGTGCTGTACGCAGAACTCTCGAATCATGAACGGTACGAACTGGACCATTCTGGCAACCCACAGGGCCTCTATATTGGCGATAGTCCCCCCTGAACAGATATGTGTCCAAGCGCGATTTGGATTGAAGCCCAACATCTCCGCCACCATCTTGCCGACCTCCAACTCAAGCTTGACGGTCACTGGTGCAGCCTCATCGGTAACGTTATTGGGGTTGTACAACATTCCGGCAAAGTAGCCCAAGACCGATGGAAGGGTTTGTTCCGATAGCATGTGGGCAATATATCGGGGAGAATAGAATGGAAAATGTGCCTTTAATTCATTGAGTATCGAATCAAGGTTCCCGTTTAGTCGATCTATCCATTCCTCGTGCTGGCGACGGCGCTCACGTGTTACTACGACACGGTCGGTTGGAAAGTAGTTACGTCTCCAGTGTATGTAATCTTGAAAAATGTAGTCTATTGACTTCTGCCACAACTCTGAGTGCTCCGCCTTGGGACCCAAGAACCAGCCTGTCATAACAGACGGCCGATTCAATCGTGATGGATCACCCTCTTGTGGCGGTAAGGCGTGCCCGATGTTCTCGCGCTCTCTGGCTGACATGCCCTTCATTACAGGGCTGTCGCTCCTCTTGCCGGGGAATCGATCTTTCTTGTCGCTTGAGTTCCCCATGGTACACACTAGTGACGATTGCCCCCAAGAGAGGCCTTTGCAGTGGCGGCCGCAAGACTCGAGGAAAGCGGGGCAATTTCCAACCGTGATACTTTTGGCGCCCTCACTTGTGGGGAAGAAATGAAGAGTCGATGAGGGACAAGTCTTTTTAAGCTTCGTTGAACCCAGTGTCAAGCGATTTATTCAGGCGTGCGGCCATGGCCAATGCATATCGACTTTCGAGGCACCGTCCAAGCTCCGGAGCTGTGAAGAAACCCTGTTTGTTATTGACAAATGCACGGTGCCTGGGCTGGGGAACACTTGTGCCGGCCCTCCTTATGGTTTGCGCTTCCCGATTTCTCGGGGCCCGTGCGGATTCGATTTCGACGGTTCCAGGTTCCCACTGTTGCATCGTGACGATGGCTGTTTCCAAGCCAGTCTCCCGGTTCTTTCGTCTCCGAAATGCGGTGACGCCTAGGTTTAAGGACGGTTTGAATAAGTCTTTGGGGTTGGGCCCGAGTGCGGGAAGCAGCCAACCGCAGCGGCTGAAAGCCGCATATTTAGTGGGTGCGAGCGGCACGGCTGAAGCCGTGCCCTTCCACAACCGAGCGAGAGCAGACCTTAATCAGAGCTTCCCTAAGCGTCCAAAAAAAGGAGCGGCTGGCGGTTTTCTGGTTGAGAGTCTCGGCTCCCACCCTTTCGGCAGAGAACGCGGAAAAGAGTGGGGCACCCTCAGCTTCGTTCGACGATCAGAAAGAAAGGCTGGGCCGCTCTGAGCAGGTTGGGGTTCCGTCTCGGCAAATAGACGGCATCACGAAAGCAAGTCGGCAAACACAAACCCGTCGTGTTCGACCAGTTCTCCCGTCTGCACCCCGATGGGGCGAGAGAACACCGGCGCATCATAGACGAATGTATGAAATTCCCCGTTCTCGCCGCAGGGGTCCACCCCGGCAGGCAGAGCCTGCAGCAACGCCAGATCATAGTCACGGCCGGCGAACGACTTCGCGAGCTTCGAGGGATCGACGCAGGTAATCTTTGCTTTCACGCCTGCCGCGATCATGTCCCGCGACAATTGTTGGGTCGGAATTTGCCAGACCGGGAACAGCGGTTCGAGTCCACTTCCGTGCAATTGCCGCACCCGGTAGTCGCGGATGTCCTGAAGAAACAAGTCTCCGAATGCAACCGCGGTGATTCCCTCAGCGGTTGCCCGCTGGCATGCGGCGCGCATCCGCTCTTCGTATTCGAGGTTAGAGCAAGGCCACGGCAGTTCCACGGCCCAGAGCGGGATGCCGGTGCGCTCGGCCTGCGCCTCTACCAGCGCCCGCCGGACCGCATGCATGGCAACGCGGTCCGCTTCGGAGTTAAAGGTGGTGAGCAGCGCAACTACCTGGATGTTCGGTTGTTGCCGAAGAAGGTGCAGGGTCCAGGCGCTGTCTTTGCCGCTGCTCCACGATAAGACGACCTTCATCACGCGCGGCTCACGCTCACGCGCCTCGAATCTTCCTTTGCAGGGGTTTCGATCCGGCGCCAATGCATTCCTTCGGTTGGTTCGCCGAAGGAGACGCTGTGGAGGATTTCGGCGATCACCTCGGCGGTTTGGGAGACGGTCATTCCGGAACGGTTGAAGAGGAGATTGCCGTCGGCAAACGCGACGTTGCCTTTGCGCACAGCCTGAAGCTCACACCACCACGGATATCGCTGCAGTACAGTCTGTTCCTGCAAACTCCGCTCCAGGTTGAATCCGCAGGGCGCCACGATCAGGTATTCCGGATCGGCGTGTCGAAGCTGCTCCGCGGGAATGGCTGCCGAATACTCGCCCTTTTTCCCCAGCAGCAGTTCGCCGTTTGCAAGTTCCACCAGTTCGGGACCCCAGTTGCCCATGGCGAAAAGCGGGTCCGTCCACTCCACCATGACCACAGTGGGACGGCGGAGGGGCGCGGTCTTTTTCCGAACTGCATCCAAGCGCTGCCGTTCGCGAGCGACAACCGCCTCGCCCCGCTGCTCGATACCGAGTTCTCGCGCAATCCGCAGAACACCCTGGAAGATCTCATCCAAAGACGAGGCTGACAGCGCCACTTGCCGCGCCGGGGATGCGCAGGCGTGACTTCGCTCCAGGTCGCCGGGAGTAACAGCGCACACTTCGCAATGCGATTGTGTAATCAGCAGATCGGGGCGTAACTCGCGAATCAGCTGGCCGTGGATGTGATAAAGCGGCTCGCCTGAGCGGAGGCGGCGCCGAACCTCGGCATCAATTTCCGCGCTCGAAACTGACACGTCAAAGGCGGGTGCGCTGCAGGCGGGAAGTCGCCGGACCCAGTCCGGGTTATCGCACTCATGCGAGCGCCCTACCAGCATTTCGCCGGCGCCCAGAGCACAGACGATTTCGGTGGCGCTGGCTAGAAGAGAAACAATGCGCACGTTATACAGCCTGTGGTGCCGGTTGGCACAAGCGGTTGAGGATGGCGTAACCGCCGAAGATTGCGACCGTGTAGACGGCGTCGCCCAGCACCTGATTGCGGTAGAACGGTATGCCGGCCAGGTAACACTCCGACAGACCGCCGATGGTCAGCGGATACAAGCGGTCGGTAGCCCAGAACATGAAATTTGTGATCAGGAAGAACGAGAAACTGGAAGCAAAGGCCGCAGCGGCGACGACACCCACGCCACCCCGGTTGCGAATCAGCCTGCCGAGCAGAGCTGGAATCAGCGCCGCCCCATATACGTACCAAAAGCCGGGGTAGAAACCGAGCACGGCATCGCTGAGAACGAGCGCTGACAGAGTCGCCAAAACACCCGTGCTGGTCTTTCTACCTTGGCTTCCGGCAAACAGTCCGATGGCCATTATCGGAGTGAAATTCCACGGATGAGGAACCAAACGCGCACATGCACCCAGAATAACCATCCCTATCCACAGGCGTTTTGGAATTTCCATCGCTGATGTCCTAATCGGCATTGTAGTTCCTCTCGCAGTGGTTCGCGTCTGAAAATCGACAGTAAGGACTTGGTGAGGGGAAGTGATCGGATGACAGCGTACCGCGATTAGTAATGATAAGTAGTTCTGGGAGATCGGAACTTTTCTCGCTGTCCATGCGGATTCGATTTCGAGCACCGCCTTTTCGCCGCTCAGGTATAATGTGCCGATTTCGCAGGCTTGATCCAATCTGTATTGGAGGCGCTATGCGGCTGTCGCTCGACACTCGTCAGGTTGGACGCGTCACCATCGTGCGCTGCAATGGGCGGATTGTTGCCGGGAGTGAGAGCGAGTCTTTGCGGGCGCACGTGACGTGGTTGTTGCGCGACCGCCGTGCCATCGTTCTGCACCTCGGGGAGGTCGGATTCATTGACAGCAGCGGCCTGGGCACGATGGTCCGCAGCCTGACCAGCACCCGCCAGGTACGCGGAGACATGAAGCTCTGCAATGTGCCGGAACATGTGCGTAAAGTCCTGGAACTCTCGCACCTGACCAGCCTGTTCGAGGCGCACGAATCAGAGGAGAAGGCGGTCGCCGCCTTTTATCACCCTGGTGCCCGCGGCGAGACGCCTGTCCGCACGGGCCGAAGCGTTCTATGCCTCGACTCCAATGCCGACGTGCTTGCCTACCTGCGCGAGCTTTTGCTGCACGCCGGCTACGAAGTTCACACCAGCAGCAAACTGGGCGACGCTCTGCTCCTGATGCGGGTTACGCGGTTTGATCTCCTGCTGCTGGGCCCCGGAATGAGCGCGTCTCCGTCAGCGCAACAAAGCTTCCAGGCTGCGTGCGCCAGCCTGCCCGTGATCGAACTCGGCAGCGAGTTTTCTACCGACGAGGCCGGTGCAGCCGGCGCCGGTTTGCTGGAAAAGATCGAGGCCCGGCTTAGCGCGAACACTGCGTAAGATGCCGCTATATTCGACGGCGGCGCCTGGCTCAATATCCCTGATTGAATCCACCGGCCGGCCATACCATCTAATGGGTTGAGAAGTCCTATGGGAAACACATTCAAAACCGCGTTCCTGCTGACGTTGCTGACGCTGCTGCTGATGTTCATCGGACGAGCCTTCGGCGGGCAGAATGGAATGCTGCTGGCGCTCGCGTTTGCGGGCGTCATGAATTTTGTTTCCTATTTTTACTCCGACAAGATTGCGCTGGCGATGTACCGCGCGAAACCGGTGACACGTGAAGAACTGCCGCGGGCCTATGCTGCCGTGGAGCGGCTCACCCAGAAAATCGGCATCCCCATGCCGAAGATCTACGTGATTCCTGACGATTCTCCTAACGCCTTCGCTACCGGACGCAACCCGCAGCACGCTTCTGTGGCCGTGACTCAGGGGATTCTGAACCTGCTCACCGACGAAGAACTGGAAGGTGTTCTGGCGCATGAATTGGGCCATGTGAATAACCGCGACATTCTTATCAGTTCCGTCGCCGCGACGGTTGCTGGAGCCATTACCATGCTGGCCAGCATGGGGCGCTGGGCCATGTTTTTCGGCGGAATGGGTAATCGTGACGAGAATCGAGGCGGTGGATTCGGCGCGATTCTCATGCTGATCCTCGCGCCCATCGCGGCCTCACTCATCCAGCTTGCGGTATCGCGGTCACGGGAATATCAGGCCGATGCCACGGGCGCACACTTTACCGGGAATCCGTATGCCTTGGCTAGCGCCCTAGGAAAACTTGATGCCTACTCGCGCCGTCTGCCATTGCAGGCCACGCCCTCAACGGCGCACTTATTTATTGTTCAGCCATTCCTTGGAATGAACTTCAGCAGCCTGTTTTCTACTCATCCCCCAATCGCAAAGCGAATCGAACGTCTGACCGGACGGCCGGCGGAGTTGGTGCAATAAGCGGACCAGCAATCTGCTGCCAATGCTGACTGCCGATCTTGGCCGCTCCTGCTACACTCTTCTCGTCCTTCCATTCTTGGCGATTGCCTGGAGTTTCTCTTGAATGTCACAACCTGATGTCCCAAGTGCGCGCACGCGCGTGGTGCGCGAGCCTCAACGCGGCGTCTATGATCGAAACGTCGCTTACCAGATTCTGGACGAAGGATTTATTTGCCACGTGGGATTCGTGGTGGATGGGCAACCCTTTGTGATCCCAACTGGCTATGGCCGGTCAGGCGACAACCTGTACATTCACGGCTCCGCCGCGAGCCGCATGCTGCGACGCGTGGATGAGGGGATCGCGGTTTGCGTCACGGTTACGCTGCTGGATGGACTGGTGCTGGCGCGGTCGATTTTCAATCACTCGATGAACTACCGCTCGGTGGTGATTTTGGGAACCGCTCGGGCAGTGAACGATCCGAAAGAGAAGTTGGAAGCTTTGCGACTCTTATCGGAGCACATTCTGCCGGGACGCTGGGCAGAATCGCGCCAGCCCAACGAGAAAGAACTGAAGGCGACCCGGGTGATGCGGTTGCCGATCGAGGAGTTCTCGGCGAAGGTACGGCAAGGGCCTGCCATCGATGATGAGGAGGATTATGCGTTTCCGTACGTGGGCGGGCGTGGTGCCGCTAACCATTGTGGCCGGTGAGCCGATTGATGACGCGCGACTTATGCCCGGCATAAAGGCGCCGCAGTATGCGAGAGCCTATACTCGCAAACGCTGACGCCGCGGTGTCGTGCCGTGCCGAGGGGTCGAACGTAACCGGCGTAGCGACAGGCAAAGTTGATACTTTACGGGTAAAGCTGATATTCTTTACTGTAGGTAAGGTAAGTAAAGATGAAGAATTCGAGCACCATTAGCAGCAAGGGACAAGTGACCGTGCCTCAGGAAATACGCAATCGCATTGGCCTCTCGGCCGGTGATCGGGTGGAGTTCGTGGTGGAAAACGGCCAAACCATAATCCGGCCATTCCGCAGCGAGACCAATCCCTTTGAGAAATACAAGGGGGTGTTGAAATCCTTTCGCAGCCGGAGGGAGATCAACGCCTGGATCAGCGAGATGCGGGACGAGGAGAAGAACGAGGATTGAGAACATCCCTCGACACGAATGTTCTATCGGCGCTTTGGTCCGGCGAGCCATCCGCGAGAGGCATCGAGACGGTATTATTCAAAGCCCGAGGGGAGGGCGGCTTGGTCATTTGCGCGCCCGTTTATTGCGAACTGCTGGCGCATCCGTCCGCGACTCGGGGTTTTGTCCAGAAATTTCTTGGCGAGACCGGCATCCTGGTGGACTTCCTCCTCGGTGAGCAGGTCTGGCAAAGGGCAGCCAACGCGTTCGTTGCTTATGCGCAGCGTCGTCGCCGCTCACGAGGTGGGTCGCCGAAACGGATGCTAGTTGATTTTGTTGTGGCAGCACACGCCCTGCTTCACGCCGATCGGTTAATGACGCTGGATGCGTCCCGATACCGGCAGGACTTTCCCAGGCTGCACATTATCTAGGTTCGGAGGGCCGAAATAAGCGTATAGCAGCGAAAGAGTCTCCCGCTGCTTAATGAAGATGCGTTCTCTCCGAGCGAGCGGTTAGAATCAAGAGGTACCTTCCATGCGCAAGGTCTTCCATTTCGACTCTGCGGCCGGACCCTATGTGGCCGACGCTGCCGTGCTCTGCTGCTTTGACCATCGCATCAGCCTGGCGGTGCGGAAATTTCTGAAGAAGCTGGGCATCGAGCGGCCGGACATGATTATCGTGGCCGGAGGAGCCAAGACTCTAGCCTCGCCGCGAAACGACTTCGAACAGGACTTCATCCTGGAACAGGTCCGCATGTCGATCCGCCTGCACCAGACCGAGCGTGTTCTGGTGATGAGTCACTCCGATTGCGCCACCTATGGCGGCCTGGCTCATTTCAAAGGAGACCGCGACGCTGAGGCCAAACATCACCGCAATGAGTTGCTTCGAGCCAGAGACCTTCTCACCGGAACTTTCGCGAATATTTCAGTCGAGCCGTACTTTGTGAAGTTCGACGGAGTGTGGCAGGTGAACGAAGCGGGGCGCCCGGAATCCGAAGCGCGAAGCGACGACGGCACCGCCATCCGCAAGTATGCCTAGGTCTGCCGGCCCGGTCGGCTAGGGTATCAGCAACAACTTCCCTGTCGTCTTTCGACCCTCTAGATCCCGGTGTGCCTGGGCGGCGTCAGCCAGTGGATACGTGTGCTCGATCCGTAGTTTGAGTTTGCCTGCAGCGATCATCTGGAACACAGCGCTCGAGCGGGTTCGTAGCTCCTCCGTCGTGGCGGTGTAGTGGTGGAGGGTTGGGCGGGTCACGTAGAGTGAGCCTTTCTGTGAAAGTTGAATCAGATCGAATGGGGGAAGGGGTCCGCTTGATCCGCCGAAGAGGACCATCATTCCTCGGGGCCGCAGCACGTTCAAGCCCTTCTCGAACGTGGTCTTGCCCACGCCGTCGAAGACTACGTCCACGCCTTTGCCGCCGGTCAGGCGCTTGGTTTCAGTTTCGAAGTCGGTTTGGGTGTACAGGATGACATCGTCGGCGCCGGCCCCGCGCGCGAGCTTGGCTTTTTCGTCGGTTGAAACCGTGGCAATTACGCGGGCTCCGATGTTGTGGGCCATCTGCACGAGAAGCAATCCCACGCCGCCGGCTGCAGCATGTACTAGGGCGGTTTGGCCTCGCTTGAGGGGGAAAGTGTCGTGACATAAGTAGTGGGCGGTCATGCCTTGCAGCATGGCCGAGGCTGCCTGCTGGTCGCTCACGCCTTGCGGAACGGGCACCAGTCGCTCGCCGGGAACGGCCGCGTAGTCGGCGTAGGAGCCGAGCACGCTGCTCCACGCGACGCGGTCTCCTGGCTTCACCGATTTCACCTCCGCGCCGACGGCTGTGACGACGCCTGCGCCCTCCTGTCCGAGGACGAATGGCAGAGGAACGCTGTACCGGCCCTCGCGCTGGTAGACATCAATGAAGTTCACGCCGGAAGCGGCGATTTTGAGTACGGCTTCGTTGGGCTTGATTTGCGGGATGGGCAAGTCCGCGAGTTGCAGAACTTCGGGGCCGCCGGTTTGCTTTACCTGGATCGCTTTCATGGGTGAATTCGATTCTTATTGCGCGGTGAGAGATTCAGAATGGAATGGGCAGGCTGGTAAGTTTTGCCTAGCTTGACTGTGTGGTGGGTCGAAGATCCGGTCCCACACTCAGTTAGAAGGTAGGGCCACGCCGTGGTTGCGGCGGGGTTGGTCGCTGAAGTAATATTCCGGGCGGTCCCTAAAGTAACTTGGACCAACCGAGTTGCGGATTGACCCATCAAAACGTGGGTAGTAGCATGAAATGACCTTCTGCGAGCCGGGTTGATCGCGGTAAGTTATAGAGAAACATGAGGATTCGGAAGCTCTATCATCTGATCGCGGCGGTGGCTGCCCTTATCTTGGGCACCCTCGGCTGCCAGACCGCGCAGCGACCGGCGGCGCTGTTGCCGTCGGGGAAGTCTACGGCGCCTGCTTTGAGCGCGCGTCCTGCGCCAGCTGCTAATGCCGCGGCCGACGCTAAGACCGTCCCCGCAGCACAGACTAATGCTGAGGTCAAGCCTGATGCCGTACCTGAGCTGATTGCGCAAGTCGAGAAGGAATACAAAATCGGACAGGAGAACTACCGAGCCGGGCATCTTGAAGCGGCCAAGGAGAATTTCGACAACGCTTTTAACCTGCTGCTGGGAAGTTCGTTGGACGTTCGCACCGACGAGCGGCTACAGCAGGAATTTGACCGTGTGCTGGATGGGGTAAACGGGCTTGAGTTGCAAGCCTTGCAGGAGGGCGATGGCTTCACCGAGCAAAAGTCGGAACCCGCGCCGATCGACGAAGCCAATGAGGTTACGTATCCGGTGGATCCGAACCTCAAAGCCAAGGCCGAGGCCGAAGTTAAGGCTACGCATTCCGACCTGCCTCTGATGATGACGGATCCCGTCGCCGGCTATATCAGCTATTTCTCGACTCGCGGACGGGGAACGCTGGAGCGGGCGCTGGCGCGTAGTGGGCGTTATCAGGACATGATTCAGAGGGTTTTGAAGGAAGAAGGCGTTCCGCAAGAGCTGATCTACCTGGCGCAGGCCGAATCTGGATTTCATCCGCTGGCGCTTTCCCGGGCGGGGGCTCGCGGCATGTGGCAATTCATGGCCAGCCGGGCCAAGGGATATGGGCTGGAGCGCGACTGGTGGGTCGACGAACGTCAGGATCCGGAGAAGTCAACGCGCGCGGCAGCGCATCATCTAAAAGATCTCTACAACGAGTTTGGCGACTGGTATTTAGCTATGGCCGCCTACAACTCCGGCCCCGGCACCGTACAGAATGCGGTCAAGCGTACGGGCTACGCGGATTACTGGCAGCTCTACAAGCGGAACGTATTGCCGAAGGAGACGCGGAACTACGTGCCCATCATTCTTGCCGTGACCATTATGGCCAAGAACCCGGAGCAGTACGGGCTGGACAAAGTGGTTACCGAAAAGCCCGACGCATATGACGCGGTGAAGATCGATTACCCCGTGGACCTCCGCTTAGTGGCAGAGTGCATCGATGCTTCGGCGAGCACGTTGCAGGATTTGAATCCAAGCCTTTTGCGACTCACAACGCCCAAGGATCGGGAATTTGAATTGCATCTGCCGGCCGGCACGAAGGATCGCTACCTCAGCGCGATTACCGCGATTCCGCCGGACATGCGGGTGTGGTGGCGTTATCACAAAGTCGTCCCTGGCGACACCTTGAGTTCGGTTGCCAGCGCTTTTCACACCAGCCGACAGGCTATCGTTCAGGCGAATAACCTCGACGGAATTGAGAATCTCCGTGTCGAAAGCGAGCTCATTATCCCAGTTGCGCCAGGCAAACATCCTGCCGATGAGATCGCGAGCTATTCGCGGCGCGCAACCACCTATAAGGTTCGTAAGGGGGACACGGTTCAAACCGTGGCCGACAATTTTGGCGTGCCAGCGGCGATGGTGCGGCGCTGGAACCATTTGAAGAGCGACAGCGTGCGCGGGCGGCGGGTGTTGTATATTCACCAGCCAATCGCACCTGATGCTAATGAAAGCCGGCAAACGGTTGCATCTAAGTATAAATCTAAGAATAGGTTACAGGCGACGGAGAAAAAGACGGTGTCGCATCACAAAGTGCAACCAGGGGAGACGCTGTCTTCGATCGCGAAGTCCCACAACACCACGGTAGACGCCTTGAAGGAAAATAACGGGAATTTAGCCAATCTCAGGCCGGGGATGGTTTTGGTTATCAGCAGTCCCAGCCGATAGGCCAACTGTCTTCAACGGCGCCCGATTTCAATCTGAAAACCTAATCGGATAATCCGACCTCACTTTTTTTTCACGAGCCCACACGAAACTAGAAACAGAAATTCAACTTCGGTGTAATATGCATGGGGAAGATGTGCAGTAAACAGTTTTTCGTCACTGCAATGCGAAAAACTCGTGTGCTATAATCGCGGCCCATTCAGTTAGCAAAGCAAATTTTCAGTAGTCTTTTTAATTCTTAGCGCAGGCAGTGCGAGCACAGCATCCGGCAAGCGCAGCCGGAAATTTCAGGAGGAGAAATGAACGAACACGAAACCCTCTATCTACGAGACGACGAAATCGATGAATTTGGCGACAGCGGCGCCTATGGCGAATCGCTGGAAGAAGATTTTGAAGAAGAAGAGGAAGAAGAGGAAGCAGAACTGCCGGGCGTGAGCGGCTCCGAAGGTGGAGCGGAAGCGCCGATGCCGGCAATGCCGGTGCCCGCTGGTGGCGGCGGGGGCGGATCGTCGAAGCCGGCTGCGAAAAAGCCGGCTGCGAAAAAGCCAGCTCCCAAAAAAGCCCCTCCAAAAAAGGCGGCGAAGAAGAAGGCACCGAAGAAAGCCGCCAAGAAAAAAGCCGTCCGCAAGGCTGCGCCGAAAAAATCCAGCAAGAAGAAAGCGGCGAAAAAAGGCGGCAAGAAGTCTGCGCGCCGCCGCTGATGAATGAGGTTCGGATCAAGCCGCAGCTTTTTTGCTGCGGCTTTGATCGCGGCAGACCCTCCTGTCATTCCGAGGAGCGACGGCAAGTTCTCGTCGACGAACAAGCTCGCGAAGTTCCGCCCGGGACTTTTGTCGTGAGCTGAGCCCCGCTTCGCTTGGCTGCCCGGACGAGGAGTCCGGCCTATGTGAGGATCGCTACAACTCGGACGCCGTTCGATTTTCCCTCTTTTTTTCAGAAGCCAATCAGGCATGCCGCAGAGGTGTCAATTGCGGCTCTCGCCAGCACCGCGTAGCATCTAAGCAGAATGCCTGTGATTGCCACCCCAGCGACCAGCCGTCCCCCTAAGCTGGTGCTGAGCGAAATTGTCAGTTTCGCTTACGACACATTCTGCAGCAATAAAGTAAGATTTGCGCTTACCGCGCTGGGGATGGTGATCGGCACGGCCTCGCTCATTCTGGTGGTAACCATTGGAATGACAGGGAAGCAGTATGTCCTGAATCAGATCCAGGCGATTGGCGCCAACATGGTGTATGCCGAGTACCAGGGCGGCGCGGGGAATGTAAATCCTGATCTGCTGACCATCGATGACATGCATGCGGTATTACAGCAAGTGCCGGGAATCGCGGCTGCATCTCCCGTGGTCCCATTGGATGAACGCGTCCCGGTTGGGGACGGCAAGGAGCGGGACGTTCGCGTGCTCGGAGTATTGCCGGAGTACAGTGCGGTGCGGAATCTGGTGGTCCTTTCGGGCAGGTTCTTCGACGCTGAGGATGAGCAGGCACACAATAAAGTGGGAGTGATCACGCAAAAGCTCGCTGAGCAGCTTTACGGATCGACCGACGCTGCCGTAGGAAAAATTTTGAAGCTGAGCGGGCTGCCATTCACCATTATTGGCACTTTTAAGGAGCGCGTGGACACCTTCGGGCAATCGGAAGTGACTTCGAATACGATGGTGATTCCCTACACGGTAAGCCGCTACTTCACCGACACTCCGGAAGTCAAACAGATCTACTTTTCCGCGGCTGAACCCTCCTTGGTTGTTCCGGTCACGGAACAGATCCGGAAGGTCATCCAGTCGCGTCATCGGTCGGAATCGGTTTATGACGTCGAAAACTTGACCGAGTTAGTCGCAGTGGCAGATCGGACGGCGAACGCGCTTACATTGGTGTTATTGCTGATTGCAACCGTGACCCTGCTGGTGAGCGGAATAGGGATTATGAATATTATGCTGGCCACGGTGAGCGCTCGAATCCGCGAAATTGGGATTCGCAAAGCGATGGGGGCTACGAATCGCGAAATCCGTTTTCAGTTCTTGTCGGAAGCCATCCTGATCTCTCTGATTGGAGGCTTCGCGGGTGTGATCATCGGACTGGCACTGCCGTTTTCGGTGCGCTTCTTTACTGAGTACCGCATTCCGATCTCGGGATTGTCGGCCATCGTGGCCATCGTTGTGTCGTCGCTGGTGGGCATTTTGTTTGGCACGGTGCCTGCCGCACGGGCGGCCAAGCTTGATCCGGTGGAGAGTCTGCGGTACGAGTAAAAAACCCCTGCTTACCACCGAGTCACAGAGACACAGAGAAAACAAAAACAGGCTTTTCTTTTTCTTGTTTTCTCTGTGACTCGGTAGTGAAATCCGTGTTTCAAAAAGTAAAGCCGGGCGGGTTAGCCCGGCTTTCTCTTTCGTTACTCTTTGGGGACTGACTTGGTTGTGAAACTCCCCTCAGATTTTTTTGACTTTCACCTTCACTCTCATCCGATATGACTCGGACGAGAGTGGAAACGTTGCATGGCCACGAGTTACATGACTAACGCAAGGTTCTCCAATTCGCATTGCAAAACGGGGATGGAGCAGCCGGACATTTCCACACGGCCGGCGGCATCAAAAGCCGCTTGCGGCGAAACCCCGTATCCTCTCCCCATGAGAAAAACCTGTAAAAGTTCGGCAGCCTCGCGTGAATCGATCAAGCCACCCTGCAATAGATCGTTTCGCAAGGCCGTCAGCTCGGTAACGGAAAATCTCTCTTTATATCTATCGTTCATGGCCGTCTCACCTCCGACCCCGACTGCATTTACCTATTAGACTCCGTTCGTGCCGCCTACGTTGCTTGCAATTTTATTGCCGCGGCTGTGAAGGTCTCCGCAAATGCTGGCACCAAAGACCTTTAATCACTCAAACCCATGCTAGTGCAATAAGTTGCGGTGAATGCAGGAAACCTTCCGGGCCTGCCGAAGTCCCGAATCGAGCCAGTCCGAGTCTCGGGATATTGGCACAAGGTGTCGTTCTGGTACGCAAATTGGCGCTGGCGCGCCCACAATGGGTCAAAGTAAAGCCTCAGCGGCACGCTGCAGAGATCAGGAAGGATCGGTAACGGCTTCGTCGACCAGCAGAATCGGAATATTGTCCCGAACCGGGTATACTCGCCGGCACTCAGCACACTTCAGGCTTTCCCCAGTTTCCTTGAGCAGAAGCGGTTTTTTGCATACGGGGCACACCAGGATATCGAGCAGATCCTGAGGAATCATCCCAGCATTCTACGCTTTTGACGGCGGCTGCGCACTCCGAGCAGGGTACTGTTGACGGCTGCCTGGTTAGGAGAAGAAAGGCCACATTGACTTCACTGCCGTCTGCGGATAAATTTTTGCGGCGAATATTTGATCGATTTCGCAAGTCTCATCTGTGGCGGCAACGTGATGAGACTTCCCATCCAAACCCGCCCCTAGCACCCAACCAGGAGAGGACAAAGCTTATGACGATACTACGAAGTTTCGGAAGCGTCCTGCTCGCATCGCTGGCGTTGGCCGGTATTGGGAGCGCGCAGAAGTGGCAAGCGCTGAATCATCAGCCAAGTTTCCCTGTGGGCGCAGTCGGCGTTGCTCACGGATGGCACTGTTCTGCTTCACGAAGAGCAGGACTCGAGTCCGCAGAAATGGTACAAGTTGACACCTGACAACACCGGCAGTTACATCAACGGGACGATCAAGGAAATCGCGTCGCTGCCGGTTATCAACGGAGTACAATACGGCCCTTTTTACTTCGGTTCGGTGGTGTTGACCGGCGGCCGCTACATCATGGAGGGCGGGGAATACAACA
Organism: uncultured Acidobacteriota bacterium; assembly: GCA_963838765.1. Classification (GTDB taxonomy): domain Bacteria; phylum Acidobacteriota; class Terriglobia; order Terriglobales; family Acidobacteriaceae; genus JABDBE01. The sequence continues at coordinate 22,723 of CAWISU010000018.1, read as the reverse complement.
ACGGTCAAGCCGTCTGGACTAACCTGGGCGCGATCTACGATCCCAACGATAACAAGTGGACCGCAGTGAACCCTCCCGCCGGGTGGAGCCTGATCGGCGACGCTCAAAGCGTTATTCTCAACAATGGAACCTACATGCAGGCCGAGTTGCTGCGACGGAGTCGACCAAGCCTACTTCAACCACAAGACATTGTCCTGGACGAACATCACGAACACCGGCAAAGCCGACCGGTTCGACGAGGAAGGATGGACGCTGCTACCAAACGGGCACGTTCTGACCGTCGACGCAATTAATGCGCCGCATTACGAAATATACAATCCGCACACCCGGAAGTGGAGGACAGCAGGAATCGTCCCTGTCCGCCTGGAAGATCCCGGCACCCAGGAAATCGGGCCGGCGGTATTGATGCCCAACGCCACGGTGTTTGCCACCGGAGCTAACAGCAGCGGGGCAGGCCACACCGCGATCTACGACACGGTAGCGAAAAAGTGGACGAAGGGTCCGGATTTTCAGGGCACGGACAATTGCTCTGACGCTCCGGCGGCGCTCGAAATCAATGGCAATGTAATTGTGATGGCCAGCCCAGGGTTTGGTGGCACACCCTCCACTTTCTATGAGTGGAATGGGAAAGCGTTGTCGAAGATCGCTGGGCCCCCGAACGCAGCCAGCGACTCATCGTTCTACGGACATTTCCTCGAGTTGCCGACGGGCCAGTTGCTGTTCAGCGATTTCAGCCAGGACGTCGAGATTTTCACCCCCAAAGGAACTTACAACCAAGGCCTGGCAGCCGACGATCACCTCGGTGCCATCCACTATCACTCACGGACAGTCTTACGAGGCCACAGGTACGCAGTTCAACGGCCTTTCCCAGGGAGCCGCGTACGGTGACGATTTCCAGGATGCCACCAACTTCGCCCTGGTTCGTATCACCAATAACGCGACCACGCACGTGTTCTACGCCAAAACATTTAACCCGAGCACCATGGCGGTTGCGACCGGCAGTAAGCTGGTCGGGACTCATTTCATTGTGCCGGACAGCATTGAGACTGGCGCCAGCACCTTGGAAGTCGTCACGAACGGCATTCCGTCGGCTGCGGTCTCAGTGACCGTGAACTAGTGACCTGTTTTTACGGGTTCGCTGCCTGAGGGATTCAGCATTAGCTCTGGGCGGCACGGCTAAGGAGGCTGCGGAAAAACTCCGAATTGGCGTTTAGGGTTTAAAGGGGCGCGGCTTCCAGGCGCGCCCTTACTACGTTTTGAACGACTTACGGCACGGCTGAAGCCGTGCCCCTTCAAAACCACAGCGCCCGACGAGTTTCTCCGCAACGGCTGAAGCCGTGCCTTTTCAAAACCACAGCGCCCGACGAGTTTTTCCGCAGCCTCTGAAGCCGTGCCCTTCCCAAGGCAAGTAAGCGGATGGTCCGCTCTAGTAATGATTGTTCTGCGACCAAGAATACTCAGCGGCGCCGGCGTTCCGCGCCAGAAAGGGCTGCGCCGCTGAGACTTCTTGATGGATGCGCTGGTTAGGAGAAGAAAGGCCACATTGACTTCGCGGCTGTCTGCGGGTAGATTCTTGCGGCGATTGTTTTCAATTCGCAAGTCTCATCTGTGGCGGCAACGTGCTGAAGCTCCCGTCCGAATCCGCCCATAGAGAACCCAACTCAGGAGAGGACCAAAAATTATGCAGAGGTTGAAAAAGTTAGGAATTTCACTGCTCGCCTTGCTGGCCTTGGCCGGTATTGCCAGCGCACAGAAATGGCAACCGCTCAAGCACCCGGCCACTTTCCAGGCGGGCGCACTCGCGTTGCTCACCGACGGCACCGTGTTAATCCATGAGGAACAGGACAACTTCCCGCAGAAGTGGTATAAGCTGACACCGGACGACACCGGCAGCTACGTCAATGGAACAATCAAGGAAATCGCCTCGACGTCCAGCGCATATGGTCCTCTTTACTTCGGCTCCGTCGTGCTGCCTGATGGCCGGTACATTATTGAGGGCGGAGAATACAACAACAACTGTAGCGGCGGATGCTGGACCAACCTGGGCGCGATTTACGATCCGGTAAAAAACAAATGGACGCCTGTGAATCCTCCCCCTGGGTGGGCTCAAATCGGTGACGCTCAGGCCATCCTTTTGGCCGACGGAACCTACACCCAGGCCAACTGCTGTGATGGGGTCGACCAAGCCTATTTCATTCCCAAGACGTTAAAGTGGACGAACCTCACCAACACAGGCAAGGCCGACCGCTTTGACGAAGAGGGATGGGGCCTGCTGCCCAATGGCGACATTCTGACAGTAGACGCAATCGATGCCCCCAACTCCGAAGTCTTCAATCCCACCACGAAGAAATGGACCAGCGCGGGAAGCACAATTGTTCGTCTAGAGGATCCAAGTTCCCAGGAAGTCGGACCATTGGTGTTGCGGCCTGATGGAACCGTGTTTGCAGCTGGAGCGGCGCCCGTCGGGACTGCCGGCCACACTTCTATCTACAACACGGCGACGAAAAAGTGGAAGCCGGGTCCGGATTTTCCAAAGGTTAATGGTGTGGCTTTGGCCTGTGACGATGCTCCTTCAGCGGTAGAAATTAACGGCAACGTCATCGTAATGACTGCCCCTCCTGTTTTTGGTACGGGCGCCGTCTTCTTTGAGTGGAATGGAACGAAACTAACGAAGATCGCGGGACCGCCCAATGCATCCGGCGACGGGGCTTTCTACGGACACTTCCTGGAGTTGCCGAGCGGCCAGTTGCTGTTCAGCGATTTCAGCAACGATCTTGAGGTGTTCACCCCGAAAGGAAGCTACAAGGCGGCCTGGCAGCCAAAGATTACATCCGTACCGACGACTCTTACCCACGGAAAGAGCTATGTGGTGAAGGGCACTCAGCTCAGCGGCCTAACCAATGGAGCTGCGTACGGTGATGACTTCCAGGATTCCACTAACTACGCGCTGGTGCGTATCACCAACAATGCCAGCAAGCACGTTGTCTATGCCAAGACGACTAATCCCAGCAGCTTTGGGGTTCAGACTGGCTCCTTGGTCGAATCGACTAACTTTGCTGTGCCGTCGGGGATCGAGACCGGCGCCAGCACTCTGGAAGTGGTCACGAACGGGATCCCGTCGGCTCCGGCCAGCGTGACCGTAGACTAGTAACAGAACATTCGGTGACACTTTGTCCACTCGTCTTTTTCCCGGCTTTGGTGCCGGGAAAGGCGAGTGGATTTTTTATTTCCCGAATCTTCAGGTTCAAGCTTTTGACCACAATTGTTCGGGCAGAAGAGTCCGATCTTTTTACAATTCCGGCGTTGACTTTGCCCGTGCTTCGGGCTAACGTTTTGCGGCGAATTGTTTCTTCGCTTTACCCATCCCATCTGTGGCGGCGATGTGCTGTAGCTCCTGCATCCCTACCCGCCTGTGAGGAAAATGATCGCGAGAGGAGAATTTATGAAGATCACGAAAATGCTAGGAATTACACTGGTTGCTTGCCTCGCTTTGCCTGGGATTGCCAGCGCGCAAAAGTGGCAAAATCTGAAGCATCCACCCACATTTCAAACCGATACGGCTTTGCTGCTCACAGATGGCAGAGCCATGGTGCACGAATACAACTCACCGAACTGGTGGTCGCTGACGCCGGATAACACTGGCAGCTACCTCAATGGAACGTGGAAGCAGTTGGGATCCATGCCATCGGATTATGCGCCGCTGTACTTCGCTTCCCAGGTGCTGCCCGACGGGCGAGTGCTGGTCGAGGGCGGAGAATACAACTTCCTGAGCCAGGATGAAACCAATCTGGGCGCCATCTACGATCCCATAAAAAACAAGTGGACGAACGTGAACCCGCCCAGTGGCTGGGGCGAAATCGGCGATTCTCCGTCGATCGTTTTGCCCAACGGCACTTTCATGATCGGCCAGAACGAGACCACAGCCAGCGCTTTCTTCAATGCCAAGACCTTAGGCTGGACCCTCAAAGGCTCGGGCAAATCGGACGCCTACGCCGAGGAAGGCATGGAGTTGCTGCCCGACGGCAAGGTCCTGCTGGTCGACACCCAGAACACTCCTAACTCGGAAATCTTCAATCCGAAGACCAATACCTGGAGCAGCGGCGGCAGCACGATTGTGAGTCTGTCGATAGAGCGCTGGCGAAGAAACCGGACCTGCCTTGTTGCGGCCCGCAAGGCAGTGTTTTTGCGATGGGAGCTAACGGCACCGGCGCCGGGCACACCGCGATCTTTAACACGGCAACAGGCAAATGGAAAGCCGGTCCTGATTTCCCGAACAATGACGATATGGCCGACGCTCCCGCCGCGGTCCTGCCGGATGGGAACATCCTGTGCGAGACCAGCCCGCTGGTCTTCCAATCCCCCGTGACTTTCTATGAATTTAACGGCAAGAAGTTCGATTACGGCTCCCAACCCGAAGCAACACCGGCAATATCAACACTTCCTACGTGGGCCGGTTGCTGGTGCTTCCCACGGGCCAAGTCCTGTACACCTTAGCGGATGGCGCCACCGAAGACGCCGAGATCTACACCGCCAAGGGAACTTTCCAGACGTCATGGGCGCCAACCATTACGACGGCTCCCAGCAGCGTTACCCGTGGCGACACCTACAAGATCTCAGGAACCCAATTCAACGGCCTGACGCACGGCGCTGCCTACGGGGACGATGCCCAGATGAATAGCAGCTACGCGCTGGTGCGGATTACCAATAACGCCAGCAAGCACGTTTTCTACGCCCGGACGCATAATCCGAGCACGATGGGGGTTGCGACGGGCACGAAAATTGTGTCGACCAACTTCGATGTTCCGAAGACGATGGAGACAGGCGCCAGCAGTCTGGTGGTTGTCACCAATGGAATCCCTTCGGCTCCGGTCAACGTAACGGTGAACTAGAAGAATCGCTCGCGGTTGGTTTACAATGCCACTTCCTTAGGTTCTGATTCAGAAGATCTGTTTCAGAATCCGGGGAAGTGGCTTTTCGTTCTTTCTCAACTTCTTTGGTTCGCGCATCCTCATCGTGAGGAGGGAAGCGGGTGAGAATCCCGCGCTGCCGCGCAACTGTAAGCGAGGAAACTCGCAATCGGTCACTGGGTAATCCTGGGAAGGCCGGTTGCATTCGTCGGACAGTGGAAGCTGTCCTAACTCGCAAAGCCAGGAGACTGGCGCGAACCGTCTACACCAACCCCTTTCGCGAAACAAAGGAGGAAGTGCATGCGGTTCTTTCGTATTCTCACGAGTGTGATTTGTCTGCTGGCGGCAGCTTCGGCCGCCGAAATCAAAATCAAAGTGGTCGATCCCCAATCGGCTGTGGTTGCCGGGGCGCAGGTATTGTTGCTCGACGATGCCTCCCATCCGATTGTGGAACTTACGTCGGCGGAGGGAATCGCGATCTTTCGCGGAGTCGGAACCGGTCCTCACCAGGTGCGGGTTCTGGTTCCGGGCTTCGCGGCTGAGACCACCGCGCTTTCGTCGAATGACAATTCCGTCACCATCCAGCTTCGGCTGGCGTCGGCGTCGGAAACAGTGGTCGTGACCGCAACCCGCACACCCGTGGAGGCTAGCTTAGCCGGCGCCGATGTAGCCACGCTGGACCATGAGCAATTGCAGGTAATGAACCCGGTTGCCGCCGATGACGCCTTGCGTTTTCTGCCAGGCGCGGTGGTGAACACAGCCGGGCAGCGCGGCGGACTCTCTTCACTTTTTGTGCGCGGCGGCAACTCCAACTACAACAAAGTGATCGTCGACGGCGTAAGCGTAACCGAGCCGGGCGGAACCATTGATCTCGGCACGCTTTCGCTGGCCGAAACTAGTCGCCTGGAATTCTTGCGAGGGGCACAGAGTACGCTCTATGGTTCGGACGCGATGACCAGCGTAGTCCAGGTTTGGACGCGCAACGGGAGCACACCCGTTCCGGAACTGATCTTCGGCGCGGATGCAGGAAACTACGGCACGGAAAACGGCTACGCGTCTCTGGCGGGCACGCACGGCCGCTTCGATTACAACGTCTTCGGCAATCAGTTCAATACCAGCGGCTCCGGCCCCAATGACGACTACTCCAATTCTTTGGAGGGCGCGAATGTGGGCTTCTCCATTAACGACCAGATGTCTCTACGCCTGCGCGCGCGCCACGACAACAGCGTTACGGGAACGCCAGGGGCATGGAACTTCAATGGAGCAAATGTATTTGATATCGGCGGCGTGACCTATGTTCTCTCGCCTGACCTCGGCGGACGCGCGCGGCAGAACAATATGCTGGCGAGTCTCGATCTGGCGGTGAAGACGGGATCAAGCTGGACGCACCATTTCACCGGCTTCGAATACAACCTGAAGACTAACAATTCGACAGTGGCATTTCTCCCGAGAACACTCCGTTCGGCCCCATTAACACGCCATTTGAGGCCCTGGTGAACATCAACCGCGCAGGCTTCGATTACCAGGGCAACTACGTGGAGCGCACTTGGGCGGAGACCACCATCGGCTACGAGTTCGAGGACGAAAACGGTTCGGTCAACGATCCCACCTTTCGCTCTTGGTGGCCACGGCCTGCGTTTGAACGAAGCTGCCTACGCGCAACAGGCGCTGACCCTCGGGCGGCTTAGCGTGATCGCGGGTGGACGCTTTGTCCACAACACAACCTTTGGCAACACCGGCGTTCCCCGCGTGGCCCTGGGATTTCAAGCCTTGCGCGGCGGGCACATATTTCTCCGGCACCCGACTGAATTTCTCGTACGCCACGGGAATCAAGGAGCCTCGATTTGAAGAAACATTCGTTAGCAGTGAATTCCAACTCCCCAATCTCAACCTTGAAGGCCGAACGCAACCGGGCTTTCGAAGCTGGCTTTCAGCAGAACCTGCTGAGCCGATTCGTCCTCGTCGCCAACTATTTCAACAACCTGTTTCACGATCAAATCGAGTTCGTCACCGTCAACCCCACTACCTTTGAGGGCCAGTACGTCAATCTGCAAAAATCTCTCGCCCACGGAGCGGAGGTCGAACTGCAGAGTCGGCTAACGCAGCGGCTCTCCTGGAACACGTCCTACACTTACACTTCGACTCAGATTCTGCTTGCGCCCCCGGGTAGCTTTCCTCCCGATGCCCAGGGAGATCCTTTTCTCCGCCGGCCCCGGCACTCAGCCACCACGTTGCTCACCTACCTCGGTCCTCGCTGGGGTGGAAATCTCGGCGGCAGCTTCGTGGGTCCACGCCCCGACTCCGACTTTGACGGCTTCGGCATCACTCACACGCCGGGATATTTTCTTTTGAATGTCGGCGGTTGGTACAAAGTCAACTCGCGTGTAACGGTCTACGCCAATGGGGAAAACGTCGCTCGATCATTTCTATGAGGAAGTCACAGGCTATCCTGCATTGGGAGCGAATTTCCGCGCGGGGATGCGATTCAGAATTGGAGGAGAGTGAGAAAAGCAGCGATCAGCTATCAGGTCACAGCGTAAAACTCGGATCTATAGGGCACAGCTGATGGCTCATGGAATTTAGCTCTTGGTTTTTTCCGGGCTGCGGAAATCCTTGTTCTTGCGGCCGGGAGGCAGTTTCCAGCTCTACGCACTCGCGTTCGACCTGCGAACGTCCGTATGGTTGCCGGTGACAGCGCTGAAAGGTAGTGGAAGCACCGAACTGGCGACTTGTGATACTTGGTCCGCGCCAGTTTCAGCTTTTCGAGATCCTCTTCCCCCAACGGTTGCTGGCGTCCCAACAGATGGGTTACGAGAGCGATCTGGGCGAAGTGCTCGACCGTCTCCATCTTCATGTAGGCGTGATGAAGCGTGTCGGCGTAAGCGACCACCCCATGATTGGACATAAGGATGGCATCGTACTGCGGGACCAGCGGCTCAAGTGCATCGGACAGTTCCGGCGTCCCCGGAGTACCGTACTTCGCCAGGGGGATCGATCCCAGCCCGATAACTACCTCGCACACCAGCGGCTGGTTGAGCGCCAATCCGGCGGCCGCAAAGCCAGTTGCCGTGGGTGGATGCGCATGCACGATCCCCCTCACGTCTGGACGCAGCTTATAAATCAGCAGGTGCATGGCAAGTTCGCTGGACACATTGCGATTGCCGGTAACCCGGCGGCCCTCCAGGTCGACCACCACCATATCCGATGCGCGTAACATGCTCTTGCTCATACAGGTGGGAGTGACCATAATCCGCTCGGTCATCCAGCCGAACAGAAAGATTGCCGTCGGTGGCGGCGACGTAGCCGCGTTGGTGCAGCATCTGGCCAAACAGAACCATTTCGCGGCGGTATTGGCGTTCGCTCGACATGCAAATGTTTTGGGGCTGCCAGGGGAAAGCGGACCCGAACTAGTTTGCGTATGGTATCGCAGAAACTCGGTTCAGCACAATGCGTTTGTTGTGGAATGTGCTTATAAATTTCTGAGGCGCTCTGCGAATTTATAATCAGGCGGCGTGTTTGTCTCAGAATTCAACTATCACCTTCCCGCGGAACTGATCGCTCAGGAACCCCTGTCCGACCGGGCTGCTTCCCGCCTACTGAGAATGAACCGCGGTTCAGGAGCGCTTCAGGATGGCGCATTTTCGCGACCTTCCCGACCTGCTCCGGGGAAATGACTTGATTGTGTTCAATAACACACGAGTCTTTCCGGCACGACTGTATGGCAGGAGAAGCGGGGCGAAAGCGCAGCCGGTGAGTATCGCACAATCCTGCATCCCGCGACTTTCTCAAGGGGCGGGTCGAAGTGCTGCTCACCCGGCAAGTGTCGCAGGATCTTAATGAGTGGGAGTGCCTGGTCCGGCCCGGGGCGCAAGATTGGGGTGGGAGAACGCCTTTTCTTTGGAAATGAGGATGAACTGCAAGCGGAGGTCATAGGCCGGGGCAGTTTTGGTGAGCGCCGTGTAAGGTTTTGTCCGGTGACAGATTTCTTTGGCCTGCTCGAAAGGCTGGGGCATGTGCCCCTGCCGCCCTATATAGATCGGCCAGACGGACCGGGCGATCGCGAACGGTACCAGACGGTCTACGCGCGCGCACGCGGTTCCGTAGCGGCGCCAACTGCAGGGCTGCACTTTACGCCTGAAATTCTGGTCCGCATACGAGATCGCGGCATTGAGACCGCGGAAATCACGCTGCACGTGGGGCTTGGAACCTTTCAACCGGTACGCGTGGATCGCGTTGAGGATCATCGATTGCACAGTGAGCCGTACGAAATTCCGACCCCCGCAGCCGAAAAGATCAACCGCGCCCTGGATGCCGGACGGCGAGTCGTCGCAGTCGGTACCACGACCGTCCGCACGCTGGAGTACGCGGCCGGTCAGTCTTCGGATGGCAGAGTGCGGGCAGGGAGCGGCGAGGCCGATATCTTTATCCACCCCGGCTACGCATTTCGCGTGGTGGGGGCTCTGCTGACAAATTTCCATCTGCCTCAATCCACGCTTCTGATGCTGGTTTGTGCGTTTGGAGGCAAGGACCGGGTGATGCAAGCCTACCGGCATGCGGTCGAGCAGAAATACAGGTTCTACTCCTACGGAGACTGCATGTTCGTGGAGTGAGGTCAATGTAGGCGCGGGCGTGATCGCCGGTGCTTGCCCGGGAGCGCTATACTGATCCTCGCAGAGGGGAAACATGGAAATACAGGCACTGTCTAAGCAGGTTCCAATCGAGGATTTTGTGTCCGAGTTGCGGAAGTTTCCGGAACCGGCGTTCGATCGCACCGACCTGATCACAAAGTTTCTAGGGACCACGCCAGTCGCTCCCGACACTTTGGCTCCATACTTGACTTGGGATGGACAGCACTACACGCGAAACCTGATCGACAAAACCCCGCTTTACGAGCTAATAGCGGTCTGTTGGGAGGTTGGGCAGGGAAGTTCGGTCCATAATCATCGGGATCAGAACTGCTGGATGGCCGTGCCTATTGGCAGATTGCTGGTGGAAAATTATCGTGTGATTTCGCAGAGGCTGGAAGCAGGCACTTGCGACCTGGAGCCGGCGGAGACGCTGGAGATGAACCCGGCGAATCCGTGCGCGGTCGACCCCATCGAGCCCGTGCACCGCGTATATAATCCGCGCGAGTTCAACCAGAGAGCGGTGAGCCTGCACGTGTATTCCCGGCCGTTCGATACCTGTGTGGTTTATTCGCCAGAACAACACACCTGCGGCGAAATCAAGCTCCATTACACTACCGCGTACGGAAAACCGAGCCGGTGACTTCGGTCATCTGTGCACCGGAGAGGAGGACGTAGGACAATTTAGCAACAGCGGAAAGTTTTAGGGAGAAGCAATGAAAACGTCGTCCGCGCTGCTGATAATTGTCTTGTTGCTATTGTCCTGCGGTTGCTCGAAAAAAGGGCCATCAGGAATAGGTGTCGATCAGTCCCAGGAAGTACGGCCGGAGGAGCCACTCGAACCACTGAACGTCACCCCGGCTCACATCGAAGCCTTACCGCCCGAGAATTTTCTGCACAAGGTCTTCGCCGTAAACGGCCACGCAGAGTTTTCGTTCGTGGTCTCTCCGCACCGGGACAACACACGATTACGCGGCACCTTCCGCTCATTCAACAAACGCAACGATCCCGATTCGAGTGACGGAACAGCCAACGTCGATTTGCTGTTATTGAATGAGCAGGAATTCGAACAGTTTCTGCACGGCCAGCCGCAAAGTGTCACCTATGAACTGGATTCTGCTCACAATCACGTAGTGGATTGGCGGGTCCCAGCCACCTATGGAGAGCCGCAGACCTACCACCTGGTTTTCAGCAACTCTGGCAGGACAAAGACAAAGTTTGTGCAAGCCGACTTCACTGTAAGCTTTGAGTAGAGACGAAGCTAGCTCGTCTCTACCGCCGCCTGCCAGCACAGCTGCTGCTAAACTAGTCTGTTGGCTCTGCGAAAGAAAACTTCGCCTACTTCGGTCGAAATCGCCGGCATCGCCGTCGCGCCAAACACCTCCGCTTCCGCGCTGAAGCCGAAGATTGTTTTGGGTGAAGCGGGATGCATTTACCTGATCGATACCATGTCCTTCATATTCCGCGCCTATCACGCCATGGCGCGGCAGCGCGGGATGTCCACCAAGACGGGCTTGCCCACCGCGGCGACTTATGTCTTTGTCAACATGTTGCGCAAATTGCGCGATGATTTTTCTCCAGAGTATCTCGCCGCCGTATTTGATGTCGCTGCGCCCACTTTTCGAGATCAACAGGCCGGAGGCCTCACCAGCGTGCGCCGGTTCGATCTCAAGACGCAAACTTTCCAGGAAATTGAATATCAGGGATACAAAGCCAATCGTAAAGAAATGCCCGGAGACCTGGCGCAGCAGTTACCGTACATCCGAAGAGCGCTGGAAGCCTACCGCATTCCTATCCTCGAACTGAGCGGCTACGAAGCCGACGATGTGATCGGCACGCTGGCTCGCAAAGCCGTGGCGCGATCGTATTCGGTGTATGTGGTTTCTAGCGATAAAGACATGCTGCAACTGGTTAACGACCGCGTCTGCGTTTTGAATCCTCCGAAAGATAACTTGATCTGTGATGCCGCCAAGGTCGAGGAAATTCTCGGAGTGCCTCCCGAACGCGTGATCGATGTGATGGCCCTGCGCGGCGATTCCATCGACAATATTCCTGGCGCCCCCGGAATCGGAGACAAAGGTTCCGTTGAACTCATCAAGCGCTTTGGTTCGGTCGAGCAGGCGCTCGATCGCGCCGCAGAAGTCGAGAAGAAGACATACCGTGAATCGCTGCAGAACAATCGCGACAACATTCTGTTGAGCAAGAAACTGGTGACCATCGATTGCGACGTGCCCGTCGATCTGGATGTGAACGCGATGAAGGTGGGCGAACCTGACGTCGACGCGCTACGCACTCTTTTTACTGAACTGGAGTTCACGTCGCTGTTGAAAGACTTGCTGCCGGTTGTCGAAGTGAGCGAAGCGCATTACACCGAAGCGAGATCGGCGACAGATGTGGAGGCGGTGCTGAAGTCTGTTCCCGCAGGAGGTGCGCTAGCAATCGGCGTGGAGGCAGAATCGATTGTTGTCGACGAGCAGGAACCGGAAGAGGAAGAATCGGGAACCGGCATGTTGGCGCTCACGGCCGAGCCTCTGACAACGGAACGGCCTCGGGACATCGCCATCTCGTCCACGCACGGCATCGCAGTCACTATCAGTGCCAACGCCGAAGGAGCATCATCGAAGCTGATGACTGCCCTCGCAGATGAAAGTCTGCCCAAGGCCATTCACGATTACAAAGCAGCAACTCACGTTCTGGAAAGGCAGGGGATCGTCCTGCAAGGCGTGCGACATGATCCCATGCTGTATTCCTATCTGCTCGATCCGACGTACTCATCGCATCGTCTGGCCGATGTGGCGCTGCGGCGCTTCAACCTCAAGCTGAGCGGCACACTGCCCGAATCCGCGGACATTACCGGTCGCCTGGCCAAGGCGTTGCTTCACGATGTGGAAGAATCCGGCCTGCTCAAGCTGTACGAGGAAATTGATTTGCCGCTGGTTTCAGTTCTGGCGCGCATGGAACACGCCGGAGTCAAAATCGACCGCGCGGCTTTGGCGGAAATGTCATCCCGCCTGGAACGCGAGATCGACGCCAAGGCGAAGGAAATTTACCAGTGCGCGGGGTGCGAGTTTAACATCAGTTCGCCAAAGCAATTGGGCGACGTCCTATTCAACAAGTTGAACCTGCCCAAGCCGGTGAAGTATGGCAAGGGGAAAACAATTTCGACTGCGGTGGACGTGCTGGAGGGATTGGCCGCTGAACACGAAGTGCCACGCCTGGTTCTCGAATACCGGCAACTGACCAAACTCAAATCAACCTACGTTGATGCGTTACCTGCCCTGCTGAATCCCACCAGCGGCCGCCTGCACACAACCTTCGGGCAAACCGGAACCGCGACAGGAAGATTATCGTCGGCGAATCCCAATCTGCAGAATATTCCGATTCGCACCGAACTGGGGCGCGAAATTCGTGCGGCATTCACTGTGGAACCGGGTCACGTGTTGCTGGCCGCGGATTACTCCCAAATCGAGTTGCGCTTGCTGGCCCATTTTTCCAAAGACCCATTGCTGGTCGAAGCCTATCGTCGTGGAGATGACATCCACACGCTGACTGCGTCACAGGTATTCGGTGTGCCTCCGCTGATGGTCACGCCCGACCACCGCAGGCAAGCGAAAGTGGTGAATTTCGGCATCGTGTACGGATTGTCTGCCTTCGGACTTTCGCAAAATTTGGGCATTGAGCCGGCCGAGGCCAAGCAGTTCATCAACGCCTATTTCGAACGATACAGTGGCGTACGCGCGTTCATCGACCGAACTTTGGAAGAAGCCCGGCGTGAGGGCAAGGTCAAAACGCTGTTTGGGCGCGTGCGTCCCATCCCCGATATCAACAGCAAAAACGCCAACCTGCGCGGCTTCGCCGAACGCACAGCAGTCAACACACCATTGCAGGGAACGGCCGCAGACTTGATCAAGATTGCCATGATTCGCATCGACGCGGCACTGCGCGAGCAGCGACTGAAGTCAAGAATGACGCTGCAGGTGCACGATGAACTGGTGTTCGAGGTTCCAGAAGCTGAAATTGAAGTCATGCGAACTCTGGTGCGCGAGCAAATGGAAAAAGTTCACCAGCTAACCGTGCCGCTGCTGGTGGAAATTGGAGTTGGGACAAACTGGCGGGATTTGGAATCCTAGAGCCTGTTCGGGGTAGTTTTTCGGGAAGGTCCACGGCTCATACAGCCAGGTATTGCGAAAATCACGACGCTCGCGCCCGCATCACAAGTGCTCTCGGTTCACTTCCCGCTCCGCGGCTTCGCGGAGCATTCTTCGGTCGCGAGAGTGTGCAATCCTTCTGGCTCGAATGAGCCTTCGCAAGCCGAACCAATAGAAAAACCAGACGAGAGTGCCAATCACCGCCAGCAGCAGAAGCAGATTCCACAGCGCAGCGGCGTTAGATAACAGCGTTTTCATAGACAGCAGCACTACCGAGCTTCGCTCGGCGGACCCTTCGACTTCGCTCAGGGCAGGCTCGCGAGGATCCGTCACCGCACGACGTCATGTCCCGAGCGCGTTCTTTATCGCACCAGCAATGCTTCCCGCCAGCGCATTCATCTTTTCCTCCGACTCCGCTTCCACCATCACTCGTGCCAGCGCTTCCGTGCCGGAGTAGCGGACGACCACGCGCCCATTGCCATCAAGCTCGCTTTCGGCTGCTTCAATCGTACGCTGGATTTCAGGCACCTGGGCAAACGGTATTTTCTCGCGAACTCGAATATTCTTAATCGTCTGCGGGAAGACTTTGAGGTCGCCGATCAGGTCCGCGAGAGATTTACGGCTTCGCGCCATGATCTCCATCACTCGCAAAGCGGTGAGGAGGCCATCGCCCGTGGTCGCTTCTCCATCGCGAAAGATAATGTGTCCGGATTGCTCGCCGCCGAGAATCGCGCCGGTCTTCAGCATCTCCTCAAGCACGTATTTGTCCCCGACATTGGCGCGCAGCATGCGGATGCCCGCTTTGCGCAACGCGATTTCCAAACCCATGTTGGACATCGTAGTAGCCACAATGGTCGAACCGGCGAGAACGCCGCGCGATTGCAGGTCGCGGGCGACCACCAACAGCACGGCATCGCCATTGACCACTCGACCGTCGGCGTCGCTGAACAGGGCGCGATCCGCGTCGCCATCAAAAGTAACACCTAAATCGAATTGCCCCTTCTTCTCGGCGATGGCTCTACCCAGCGTTTCCGGATGCAAAGCACCGCAGCCATCGTTGATGTTTTTTCCATCCGGCGACGCATTGAGATAGCTTGCCCGAAGGCCGCAAGCGCGAAACAGTTCCGGTGCTTCAGCCGTGGCCGCGCCATTGGCACAATCCACCAGTACTCTTATTCCACTCAGGTCCGTCTTCACATTTTGCGCCAGCCATTCGATATACGCATGCCGAAGGCTTGCCTCTCCGGGCAAGCTGGGAGCAGGTTTCGCTGACACAGGCACATGGCTTTCAGGATTCTGCAAAAGAGCAAAAATCTCCCGCTCGATGGCGAGTTCATGTGAATCAGGCAGCTTGTATCCATCGCCGGAGAAAACTTTGATGCCATTGTCGGTCCAGGGATTGTGCGAGGCCGAGATCACGACCCCCGCGGCATGGTTGCACGCACGCGCAAGGTAGGCCACACCCGGAGTCGTAATCACGCCGGCGCTATGTACTTCACAGCCGCTGGAAACGAGTCCCAGTAGCACGCGGTCAGCGATCCAGGAACTCGAATCCCGGGTATCTTGTCCGATCACAACGCTGGCGCGCGGAGCACTGCGAATCAAGTCATGCCCGAGCGCCCGGCCTATCAGATAAGTGCTTTCGACCGTCAAGGGGAATTCGCCGGCCACGCCGCGGATACCATCGGTTCCGAACAGCTGTCGAGTTTGGAATGTCATTCTGGTTTTGCGGACTGCGCGCCACCGGTTGCGGCGGAAACTTTCTGCATGATTACCGTCACCCGTACTGGATCAGGACTCGCAATCTGGATCAGAGCATCAGATACGTAAGCGTGCCTGCTGAAGGTTGCACGGTTGATAGCGCCGCTCACGTCGACCGGATCCGTGATTGCCGACTCCACTGCCTCAACATGCTTCTTCGGCCCGCTGATGGTGATGGCGGGAGGATCCACCACGACCCGCTCGATGCTATAACCGGCGACAAACGTGCCCACAACGCGCGGTTGCACCGGAACTTGGCGGGTGAGCCGCGAGTCAAAATTCAGATGCAGCTGGCTGGGAACTACCTGAACCACTTCGAGCTCGGAAGGCTCATGGATTTGTTGTGAGGTCAAATCAAAAGTGCGTTCTCCAGGTCTGAGACCACTCAGTTCGATCTCGGCATAAACGTCGGAAGGCTGAAGGCGGCGAACCACACGCTCCGGACCGCGAAGCCGGATTTGCGCCCTGGGGATATTCTCCGAACTGATCTCCAAATTTGGCGGAATGTTGTGGAATTCGATAGGCACATCGACCGCAACTTCGGCCACGGGATCGCGCACGACTGCCAGCCATAAACCAACAGCCAGGGCAAGCGAAATCAGCTTCAGACCCAGGTTATGAAGCACATGGCGATGCAGAAAGTCGCGCATGGCTAACGATCCGCCCCCTGGTTCAATCGGGAATCGCGCATGGGCGGCTCGTTCAAACGAGAGTCGTCCACACGAGAATCACCTGGGCGGGGCAAATAACCTCGCGGGCCTTCGGTCTCAGCCCCCTCCAACACCTCACTGCCGTTAGAAATCGGGGTGGGCAAAGTGGACGGAGGTACATAGCGGCGCAACAATTCTCCAAGCCGATCGCGCAACTGGTCGACACTCAGATCACGTTCAATCTTGCCCGAAACTGCCAGGCTGATGCTGCCCGTCTCCTCGGAAACGATTACCGCGATGGCATCGGTTTCCTCGGTCACTCCGATGCCGGCGCGGTGCCGCGTACCTAGTTGGGTGGAAAGCACCGGGTTCATCGACAGCGGCAGAAAGCAGGCGGCAGCGGCAATGCGGTCGTTCTGCACAATCACGGCGCCATCGTGCAGGGGAGCGCTGGGCCGAAAGATGGTTGCCAGCAGATCGTAGGAAAGCCGCGCGTCGAGCGGAACCCCGCTCTCGATATAGGTACGCAAACCAATCTCACGCTCGATAACGATCAGAGCGCCCGTTTGGTTCTGGCAAAATAAATTCGCCGCCAGCACAATGTCATCGTAAGCGTCCGCCTCCCCACCCGACGTACGACTAAGAGTAAGTCCCCGCCCCAGCCGCGCCAGGGCTTGCCGGATCTCGGCGGCAAAAACCACGATCAGCGCGAACACGGTATAAGGCAGCAGCGTGCTGATCAACCAGTTCAGCGCAGCCAGGTTGCCCAGCCGGGACAAGTAAAATGCCAGCCCAAGTCCCGCCACGCCCACGACCATCAGGGATGCGCGCGTGCCCTTGATCAGGGCAAGGAACTCATAAATGATGACCGCGACCAGCAGAATATCGATGATCGAGATCACCGACAGATGTGGCCACGGTGCTAAGAACTGCGTCACTCACGGCCCCTTTCGAAGTATTTCCGCTTGGCCCAACGTTTCATTGTAATCCAGGATTCAAAAGCACAATGGCTGGAAGAAGTTAGGAAGAGGGCTTGGGCGAGACCTCAATCTGCATGCCCTCAGCCGCGGCCCGCAGCCGGGGATAATAGTCGCGAGCTTCTTTGACTACCTTGTCGATGCACGCATCATCATGATCGGGATCGTGATGGAAGAGGATCAAATCCTTCGCGCCACTTTCCGTGACCACATTGATGGCCTCGCGCCAATGACTGTGTCCCCAGCCCCGTTTGCGTTCGTATTCTTCGGGAAGATACTGCGCGTCGTAGATCAGAACGTCCGCGCCCGCCGCAAGTTTGCGCACGTTCTTGTCGAATAGCGCATCCCCGGGTTCGTTGTCGGTGGCGTACACGATCACGCCTTCTTTCGTTTCCAGACGGAAGCCCATGCAGCCCTGAGGATGGTTTAGCCACAGAGTCTGCAAGCTCACGTCCCCCAACTGAATGCGGCCTTCCTCCAGATCGTAGAAATTCTGGTGGGCCTGCATTTCGGTGAGGCCCACGGGAAAGTAGGGCGCGGCCATCTGCTCTTCGAGCACCCGCTTCAGGCTGCGGGTACGGCTCGAACAATGAAACTGAAAGCGGTTCTCGCGATTGTCGTAAAGCGGACCAAAAAACGGAATCCCTTGAATGTGGTCCCAATGAAAATGCGAAACGAAAACGTGGGCGGAGACCGGACGGCCGTTGAACTCGTGGCGCAGGGCCTGTCCAAGCACGCGGAAGCCGGTGCCACAATCGAAGATGTAAAGATTGTCCCCGAGGCGCACCTCTACGCAGGAGGTGTTCCCTCCGTAGCGCATATTTTCCGGCTGAGGAGCGGGCGTGGATCCGCGCACTCCCCAGAACTTAATACGCATAAGCCCCCACAACGAATGTTGGCTAAACTGCCATCTTCCGCCGTGCCGTCGAATCCGTCAATTCATTCGGTGGTTACAGGAGGTTACTCTAGTGTGGTGCGCTCCAGCCCTTATAATGGCAGACGCGATCCCAGGGAAAGGGTCTAACCCACAACCTCTTGCTGCGCCCTGATTACAAGGAATTTTCCCAACTGGCCCGCGAGTTCACGCTGGTGCCGGTGGTCAAGTCGATCACGGCCGACCTGCTGACGCCCGTCTCTGCTTTTCTCGCCATCGCCGCCAACGAGCCGGACGCGTTTTTGCTCGAATCCATCGAGCGCGGAGAACAAATCGGGCGCTACACCTTTCTCGGGGCGCGTCCATACTTGCAAGTGCGAGCCCGCGGCGAGGATGTACTGCTGCAGCGCGGCAGGGCGCATGAGCAGCGCAAGGGCAGCGTTCTCCCAATCGTGAAGGAGTTGCTCCGCCAGCATCGTCCGGCGACGTTCGCCGGCCTGCCACGCTTCAGTGCCGGCGCTGTTGGCTATTTTGCCTACGACACGGTTCGCCAACTGGAAAGGATCGGCGAGCACTCCAAGGACGATCTTTCTCTTCCCGATTGCGTGCTCATGTTCTTTGATCGCGTGCTGGCCTTCGATCACCTGCGCCATCAGATTCATATCATCGCCAGCGCTGATGTTTCTCGTGAGAGCCCTCGCAAGGCTTATGACCGCGCACTTGCCGACATCGCAATCCTCGAGAAGAAGTTGGCTCGCGGCGTTCGCTGGGAGAGATCTGTCAAGTCACGACCGTCTAAGTTGAAAGTTCACGCCGGAACCAGCCGCAGCCGTTTCATGAAGTCCGTGGAACGCGCCAAAGAATACATCGCGGCTGGCGACATTTATCAGGTCGTGCTCTCGCAGCGTGTGGATTTTTATCCCGAGGTTGCGCCTTTCGATATCTATCGCGCTCTGCGCACGGTGAACCCATCGCCATACATGTATTTCCTGCGCATGGGCGACACCCACGTCCTCGGATCCTCTCCCGAGATGCTGGTGCGGGTGACCGGCAGCAAGCTGGAGTATCGTCCCATTGCCGGAACCCATCCCCGCGGGCGCGATGAAGCCGAGGACTCGCGCCTGGAACAAGAAATGCTCGCTGACGAGAAGGAGCGCGCCGAGCATGTCATGCTGGTCGATCTCGGGCGCAACGATCTGGGGCGCGTCAGCGAGTATGGTTCAGTGAAAGTGCGCGACCTCATGTACGTGGAGCGCTACTCGCACGTCATGCACATCGTCTCCGCGCTCGAGGGCAAATTGCGCGAAGGCCTGGATGCGCTCGATGCCTTCGCCGCCTGCTTTCCCGCAGGCACGCTCAGCGGAGCCCCCAAAGTGCGGGCCATGCAAATCATCGAAGAACTCGAACCGGTGCGCCGAGGCATCTACGGAGGCTCCGTGCTCAATGCCGATTTCGCCGGCAACCTCGATTCCTGCATCGCCATCCGTACCATGCTGATGCAAGGCAAGCGCGCCTATCTGCAGGCTGGCGCTGGCATCGTCGCCGATTCCGAGCCCGCCAAGGAATTCCAGGAGGCCATGAACAAGGCCGAGGCGGTGCTGAGAGCGGTTGCAATGGCTCGAAACGGCGGATAAATCGCGAGAATTCGCTTTTGACTAGTTTGTCCATTTTATCTAAAATGGACGTTATGCGAACTGTCTCCGCCACCGACGCCAAGCAGCGTCTCGCCGCCCTGCTAGACGCGGCGCAGCGCGAACCTGTCGTCATTCGCCGCCAGAACCGGGACGTCGCGGTGATTATGTCGGCCGAGGAATACGAAAGGATTCGCGACCTCAACGCCGCCGAGTTTCAGCGCTTCTGCGACCGCGTCGCGGCTCGCGCTAAGACTCGTGGCTTGACCGAACCAATCTTAAAGAAGCTGCTGAAAGACTGATGCGCGTCCGCGAGCGCATTGTCGCGGATACCAACTGCCTGGTCAGCCGTCTCCTGCTGCCGTCGTCGGTTCCAGGAGACGCGGTTCGCAAAGCCGTCGATTCCGGGCTCTTACTCGTCTCCGAAGCCACCATGAACGAACTGGCGGACGTTCTCGCGCGTCCCAAGTTCGACCGCTACATCAGCCTCGCTGATCGCCAGCAATTCCTGCGGCTGCTTGGACGCGTAACCGAGTTCGTGCCGATCGTGTACCCGGTCCGCGAATGCCGCGATCCCAAAGATGACAAGTTTCTCGAAGCCGCTCTGAACGGCAAGGCTGACTTGATCCTAACCGGCGATACCGATCTGCTGGCCCTGCATCCGTGGCAGGGCATCGCAATTCTGTCTCCGGCGCGCTATCTCAAGCGCTGAGCGGATAGGTGAACTTCGAATGGCGACGACTGGATTCTAAGCGTGCTTAAACCGCGCGAAGGTGGCGCTAAAAGCGTCCAAATCGTGCGAATCGTTCGCTAATCTGGCGAATGCTGCACCCTCGAAAGCTGTCCTCCTGAGCGTCACGAACGGTCTATGCACTTTGTTTACAGCGGCTTAAGGATTCGGCGTGCCTACCGCGATTCTTGCCCTGATGCGTTTTCCCCTACTTTGGCTTGCAAAAAAACGCTCCCTTTGAGAACGAATCTATGAAAACAAAGGCTTTATTGGTAGGTTCCCGCTAGATCTAACAAAACATTAGACCTTAAACTAGCAATGTTTTCATAGATTTAGGAGGAGTCCGTAAAATACAGAAAACAAGGCAGATTCAATGCGACGTGAGTTCTTGTAAGCCCTTATTTTTGAATATTTTACGAACAAACCGCAAAATATAGAAAACAGGGGAGTTGTCAATTCTCGCTACCTGGGGCGAGGCGGACGCTGATCGCTTACGTCGGGTGCTGGCAAGTAGATTATCAAGGAGCGGGCGGCACGCTATTCTCAAATAGCTAATGTCACATAGGGCATGTTATCCGCATTGAGCAGGTGAGTCAACAAAAAAAGATCAGGATCCCATTTTGGGACTCAAGCTTGCGGGTTGAAATGGAGCCGAGGTTGAGGGTTGAGGGTCCCTCCCTAACGTCGAAAAACACGACGTTAGGGAGTGGCGCCGGCGTGTCAAACCAGTTTTTGCGCGATCGACTCGTCGAGGATTTCGCGGACGGTGAGCGGGGCGATGACGCGGTGCTCGCGGCGGAAGAATGCATCGATTTCGCGCAGGGCGTCCTGGGTGAAGTCGAAGCTCACGAAGAATCCCTTGGTGCGGTTCTCTCGCATGAGGACGGCCTCGAACATGTCGATATCGGGCCTGCCTGCTTTGTCTTTCTGCTTCACCTGGAGCGGGAACCACACGTCCATGAAGTCGAGCTCGCCGGCTGCGTGGCCGCTTTTCTGCGGCATCGAGGAGAGCGGGTAGATTCTGCCGTCGATGCCCATGTCGCCGACCTGGGCTTTGTTGGGGATGCCGCCGAGCGCGATGACGGCCCAGTTCTCAAATTCGAACGGTGGGATTGCGCGGAGTTTCTCCTCGGTCCACGGCAGGTCGCGGACGACGAAGCCGCGCCCGACTTCCCAGAGCTTTTCGTCTTCCGGCAGCTCGCAGACGTCGCGCAGGCGCTTTGCCATGACGCGGCAGGCGGTGGGCGAAATGTCGATGCCGATCCACTGACGACTCGAGCTTCTGGGCCGCGACAAGTGCCGTGCCGCAGCCGCAGAAGGCGTCGAGCACAATGTCGTTCTCGTTGCTGCTGGCTTTGACGATTCGCTCCAGCAATGCGAAGGGCTTTTGCGTCGGGTAACCGAGCCGCTCTCGCTGCGAGGTTGATGCAGCGGGCTTATGTCGTCCCAACACGGTCTGAAGTGGAACTCCGGGCATCTCGTCGAGGTAGGATTTAGTCTCGGAATGCCCTTGGGTCTTGGGGTAGTGGATTTTCCCCTCGCGATCCAGCTTCTCCAGTCGATCTTTCGTGAAGCCCAGCCCTTCGCTGGTGATGGGTAACCTTTGAATTCATACATCATCTTAGGTCGCGGGTTGGGGCTGGTCAGGTCGCCCCTTTTCCAGCGCCGTCCGTCCGCGTCCACGTGGGTAGTAGAACTCTTCGACGTAGTGCTCGTCGTAGGGTTCGAATTGCTTGTTCCAGACGTAGTCTTCGCCATTCGTGTAGAAAAAAATCGTGTCGTGAATGGTGTTGTACCTCTTGGAGTCGCTGCGGGCGCTCGTCCGCTTCCAGATAATCTCGTTCTGGAAGTTCATCTCGCCGAAGAGTTGGTCGAGCATCACCTTCACATAGTGACTGGCGTGCCAGTCGCAGTGGTAGTAGAAGCTGCCGGTGGCCTTGAGGACGCGGGCGAGTTGTTCGCAACGCGGGCGCATGAATTCGATGTACGCCTGGGTCGAGGCATGGCGGTCTTCGAAGGAGCGCTTCTCCTTGGTCTCGCCCCAGAACACTTCGTAGTTGCGGTTGGAATTGAAGGGCGGGTCGATGTAGACCAGGTCGACGCAGCCGTCGGGAAGCTTGGCGAGTTGGTCCAGGTTGTCGCCGCAGTAGATGACGCGGGTGTCCAGAAGTGAGGACGGCTTGCGGGCTGCGGGACTCATCAGCTGGAATCGTACCGAACTTTGCGAGTGAAAAACATTAGCTTCTCGGTGTCCGCGCGAAACTGTGTCCGTGAGATCTCGTGTTTCGCCCCGCTGGGGCTTATCAGATCCCCATCTTATCCACGGCTTACGCCGTGGGCTGCACTCTAACGCCGCTACGCGGCTAGGATTCACAGTTTTCCTCCAGGGTGTCGTCGACACGGAGAAATAAAGCCGCAAC
>CAWISU010000017.1:0-71120 GCA_963838765.1 uncultured Acidobacteriota bacterium | reverse complement strand
CGATGTAGAGTTGGACTGCGCGTGGGCACGCTGACCGAGAGTCAGACAGAGAACCACTACAAAAGCCGCATGAAGCGACTTCTCGTAAGAAGCCAACATGAGATTCCTCCAAAAGAAACGAGAGCTAGGGTTGACGAATGGGCTAAAAGCCCAAATCGATTCACGGGCGCGAATCCCTAGACGGCGGGAGGATGACGGATGCGAAGAGAGGAGACAAAGCCGAACGAGGTGCGGGCGCCCTCTGTTGTCGCAGTTACAACTGTACGGACAAAGAGCGGGGCGGGCCGGTACACCGCGGTGCTGAGAACTCCGGAATGCGCCACGGAGCAGACCGAACACTCATGGCCGGGAAGCTTGGAATTATCAGTGTGGACGTGGACGGCTTGGACAATGCCGGTGAAGGTCACCAGCAGGATACACAACAAAGACAGAACTGCGATGGAGGTGTCTTTGCGCAACTTGTATCCCCACGAAATCAACAGAAACGCCCCATTTCGACGGCAACCTTAGGTATACCACGACTTAGTCGTACGATGCATGCTGTCGCAGCCTAGTTGTCAACCCGAAAGGTCAGAGATTAAAGAGTTCCCGGAGGCGCTTGGTTTGAGCGCGGCTAACCGGGATTTCGGTCTGTTTCTTGTCGTCCAGACGTAATTGATAAGAACTCTTAAACCAGGGAACAACTTCCTTGATCCGGTTAATGTTCACCAGGTAGGATCGGTGCGCTCGCCAGAACAGATTAGGGTCGAGGCTGTCCAGCAGTTCCTCGAGCGTGCGGCAGTTGGATTGACCTTCCATGCCGTTGGCACCACTTGTCACCACTGTAATAATGCCGTCCTCAATGGAGGCAAAACAAATGTCTTTCTGATTCACCAGGAACAATCGGCCGGCAGCCTTCAGAAGAATCTTAGAGGTCTGCGGCTTCTGGGATTCCAGCATCCGCATAAGGGTGTCTAATTTTTCGGACGACGAGCCGCTGCCTTCGATTTTGGCTCGCGCCCGCTCGACCGACTGGGCCACCCGCTTCTTGTCAAAAGGTTTGAGCAGATAATCGACCGCGTTGACTTCAAATGCCTTCACCGCATATTGGTCAAACGCGGTCGAAAAGACGATCTTGGGCAACGCCACTTTTCGATCCAGAAGCTTTTTGATTACGCCAAAACCATCGAGGCCCGGCATTTGCACGTCGAGGAAAACAAGGTCAGGGTTGTGTTCGCGGATTAGGTTAACGCCTTCCAGGCCGTTCTTACCCTGGGCAACGACGTCAACGTCGCCAACATTCTTGAGCAGGAAGGCGAGTTCGTCGCGCGCGAGTTGCTCGTCGTCCACGATAACAGCAGAAAGCGACATGCCTCTCCTAGGTGCTACGCAAAGTATAAGGTTACCGTTTTGCCAGCGTCAAACCATGATCGCTATTGCTGTCGACGAGATCCCCATTTGGGCTGGCGGTATCATGCGCTAAGCGACTTTTTCTAGCGCCAGCGCCATGCCCATCCCGCCGCTCACGCACAGAGTCGCGACGCCGCGTTTGGCCTTGCGCCGAAGCATTTCATGCAAGAGCGTGACTGTAATCCGCGTTCCAGTACAGCCAATAGGATGGCCGAGCGCGATAGCGCCTCCATTCACGTTGAGCTTCTCGCGATCAAAGTGCAACTCGCGCTCGCACGCCAGAACCTGGGCAGCGAAGGCCTCGTTGAGCTCGATTAAGTCGAAATCGTCCAGCCGCAGCCGATGCCTCTGCTCCATCTTGCGCAACGCGGGTACTGGGCCAATGCCCATGATGCGCGGATCAACACCTGATGAAGTCACGGCCAAAATCCGAGCCAATGGCTTGAGGTTATTCTTCGTTGCGAACTCTTCGCTCGCCAGCACTACGGCGGCAGCGCCATCGGTGATGCCGGAAGAATTGCCTGCAGTGATGGTCCCGTTTTTTGAAAATACCGGCGACAGCTTGGCCATCTTCTCCATGGTGGCTCCCAGAAAAAGATGCTCGTCGCGACTGAAAGTCTGCGGGCCTTTCTTGCTCTCGAGGGCGACCGGGACGAGCTCACTGTCGAATCGCTTCGCGTCGATGGCCGCCGCCGCGCGGGTCTGGGAGCAGAGCGCATAGGCATCCTGTTCTTCGCGAGTGATGTTATATTGTTCGGCCAGCATCTCGGCGGTTTCACCCATCAACATTTTCGCCAGAGGACAGAAAAAGCCGTCACGGTACATGCCGTCGACGAGTTCCTGATTGCCCAAGCGATAGCCCCAACGCGCGCCGTCAAGATAATAAGGCAAGCGAGACATGGACTCCGTGCCGCCGGCCAGCACGCAATCGAGATTGCCGGTTGCGATCTCCTGGTATCCAAGCGCAATCGATTTGAGGCCGGAAGCGCAGGCCTTATTGACCGTGTAAGCCGGAACTTCCTGCGGAATGCCGCTGCGGATGGAGATCTGACGAGCGGGGTTCGGACCTCCGCCGGCCTGACGGGCGTTGCCAAAGATTGTTTCCTCAACCTGATCGGGATGAACTCCGGCGCGTTCGATCGCAGCGCGCGCAGCCACCACTCCCATGTCGGCGGCGGTCAGCGACGCCAGTGAGCCTCCAAACTTCCCGATGGGCGTGCGAGCAGCTGCGATGATGTAAACGTCGGGCAATGAAGCCTCCGCACTCGACTCAATTCCAAGTGCACCGGTTTAGATGCGAAGAGCTTAGGCAAAGCTTCGCGTGACGCCTTGTTTTCGGCTACGCATCAAGAAATTGTTTTATCGCCAGCCAATATTTTCGAACCACGTATTCCGTTTTGAGATGGCCGCCTCGCGAGAGAAGCTTGAGTTTTATGCCCGCGCGCCTGGCAAAACCATCCACAAGCTTCCAGGGAATATAGGGATCGTCTTTAGCGTGGAAGATCAATATCTTCGAAGGCGTAAGCTCCTTTATATGATGCGCGGGGTTGTAAAACACGCCACCATGTAGTTTGTTCCAATTGGCGGCGGAGAGGCGATATCCGTTGCCGAAAGCTGCGCGGATGTATGCGGGATAGCTTGGGTTCGAAGTTTCTTTCTTTTGCTCCTGACGCAGGATGGCCCAATCCACCACCGGGCAATTGGCAATCGCTTTGGTTATCCGTGGGTCGAGCGAGGAAAGAATCGCGGCGGCGCCGCCAAAACTTCCCCCGATAACGAAAACCCTTTCTGGCGAACAAGCAAATCGTCGACCAAACGCAAGCTCCTGGAATCCTTTGGGCAACTCACCGACGATATCAAGGATGTCTTCGTGCGGCGCGCGCTCGAGAAACTGTCCTCCACTCTCCCATGCGCCTCGCCAGCGCGGATAAAACACCCAATACCCTCTGCCCGACAGAAACTCGACGAGGGGCTGCTTTCTGGGAATCGACGGCATCCCATCGCAAAGAATAATCACGTCCTGTCGCTTGCTTGTGCGAGCCGGTGGCAAGAACTCTGCGACGATCTCCTTTTTAAATCTGGCGCGAAACATGCATTCAGTTTACGTGGACACGGCGGTGTAGATGCGGGTCTTCGACGCGACGGTCATTCGCCCACTGAATTAAACTACCAGAACATGAATTACATTTACGGTATCAACGCCGTTGCTGAGACGCTGAAAGCGCGAGGACGCACCATTGTCTGGGTAGGAGTCGCCAAGGAACGTCATGACCTGCGCCTGAAACATATTGTTGATGAGTGCCGGCGGCAGGGAGTTGCGGTGCGCTTTGTGGGGCGAGAAGAACTGGATCGCATGGCTGGCAACAACGCCCACCAGGGCGTGGTCGCCGTCACCTCGGCGAAACGATATAACGATCTGGAGGATGTGGTTGCCGCCAAGCGCGGGCAACATTCGCTCATCGTCGTGCTCGATGGAGTAGAGGATCCGCACAATTTAGGCGCGATTTTGCGCACGGCCGACGCGGCGGGCGCTGACGGCGTCGTGATTCCCGAGCGCCGAGCCGCGGGCGTGACGGCGATCGTGACAAAAACATCGGCCGGCGCCAGCGAGCACTTGCCCATCGCAAAAGTAACCAATATTGCTCGCACGTTGGAAGAATTAAAGGCGCAGAATTTGTGGATGGTGGGCCTGGACGAACGCGGCGAGCAATCCTACGACTCGATTGACTACAACATGGATTGCGCCATCGTGTTGGGCGCGGAGGGTAAAGGCTTACACGACTTAGTGGCGAGGAAGTGCGATTTCCTGGTTTCGATTCCTATGCTCGGCAAAGTGCCGTCGTTAAATGTCTCCGTGGCGGCGGGGGTGATGTTGTACGAGATCGTGCGGCAGCGGGGGAAGAAGTCGGCATGAAGTTCCTCCATCTCATGTGTGTCATCAGCGGTTTGGTGGTTCCGAGCCTTGCCCTTGATCGCGAGGCGTTCACTTTTACTAACTATGACCTGAATGTACGCGTCGAGCCCGACCAACAGCGTTTAGGCGTGCGCGGAAGGGTTACACTTCGAAACGACTCAACAACTCCTCAGAAAGCTGTTGCCCTGCAGATTTCCTCCACGTTGGATTGGAAGGCGATCCAGATCGGCGGAACAGCC
Organism: uncultured Acidobacteriota bacterium; assembly: GCA_963838765.1. Taxonomy (GTDB): domain Bacteria; phylum Acidobacteriota; class Terriglobia; order Terriglobales; family Acidobacteriaceae; genus JABDBE01. Next base: position 66,578 of record CAWISU010000017.1, on the reverse strand, counting down.
GTGCAGTTTGTGACTCACGAATACACGTCCGACATCGATCACACTGGTGCATTGTCCGAAGTGATCGTGACTTTGCCACGCGAAGTTCCATCTAAAGGCACAATCGTACTCGACGTCGGATACGAAGGGCTAATTCCCCTCGATGTAACGCGCCTCGCACGAATTGGCGTGCCCGAAGATAAGGCCAAGCACACGGATTGGGACCAAATCGGCAAATCATTCACCGCGGTACGCGGAATTGGATATGTGGCGTGGTATCCAGTGGCGATGGAATCGGCGAACTTGTCCGACGGAAACAGCGTGGACGAGACCGTAGGACGATGGAAGACCCGGGAAGCAGAGGCAGTTCTAAAGATCAAGCTGACTGATTCCGGGGAGGTCTTTTCTGAATCACCAGTTCTTTTGAGCAATGGTAAGGGCGGCAAACAGTTTTTCGACAAAATGGGCAAAGCATATTCGGCCCAGTCCGAGTACTCGTTTGAGCCGCTGGGTCTGGCTGTGCCAACTTTTGTGATTGCCAATTACCAAAAGGTTGCGCCCAACGACCTACTCGCCGTCCACTATCTGTCAGGTCAGGAAGGAACGGCGAAAGAGTATGCCGAAGTTGCCGCAAACATTGACCCTATTCTTGCGGCGGGCGGAGGCTCGGGCAGTCTGCAAATTCTAGCTCTACCCGATGCCGACGCGGCATCGTTTGTCAGTGAAGGAATGTTGCTGTGCCCACTTAAATCACCAATCACGAATGAGGCGGTGCTGGACATCGTATATGGGAAGGCGAGCCACCTGGTGTCGTCTCCAAGAGCCTGGGTTCAGGACGGGCTTGGGCATTACGCGCAAGCCGCGTTCATCGCGGATCAAACAGGCCGGCAAGCCGCGCTCGACTACCTGACTGCGCACAGGGCGCCGCTGGTTGAAGCTGAGAAAGCGAAACCGCATGCAGCGGACTGGGAAACAGCTCACTCACTAATTAATGCGCCGGATGACTTATACCTTCAGGCCAAGGCCATGGACGTATGGTGGATGTTGAATGACATGCTCGAAAATCCCCCGCTCGGAGTGCTGCTCAACTATCACGCAACGGAGGACAAGGATGGCAACTATATGCAGCGCGTGATTGAGAAACAGACGCAGCGCGATCTGCAATGGTTTTTCGACGATTGGGTCTATCGCGACCGGGGGCTGCCAGATTTCCGCGTCGATTCGGTTTATGCGCGTCCCATCGTCGATGGCGGCTTTATGGTAACTGTCAGTATCGAGAATCTCGGAGACGCGGGAGCAGAGGTGCCGGTAATCCTCCGAACGGAGAGCGGCGAGATTATCAAGCGGCTTGAGGTACGAGCGAAATCCAAGGCCGCGTTTCGCGTCCAGGTCGCTTCGACACCGCAGGAAGTCGTGGTGAATGATGGCAGCGTGCCTGAAAGTGACGTAAGCAACAATGTTTTTCAGGTTCCACCGCCCGATGCGGGGAAGTGATTTGTAATTGGGAAGTGGCAATCAAAAATTAGCGCAGGCGTGAATGTAATCGTGAGAGGGTTTTCTTGGCCTACATTCAATTTCTCGGCGCCGCTGGAACCGTCACCGGCTCCAAGCATCTGATTCATAGCGGTTCCGATTCCAGCGGCAGCAGCGGCTTTAGGGCTCTAATTGACTGCGGTATGTTCCAGGGGCCGAAGGAGTGGCGCGAGCGCAACTGGCAGGACACCCCGGTTCCTGCGCGGCAGATTGATGCCGTCGTGCTGACCCACGCGCACCTCGACCATTGCGGATGGATTCCGCGACTGGTAAAGGAAGGCTTTCGTGGACCAATTTATGCGACCCCGCCGACCATAGATTTGTGCGGCATCCTGCTGCCCGATTCTGGTCACCTGCAGGAAGAAGACGCTGCGTTTTATAACAAACATAAGAAATCAAAACACGATCCCGCGCTGCCGTTGTACACGGAGGAAGAAGCTCAAGCGTCGCTCCAATATTTTCGTGCTGTGCAGTTCGGAGAAACAAAACAGCTCTGTCCGGAGATTTCATTTCGTTTTGTTCGAGCGGCGCACATTCTGGGATCATCGATGGTTGAAGTCGCATTAGGAAGCAACGGGCAGACTCGCCGTTTGTTGTTCACTGGAGACATTGGCCGGGTACGAGACCAGAACGTTGCACCGGGCAAAGTTGTGCGCTCCGGACCGACAGAAGACGAGACCGCGGACATCCTGGTGATGGAGTCGACCTACGGCAACCGGCAGCATCCCACGGCGGATCCGCGACCGGAGTTAGCCGCGTTGGTTCGCGCCACAGTGGAGCGCGGTGGTAGCGTCATTGTGCCTGCGTTTGCTGTCGAGCGTACACAGAAATTCCTTTTCATGTTGAAAGAGTTGATGCAATCAGGACAACTTCCCCCCATCCCCGTTTTTTGTGACAGTCCGATGGCGATTAAGGCAGTGGAAATTTTCTTGAAACACACGGAAGAATATAGTGAAGACACTCGCCAACTCATCGCTCAACATGGCTCGCCGTTGCAGTGGCCCGGTTTTACCTTCGCCTCGACGTCGGAACAGTCGAAGCGAATTAACAATGTGAAAACTCCTTCGATCATCGTTTCTTCCAGTGGCATGGTGACGGGTGGGCGCATTCTGCACCACCTCGCACAACGGCTGCCTGATCCGAGAAACACCGTGATTTTTATTGGTTTTCAGGCGCCCGGAACGCGCGGATTCACCATCAAGAGCGGTGCGCAGGAAGTCAAAATCTTCGGTGACATGGTTCCGATTCGCGCGCAGGTGGCCGCGCTCGAGCAGTTCAGCGACCATGCCGACACGCCAGAGTTGCTGCAGTGGCTGCGCACTTGGGCTGAAAAGCCGGCCGCGACTTATCTCGTACACGGTGAGCCCGCAGCATCCTCGCAACTGCGCGATACGATAACAAAGGAACTCGGGTGGAATGTTCAGGTGGCACAGTGGATGCAGAAGGTGCAGATCATTTAGTAATTGGACAATTTTACAATTGGGTAATTTGTGAACTCGGGCGTGCTTCCAATTACCCAAGTACTAAATTAGAGGTTCCCCATGACAGAAACTGAGCTGAAAAAGCATCTTGAGGCAGCAGAGAAAAGTCCCAAACAAATTGCAGCGGCAGTTTCGGGGCTGACCGACAAAACGTTGCGTTACAAACCTTCGCCCGATAAGTGGTGCATTCTGGAGATTCTGGGTCATCTGGCAGATATTGAGATCGTGTACGCACACCGCTTTCGACAGATGCTCGCAGACCAGAAGCCGGTGATCGCACCGATGGATCAAAATGCCTGGGCCCAAAATCTCGGTTACATGGAGACTCCCGCCCCGGAGTTAGTGGCGCTCTATGGACTGAACCGGCATCACACTTTGCGATTGTTGCGCCGGACGAAACCGGGCGACTTGGGGAAATCTGCCTACCATCCAGAACTCAAGCACGACGTTACAGTCGCAGAATACGTGGAAAAGATGGGAACTCACGGCGCGAGTCATCTGGCACAAATTGAGCGTCTGAAAAAGCAGGCATCGATGAGTTAGAAAATGTAAGTGCGGGTTCTATGCGACGCGTCAGGTTTGGCGCTGCGAACACAAGTGCATAGATCCTTCGCTCCGCTCAGGATGACAGCATTAATTGAGGGTGACAGCATTAATTCAGGCTGACAGTTTTAATTCAGGTACGCTATTAAATCAGATGACAGTGTTAGTCATGCTGCGAACTATTCGGACGCGACATCGGAGGTCTTCTGAAAATCATCGGTCCAGGTTCGTGAACCGTATCAACGCTTGCAGTTTCTCGGCTGCGGCGCCCGAGTCGATCGATTTCGACGCGAACCGGAGAGCGTCCGCCAGATGGTCTGCCCTGCCCGCGGCGACCAAAGCCGCAGCTGCATTGAGCAGGACCACATCCCGTTTCGCTGAATTCTCGCCTCCGAGAATCTCAGCGATAATCACGGCATTCGCCGCAGCATCCCCGCCGGAGATGTCATCTAGCGTGCCTCGATGCATCCCAAACTCTTCGGGTGTGATTTCATAGGTACGAACTGTTCCCTCGCGCACTTCGGCAATCCGGGTTGGAGCGGTGATGGTGATTTCGTCCAATCCGTCCAATCCGTGCACCACGAAGGCGCGGTGCAATCCAAGCATGCTCAGCGCCTCCGCCAACTTTTCCACCAGGGCAGCTGAATATACACCGACGATCTGTGCTGAAGCGTTGGCCGGGTTGGTAAGGGGCCCAAGCAGATTGAATACTGTGCGCAGGCGCAGTTGGCGGCGGGCGGACTGAACATGCTGCATTGCCGAGTGCATAGCCGGAGCAAAAAGAAACGCGATGCCGACTTCTTCGAGACAAGCGGCGATCCGCGCGGGAGGCAGATTGATGTTGACCCCCAGAGCTTCCATCACGTCGGCCGAACCGCATTTCGAAGTTACGCTGCGGTTCCCGTGCTTGGCCACGCGTACGCCAGCGCCCGCCACCACCAGTGCGGTAGCGGTAGAAATATTGAAGGTGCCGCTGGCGTCGCCGCCCGTGCCGCACGTGTCGACCAGTGCATCGCGCTCGGTGCCGCTGACGTCCACCGTATGGTTCGGGGGAAGACCTAGCGGAGCGGCGGCGGCACGAATGGCTTCCGCGAAACCAACGATCTCCTCGACCGTCTCGCCCTTCATGTGCAGGGCAACGAGCAGTGCAGCAATTTGCGCGTCGGTACACTTGCCAGCCAACACTTGAGCCATAACCAAACGCGCTTCTTCGCGAGAGAGCGATTCGCGATGATTGGCAATTCGATGGAGTGCGTCAGTGATCATCGATGGAATATTAGAGTAGCATTGTAAAAGCCCGATCGCAGGCGAAAGAATCTTGCTTCAAAATGAAACCGAAATGCGAACAGTTATGACATGTTGTGTTTGCCCTATGCCCGGCCGTTCTATAGAATCAAGTGTTTGCTGCCCGCGGTTCTAAGCGCAAGCATGCCCTGCCCAAAATCATAGTGAATCTGGAATTGTTATGAAAATTCATGAGTATCAGGCCAAGGCAATCCTGAAAAAGTATGGAGTCGCAGTGCCACGCGGAGAAATGGCCGAAACCCGCGAGCAAGCTGAAGCCGCTGCCAAGAAGTTGTTTGATGCAGGCGCGAACGGGGTCGTGGTGAAAGCTCAGATTCACGCCGGAGGCCGCGGCAAAGGCGGCGGCGTGAAGATCGCGAAGTCGGTGGATGAAGCCGCCGAGCTTGCTTCCAGGATTCTGGGGATGATGCTGATCACGCACCAAACCGGTCCGGAAGGTCGCGTGGTGTGCCGACTGCTCATCGAAGAAACGTTGCCTATCGAGAAGGAACTCTACCTGGGAATCGTGATCGACCGCGTGGAAGCCAGGCCGGTTTTCATGGCATCCGCCGCTGGCGGCATGGAGATCGAGCAGGTCGCGACGGAGAATCCGGATGCAATCCTTAAAGAATACATCGAGCCGGGGATGGGTCTGGAAGCCTTCCAGGCGCGCAAGGTGGCGTTCAAGTTAGGGTTGAAGCCATCACAGATTAGCGAAGCCGTGGGTTTGATGACCGGGTTGTTTCGCGCATTCCAGGAGACGGATTCGTCTTTAATGGAAATCAATCCATTCGTCAGTTGCGCGGATGGCCGCCTGTTTGCGCTGGATGCCAAGATGAATTTCGACGACAACGCACTGTTCCGGCATCCCGATATCCGCGAACTGCGCGACATCACCGAGGAAGATCCGCTTGAAGTCGAGGCGTCGAAGTACAGCTTGAATTACATCAAGCTCGACGGAAACGTGGGCTGCATGGTGAACGGCGCGGGATTGGCCATGGCCACGATGGACATCATCAAATACGCTGGCGGGATGCCGGCGAATTTCCTCGATGTAGGCGGCGGAGCCAACGCCGAACAGGTTACCCATGCCTTCGAGATCCTGCTTAGCGACAAAAACGTGAAGGCCGTGCTGATTAACATTTTTGGCGGCATCCTTCGCGTGGATACGCTGGCCACAGGGGTGGTCGAGGCCGCGCAAAAAACCAATATTCAGTTACCTATCGTTTTGCGTCTGGAAGGAACCAACGTCGAAGCCGGACGCGAAATCCTCAAGCAGTCAGGATTGAACTTCATTGTGGCAGAAACCATGAAGGATGCAGCCGAGAAAGTAGTAGCCGCTGCAGCGGCGTAGCTGACCGCTGTAGAGACGCAGTTTGCTGCGTCTGACTGCGCCGAAGACGTAGCAAGCTACGTCTCTACGACGAGAGAAACTTATGAGCATTCTGGTAGATAAATCGACACGCGTCATCGTGCAGGGTTTAACCGGGCGGGAAGGCACGTTCCACGCCAAAGCCTGCGCAGAGTACGGAACCAAGATTGTCGGCGGGGTGACGCCCGGCAAGGGCGGCACGACTCACGAAGGATGGCCCATCTTTAACACCGTGCAGGACGCGGTCGACAAGACCGGCGCCGATGCATCGATGATTTTCGTGCCCCCACCATTTGCCGCCGACGCCATCATGGAAGCCGCCGACGCCGAGATCGAACTGATCGTCTGCATCACCGAGGGCATTCCCACGCTGGATATGGTAGGCGCGTGGGAGTACCTGCAGAATCGCCGCTCCCGTCTGATCGGCCCCAACTGCCCCGGCATCATTTCGCCGGGCAAGTGCAAGATCGGAATCATGCCGGCGCGGATCCATCTGGAAGGGTCCGTGGGAATCGTTTCGCGCTCGGGCACCTTGACTTACGAGGCGGTTTATCAGCTCACCACGCGCAGGGTTGGACAGTCCACAGCGATTGGCATCGGCGGCGATCCTATCATCGGCACCACGTTTCTGGACGCGCTTGAACTATTCAACAAGGATCCGCAAACCGAAGTGGTGGTCATGATCGGCGAAATCGGCGGTAATGCGGAAGAGACCGCCGCGGAATATGTGAAGACTCGCATGAAAAAGCCGGTGGTTGGATTTATCGCAGGTCAAACTGCGCCTCCCGGACGCCGCATGGGTCATGCGGGCGCCATTATTTCTGGCGGGAAGGGCACTGCCGCGGAGAAGATCAAGGCCATGGAAGCAGCCGGCATTCGCGTCGCCAAATCGCCCGCCGAGATTGGGGAGACTGTCGTAGCCGCAATGGGTGTTGGGGCAAAAGCGTAAGCACCACAACGAACGACCAAGGACAAACGACCGAACCATGAAGACTCTGCAACGCACTTTTACCATCATCAAACCGGATGCAGTCGGCAAGAATGCGGTTGGCGACATTATCGAGCAGTTCGAGAAGAACGGCTTCCGCATACTGGCCATGAAGATGCTCGAGATCTCGAAGCATCAGGCGGAGCAATTTTACGCCGTGCATGCCAGCCGTCCTTTTTTTCGTTCCTTAACTGAGTTTATGTCGAGCGGACCAATCGTCGTGCTGGCCTTGGAGAAGGAAAATGCCATCGCCGATTTGCGCAAGCTCATGGGCGCGACGAATCCGGCTAACGCGGAAGAAGGCACGATCCGCAAGAAATGGGCGAGCGACATCGAGCACAATGCCATCCACGGCTCGGATGCCGACGACACCGCCCGCTTCGAGTTGAGCTATTTCTTTGCGGGATACGAACTGGCTAAGTGACGGCGATTGCGCGGCGTTCGAGCCGCGCGCCGTCATCCCGAACGAAGTGAGGGATCTTGGTAGTCGGAACTAGGAAACTAATTATGCCTTTAGTGCAAATCACGATGTTGACCGGCCGTACCGCCGACCAGAAGCGCAGGCTGGCGCAACGCATAACCGATGCCATGGTGGAAGAAGCAGGAGCGCGCCGCGAGGCCATCGTAGTGGCTTTTCACGAAGTGTCGAAGGAAAGCTACGCTTCGGGGGGCGTGCTAATGGCCGACAAAGGGAAGTAAATATTTCTGCAGTTGTTCATCGAAATGCCGCGGGCGATTGGCCCGCAGCCATACGAACTCATCCGAGCGGTTCGTACAGGTGCCCTTCCACCCGTTCGGCGCACTTGGGCAACTCCTTCTTCGCGTACTGCAAAAAATGAGGCGCAGCGCGGTGCGCTTCCAGCGCGGGATCGTCTTTGTATTGCTCGTAAATGAAAAAGCGGCGCGACTCAGTCTTATGCCGGTGCACTTGATACAACACACAGCCGGGTTCCTTGCGGGATTCCTGGGTTAGCTTGGAGAACAAAGCAGCAACATCCGCTTCACGACCGACCTTCGCCATCCACGTCACCGCCAGAACGACCATCGTTCGCTCCGTTCTTAAAGTTTCGCCTGGGCCCTGGTTCTCGATCCCGTCAATTCCCGAAGTTTCGCTGCGAATTCATCAAGGAAGATCGTTTCCTCGCGCCCAGGCCCGGTCGAGACCATGCCGATGCGCGCCCCGCTTTCCTTCTCGACGAAGTCCAGATAATCCCGCGCCGCTTTTGGCAATTTTTCCAGTTTCGTAATCCCCTGGGTTGCAGTGCGCCAGCCCGGCATTTTCCGATAAACACACTCGATCTGACCGTAGCCGCTGTCTTGCGCCGGCGCCTCTTCGGTTTCTTTGCCGTTAATTTTATAACCCACGCACACCGGAATCTCCGCCAACTCATCCAGCACATCCAGTTTGGTCACCACCAGCCAGGAGATTCCGTTAATCATGCCAGCGTAACGCAAGAGTGGCAAGTCGAGCCAACCACAACGGCGGGGACGTCCCGTCACCGCGCCGAATTCGTTACCCCGTTTTCGCAGGATGTCTCCATTCGCGTCGTGTGCCTCGGTGGGGAATGGCCCGCCCCCGACCCGCGTGCAATAAGCCTTGGTGATGCCAATCACCGTATCAATCGCCGTCGGAGCGACGCCACTCCCAGTGACGGCACCGCCGGAAGTGGCACTGGAAGAAGTCACGAACGGATAGGTGCCGTGGTCGATATCGAGCATCGTGCCCTGTGCACCCTCGAACACGATCGACTCGCCGCGTGCCAAAACTTTGTTCAATAGCGCAGCCGTGTCGCAGACGAAGGGTGCGATCTTCGCGGAAGCGGCAGCGTATTCCTCGTACATTTTGTCCGCATCAAGCGGTTCGGAATTGAACAGCGCATGCGCGATCATGTTCTTTTCGTGGCAGGCATTTTGAATGTGAGTCTTCAGCAGCTGCAAATCCAGAAGATCAGCAACCCGCAACCCACGGCGTCCCATTTTGTCTTCATACGCGGGACCAATGCCGCGGGAAGTTGTGCCAATCTTCACTCGTCCCGGCGCATTTTCCGACGCCAACTCGATCATGCGGTGATAAGGAAGAATCACGTGGGCTCGGTTGCTGACGAACAGGCTGCCGTCCACCTTGACTCCACTGTCGCGCAAAGCGGCAACCTCTTTGAGGAAAGCCATGGGATCGAGCACAACCCCGTTGCCAATGACGCTGCGGCAACCGGCACGCAAAACACCGCATGGAACCAACTGCAGAATAAACTTTTTTCCGTTGATGATGACGGTGTGGCCGGCATTGTGCCCACCGGCATAACGCGCTACGACGGAAAAATCCTTCGAGAGCACATCGACAATCTTGCCCTTGCCCTCATCGCCCCATTGTGCACCGACGATGACCGCAGCTTTGCCCTTCTTCAAATGCCAACTCCTTGAAACGTGAATGGCGCGGCCACCCCGGCCGCAATGCAGGTCGCACACACTCGTTGCCCGCATTGAACCAACGAGTCGCTGAATTACAAAGGATATAAGCGGAGCAGAGGTGTACTTGCAATGATAACCCCGGCGAATACGAGATGGCAATTAGGCGTCCAGGTTTCGATTCCTTTTCGATCGCTGCGGTCCCCCAGCACCTGAGGCGTAAAGCCCGCAGCCTGAACCTGGAACCCTGTAAACTAATTTCATGCCAGAACTCCCGGAAGTCGAAACCATTGCCCGTGGCTTGGCGAGCCGCGTCACGGGCGACGTGATCGAGTCAGTCTGGCTCGGATCCAAGCCTGAACCGCTGAAATCCCCGGCGGCTGAGATTGTCGCCATGATCGAATCCAAGCGCATTGCGGGCGTACGCAGGGTAGGGAAGCACATCGTATTCGACCTCGAAAATGGAAGACGGGGGTCCTCGCTGGTCTCACGACAGTCTCGCCAGAAATCCTCGGAAGGGCACGGACAGTGGATCGTGCACCTCGGCATGACCGGGCGGATGCTGGTCTGCAAGCCCGACCAACCAATCGAGAAACACACGCACGCAGTTGCCAAACTTGCCTCCGGAAGGGAACTGCGATTCGTGGACGCGCGTCGCTTTGGGCGCCTAAGCGTGGCCCATGGATTTGAAGCCGAAGGTTCGGAACCACTGGAAGTTAAATTGGATCGCTTCGTCGAGTTGTTCCGCGGCCGTAAAACCCCCATCAAGAGCGCATTGCTGAACCAGAAGTTGCTGCGCGGCGTGGGCAACATTTATGCAGACGAATCGCTGTTCCGCGCCGGCGTTCGGCCCCGCCGTAGAGCGGCATCGCTCACGCGCAACGAGCTGCCACGCCTTTACGCCGGCATCCAGGAAGTCCTTAAAGAGGCCATCGATCTAGGAGGTTCTTCCGTCTCTGATTATGTGGATGCGGATGGTGAAGCAGGATTCTTTCAACTTCAACACCGCGTCTACGGACGAGAAGGAGAACCGTGCCTGGTTTGTAAGACGCCGATAAAGCGTATCGTGATCGGTGGCCGCAGCAGCCACTATTGCCGCAGATGCCAGAAGTAAGCCATCCATCCGGCGCTAACGCACCTTCGCCCGCTCCGTCACCTTCTTAAAGGCATTCAGGAAAATGTCATTCTGCTCCGGCGTGCCAATCGTGACTCGGATCGCGGTGGGCGCGCCCCATGGAGCCAAGGGTCGAACAATTACGCCCTCGGCCTGGAGCCGTTTCGCGACAGCAGCAGCATCCTCCCGCAATTCGCAATACACAAAGTTAGCCCAAGTCGGAATCGGATGGTAGCCCAATTCGACAAGCCCTGCGATGAGCCGCCCGGCCTGCTCGGCGTTGTTGTTGAGGGTTTTCTGGATGTGATGTTCATCATCAAGGGCGGCCATCGCGGCCGCCTGAGCCACAGTGGAAACAGAGAAGGTGGTACGAATGCGCGCGAAATAGGACATCAGCTCGACGGGACCGATCCCATAGCCGGCGCGCACTCCCGCCAGGCCATGCGCCTTCGAAAATGTACGCAGCACTATGACTTTGCGGCCCTGGCTCACGTAATCGAGCGCATTCGAATAGTCCACTCCGCGAATGTCTGCAAAGCTTTGTGCGAAATCGTAGTACGCCTCGTCGAGAATGACGATCACGTGCTCGGGAAGTTGGTCCAAGAAATGATCAAGTTCTTTTGCAGGTACAAGCGTGCCAGTCGGATTATTCGGATTGGAAACGTAGATGATGCGGGTATGCTGATCAACCGCCGCTGCGATGGCATCCAGATCGAACCCGTCATCCCGCATGGGAACCTGAATCAGCCGTCCTCCCGCCGCCTGCGTGGCAATTGGATACACGATGAACGAGCGTTCGCTGGTGATCGCGTTGAGCCCCGGCGAAAGCAAAGTGCGCGCAACAATCCCCAGCAACGCAGTCGAACCCGCCGTGGGAACAATTTGCTCCAGCCTAACGTTGTGGCGCTCTGCCAATTTCTGTCGCAACTCGCTGACATCGTTGTCAGGATAAAAATTGCTCTGGGTAAGCACTGCCTGCATCGCCTCCACCGCTTTCGGTGAAGGCCCAAATGGATTCTCGTTCGAGGCCATTTTGACGCAGTCCACGCGACTCTCCTGTTGGGCTTGGCGCAGCGACTTGCCCGGCGTGTACCCGCTCAGGTTTCGTACGTATTCGGGCACAAACTGGCGGTAGTCACTCATCGTGCGACTAAGTAATCTTTACCATGTTGGCTGCGAAGTGTCACGTTCATGGGGGCGACACTTCTGTCCGCGGATTTTCGTCTGCTTCCAAAAAACAACGGATTGTGAGGAGTTCCGATCGCGTCTATTTAGCAAAAGATTTCAGTTTAGCCACTTCCTCGATCGTAAGCTTGCGGAATTTCCCGGGATGCACATCCAATTCCAGGGGACCGTAGCGAACCCGCTTGATCTTTTCCACGTGGTGTCCGATCTCCTCAAACATGCGCCGGATCTGGCGATTCTTGCCTTCGATCAGCGTGACTTCATACCAGGGATTCGCGGACTCACGGATCACGCGAATCTTGGCGGGCGCAGTTTTCACCCTCTTCCCGCGATCTGATGGAATGTAGATACCTTCGCGCAACCTAGTCAAGCCTTCGCCAGAAGGATTGCCCGCCACTTTTACCATGTAAGTCTTGGGCACGTGGGACGCAGCTTTCATCAGACGATTTGCAAACTCGCCGTCATTGGTAAGCAGCAGCAAGCCTTCGCTAGCATAATCGAGACGCCCCACGGGATAAACCCGCGCCCCCAGGCCGTGCAGCAGATCCATAACGGTGGGCCGCCGCTCCGGGTCGCGCAAGGTCGTGACGTATCCCTTGGGCTTGTTCATCAGCAGGTAAACATGCCGCTCCGGGCCGTGCAGCAGTTTTCCATTCACTCGAATGTGATCCCGTTCGGGATCCGCCTTGCTGCCCAGTTCCGTGACCATCTGCCCATTCACCGACACCCGTCCGCCAGTAATCAGTTCCTCAGCCTTACGGCGAGAAGCGATTCCGGCGGCGGCGATAATCTTTTGCAGACGTTCAGCGGACATAAGAAATTGCAACGCGGACCACAGGGAAGTTGGGTGACTGGGTCAAGCGGCCGGATCGCTCTCGTCGGATTGCTGCTTTTCTACCGTAGCAAATTCGGAATCCTCGGCGGTTTGCGCCGGCGGAGAATCTCGATTTTCGGTTATCGCCGGGCCAGGTTCGCTGACTACATCAGCACGCTCACCGTCCGTCGGCAACAGATCGCTCTGGAACGATTCCGCCACCAACTTCTCGAACTCCTCCATGCTGGGCAACTCGCCGACATCTTTCAAGCCAAAGCGCATCAAAAATTCCTTTGTAGTCTTGTAAAGAATGGGCCGCCCGATCACGGCCTTGCGCCCTCCAGTCGTAATCAGCCTTCGATCGAGCAAAGTCGCAATCACTCCGCTCGAATCCACTCCGCGAATTTCGCTGATCTCCGGCACGGTCACCGGTTGCTTGTAGGCGATCACTGCCAAGGTTTCGAGAGCGGGCAACGAAAGTCGAATTGGCGGCTTCAGGCTCTTCACAAAGGCCCGCACGACATCGTGATGCTCGGCCTTTGTCGACATCCGATATCCGCCGGCAATCTGGCGAATTTCAATCCCATGATCCGGAGCATAGTAGTCGACCAGTAGTTGCTCAAGCGCAAGACGCACCCGCGATTTGACCTCGGTCCCGTCGGCAGCGCCTTCGTTGATCACCGACTCCTTGACAAATTCGATCAACTGATCCAGCGTAACCGGAGTTTCCGCCGCGTAGATGATGGCTTCGAGTTTGGCTTTAAGGCTCATGAGCTCCTAGCTTCCATCCTGCTCCTATCTCCAATCGTCCCGTACCGCGGCTTGCTCTGCCATGACCGCCTCAAACCCAACATGCTTGCGCAGCAAGATTTCGCCAAACAAGCGGTCCTGCCGCAGTTGGATGGCTTGCAGTCGTACCATTTCCAGCAGCGCCAGAAACATGCAAACCAGCGCCTGTCGCGACTCAACGTTGCGCAGCATCTGTTTCAATCGGATCGGCCTGTCTTCCAGTGAAAGCCGCCGGCGCAAATACTCGATCATCTGTCCGACGGTAACAGTTTCTTCGTCGACCTGGATCATCGGCCGGTTGCGGGCACGCTCGAGAATTTGCTGAAACGTTTTCACCAGGTCAATGACATCTGCCGCGAGTTCTGGCTCCGTGCCTTCCGCATCGCGAAACTCTTTCAGCGCTGGATTTGACCACACTGCATCTTCGATCTGCTGTTTCTGCATCAGCATCTGCGCTGCCGATTTGAACTTCTCATGCTCGATCAGGCGATTAACCAGTTCCGCCCGCGGATCTTCCTGAGCATCCGAAGCCGCCGCCGGATCGCGCGGCAACAACATTTTCGATTTGATGTGAATCAGAACCGCGGCCATGTAAATGAACTCAGCCGCCACATTCACATCCAACTCGCGCAGTTTTTCAACGTAGGCCAGGTACTGCGCCGTGATTCTCCCGATCGGAATATCGTAAATATCGATGTCTTGTTTGCGAATCAAATGCAGCAGCAGATCGAGCGGACCTTCGTAAACATCGCCCACGGTAACGGCAAAAGGAAAGTCGCTGTCCTTACTCCGCGATTTTTCCCGCTCACGCGTCGCAGAAGTCTCCACCAGCGCGGGACCAAGATCCAACGCTGCGGTACCGTCGAAAGCAATCTTCGTTTTCTCGCTCATCGTCACCAATTACTTCGCAGACTGAGGAACCCTCGGAGCCTCGTATTCAAGTGAAATCCGCATAGCATCGCGCACTTCATTCATCGTTGCCCCGGCAACTTTGCCTGCCCGAGCCGAGCCAACTTCCAGAATATCCCAAGCCAGCCGCGGATTCTCCTCATATTTCTTGCGCCGCTCCTGCATGGGATTCAAGATGTTAACTAGCGCATCCGCGACCCAGCCCTTGCACTCAATGCACCCGATCCCAGCCGAGCGGCAGCCTTCGTTGACTCTTGCCATCGTGGCAGGATCGCTGAAAATCTTGTGCAGGTCTCCGACCGGACAAACATCCGGATTGCCCGGATCCGTACGGCGTACGCGCGCCGGATCGGTGACCATGGTCTTCAGCTTCTGCCGCACCACCTTCTCCGGATCAGTGAGCATGATGGTGTTCCCGTACGACTTCGACATTTTGCGCCCATCGGTTCCCGGAAGCTTGGGCGATCGCGTCAGCAGCGGTTGCGGCTCGGGAAAAACCTGCCCGCCATTAAGTTTGTAGAACAGATTGAAACGGCGCGCGATCTCACGAGTCAGTTCCACGTGCGGCACCTGGTCTTCGCCCACGGGAACAAAGTCGCCTTTGTAAATAAGAATGTCCGCCGCCTGCAACACGGGATACCCCAGAAAGCCGTAAGTGTTTAGGTCCTTATCCGTGATGTTCTCACGCTGCTCCTTGTAAGTTGGCACGCGCTCCAGCCAGCCTAGAGGCGTGATCATCGAGAGCAGGAGATGCAACTCGGCATGCTGAGGCACGTGGGACTGCATGAATAGCGTGGACCGCTCCGGGTCAAGCCCCGCAGCTAGCCAATCGAGGAGAACTTCGATTGAGTTCGCCTTCACTTGCGATGTATCCGCGTAGTCGGTCGTGAGGGCGTGCCAGTCAACCACGCAGAAGTAACATTCGTACTGATCCTGCATGCCCACCCAGTTCTGCAGCGCGCCAACATAATTGCCTAAATGCAATTTGCCGGTTGGACGCATCCCGCTAAGCACGCGTTTACGTTGATTGGATCCAGAAGGCATCAGACGCTCAAGAGGATGTAATTAAAAATGCCGATCACGGGAAAAATTAGCCTGCCCAAAAGTCCCCCACCCAGAAAGACCAGCGCCATCAGAGCGAACATCCCCACCGTATCGTAAATCCGCAGAACCTCAGGAGACAGGAAGTGGCGCAGTACATGGCTGCCATCAAGTGGCGGAACTGGAATCAGATTGAAGACTCCGAGAATGATGTTGATGACCATCAGCTCGTAGAAAAGCAGACTGACCGGCATCAGAAACGAGTTAGTTTGGCTTGCCAGAATATCCAGATGACTCGGATACACGAGAGGCATGGCATGGACAATGCCAGCCCCCAACTGCGAGGTCAGCGACACAAGGATCAAGGCCAGTACCGCACCGGTTGCCACTACGAAGTTGCTGATCGGACCGACCACCGAGGTCAGGATGTCGTCGAGCACCGGATTCTTGAAATTCCTCGGATCGACCGGAGTAGGCTTGGCCCAACCTATTACGGGAAGATGAGTGACCATCGCGATCAGAGGCAACAAGACGGTTCCCACCGGGTCAATGTGCTTAATAGGATTCAGCGTGACCCGGCCCAGCATGCGCGCGGTCGGATCGCCACGGCGGCTAGCCATCCAGGCGTGGGCCGACTCGTGAATGCTGATCGCGAACAGAAAAACGATCAACTGAAACAGGATGTCAACATGTTGCAGGGTCATCAGGCGTTGGATTTGATACTAACACGCTGAAGCTGAAATCCGGCCTGTTGCCTGTAGACGAGTTCGCTGCGAATGCGACTGGTGTCGTAGGCCACTCTCGCGATGCTTTATAATTCGCCCCGCGTGCTCACCCTCGCCCGCAAACTCCGCGTAATCGATTACTTTGCCCTGGGCTGGGGCACGATGGTGGGCGTCGGATGGCTGGTCGTGATGGATGACTGGCTGCTTCGCGGCGGGGTATTGGGCGCGATATTGGGCTTCGCCATTGGTGGGACCCTGCTGTTGCCGATTGGCTACGTTTACGGGCAACTGGTCACGGCAATGCCCGATGCGGCGGCGGAGGTCGCATACACCGCTAAAGTTTTCCCACGATCAATCAGCTTTGCCACCGGATGGATGATGATTCTCGCCTACTTCATCGTGTGTCCGTGGGAGGCGGTCGCGGTCGGTAAGATCGCGGGCTACATTCTCCCTGCACTGGATTCGATCGAACTCTATCGCATCGCCGGCCGGCCAGTTTATCTGCCACACCTGGTAATCGGCCTTGGCCTGACTGGCTTACTAACGCTGCTGAATTATAGCGGCATCCGATTGAGTGCCACTTTTCAAAATTGCACCGCCTTCGGAACGCTGGCATTGTTTGTGCTGTTTGTCAGCTTCGGGGTGACCAAAGGTTCACCACGAAATTTCCCGCCGCTATTTACCCATAGCCCATTCGTGTCCGTGCTTCTAGTGATGCAAATCGTTCCCTACTTCATGACGGGGTTTGAATCGGTCGTAAAAGGCGCGGAAGAAGCGAAGCTTGAATTCCGCGCCCGTGGCTTCTTCACGGCGATCTGGATGGCAATCGTGGTTGGCATTCTTTTCTATACCATCGTGATTGCAGCCGTCGGGTACGTTGCCCCATGGAGGCAACTCACGCAAGAAAGATTCATGACCGCGGTTGCTTTTGAGCGCGCCGTGGGCTCGCGCTGGATCGTAAGCGTCATCCTGGCTGCCGCGCTGCTCTCACTTTTCAAGGTGTTCAACGGAAATCTTATCGCCGCCAGCCGGTTGTTGTTCGCCATAGGGCGGCGCGGCTTGGTGGACGAGCGGTTGGGCCACGTGCACTCGCGCAATCAAACGCCTTCGGTCGCCGTGCTCTGCATCGGAATGGCCACGGCCGCGTGCATGTTTTTGGGCGATGCTATTCTAGTGCCCATTTCCGAAGTTGGCTCGGTGGCCTCCGCCATCGGATGGCTCGCAGACTTGTGCGTCCTATCACCAAATGGACCCCGCACCGCGTCAACGTTTCATCGCCTTGGTGGGAGTGATCGTCGGACTGCTCATGATACTGATGAAAATCATCCCCGGCATTCCCGGGCATTTCAGCAAATACGAATGGCTGGCACTGGGAATCTGGATCCTGATTGGACTAAGCCTAAGCCGGCCGCGACAGGCTGTTCCCGCTGCACAAACGCGATCCTGAATCGGAAATTAATTGCGGAGAACCTCGTGACCCGAACTGCTCTACCTCACAGCTTGCTGGCAATTCTCATGGTCTTGACCTTTTCTTCGCTGTGGTCCGCTCCACTGCCACAACCATTCGACTTGGTCATAACCGGCGGCCACATCATCGATGGCACAGGCTCGCCCTGGTATTCCGGGGACATCGGAATCCGGGATGGCAAGATCGCAGCCATTGGCAATCTCACCGATACTCCACGCGTGCGAACTATCGACGCTGGCGGCAAAGTCGTTGCGCCCGGCTTCATCGACATGCTCGGCCAGTCCGAGCTGACGATCCTGGTCGACCCGCGCTTGCCTTCGAAAATTTACCAGGGCGTCACTACGGAAATCACCGGCGAAGGCAACTCAGCAGCCCCGCTAAATGACGCAATCATTCTCGCCGACCGCGCGGGCTACGACCACTACCACATCACTCCCGATTGGCGCACCCTCCGTGAATATTTCGCCCGACTCGAGAAGCAGGGCACGGGAATCAATCTCGCCAGCTACGTGGGCGCAACCCAAGTCCGCCGCATGGTCTTGGGAGATGATGACAAACAACCTATACCCGAACAACTCGACCAGATGAAAACGCTGGTACGGCAAGCCATGCGCGACGGTGCAGTCGGAGTTTCTACCGCCCTGCAGTATGCTCCGGCTCCCTACGCCAAAACCGAAGAGTTGATTGCGTTAGCGAGTGAAGCCTCGAAATTCGGCGGGATCTATGCTACGCACATGCGCGATGAAGGGGATCGCGTGCTTTCCGCGATTGATGAAGCGCTCCGCATCGGACGCGAAGCTCATATCCCCGTCGAGATCTGGCATATCAAGGTTGCAGGCAAAGAAAATTGGGGACGCATGCCCGAGGTCGTGGCGAAGATCAACGCCGCGCGCGCGAACGGCGTCGACGTGAGCGCGAACACTTATGCATACACCGCGTGGTTCAATACCATGTCGGCATTTATTCCGCCCTGGGCACATGACGGTGGTGACGCGAAGCTGATGGAGCGTCTGAAAGATCCGACTACGCGGGAGCAAATTCGCAAGGATATGTTGACTCCCTCGACCGAGTGGCAGAACGAGTGGCAGGAGATTCCTGGACCAGAGTCGGTTCTGATCGGCGTGGTGCAGAATCCAAAGCTGCTGCCCCTGCAGGGCAAGACGCTGGCAGAAGTCGCAAAAATCTGGAACAAAGATCCGATGGATTCACTCTTCGAGCTGCTTATCGAAGACAAGGCGTTTACCGAAGTCGCAGTTTTCGGCATGTCGGAAGAGGACGTTGCTCTCGCCCTGCAGGAACCGTGGGTTTCAATCGACAACGACTCCGAAGGTACTTCGCCAGAGGGAATCTTAGGCCAGGAACATCCCCATCCGCGCGCCTACGGCACCTTTCCGCGCATCTTGCGCAAGTATGTTCGGGAAGAGAAAAAGCTCACATTGGAAGATGCCATACGCAAGTTTTCCGCTCTGCCGGCGCAGCGCATGCGTCTGACGGATCGCGGAGTGTTGAAAGCAGGTATGTGGGCCGACATCGTAGTCTTCGATCCAGGAACGGTTCGTGACCTGGCTACGTTCGACAATCCCAATCAGTTATCGCAGGGCATGGAATACGTACTCGTAAACGGAGTGCCGGTGATTGATCAAGGAAAGATGACGGGTGCGAGGCCCGGGAAAGTGCTGCGCGGCGAGGGCTACGTGCCCTGAGAGCAGATAGTGGAGACCAGTTAACCTAAGTCCAACGCTACCTTTATGGCGGATTCGATCCGTGCTAGTGTTGCATCTGACAATCGACCTACCGGCGGATACCGAATCATGCTTTTCGGCAAAGTCGTAACTTGGTCGCACTTGGCCCATGAGGCACGGTCTAACCCGCCCTCACCTCGCGGCAGAGCTACCCGAACCGAGAACCTGCGGTGCTCGACCGACGTAATCGGTACGATACAAACATCGAGTGCATATCGGTTCAGCGCGTCACTTGAAATCACAAGGGCAGGGCGCTCCTTATCCAGGCGAACGCGACAGATCTCCCCGCGCCGCGGAAACCAGCCAGCGGGAACAGATAAGGCGGTCACATCAATCCCTGGTCAACGTGCGCAAAGAAGCTTTTGCGAACGCACGCTCCTCCTGCCTATCCTTTTGCTTGGTGCTTGCGTAAAACAGTGCCGCTTCGCGCTCTAGTTCGTCGCGCCGTTCCAGTTTAAGGGCCAGCTTCAGCAGTTCATTAACACGCTGGCTCGCGGAGCGGTCACCTTTGGTACGTTCTACAAGCTTCAAGACGGATTCGTCTACGGTAAACGTCTTAGGTATCCTCATATATATAATATGATCTTATATCATGTTACGAGCATATGTCAACAAGATGTCTGGGTCGAGCTTTGGCTGGCGATCTTTTGGGAGTGGACCGCTGGAGTGAACACAACCCCGGATAATTAGTTCACGGCTTGAGGGCCGCTTGCGTTTCCGGGTTTAAGATTGGCGAGACGTGCGGTTCCGTTAGCGTACCCGTGATGTTGAAACCCGGAGCCCCTTCGTGCGTCAATTTCAGATCGAGGACTCGAGTTAGAGACGCGGTGCCGCTCACTTGATAAACGCTCGTAGGAGTCTCCAGCCTGCCTTCCTGAATTTCAAAGCTACCATCGTGCAGGGACAAGTGAGCGACCAGATGACGCATCTGCAGCGGTCCGGCACCCTCGCCGAGCCCAATGTGGCACAGCAGGCCGTCGCGTGCGTCGACCTTTAGTGCGCTAGTGGCCGAGGCAAACAATTCAGCCGCGTCCAGGCCCGATGTTTTTACCCGATAAGTTGCTGTTGCCGAACCCGTGACCCAATCATCGTTCATGCTCTCAGAAAGCTGATCGAGCGCGATCCCGTCCAGCGTACCCGTTCCGCTATATTCCGGAGGTTTGGCGGTGAAGTCGGCTTCCCATTCACCGGTGTGCTTGCCACCCAGGACATCGCCGCGCAAATCTGACAATCGCAGTTTGCCCTTATTCAATTCCACGTTTGCCGAGACTTGGTTCCCAACAAGTTTATGAACCACCACTCGGTTGGCCGCTAGTTTGCCCACAGCGTGTACGCTGAGCAGGTAGGGAACGCCGGATGCTGGTGAAGAGAGAAAGCGATACCACGGTTGTTTGCGAGCATGGGGATTGATCAACTGGTTCAGCCTATCAGTCGCAATCTCGTCAGCATGCAGATCGAAGTGAACCGGGCAGGAGTCCAGCGCGGCGCACTCCCGCGGAAGCACCAGAGAACCGCGGCACGAGGTGCCCGCGATCGAAGCGGTAAGGCCGTCCACATTAATTTGATCGAGAGTCAGGAGAAGATTCGCCGAAGTAATTTCGACCGGCGCATTCAAACCGCGCACTTCCGCGTGAATCGAATGCAGTTGAACCTTCCCCACAGCTTTCATTGCGACAAAACCCGACCAGGCACCGGCAATTTGCAGATCGAGCTTGGCCAGGCCTTCGGCCGCTGGCTGGGGGGCGGGTATTCCGAGCATCCGCGCCAAACGTAACATACGCTGCACCTGGGCATCGCCCTGGACGACGAAGCTATAGCCCGAACGCGAAGCCCAGCCGCGCACGGTCGCCGGCGTTGGCCTTCCCAGTGTCAGGTTGAACGGGCCAACGACAAGGTGAGTCTCCGGAGAGGACACAGCAATTTCTCGCAACGAGGTTCGTGATTTCCGATCTATGGGAGAAGACACTGCGAACGGAACTCTGCCCAGCGTCAAGTCGGTTTTGGTGAGTTTCGAGGTGAGCTCGAAGCCGGAGGTCTCGCCGCTACCCTCCCAGGTCACTGTGCTGGCGCGCGCGCTAGCGGTTCGCCGAAGCTTCACATTCCCATCCAGTTGGCCCGCTGCAATTAAGTCATCCGGCATACCTTGTTTGGCATGGCGTGCGAGTGCAATCAGCGACTGGGTGGGCAGATCTCGCGCGGTCAGCGTGAGGTCGTAATCGCGGGATGAGAACGGACCTTTGATGCTTCCGGCGACAGTAATCGTGCCATCGCCAACGGGAGCGTTGCAGGCAACGTCGGAGAGGGTATGATTCACGGAGCTATAGCGACCGCTGCACTGGGTTGCCAGTCTCAAATCGCCGCCGCCAAAAATGTCATACCGGCGAAAATCTTGCACTGAAGCCTCCGCAACTATTGCAAGATCTGCTGGCGTGCCCGTAAGCGTGGTAGAGACTTTGAGTCCTCCTCGCCAGCCCTTGTCGTTGCCATAAGCGAGTTTGGTGACTTGGCCGAGTTGCGCGCGATCCCACTGCAGGCTGAACTGTACAGGCGTTTCGCGCAAAGTCGCCGCTCTCTGCCACGATCCGTTCACGCTGAGCATGCCCGTGTCGCTGAGATTGAAATCGGTGCGCACCGGTCGCGCCTTCAGCCGCACGCCCCAGGCATTTTCCGTGTCTTGCCACAAAGCGAAATCTGCTTCGGTTAGCGCGTAGGGTTTTTTCTCCGGGCCGAATTTGAAATTGATGCGGCCGCGGTCTGCTTCAATGTAGGGAAAGCCCGGGCGCTTTTCGGTTTTTGACTTGCTGGTAGGGGCAATGGGAATTCTCTCCGCACGCTCGATCAGATTCTCCAAATTCCAATGTCCTGCGGAATTTCGCACCAGGTTGAGGCTGGGCTCGGTGAGGATTAGCCGCGCGATCTCTATCCGTCCGCGGAGGAGCGAAGTTATGCGCAGCGATGCGGTTACTTCCGCAGCGCGAAGCATTGGTTCAGCGCCGAAAGCAGGGTCATCGTGAACTACAAAATTTTCAAGATCAAACCCAGGCGCGGGAAGCAGCCGCAGCTTGACTGCCGCGACCTCAACCGGTCGTCCCAATGCCAGACTTATTGAATTGACAATTCTCGCCTTTAGGCGATTCGCCCCCGGACGGATGAGAAATAGCGCCAAGACCAAGACAACAGCCAGCGTCACAACTCCGCGCTTTGATCGCCAAAAACTCACTGAACCACCTTCAACGTACGCCGCCAGCGAGTCTCGTCGAAAAAGTGGATTACTACATGGGCCAGAAAACCGATTCGTTGGCTGACTTCTCTCTCCAGATACTGCCCCGCCGGCGTCTCAAACGACCAGTAAATAAACATGGGCCGCCCAATCACGTTTTCCTGCGGGATGAAACCCCAATAGCGGCTATCGAGACTCACGTCGCGGTTGTCCCCCATGCCGAAATAACTATTGGGCGGAATCACCACATCGTCGCCCTGAATGTGCTGCGGCAATTCCAGCGCCCACTCGGGGGTCACGTTGTTGAATTCGGTCGGCGCGACTGCCGGAAAGTTATCGCGATAGGGATTGTAACTATTTTCGCCGCTTTGATGAATCACGTAGGGCTCATTCAGCTTTTCTCCATTGCGATAGACCACGCCATCGCGCAGGTGAAGATGGTCCCCGGGAATGCCGATGATTCGCTTTACTACGTAGAGCCCAGGTTCCGCGGGCGAGAGAAACACGACGATATCACCATGGCGTATCTGCCGGTAAGGCAGGATGGGACCAAGCCACCGCGTCCGCGGCGCGAACTGTTCGCGGTTCACAAACACGTGGTCTCCAATGAGCAGCGTGTTTTCCATCGAACTAGAAGGAATTTCAAATGCCTGCACGATGAAGGTAATGATGAACAGACCGGTCACCAGCACTGCCGCCAGCGATGCGAGAAACTCGACCGTAGTTTCGCGCGGCTTTTCCGCCTGCGTATTTTCTTTCTTGGCCACTAGGTTTTTCCCATTAATGGGCGATGTCCGCCCTTAGTTGACTACTCGAAATGTACGGTCCCAGCGCGTGAGCTGAAACAAATGACTGACCGCGTAGGCAAGGTGATAAAGTTTATCACCCGGCGTGGAAGAAACCGGCATATCATCTTCCGCAGTCCGCACCGACCAATAAATCAGCAGCGGACGTCCGATGATGTTTTCCCGCGGCACGAAGCCCCAATAACGGCTGTCGAGGCTCTCGTCACGATTGTCGCCAAGCACGAAGTAGTGCCCCTCCGGGATAATCAACTCGCCGTCCTCGACCAGTTTCTTCATCTGCAACCACCAACCGCCCTCCAGGCCGGGAACCGGAATGTCCACGCGGGGGAACTCGTCTCGAAAGACGTCACGCACCTGAGAGCTGTATCGCACATACGATTCCGCGAGTGGCGTCCCGTTCACATAGACTTGGCGATCGATCAGGCGTATGCGATCTCCCGGCACCCCCACCACGCGCTTTACGAAGTGTTCGCTGGGATGAACCGGATAGTGAAAAACCACGATATCCCCGCGATGCACCGTGCGGTAGGGCAGGATGTGGTCCAGGAATCTGCTTCCGCCGTAACACAATTTGTCCACCAACAAGTAGTCTCCGATGAGCAACGTGTTCTCCATGGATTCGGAGGGAATCTGGAAAGCCTGGATGATAAACGTGATCACAAAGACCGCAATCACCACCGTGGTCAGCAGTGATTGCAGCGATACCAACCAGTCTGGGTGTAGCGTTTTCCCCATCACAATTCCGGCTGGGAACGTTGTTTGCCGGGTACCTTGCTGGCCGAATCTGTCGTTTGCGAAGCCAGGTGTTGCAGCACCTGGTGGGCGGCACCCTGTTCGGCATTCTTTTTGGTCGACCCTTCGGCCCGGCCCACAAACTCGGTTTCACCGTGATTGCCAACCGCCTGCAATCGAACCTCAACCGTGAAAGTCTTGCTGTGTTCCGGTCCCAGCTCCTTCACTAATACATAAGATGCTTGCGAACGGCCCGTAGCCTGCAGTTTCTCCTGCAGAGCCGACTTGTAGTCGGTAACCGGCAAGCTGCTCCCGTTTCGCGCCAGGTGTTCGATCTCCGGAGCCACAACATGCTGCAACACCACGCGCCGGACCGTCTCGAGGCCGCTGTCCACGTACATGGCGCCCAGGACAGCTTCCAATCCGTCCACCAGGAGCGCAGTCTTGTTGCGGCCTCCGCTTTTTTCCTCGCCTCGTCCCAAGCGCAAGTAGTGGCCGAGTTCCAATTGCCGCGCCACTTGGATCAGATGTTTTTCACTGACGAGATGGGCTCGCAATTTCGACAACTCTCCTTCTCGAAAATGCGGAAAGCGGTGAAACAACTCCTCGGTCGTAATCAGCCCCAGAACCGCGTCTCCCAGGAACTCAAGCTGCTCATTGTCTCCCACGCGCATTGTTGGGTGAGTTTGCAGCGATTCGAGTTCGCGAGCTTGCGAGCTGTGGGTAAGAGCCTGCTCCAGCAATTCGGGTCGAGAGAATTGATAGCCCAGAGATTGCTCCAGCTCCGAAATGTTCCGCGGTTTCATCTCCATCTAATGAGGAGGTTGAGTTGCATTGGGAGTCGCGGGGGCCGGCGGTTGAGATGCAGGGGCTGGGCTGGCACTTGGAATAACGCTACCTGTCAACTGCATCAAGCGGTCGCGTTCATGACGAGCCGTGGTTCCTGCGGTAGTTCCTTCCTGGGTCAAGTCGACGGCCCGGTTGGCCTCTTTCAACGCATCCTGATATTTTCCCTGCTTATCCAGAGCCAGCGCCAGGCGCAGCACAACGACCGGGTCGGGCTGGGCCGGATAGGCATCAATGGACTTGCGAAAGTAGCCCTCGGCGTCCGCATACTTTTCTTGATCATATTGGATCGTGCCCAGAACCGAATATGCCGTGGATCGCAACAAGCCCTTGTATGCGTCAACCTGGGTCTGAGGCGTTCCCGCCGGGATGGCAACATCGGTGTCGACCGTTTCCAAGGCGTGCTGCGCATATTTCGCGGCTTGGTCAAAGCGCTGATCTTTGTCCAGATCCGTCGACCGCGTGCGCTCCGCGATTACTTCGGCGGAAGCAATGAGCGCCTCGGGATCATCGGGATCAATTTTCAGCAACTTCTGCGCCATCTCTGCCATCTTCTCGCCATTGTTTGCGTTCTGGTAAGCGCGCATGGCAGCCTTGTAGAGCAGGACGCGCAGTTCACTTTGCGGAAACTTGGCCGCGAAGTCGTCCGACGCTTTCTCCATGGCGGCCGCATCCTTCTGATTCGCGATCGCCGCGTTATAGGCGTCGAATTCCGGTTGCGTCTTGGCCTGTGGCGGCCTTTTTGCGGGTGCGGCCGAACCTGTTTGAGTTGCGCCCTGCGCGCCCGTGGGCTGGGTTGGCGCCGGCTGCTGCGCAGCTGCTAAAACTGCTACTGCTAGCATCCCCAAAATCGTGGCTGCTCGCTTCATGCTCTCTCCTTAGTTTGACTTTGGCTCCCTGCAATTGCCTATTGCTGCGGATGGCTAGGTGGCTCGTAAGGTTGTGCAATCCCGTGCTCCGCCGCGGCCTTTGCCTCCGGCAACGCTCCGCCGGCGCTAAGCGCGGCGCGATACTGATCGAGCGCCGCCTCCCGATCTTCCTGTAGATCAAAGATTCTGCCCAGGTAAATATGGGACCACGCCAACACCTTGGGTTCGTGGGCAACCCCCAATGCCTGTTGGAAATAGTTGCGCGCGCCTTGCATATCGCGATTCATCGCGGCTACTTGCGCCAGAATAAAAAGCGCCCGGCCGGGATCCTCTTTCTTCTCGTCCAGCGCCTGCTGCGCCAACTTCCTGGCGCCTTCGGGATCTCCACTCGATAGGCGTTGCTCGGCGACCATCAGCAGCCTGACCTCGGCCGGTCGCGACAAATGCAACAATTCCGGGTCCGCCTTACTGGCAAACTTTATCTGCGCCGCATTCTTTTGTTCCTTGTGCACATCGATGCCGCCAATTAAGTCTCCATACGCAACCCGCAGCCCCGCCGGACTCTTCTCGAACTTCAGCAGTGCGTCATAAAAATAGGGCGTCAGAATGAATCCCTGCTCCGCCGACTGTTCGACCAGTTGTTGCCGTTGCGTCTCCGGGGTTTTGCTCGTCCCAATGGTTCGGGCTTCAACGGCGCGGATCAGGCACTCGGTCGTCAGCAGCGAAACATCGGTCTTGAAACTGTCGTCCATGGGCGCGCCCTTGACGTTTTCCAGCAAAGGCTTCATACGAATCATTGCAGCGGGGTATTTTAACGCCAGCGGATCCAGAAGATAATGCAGATAGGTGTGCCGGATCTGATCCATCTTGAGGCCGGATCCGGTCCCGGGAGAAATCACCACGTAGTAATCGCTTCCGTAGTTGCGCGCGTTGGCTTGCCCCGGCGATCCCATGGGATCGAGATAAACCGTGAACCCGCGTCCCAAGAATCCGGCCGACGGCAGTTTCAGGTAAACCTCGGTATCGAACAAAACTCTTGCCAGCGGCTCGTGGTAGCGCGCGGTCAACTCCGAATAGGCCTCTTGATGACGCAGCCAGATCGCATGCAGGCCAGCTTCGCCATAAAATTTCTGGATAATCGGGACCAGCCCCGACACGAAGCTGGCATCCGGCGGGAGTTCGGCCTCTTTGACTTTCAGCGTGAGTTCCGGCGGAGGATTCAGACAGAGCGCCAACGACACGTACTGTGCCAAGGTGCGGCCTGAATCATCCTGCTGATGCTCTTTATAAAACTGGCACATCACCGCAGTCGACTCTTTCGCCGCATCGTAAGCCCCAATCGTCTTCGCAACCTCGGCGCGGATCTGCGCCCGCAACGGGTCGGAGACGCTTAGGTCCGAATCGTAGCCACAAGCGTTGATCGCCGTCAGAACCGTAAACAGCGCTTCGTTGTTATCCAACGCGACCTTGGGCTGGTTCTCCGCCACGCATACCTGCGCGACCAGCCCCAGCAAGGCCACAAACAGCGAAATCCGAAACCGATGATCCAGGAACCCTCCAGCAGAACGGTGGGATGTGCGGGTTACATTGCCAGTTTAAGAGGTTCTGCGCAGAGGGTCAACGGAGGAAGCTAGCAGCCATCAGCTCTCAGCGTTCAGTTCTCGCTGCTGGCTGACAGCTGAGAGGTGAAAGCTGACAACTCTTACCCCTTCACCCTGACCATGGAGAACGACAAAACTGCCCGCCCCGATCTCGGCTGACCCATGAAAGTTGCCGGACGGAACGTGGTGAACTCGGTGAGCATGATTTTCACCTGCGGCGAAAGATCCTTCGCATCTTGCGGACTCGACAATACCCGGTAATCCTGCACCCGGCCGCTCGAATCGACGTAGGCTTCGATTACCAGGGAGTCATCCGCAATCGACTCCAGAGCCGTTCCAAAGGCCGATTGCTGCAGTTGCGGCGCGGTGTTCAACATTAATGGGACATCGGAATTATCGGCCTGCAAAGGCAAAGCCAGGAAGCCCATGAGGAATCCGAAGATCACTACCGCCGTTACCAAGCCCGCCGTCGCCGGAACCATGAAGGCTTGAATGGCGTTCTCTACGCGAATGCGAAGATCATGGAAGTAAGGACGCCGTGACTGCGCCACCTCGCGCGAAATCGCCAGCCGCAGTTTTAGCGAGAGATCCTCAGGCGGCTTCCGTCGCCCCACCTTCGTCAGCAACTGCTGGGATTGACGAAGCGAAACATACCTGCTTTGACAAGGCGCGCAAATATCCAGATGGCGAGTCAGCGCAAGCATCTCCGTGCCCGTCACTGCGCCATCCAGATAAGGCGAGAACATCGATTCAGCTTGGGAGCACTTCATGATGCCACCTCGAATTCCCGTCCATTGCAGGAGACCCGGGAGTGGTGAACCTTCCGCCCCTCAGCCCGCAGTCCCAGTTCTGATCCAACCTCTTGCACATATCCCGTAAGCCGTTGCCGCAGGGCTTCCCGTCCGCGGGTCAATCGCGATTTCACCGTGCCCAGCGAAACCTGCGTAACCTCGGCAATCTCTTCGTAGGACATTTCCTCGAGATCGCGAAGGATGAGCGTGGTGCGGTAGGGTTCGGCGACCTTGCGCAACTCTTGTTCCACGCGCGCCCGAACTTCCTCGTGCGCCACTCGATCGAAAGGGGAGTCGGCGCCGTCCACCAGAGAGTCCTTTATGGCCGAAGCCAAGCCGGATTCCGTGGACGCGCTCGCCGGTTCAATCGAAGTCTCCTTCGATTTATGTCGAAACCACCAGCGCCGCCGGTTCGACGCTTCATGCACCGCAATGCGATAGATCCAAGTCTTCAGGCTGGACTGGCCGTGAAAATGTCTGATTCCCCGGAAAACCTTAAGAAAAACGTCTTGAGTTGTGTCAGCCGCATCGGACGGGTCCGCCACCATGCGGTAGACCAAGCTATAGATGGGCTGGTGAAATTCGCCAATGAGCCAGGCGTACGCTTCCTCTGAGCCCGCCTTCAGCTCAGCTATGATCGCAGCTTCCTGAGTCCGGACGCCAATTGCTCCCGCCAAATCACCCACAGTGGTTGCTCCCGCCATCGCGCTCATGGCGCAACCTCCATTATAGGTGCTTTTCGGCCGCAACCCATCGCGAAAATTCGACTCATATTCAACCTGGCCCCGGCCAGCCTAACCTTCAGATACTCTTCACATATAGACCCCAAAGCCCCCCGTCAGGTTCCCGCACCAAAGTACCGACGTCAGCAGTTACTGAATCCCAGTGATCGCCTGACCCCGAAACCCCTGAGGGTTGAGAAAAGCATCGATCACGTAGTGGCGGAAGCCTCGCCCGCCAAGCCGAACCCTCCATTCAGCCGCTCGGTGCGAATTTCTTGGCGCATTGACTGACGACCCGAACGGGCGGATAATCAGCCGTCTCTTCAAGGAGGGCGCCATGAGGCAGTCTCCCCGGCCCCGCAGCTCTCGCCTCCGCTTTTTGATCTCTCTTTTCACCGTACTTTCGGTTGTGTGCGTGCACCCGCCTAACGCTTGGGCGGCTGGCAAATATAGAGTGTTGTATTCCTTCAAGGGCGGCAACGACGGAAACTGGCCTTGGAATAGTCTGGTCTTCGATTCGACGGGAAACCTGTACGGAGCCACCCTGACTGGTGGCGAGTGGAACCATGGCACTGTCTTCAAACTGGCCCCCAATTCAAGTGGGCGCTGGACGGAAAGTGTGCTCCACAGCTTCGACCAGGTTGAAGGAGCTGCTCCACTCGGCGACTTGATTTTCGACGCCGTCGGAAACCTCTATGGAACAGCCCTATATAGTCCTGGCAGCGATGGTGGCACGGCGTTCGAACTAACACCACAAGCAACCGGCGGCTGGACGCTTAGCTTGCTCCATACTTTCTGCAGCCAGGAGAACTGCACCGACGGATACGCTCCGCTCCCAAGTATGGTCTTGGTAGGCGCTGGCGACCTATACGGGCTTACGGGTGGAGGCGGAACCAATGGTGACGGAGTTGTCTTCACACTGACTTCTGGGTCTGCTGGCTGGGCTGAGAGTGTCCTTTACAACTTTTGCTCGCAAACTAATTGCGGCGATGGGAGAGGGCCAGTGGGTGGCCCGGTCTCGGGCAGCGACGGCAGTCTCTATGGAACAACTAATTTCGGCGGCAAGACTACTTTCCCGTGCGATGACCGCGGCTGCGGAGTCGTGTTCAGGCTGAAGCGTCGCTCAGGCGGTGAATGGACGTATGAAGTTCTGCACAAATTTACAGGCCGCGACGGAGCTTTTCCTGAAGGTCTCGTAATTGATAAGCAGGGCAGTCTATACACCACAACCACCGACGGCGGTGCATTTGGGTATGGCACAGCGTTCAAGCTCACACCAACATCGAAAGGTTGGAAGTCCACGGTGCTGTATAACCTTCGCGCTCATGCAAACTTTGACCCACTGGTGTTCGATGCTGCCGGCAGCCTTTATGGCACGACTTATGACGGAGGTGTCGGTACGTGCATGGGTGATAGAGGCTGCGGTGAAGTCTATAAGCTCACCCCCGGTGGACGATATGGCAGATGGGCGCACAGAACGCTTTATCGATTCACCGGCGGGCGGGACGGAGGCCTGCCGCAGGGCAGCGTGATTCTAGACGGCAACGGCAACCTCTATGGCACCACCGCAATGTACGGTGCCAACGGGTACGGAGTTGTATTCGAACTCACACCCTGAACAGTGCACCGATAAGTGGCCAATCAGGGTTGAGTTTGATCGTTGTTCCAGAAGGAGCCGGGAAGGAGAACTCATGAAACCGTCATCGGGTCACATGCGGATGGCAACTGTGCTTGCCGAGCATCTCGATCAACGCTTGACAGCGTACGCGCTGGCAGCCGGTGCCGCTAGCGTTGGAGTTCTGGCATTTGCGCCGGTCGCTGAAGCCAAAATCATTTACACCCGCGCCCATCATGTGATTGGGCGCAACACCAGCTTCCCTCTTGACTTGAACCACGATGGAAAGACAGATTTCACCATCAAGAACACGGAAACCGGAGGCAGCTGCGGAACCGAATTCTGCAGACGTTACTACGCGAGGCTTGCCGCGAAGCCGGTTGCAGGTAACGGCGCTGCCGGGTTTGTGATCGGATTTGCACCTTGGGCCTTCGATCTCAAGGCTGGAGCCCGGATCGGCCCCAGTCAGTATTTTCGCGGTTCTTGGATGGCCACCGCCAATGGATACCCTGGCGGTCCGAGCAGCAAGAGCGGCAGTTGGGTCAACGTCAAGAACCAATACCTCGGCTTGAAGTTCAAAATCGATGGAAAAATTCACTACGGTTGGGCTCGGCTAAGCGTTCAGGTGCAGAATTTTTCCATCACCGCCACGCTCACCGGCTACGCCTACGAAACCATCCCGAACAAACCAATCATCGCTGGCGAGGCGAAGGGAAAAGAAGTCGCCACTATCCAACCCAACAGCCTCGGCTGTCTGGCACAAGGTTTTTCGGCCATCCCTCTCACCGCCGGGCCCCGGCGGATCGGAGCGAACAATTCCCAACCGATCCCTTGACCTGGGGCCTCCATTTAGATAACATTTAACGTATATTTATTAGCTGCTTGATAATAGCAGCGCTCAGCCAGGCTCTTTGACAATTCAAATGTTGATCCAGGCGCTAAGTCCTTATTCTGGAATATTTTGCGTATAAGTCCTTATTCGTCAAAGATTTTGATGGTAGTCCAGCCCTAATCCTATGATTCCAAAAGATCGACGGGGGAGGGGGGATACCCCGAAACACGAGCCGTGAATGTCGGTTCGAAGCCCTTTGCGATCAAGCTTCGATACCCTGCGGGGCTGGATTCCTTGCCGTCGACTATTGTTGCGGAGTTAGCGGCTGCGTCTGGGCTGGCGTAGTCGTACCCGGCGCCTGGGTCGCCGCCGGCGTAGTTGGCTTCGGTGGTTTCGGCACGGGCTTTTTCTTCACGACCTTCTTGGGTGGTTCGGTGTCGTCCACAACTACTTTCTTGGGGGGAGTTGGAGGGACTGCGGCGGCCTGCAGGTCCCGCACTTGCGATCGCAGATGGGTCAGTTCCCCTTCTTTCGCGGTGGCCAGCGTCTCCATGCGTTCGGCCAGCGCTCGCCGCGATCGCTCGAGGGAGCTGAGATCGTTCTGCACCGATTGGAATTCATCCCTGGAGCCGAACGCTCCCGCCGACTCAACCACTGGTCCAAACACATCGTAAAGCGCGTCAAGATTGCGGTAGAGCTTGAAAGTTGTCGAAACGTTCTCCGGAGAAGCGCGAAGTTGAGCAATGATCTCCGGGAGCGCCATTTGCAGGTTGCGCTGGATGGATTCGACGTCCGCCTGGGTGCTGCGCCTGGTATTGGAGTCGGTCTTCCATTTTTCGATTCGCAGCTTGGCCAGATCCACCTGCATTGCCTGTGCGACTTGCTCCAACTGCGAGAGCAGGAGATTCAGTTGACTGACCGAGGCGTATGGAACCGGCGGCGCAGAAGCTGCGGGCGAGGGGGACGGCGCCACCTGGGCGGCGGCCGCAGCTATTAGAACCGGCAGCACCCAGCACCACCGCGCGCAGGCAGGAGAAAATTTCATGAGGTCGGCACTCGTCCTCAGCATATCCATTTTCGTAGTTTTCGTAAAATTGAGGAGGAGCGGGGCAAAGACGATTCTGTTGTAAGCAGGGTTTGACTAACCTTACCGGGTAAGCGAGAATTGGTCATCTGGTCCAGATGCCTACGCTGGACC
Source organism: uncultured Acidobacteriota bacterium (assembly GCA_963838765.1). Taxonomy (GTDB): domain Bacteria; phylum Acidobacteriota; class Terriglobia; order Terriglobales; family Acidobacteriaceae; genus JABDBE01. Next base: position 33,973 of record CAWISU010000017.1, on the reverse strand, counting down.
TTTGGTTCTTTGTCAGTGGGCCTGTGGCGCAGTTGGGAGCGCGCTTCCATGGCATGGAAGAGGTCGTCGGTTCGAACCCGACCAGGTCCACCATAATTATTATATTTCTATTGAGCATTTTCTTACCACTTCGATCATACATTTGGCCCCGGGAGAATCAGTTCAAGCAATGCACTTCGGCAAAATGGGTGTAGAATAGTCGGCATTTTAGAGGCAGTCAGGAAATCCGGGTGCAAAACGGAGTGAAGAAGATGAAGAACCTGTTTCGCAAATTGTGGTTGCAAGAAGAAGCCCAAGACATCGCTGAATATGCGGTGATGTTGGCGGTCATTCTAGTGATCGTTGTGGGCACGCTGCAGTTGATCGGTGGATCAGCCAATAACGTGTTTTCCAGCGTGGCTAGCTCGATTGGGCAGTAGCTGCTGTCCTGAGAACACCGACTTCCCCCTGGGCCTGAGGTTGAGGAAGATTCAGGCTTGCTTGCCCCATTCACGAGTTGCTCGCTCTTACAATCAACAACGGTTTTGTGTACCCAAGGGGTCGCGCGGCGCACATTCGTTAGTGAATTGTCGGGGGTGAGGCTGAGTGGAGCGGATGCTGGGTTGCATCCAATTCGCCTCCAACTGTCGTACCGGAGCTGTTCGATGGACCGTAGTGGGTCTTCGAAAACTACCCATAAAACCGTGAGTGTGCTGGTGGCTGACAGCACGCCTTTGACCGCGCATTTGATCGCGGATGCGCTGCGCCGCGATCGTGGGCTGACTGTCCAAGATGCGAGCGGGAGCCCAATTGTCAGCGAAGCGCTCCGGATGCAGCCTGACATCGCCATACTGAGTGAAAACCTGGAAGGCAGCCCCGGCCGCGGCTTGGTCGTATTAAAGGAATTGCGTGCCGCGGCTCCCAAAACTCGCACCATCATGCTACTGGACGGCAGCGAGCGGGACTCGGTGGTAGAGGCCTTTCGCTGCGGAGCTCGAGGGGTTTTCAGCCGTAACGATCCCCTTAAAATGCTGGGCAAGTGCGTTCGCCGGGTGCACGAGGGCCAACTTTGGGTCAGCAGCTCCCAGTTCCAGTTTCTGCTGGAAGCGTTGTCGGACGCTCCGACTACTCGCCTGGTGGATACGAAAGGGGCAAATCTGCTTTCCAAGCGCGAAGAGGACGTGGTTCGCTGGCTGGCCGAGGGTCTTACCAACAGTGAGATCGCGCGTGAGTTGGAAATCAGCGAGAACACGGTGAAGAATTACGTATTCCGGATATTCAACAAGCTGGGAGTGTCCAGTCGAGTCGAGGTGGTGATTTACGCATCCAGTCAAAGACCACAATCGTGATTATTTCCTCGTATTGCGGCGCTCACCTCATTCGCTGGCTGAGTTTTTGAAGTGCGAAGGTAGTCGGTTGGAACTCCCGGTCAGGTTCTCAAGCGTGGCGTGGTTCGCCGTAAAGACTGGAGATCAAATTGCTGCACATCTGCCATTAAGGGCCCCGCAAATCAAAATCCGCATTCCGTGGGAGGATCCATGGAAAGGAGAGCGGCTATCCGCTTTCAGTTGCACGCGCCGGTCATTATCAGGTGGACAGATTCGTCCGGGGCGAAACGAGAAGACATCGGTCACACCCGTGATATCAGTACCGCGGGGGCTTTTCTCACTTGCAATGCGCCGGTCCCAGTCGGCACCAAGGTCAGCCTCGAGATACACCTTCCGGCGCTGGAAAGAAACACGCTTCAAAGGGTGCAATTGAAGTCCGCGGGCAAAGTCATTCGCATAGCAGTAAGGGCTCAAGAGACAGGGTTTGCAGTGCGCGGCACATTCACGCTGCACGACAACCTCATGGAAGGAGTGAATTCTCAACGGACCTAGCGCGTGCCGTCGAATGCGGAAATCAGAATCGCGCAGATAGCAGATGGAGGAGCGCATTCTGCAGATCAAGTTTCTAGGCGGTTAGTTCCTGTGCCGGCGACGGAACCTCGGAATCCTCTGTGATTTGAGGTCGTTTGGCCTGGCTCAACATGTAGAGCACGAGCTCAATGCGCGTGGAGAAACCCAGTTTCTCGAACACACGAAACAAGTAGTTCTTCACGGTGTGTTGGCTCAGCCCAAGCTTCTTGGATATCTCCCGATTGGACAAGCCCGAGGCTACCAGACGGGCGACTTGCTCTTCGCGTTTGCTCAGGATGGTAGTCACTTCCGGTCTGGATATGCCAGGCGCCGGCACCCGCATCAAGGCTTGCACAATACATTCCGCCTGCGGGTTCGTTGCCCAGATCTGCCCCTCATGCACGCGCTCCATACACTTGCGGAGCTCTCGAAAGGATCCGGTGCGGCAGAAGATACCGCGCGCGCCGTTGCGAAATGCCTCGACGATCAGCTCAGGATTGTTATCGTCCAGCAGCATGATCACGTGACAGCGCAGCTGCGATGCGCGCAACCTGCGCAGCAGCAGGAGGCCGGCGAGGGCGCCGTCCTGGAGGCGGGTGCTGATGACCGCGATATCCGGCTGGCTCTGGCAAATGACGGAGTTGGCTTCGGCGGCGCTTGTCACACAACCGAGTACTCGAAACCGGCTGTGCCGTTGCATGGCGTTTGCCAGTAACTGGCAATCCATGGTACTGACATCTGCAAGGAGAACTTTTAATTCTGCGCCCATGCGGACACTAATCTCCACGGCGGAATTTGGCACAGCTTCGGGGGAGACTACAGGGGAGGACTGAAGTGGCAAAGTTTAGCGCATCGGGGGGCGGCTGTCAACTGGGTTGGAGGCGATCAACCAACGATAAACTATCTGTTTTAACGACTAACCAATATCACCATTGGAATCTATGTGGTACGGTTCCCGCGTAGCCGAATCGAGGGCCACGCTGTTGGCGGCATTTTCAACTCCGGAGGGGAAGCCTTTGACCCGCCTAATAGCCCGACCGTGTAAGAACAATCTACCTAGAGAATTAACTACTACACGCGAGTCAGTAGTTAGTGATTAAGTCTGATGGGTTGTAGGTAGTGCACTCCTGAGAGTTTCCGAATCTTGAAGATATTTGCGATGTTGCATAATCTTTGTCACATTGCATGATCGTTCAGGGTACTGATCCCAAGGCAATGGGAACCTTGCTTCCCCCGCAAGGATGATCCGAACGAGCATTTGACTAACCCAAAAAGCTGAGATCCATGGAGTCCAATGTGACTCGGAGGGACGGCGTGTGAGCAGCTGCAACCAGATCAACGAACCGTACGGCGCACAGGGATGGGTTGGGGGAAGCGTTGCCGCAGCACCGCAGTGGTACGCGATTCACACCCGGGCACAACATGAGAAGTCGGTTGTATCGCATCTGAAAAGTGAGGGGATCGATACTTTTCTGCCGTTGGTTTCTGAAATTCACCGTTGGAGCGACCGGCGCAAGGTTGTGGAAGTTCCTCTGTTCTCCTGTTATGCATTTGTCAATTTATGCCTGGTGCCGGAGATGTGGGCCAAGGTAACACGCGTGAATGGTGTTTTGCGATTCGTGGGGACTCGCGGAGAAGGCGTGCCCATTCCCGAGAATCAAGTAGAAAGCCTGAAGGCGCTGGTGGCGGGCAAGCTGCCCTACACAGTCTATCCCTTTTTGAAAGTCGGCCAGCGGGTACGGGTTCGCGGGGGGGCGCTCGATGGGGTTGAAGGCATCCTGACGGCTCGCAACGGAAATCGCACACTGGTGATTTCTGTGGAACCCATTCAGCGCTCGTTGGCAGTTAGTATCGACGGTTATCAAATCCAGCCCATCTAGAACGTCTGTATTCCTTGTTTAATTCTCTGAGCAAGTTCTCGTGCTCTCGACCCAAGAAACTGATTCCCCGAGGTTAGAGTCATGATCTCGCCACACATTCTCGTCGTAGGCAGCGACCCTGCCATCATGCGTTCCGTAACTGCGATGCTGGCGGAGACTTCCTGCCGTGCAGAAGAAAGCGCCATCGGTGCGGACGCGGTTGCGAAACTGCATTGCAGTCCTGCCCCAGATCTCGTGCTGTTGGAGTTCGGTAACGGAAACCATATGGCGGGCCTGCAGGTGTTGCAGGAGATGCGGACGATCCGGCCGGAACTAGCAGTTGTCGTGCTCCTGGCGTCAAGCGACACCCGGCAAGTGGTGGAAGCGATCCGCTTGGGAGCACGGGATTACCTTACGATTCCTTTGCAGGAGATCGAACTGCAGCAAGTGCTTCTGCGTTGCCTTGGGCCAAAGCTTAATACCAATGGAACAGGCGACAGCCGTGAAATCATCGAACACCTGGGTGACGATGTGTTCTTTGTGGCGGCCAGTCCGGCCATGCGCAAAGTCCGAGTCCAGGCAGACCTTTTGTCCAACATAAATGTGCCCGTGCTCATTCTCGGGGAGAGCGGGACGGGCAAGGAAGTTACCGCTCACCTGATCCACAAGCTGTCGTCGCGATCGCAGCAGAAGTTCTTGAAGGTCAATTGCGCCGCTTTGCCGGGCGAACTATTAGAGAGCGAACTCTTCGGTTATGAACGTGGCGCTTTCACCGGAGCGATGCGCACCAAGCCGGGTAAGTTCGAACTATGTAATGGAGGGACGATTCTTCTGGACGAAGTCGCGGAGATCCCGCCCAACCTGCAGGCCAAGTTGCTGCACGTGCTGCAGGACAAGCAATTCTTCCGGTTAGGCGGCGAAACCATGATCGACGTCGACGTGCGCGTGCTGGCGGCGACCAACGTCGACGTTCACGAGGCCATCGTAGACCGCAGGTTTAGGGAAGACCTTTATTATCGACTCAGCGCCTTTACGATTTTCCTGCCGCCACTCCGGGAACGGCAGACAGAAATTCCGGTGCTGCTGCGCCACTTCATGGCTCGGCTAGCGGCCCAGTACGCCCTCCCCCCAGTTCAGTTTTCCCCGACGTTGCTCGAGGCATGTATGCACTACACATGGCCGGGCAACTTGCGCGAACTGGAGAATTTTGTGAAGCGGTATCTGGTCATGTCCGATGAAGCCACGGCGATGGCCGAATTGCGGGCCAATTGGCATAAAAACCAGACCGTCAAAGAGTTGCCTCCAATCCCAATCGCATCCCGCAGTGAGATAGTGCCCACGAATGGGGAAGCCCACGGATCGCCGTTGCAGTCGGTCTTGCGCACGTTGAAAAATGAAACCGAGCTACAGGCAATCAGCCGGGCACTGCAAGAAACTCACTGGAACCGCAAACGTGCAGCCCGCTTACTGAATATCAGCTACCGCGGACTGCTCTACAAGATACGCCAGCACGGCATTACGCGAGCCACAGGAGCCGTGCTACCCCCAACCCTGCGGGACCGAGAGATTGGGCCGTAGGAAGACTTAACCAGCATCGATTGCCGAGGAGCTAATCATGAAGATTGCAAACAATAAAGCCTTGAAACTCTCTTTAGTCGTGGTGTTCTGCATTGCGCCAGGCTGGGCTCAGAAGTCCGATAAGAACAGCGCACTCGCCCAACAGATAGCAGCGGCATCAACGCCTGCACCGACAAGTTCCATCGGGAAGCAGCGGGATGACGGCCAAAGACTTAAACGATTATGTCATTGGCAGTGAGGACGTCTTAGCGGTCAACGTCTGGAAGGAACCTGAGATCTCTCGTGCGGTGATCGTTCGCTCCGACGGGAAGATCTCGCTTCCTCTGCTCGGTGAGATTCAAGCAGCGGGAACAACTCCGAAACAGCTGCAGACCGAAATTGCTCAAGGGCTGGCACCCTTCATCTCCGATCCCGAAGTCGCAGTGATCGTGCAGACCATCAACAGCAAGAAGTACAGCATCCTGGGGCAGGTGCTCGCACGCTGGTTCGTCTTCACTGACTGGACCCATGACGGTCCTCGACGCGATTGCAGCCGCAGGAGGATTCCAGACTTTCGCCAAGCGCAAGAAAATCTACATATTGCGAACCGGTCCCGACGGTCGCGAACAACGTATTCCGTTCAATTACACCGAGGTCATTAAAGGTAAGCACCCGGAACAAAACATTCAGCTCCAAGCTCGCGACATCATCATCGTTCCGTGAGGCATGTATGAAGAGAATCCTGCTTATTCGCTTCTTCTTGAGCGCGTTCCCGGTGTCGCGCGCGTGGTGCCAGAATCCGAATACTCCCTGGTTGCCAGTTGGGCTCAACGGCGAGACGGGCCCGCTCGGCACTCTCACGGAGTCCGAAGAGAATGAGCTTTCACTGGGCGTGAGCGCGGTCGGCACTTATTATGACTCCACCTCGTCGAACAGTGCGATCCAGGAAAACGTCGGCAGCTTATACGGTCGCGCCCAACATAGCCATTACCGAGCGCAGGCCGCGGACTTCCTTCACCCTGCAGTACTCACCCGGGTATACCTACTCGCCACAGACGGGGAACGAACTGACCAGACGTCTCTCGATAGTTTCCAGTATCGAATCACGGAAAAACTTACCCTGCAAATCAGGCGAACGATACCTGCGCATGAACAGTTGGTTCACCGGATTGGACGTCAATCCGACGGTCGGCGGCCGGGCAATGTAATTCAGCAACCCAATGAGTCCATCCTAACCACGGAAACTGAGCAAACGACTAGCCTCTCCACACCTCAATCTGGTCTATCAAGCGAGCGACAGCACCGCTAATGGGAGTGGGCGGTTCCTTCAACACGGGGAATTTCTCCAACGTGCAGGTCGACCACGGCCAATCAGCCACTGTTTAACTTAAACTCCGGCACCGCCAGTGCGTACGTTATCGCGGCGGGTGCATGGCAACAACTGGTTGGGAGTTACGGGGGCGTTTCAACGGATCGTCACCTCCGGAGGCGACAAAGGAAGGCGCGGATAACCCGTCCGTACAGCTTTTCTACACCTTTGCTCCCAGTGCGCACACCAGTGTGTCTTTATTCGCAGGTCCGAGTTACTTCTCGTCACAGGCCGAAACTGACATTCTAATCCTCGGGGTTCCGATTCCCGTTACCATTCCAAGCAAAGGTTGGGGGGCCTCGGGCGGAGCGACGGCCGGGTGGCAAGGCCCGCGCATGGGCGTGAGTGCGAAGTATACACACCGCATCAGCGACGGAGGTGGACTCACCGGGGCCGTGCATTCCGACAGTGCGACCGCCAATTTTCGCCGCGAATTGAACCAGCGCTGGATCGCCAACCTGGCCCTGGTGTATGGCAAGAATGACTCCGAAAGCATTCTCTATGGGGGATCATTCCAAACGATTTCGGGGACCGCTAGTCTTAACTGGAATTTGTCGGACCGCCTTTCGATGATATTCAGTTACGCACGGGATCATCTGTCCAGTTCATACGACAATCTCGCCGGCAGCATCGTTGCGCCTGCCGGTGGTAACAACCAGACGATTGATAACAATCGCGTCTGGGTCAGTATCTCTTATCACTTCACACGACCATTAGGATGGTGAATATGTTTGACGAACTGGAAGAAAAACCATCGCAGGGACAGAACTTCGAACGGTACTGGGATGCCTTGCGGCGACGGCGCTGGTGGCTGATTCTGCCCACCTTTGTCATCTGGGCCGGCGTGTGGGGCTTCAGTTGGTTCGTGCCGGCGTACTACAAGTCGGAGACCCTGATCCTGGTCGAGCAGCAGAAGGTGCCGGCGCAATACGTTGTGCCCAACGTGACCAGTGACCTGCAGGATCGCTTGCAGAGCATGACGCAGCAGATCCTGAGCCGCACCCGGCTGATGCGAATCATTGACCAATTCCAATTGTATGCGGCTGACAAGTCGCACCTCACGGTGGATGAAATGGTCGATAAGATGAGGAAAGACATTAAGCTCGACCTGGTGCAGGCACCCGGGCCGCCCGGGCGGATGGCGGACTTAACCGCTTTCAAGATCACCTATAGCTCCACTGACCCTCGCCTGGCTCAGCAGGTCACCGGCCAGCTTACCTCACTCTTCATTGACGAAAACTTGAAGGAACGGGCGCAGCAGTCCGAAAGCACGACGGACTTTCTCGGATCCCAGTTGGAAGAAGCACGCAAGGGCCTTAGCGAGCAGGAACAGCGCGTCCGGGATTTCAAGAGCAAGTACATAGGCGCTCTTCCAGATCAGTTGGGCAGCAACCTAAACATTCTCGGTGGTCTGCAGACGCGCCTGCAGCAAGAAATGCAAGCGGTCAATCAGTCCCAACAGCAGGCCTCGTACCTGCAAACTTTGCTGGAGCAATACCGTTCGATTCGGGTAGGGGTTAACGAAGGCTCTACAGATCCGGAAGTCCCTCCCGCGTTGGATGGAGAGTTGATGAAACTGAGAACACAACTTGCCGACATCCGTTCCCGGTACACGGAACGTTTTCCCGATTATCGCAGGCTCAAAGAGCAGATCGCCCAAATGGAGAGCATGAAGCAGCACATGACGGAAGATCTGCAGGCTGCGGCAGCGCAAAGCAAGAAGAGCCAAGATAATTCGCGAGCGACAAGCCCAAAGACGGTACTGAGGCTCATCCGACGAGTTTTGCCGAGATGAAGGAAATGTCGCCGATGTTGCAACTGCAAGGTCAGCTCAAGCAAAACCAGATGGAACTGGAAAACCGGCAGAAACTTGTGTCGCAACTGGAAGCGCAGATTCAGGAGTATCAAACCCGCCTGAACGAAACCCCGGTCCGGGAACAGCAACTGGCGGATCTGACCCGTGATTATGAGCAGTCGCTGTGCGAACTACAACTCCTTATTGTCAAAGAAAAATCAATCCGAGATGGCCACCAGCCTGGAGAAACGGCAGCAAGGAGAACAGTTCCGCATTATCGATCCGCCAAGATTCCCATTGAAGCCTTACAAACCAGATCGGATGCTATTTGCGCTTGGCGGGCTATTGGCAGGAATATTTCGTTGGAGTAACAGCAACCGCAACGGTCGGAACTCGTCGATGGTCGAGTTTTTCATGAAGCGGACTTCAAGGAACTTGTTAATGCCCCGGTATTGACGAAATTCCACCTTTGCCCACTGCGACTCGAAACCGTTCGCCAACGTCGGCAACTGCGCCTGGAGTGGATGGGAGCGATGGCCATGGTGCTGGTAATGGCCACCGGTTTCGCTTTCACCATTTATCACGGATAAAACATGTACAAGAAATTCTTCGGTCTAAACCGGAATCCATTCGAGATCTCGCCAGACCCGTACTTTCTGTTCCCCACGGAACGGCACAAGGACGCGCTGGCATCCATTTACTACGGAATCCGCCGCCGCAAGGGCTTTGCGGTAATGACGGGCGAGGTGGGCACCGGCAAGACCTTGCTGGTGCGCTGTTTGCTGGAACTGCTGACCCGGCAGCAAGTCAGTTTCGCCAATGTGTTTAACCCCTTGCTTTCCGGCGCGGAGTTTTTGCGATACGTGGTCGGCGACCTGGGCCTCAAATCTCAGGACTACTCCAAGAGCAGCCTCTTGCCAGTCCTGAATGAATTTCTGATTGCTCGCTACCGCAAGGGGCTCTGCACCGTTTTGGTTGTCGACGAAGCGCAATATCTTCATCCCGAGGTTTTGGAGGAGATTCGCTTGCTTACGAACCTGGAAACGTCCCAGCAGAAACTCCTGCAGATCCTGCTTGTGGGTCAGCCCGAACTCGAGGAACGGCTCGACTCCAATGAACTGCGGCAACTGAAACAGCGAATTGCTTTGCGTTGCCGACTCGAGGCTCTCGATGAGCAGGAGACGACGGAGTACATTGCGCAAAGACTCCGTCGTGCGGGCATGGCAGTTGGTGCGGAATCGGTTTTTCCGGCGGACGCCATCCATACCGTCTACCAGTACTCGCAGGGCATCCCGCGCTTAATCAATACTCTCTGTGAGAACGCCATGGTAGCGGCTTTCGCTCAACAGACGAAAAGCGTTAGCCCCGAGATGGTTCGAGAAGTCTCCGCCGAGTTCCGGCTGGATCAGGAGCCGGCGAAAGCGCCTGCCAAAACCAACGGAAATGGAAGACAAGACCAGCAAGCCGCGGCCAGGACTTTGCTTGAATTGTTGGAGTCATTGCAAAGATACCGGACGCGCAACAGCACCAATCCCGTTCCTTTCCTCTGATCTCAAAAAATTGCGATGCAGTGAAGTTCGGCCTCTGATACGCGGAGGTTGAGCTGACACCAGCTTCGACGACAAGGAGCAAGACCACATGAGTATCGTATACAAAGCGCTGCAACAAGCCGAGATGGAGAACCCCGGAGTCGACGCGATCCAGGGGGGCGAACCGTTTGCCCCCGAACTGGTCCAAGACAGGAATGAAAGCCTGTGGCTTGAGCACACCAAGGTCGTCAAGCCCGTGGGCAGCGATGAAAAGCGCATGGTGACGATTACCGACCTGGAGAGCCTGGCTACTGAAAAATTCCGCCTATTGCGGACACGCCTCTGTCACCTCCAGAACGGCAGCAACCTGAAGAAAGTCGTGATTACCAGTGGAGCGCCCGCAGAAGGCAAAACCACAGTGGCCACCAACCTGGCCATCAGCCTGGCTCGGCACACATCGCAGAAGGTACTGCTGCTCGAAGGCGATCTGCGTCACCCGGCGGTGACCTTCAAGTTGGGGCTTGGGGATCTTCAGGGTCTGCGTGAGTGGTTTGAGAGCGAGCAGCCTCTGACTGAGTTCATCTATCAGGTGGAGGGTCATCAACTTTGGCTGCTTCCCGCAGGCGAACCGGCGGAAGACGCCTTGAGGATTCTCCAGTCGGAGCGATTTGCCGACGCCATAAACCGCCTGAGTGGTTGTTTCGATTGGATCATCATCGATGCTCCGCCGCTCGCCCCTTTGGCTGACATTCACTTCTGGGTGCAAAAAGCCGATGGAGTGCTTCTTGTCATTCGTGATGGCGTGGCGCAGAAAGAAACTCTGGTCAGAGGGTTGGCGGGCTTAGATACGGCGAAGCTGTTGGGCGTCGTGCACAATGAGACGTTAAGTGCCGGCCGCCACTATTACCAAAAATACGAACGTCCTCGCGACGAGGAACCCGGCAAGCACAAAGGGTAAGCAGCAATAGAATCGGGGCCCTGTTGATTCGCGTATTCAATGTTTACTTTCCTGCCCGCACCCTGTTCCTGGGGGTATCGGAGTGGATCGTTGTTTTCGTGGCGTTCACTCTGGCTTTGATTGCGCGGGCCGGACGGGATGCTGACCTGGTGCTGGCGGATGAGCACGGCATCTACAAGATCGCTTTAGTCGCCGCAATCTATCTGCTTTGCATGTACTACCTGGATCTCTACGACACCAAAGTCCTGACCAACCGCCACGAGGTTCTCACTCGTATTCTGCAGGTTTTGGGCCTGGGCACAATCGTTCTCGCGGTCGTGTACTACTCTTTTCCGGGAGTGCAACTGGGAAGAGGGACGTTCCTGCTGGGGCTTCTGCTTGCGTTGCCTTGCCTGGTTTTGTGGAGGGAAACTTTCCCACGTCTGGTGCGATCCCTGAACCTGGCGGAAAAGTCTGTCCTCATCGGGAACGGCTCCCTGGCGCGAGCGCTTTGGACCGAGGTGATGGCGCGACCTGAGTTCGGTCTCGACCTTGCGGGCTGCGTGGACACGCCGGACCAGCAATCGTTTAACGGGGTGCCGTGCCTGGGCAGCATGGAAGATCTTCCGGATCTCGTCGACCGCAACGCGATCACTCGCGTGATCGTGGCTATGACCGACCGCAGGGGCCGGCTTCCGCTGCAGGAACTGCTTGCACTCAAAGCCAGGGGAATCATCGTACAAGATGGGTCCGACTTGTACGAAAGTATGACGGGAAAAATTCAGCTGGAATCGTTGCGTCCGGGCTGGTTGCTGTTTTCGTCGGGCTTTCGGGTATCTGGGCGTCTTTTATTCTACAAACGGGCGACTTCATTTATTCTGTCGTTAGCCGCGTTAGTCGTTACCTTGCCTTTGTTTGTGATCATAGCCATTGCCATACGGCTGGAGTCCAAAGGGCCCGCCATCTTTCGCCAGAAGCGCGTCGGCAAAGACGGAAAGCTCTTTAACCTTTACAAATTCCGCACCATGGTAGACGGGGCGGATTTGAACGGCAAATCTCGGCCCGCCCAAGACGACGACGAACGCTGCACCAGATTGGGCAAGTGGCTGCGCCGCACTCGGCTCGACGAACTGCCGCAGCTTTACAACATTCTTCGCGGTGACATGGATTTTGTCGGACCGCGGCCGTTTGTGCCGGACCAGGAAGAAGAATATGCCCGCCAGATTCCCTTCTACGAACAGCGCTGGATGATTAAACCCGGCGCCACGGGTTGGGCGCAGATCAATTACGGATATTGCGCCACGCTAGAAGACAATATCCAAAAAACAGCCTACGACCTGTATTACCTCAAGCACATCTCGATTGGACTGGATCTGCTGATCATCTTCCAAACGGTAAAAACCTTGCTTCTCGGACGCGGCGGCCGCTAACGTGTTTCCATTAATCTCAAAGTTGTGTTCTGGCTTTGTACGTTCCTCATTGCGTACACCTATTTTGTGTACCCGATGTTCTTATTCGTGGCCTATGCCTGGTCGCAGATTTGGCGCGACTGGCAATATCTGAAATGGCGCGGCGACCGGCGTTGTCCTCGTCCCGCCGCGCAGGAGCTCCCGCGGGTCACTATGGTTGTTCCCGCGTATAACGAAGAGAAGCATCTGCCTGACAAGCTGGCCAACCTTCAGCAACTCGACTACCCGCAGGAAAAACTGGAAGTGATTTTCGTCTCGGACGGCTCTACGGACGGGACCAACCGGATTCTCGAGAACATCAGCGCCCCGAATGTACGAACTATCTTTCTTCAGGAACGTCATGGTAAACCGCTGGCGCTGAATCAAGCCGTGATGGCTGCCCGGCATGACGTTCTGGTGTTCTCCGACGCAGCCACGTTGTTTGCCCCGGACGCGCTGCAGAAACTGATCCGGCATTTCAGTCAATCCAAAGTCGGCGCCGTCTGCGGCGCTCTGAAGTTTCGAGGAACAGCGGAATCCCAGCAAACCGAGGGCGTGTACTGGGGATACGAAAGCATGCTCCGGCTTATGGAATCGCGGATGGGCGCAACTCTGACCGCGAGCGGCGCCATTTATGCACTGCGGCGCGAATGCTACCGTCCGCTCCCGGCTGACTCGGTGATCGAAGATTTCGTTATCCCCATGAACGCTCGCAAGCTCGGGTACGGAGTGCTTTATGACCCGGAAGCGGTCGGCATAGAGTTTGCGGCAGAATCGATCAAAGGGGAGTTTCGCCGCCGCGTGCGCCTGGCCATTGGAAGTTTCCGCAATCTGCCGGAATTCCTGCGCGTGCCCCTACCTCGTTTTACTCGGATCGCCTTCTTCTCTCACAAAGTTTTGCGTTGGATGGTGCCATTCCTTCTGATCGGCGTTCTGCTCAGCAACGCTTTTCTGCTGCGGGAGTTTCCTTATCGGATTACCGCCGTGTCTCAGCTGCTGTTCTACGTGTGGGCGGCCCTGGGATTGGTTCTGCACCAAAAAATGCAGAAGCTGCGCTTTGGTCTGGTCGGGTATTTTCTACTGGCGATGAACCTGGCTTTTCTGGTGGGGTTCATCCGATTCCTATCGGGCAAGACGGAAGCCACGTGGGAACGAGTCGGGTAACTTTCTCGCCCAGTGCCAGCTCCGGTTTTCATTGACCGGAATTCCGGTGTTGAACTACCACGGTCTGATAGCCAACGGGGCCCCACTCAGCAATGACGCGCGTTTCTGGGTCGCTGAGAGTTCATTTTTTGAGCATTTGCGCCGTATCGTTGCTTTTGGCCGCAAGGTGCTCCGGGCCGAAGATCTGCTGCAGGCCTCCAGTGACGAAGCGAATGGCGGTGTCGCGACCGCAATAACGTTCGACGACGGGCGCGCCTGCGACTATGAAATAGCCTACCCGATGCTAGTTCGCCGCCGGTCTGTCCGCAACATTCTTTGTCAACACAGCGACGATTGACACTCCTGGACATCTTACCTGGTCCCATCTGGGAGAAATGAAACACGCAGGAATGTCCGTGCAGTCGCACAGTCACGACCACACCGACTTGGCCAGACTCAGCTCAACCCAACTGGATTATCAATTGCGACGATCGAAAGCCGAGATCGAAGACCACCTGGGCGGCGAAGTAACGCTGCTTGCGCTTCCCTACGGTTCCATGGGAGCGAACACGTTGACTGCCGCAAGGCGCGTTGGCTACCGAGCAGTTTGCTCTACTGGAGGAGGATTGGCGCGATCCGCTTCCGCAGTCATGGACCGGGTTTGCATTTATTCCGACACGACGTTAGAGCAAATCTCCGCCATCTTAAGAAAAAGCCCTGCATTCTTCGTCAAAAAAGCTTGCAGAGCGGCGTTGCTGGGTGTGCCCAAGCAGATGGCGTTCAGTCTATTTCCCGGATGGGTAGACAGTTGGCGTAGCCGTCATGAATGATCGCAAGGCCGTGCACGTTTTTGTGCTGATTGACGCGCTGGGATGGATGATCCTGGACGGCCAGGACTTTCTCCAGGATTGGTTGCCGTTTCGGCGGCCTTTGCGCACGGTGCTGGGCTTTAGTTCCGGAGCAATCCCCACCATACTTACTGGCGTGCCTCCCGCGCAGAACGGGCATTGGAATCTTTTCTACTACGATCCCGCAGGCTCGCCGTTTCGCTGGATGAAGTATCTGCGGTTCTTGCCTGAGCGCGTGTTGGATCACCGTGTCACGCGAAAACTTCTTAAGGAAATGGGGCGGCACCTGCTCGGGCTGGGATCGCAATTTGAGTGCGCGGTCAGCCCGCGCCTGATGCCCTGGTTTAATTGGGTAGAAAAGAAGAGCATCTACGAACGCGGTGGCGTGTCCGGTGCACCTTCCATCTTCGACGAACTGGCGGAGCAGAGCGTCGCCTACCGGGTTTACACCTACCATCATGCCAGCGACGAGCAAATCTTCGAGAGCGCCGAACGGGACATTCGCCAGGGGGCCGCGAGCTTCTACTTTGTTTATCTCAGTGAGATGGATCGGTTTCTTCACGACCACTGCGGGGACGCAGGCAGCAAACTCGATGAACGCCTAACTTGGTACGCAGCGAATTTGCGGAAACTCTTTGCCGCGGCGCGAGAAGTCGATCCACACGCCGATCTCACCGTGTTTTCCGACCATGGCATGACGCCCGTAACGAATCACTTCGATTTGGTCAAAGAAGTTACGGAATGCGGCTTCTCGATGCCGGATGATTACTTGTCGATTTACGATTCGACCATGGCACGCTTCTGGTTCTTCAACGAAAAGGCCAGAAGCGAAATCTCAGACAAACTCAAATCACTGCCGTGCGGACGGTTGTTGTCGGATCTGGAACTGAAGGCGCTGGGAGTATTTTTCCCCGACCGCCGATACGGCGAGTTGGTCTTCCTACTGCATCCGGGCTGGCTGATTTCGAACAGCGACTTCAATGGGAAAGGTTGGATGCCGGTTGGAATGCACGGCTATCATCCCGACGATGCGTACTCCGACGGCATTTTCCTGAGCGACCGGACGCCGCCCGTGCCGGTGGAGAGTGTCGCCGACGTTTATTACTGCATGCGCCGAGCGATGGACCCGCGCGCGATTCTGGCGGGAGCCCATGAAGTCAAACCGAATCTCAGTTTTGCATTTTTGCAACGAGTTCGTCAGAGGCGGTGCCGAACAGCACATCTTGACTCTCCTAAGCGGGCTGAGCCGGGAATACTTCGACCTTCATTTGGTGTGCACTCCCCAACTGGCCAGATTGCTGAAACCTGACCTGCCTGGCGATGTGGAAGTGCTTCCACTCGTGTTTCGTAAGCCGTGGCAGGTCAATGCTGCCCTGCAATTGGCCGAAATTCTTCGAAGTCGCCGAGTGGATATTCTGCACTCGCACATTTTTTATGCCAGTTTGTTTGCCTCCCCGTGGCGATGGAGTTGCAGTGTACCGATAGTCATCGAAACGCCACATGTACGCGAGTATTGGCGGCGAGGGACCGCTCAAGTCGCGGTACGTGATCGATCGACTGGTCGGCCATTGCGTAAATCGCTATATCGCAGTCTCCGAGGCGAACGGAAGATATCTGGCGGAAGAAAAGGGTTTGCCGCACAGCAAAGTCATGTCATTCACAACGGCTCCGACCTTAAGCGGTTTCATGATTTGCACTTGAATCGCGGCGGAGCAGAAAACTGCGGCGGCTTTCACAGAAGAACCGGTACTTCTGGTCGCAGGACGATTGGAGCCACAAAAAGGGCACAGCGTCATGCTGAATGCACTGCCCCTGGTACGCCGCCGATTCCCGAATGTGCGCACCGTCTTTGCCGGTGAAGGATCGTTGCTTCAGCGACTACAGCAGCAAGTGAATGCCTTAGGGTTGCAAGGAGCGGTCGATTTTGTCGGCTTTCAAAGTAACATCGAGGAGTGGTTTTGCATGGCCGATATCACTGTGCTGCCTTCATTTTATGAGGGTCTACCCTTAGTTGCCATCGAGTCGCTAGCCGCGGGAACTCCTTTGGTCGCCACTGCCGTCGACGGCACGCCGGAAATCGTGATTAACGAAAGAACCGGACTCACCGTTGTTCCCGGAGATCCCAGCGCTCTGGCGGAAGCGATTTGCAAACTCCTGGGCGATCCACTACTGCGCCAGCAATATGGCAGCGCGGGGCGTTCCCTGGTGACTGAGAGGTTTAGCCAAGAACAACAAATAAGAAAGACCGAACAGATTTACCTCTCGTTACGGAAACGAGTCCACACGCAACGACTTGAGGAGATGGCGGCCCCACTCGGTCCTGGTGCCCAAGATGGGCAGTGGGCGGAACGGGCTGTTTAGGGCGGCGGAGCATGCAGGGAAACTGGCATGTCAATAAATCAGCGGCTGGGCACGGCAGGATCTAGTTCGGTTGATCATCAAGATACTGTGATTGCAACTTGCATAGAAAACGGAAACGCAACGATGTCCGCAGCGCCGGACAGTATTGTGGTTCGTGCGGTGGAGGCCACCGTCAATCAGCTATGCGAAGAAACAAAAAAGATTTGCCAGCTACAATTCGCCGATCGCTTGCGTTCACTCGTGCTCACAGGCAGCTTGGCTCGCGCTGAAGGCACATTTAGTCGAGAAAATGGTGTCTGGCAGCCGCTCAGCGACGCTGAATTCATTGTGGCGCTCACGGACTCGGCCCGATTGCCTTCGACTCAGGAACAACGAGAATTAGGCGAGCGGATTACCAACGCGCTGTCGGCTAGCGGTCTGCGATTGCTCCTTGTCGCTGTCTGTAGTGCATGCAGGTTTTTACCGTAAGCTTCGGCCGAGCATGTACGCGTATGAATTGCGCGAGTGCGGCCGGTGTGTCGCCGGCGATCCGCGGCATTGTGTCACTGATCCCAGCATTTTCCGCGGCGGAGATTCCCCTCGATGACGCGTGGAGAACACTCTGCAATCGTGTGCTGGAACAAGTCGAGTCAATTGCGGAGTCAGAGCCTGGATCGAGGGAAATTTCGAATGAACTGTTTTATCGCAGCCTAAAGCTGTATCTGGATATGGCAACTTCGTTTCTGTTGTTTCTTGGCATCTACGAACCAAGTTACCGGGGGCGCGCGGAGCGCCTAAACGCGCTCAGGCAGAATGCGCTGCCGGAATCGGTGCCATTCGACACCGCGCAATTCGCCGCAACCGTGGCCGCCTGCACAAACTGGAAGCTGCAATACGAATCGAAACCGGATCTGGGCGCGCCTTGGGGTCTGTTCCTCGCCTCACAGCGGGACGCGATGCGCTTGTTGCAGTGGGAGCTGACGCGGCTTACGAACAATGTTGGGTCGCTCCGGGAGCTATCCGAGCAGTGGATGCGATGCCAGGAGTTTAGCGAGAAACTGAGAGGCTGGGCTTACGTATTGCGAGCAAGTGGTTGGCTTCGTAGTTGGCCTCTGTGGCCGCGATGGATGCGATGCGCGGCGCAAGGTTCGCCACGTCGTCTGGTGTACGCAGCCGCAGGGGAACTCTATGCTCTTGTGCCTGCATTTTTGTCCGGTCAAGTCAATGATCCGGAAGTTGCGCATTCATTGAAACAAATCGAAGATCTACTTCCGATTGCGAATGTCAGCGGTCACGTAGGACACCGCAACTGGCCTCAGGTCGCCGAACTCTGTTGTTGGAACTATCACCAGTTCCTCGAGAACACACGAAGCTGACTTCTACTGTTATGAGCGATTCGGAATCAATGGTTCAAACGGCTGGACCGGTAATCCAGCATGGCGTGCCCTGGCCGACTGGGGGCAGGCAGCGTCGTGCGTCTCGATTCTCAGACATCTGGAAAGCTCCGCTCAGCGATCTTCCCATCCGCGACGAGATTCTTTACCAATACCTTCCACTGTCGCCCGAGTTGGAAGTTTTGGAAGTCGGTCCGGGCACTGGATTCACCGCGTACCGATTGGCCCGCTTGGTAAAGAGTCTGACGATCGTAGATGTTGCAGCGCCGAACATCGCCCGCCTCCGGAGGTCGCTGAGCATACCCAACGTGGAACTGGTTTGTGCTGATCTGTGCGCTCCCGGCCTGGCCCCGGTTCTGCAGCGTCAATTTGATGTTGTCGAGGCGATCGAGGTTCTCGAGTTCCTGCCAGATCCGAGAACTGCGCTTCAAAACATGGGATCGGTTCTTCGCCCTGGTGGCCGGCTTTTTTTGCAGTTCCCGAACTACCCGCCACCCAGGAGCCATGGGGTGACTTACTTTGAGCGCTGGATCGATCTATACAATTTATTGCAGGACGCCGGTTTTAAGAACGCGGAGGTATACAGCTTGCGCTTGCGGCCGTATGCGGCATTTCTGTTTCAAAACCTGCACGAAAAGCCATTAAACTTTTACCGTTGGCTGCGGCGTAAGGAGCGTCCCAATCGTCCGCAGACCTTTCAAGATGTGTGGACGTTTCAGCAAGGAGCCCGGTTGGAAAGATACCGCTGGGCCGTGCACACCATTTGGACGATGCTCATGGGCGCGTGTCGCCTTGGCGGCGATTGCTTCACCCGCACACCCGCAGGGGAAGATATTTTGAACCGAAACCTACTCGTGGTTGCCGACCGATGAAACCGAGTCCGGAAACTCGATCAAGTATGACAATGGGAATTCAAGACCCAAAAACGAAGGTCGTTTTGCGCAGCGTGTCCGAGCGATCCATCGCCTCAGTGGTGCAGGAGTGTATGGAAGTCTGTGATTGGGAAAGCTGGGTGCCCCGAGACGCGACCGTCGTACTGAAGCCGAATCTCTGCACCATCGTACCGGAACAAATGGAGAAATCGAATACGGATATCGCTTTGACGGCGGCCGTCTGCGAAGTGTTACTCTCGCGAACAAAGCGAATATATATCGGAGAAGCCGACCATTTGCGACGAACTGCCCAGCAGGGGTTTGAAATCACTGGGCATGCCGAACTGGCCCGGAAACTTGGCATCCATGTCGTGAACTTTTCGGATGTGCCCAGAGTGAAAGTTGCGTGTGAGCCAATCGGCGAAATTGAGATGCCCCGCATGTTAATGGAAGCAGATGCCTTCATCACGCTTCCGGTCTTGAAAACGCATGCCCTCACCTACTTCACCGGATCGCTGAAAAACCAGTGGGGCTGCGTGCCGCAACATAATCGCATTCTTCTACACCAATTTATCGATCCGCTGCTGGCTTCTTTGCAGCAAATGCTGCAACCCAAGTTGTCAATCATGGACGCGATTGTGGGCATGGAGGGCCGCGGTCCGGTAAACGGTGAACCCCGAAGACTCAACCTAATCTTGGCCGGGCGCGACGCGGTGGCCGTTGATGTCACGGCGATGCGTTTGGTGGGCTTGGAGCCCCAGCGCACGCGGCACCTGGTGTTGGCGGGGGAGCAAGGGTTCGGGCGGATCAAGGCCGAAGAGATCGAAGTCGACGGCGATTGGCAACAACACGCCACGCGATTCAAGCCCGCCAAGATGGATTGGGCTATCGCATCGATGCTCTATATGAGCCAGTATCCGTGGTTCGTGAAGTACATCCTCGAGCAAAACTACGTGTTCTATCCGGTTCGATCTTTCGTGCAGTTCTTGCGGCGGCTCGGAATTGTCGGCAATGGATAACCAGATAAATCGGTCGATGTCGTTGGTAAAGAGTGACGGTTTGCGAATTCTATACTTAGGTCTTGTACCGCCTGTACCGACGACGAACGGCCACCGCGTACGGTTCCGAAGTTTGCTCTCCGCTCTTTCCAGGGAAGGGCATGAAGTGGCTCTGGTTTGCTTAGCCAATCCCGATGAGTTGGCGTCACCGGCTCCGGAATTGAAAGAACTTTGTACTCATGTGCATCTAGTTCCTGCGCCCCCGAAGCAGACCACCGCGGCTGAGTACTGGGGCCGGCTGAGCAGTTTGCTTTCGCCGGCGTCCTACGGCGCGCAGAGGTTCTACTCGAAGCACATGAGCGATATGGTCCGGAACAGTTTGGAGAGCGATCGATTCGACGCGGTCATTTGCGATGACGTCTACATGCTTTCAAACCTGCCCCCGAATAACGAGATTCCGGTTTTGCTCGACAAACACGACATCACTTATGAAGTCATGGAACGATTCCTTGATTACGAGAAGAATCCGTTAAAGCGACTCTACGGGCGACTGGAGTACCAAAAAGTTCGCCGCTTAGAAATCGACGCTTACGGCCAGTCCACTGCCGTGCTTGCCTGCTCGGAAAGGGATGCACAACTGATTCGCAGCGTTTGTCGCGAAGCGCGAATCTCGATACTTCCCAACGTGATTGATGTCGAGAGCTATCGACCTACCTGTGAAGACGATGCAAAGACCTTGCTGTTTGTCGGCGCAATGGATTACTTTGCTAATCGCGATGCGGTCGATTATTTCATCGCCGACATGCTTCCGGTTTTGCGGCGATTGGTTCCCGGTTTCCGCTTCATCGTTGCCGGGAGGAATCCGTCTCCGGCTATGCTCCGGCGCTACAGCAAGCTTGCGGATGTGGAGTTCACGGGGAGCGTTGCCGACATGCGGCCGATCATTGCTCAAGCCGCGGTGTGTGTGGTCCCGTTGCGCATAGGGAGTGGAACGCGGTTGAAAATCCTTGAAGCAGCGGCGATGGGCAAAGCCATCGTCTCGACGCGCTTAGGAGCGGAGGGATTGGAGTTTCTGCCGGGAGAAGAAATCGTATTGGCGGATGAACCGGAGGAATTTGCGACAGCGATCGCGAAATTGCTCGCAGATCCGTCGTCCCGCCGCATGCTGGGCCAGGCAGCTCGCCGGAAGGTCCAAAGTTATTACGATCTGTCGAGCTTGCAAGTTGCCGTGCGGGAGGCGCTCGCAGAGTTTGCGCGGAAGCTTCCTGCCGAGCGAGAAATGCTGCGCTGCGGAACTTAAGTAAGCGCGCAATGCCATGTTTATATTCTATTTCCTCATCTTAATAATGCCCCTCAGTCAACATCACCTGTGGGGACAGTTCGCGGGTGATCTGACCGGCGTCAAGTACATTGGGCTGACTTGCCTGCCTTACGCCTTGATCCATTTGGGTATGCGGGGATCTCCGCCAGCATTTTTGGCAACCATGCAAGCTCGTTGCTTCTTGGTACTAACTTTTCTGGCAACTCTGTCCTTCGTAACCGCTGGGAATTCAATGCCCCTGCCAATGAGTCATTGGCTCACTTACCTGTCATTGCTGATCCTCTTTTTTATTGTTCTGGTGGTGGTTGACTCGCTGGAGCGGGTGCGTTGGGTTCTATTGTTCGCCAGCGCTTCGTTGGCGCTTGCTTCGCTTTACGTTCTGCGGGACTGGCAAACTTTCCATTCAATGTACAGAGATTATCGTCCGGGATGGGTGGTCGGCGATCCCAACTACTTTACGGTGAATGTTCTGCTATTCATTCCCACCACGTTGCTTATGGCGCAACAGCCACGGCCTCGTTGGCAGAGATGGTTCTGTCTGGGATGTTTCATTGTCACACTGTTTGGTGTCTGGGTAACGGCCTCGCGGGGAGGCTTCCTGGGAACCGTTACTTGCACGTTATGCCTGATTTGGAGATCCAAACAGCGGGTCCGCAATCTGGCATTGATCGCAGTCGGGTTCGTGCTGGTCACCGCCTTCTCTCCGAATTCGCCGATCCAGCGTTTTCGGCATCCCACAGCCGGGGACGATCAGTCGGCGGATACTCACGTTGCGCTCATGCATGCAGGGATGCGAATGATGTTGACCCACCCGCTCCTGGGGGTTGGATTGGATAATTTCCGCAAATCAGTGCATGAGTTTGTGGCGACGGACGAAATGCTGAAGATGGACAGGGTAAATCGGGTCGCACACAATAGTTACGTTGAGATCGGGGCCGAGATGGGAATTCCTGCTTTGTTGTCGTTTCTGGGGATCGTCTTCTTTAGCCTTAGAACCTTGGGACAGGTGGCACAGAGGGCAAAGCGTCTCGGCATTCCCCAGCTTACACAACTGGCTTACGGCCTGCAGGCAGGATTGCTTGGAAGCAGTGTATCGATTTTCTTCGTCTCCGGAGAGTACGAGAAGATGTACTGGGTCTCTCTTTTCCTCACGATGTGCCTGCCGACACTCGTTGAGCAGGCGGAAAGGGAGCAAAGAAAAGCGAGGAAGCGTAGCCTTGTCTCTCTATCCTCGTCCTCGCGCGAAGTCCTGGACCCCGTTGGAGCATTGACGGCCCAGGTCGCCAGCCTGTGACCTTCAGTCGAACCCTAAACTTCCCACCCAACATGGCAAATCAACCCATATCCGTCGACGGATTGATGACCGCGATGCCTGTGGAAACGCGTGGCCGAATCTTGTCGGGCATGCGCTGGACGCTATGGCTATCGTGCCTGGCGATGCCCATGGGCCTCGGCACAAGCGTTCTTTTGGCGCGAACCAGTCCGGAGGCTATCGGCACATACGGCTTGCTGACACTTTATCTCAGTATCGTTACCACATTCTTTTATGTTGGCGGAGATACGGTGGTAATCAAGTTCGTGCCTCTTTTGGCCGGCAAACAGAGAATGTCGTTTCTCGTGTCCTACTTCTCCGTGATTTGTTTGGTGGTGCTCGGTTGGATGGCGGTTGCGTCAATATGGTCGAACGATCTGCATTACATCTTCGGGGACAGTTCGAGCAAGCAGTTTTATCTGCTGATACTCGCGGTTTCGCCTATTCACATTTGTTTTTCAATGGTCGCGTCGACATTGAAGGGAATGCTGGAGATCCGTTGGGCACAGTTGCTGCTGCGGCTGGTAACGATTGGCTCTTTCGTAATCTATTTGCTGTTCTTTGCTTACGGCCGCAAGCTGCTATCTAGCCACTATATTCCCGTGATATGGAGTGTATATCTCAGTTTGGCTGCAATTGGAACGTTGTGGGGGGCTCACCATCTATTTCAATTGAACGGATGGGAATCATTAGGGGCCGATATTCATTTTTTTTTACCGCGAGGCTTTTGGCGATATGTGTCCGCCACCCAGCAGTTGAGTCTGGTGAGCTTCTTCTCGAGTAGGATCGACTATCTTCTGATCCTTAATTTTGGCGGCTTGGAAACTCTGGGGAAGTGGGTGGCCGTCAGCACCATTGGCGGCTCAGTTGTTTTGCTTAACAGTCTCTTATTCGATACACTCCTGCCCTCTCTAACGAACTTCGTCGCGGCTCAAGATCTTGAGGGTGCCCGCGAGATCTTCAACCTGCACATGAGGGTCATATTTGTCGTCAGCACCGCAATAACCTGCGGGTTAGTGCTATTTGCCAGGCAGCTGATCTTGATACTCGGTCCGAAATACTCGTCGTTAATCTGGCCGGTCATGGTTATGGTTCTGTTGGTCGGATTGGCCAGTCCTGGAGCTGCAGGGGGCGCTTTACTTTCGAGTGTCGGTAAGCAGCAGAACGCGGTATGGATCTCGGTGATACAGGCAATCGTGTTTGTGTCATTATTGTCCGCTTTTTGGAGCAAGCTTCACTTGCTGGGCGCGGCGCTGGCGTACGGCGCGGCTATGTTGATCGCGAATGTTCTTCTGCTGATTGTCGCCAAAAAATTAGTGTACGTTCGGTTTGCGGTTGGCAGGGACTATTCCATGTTCGCACTGGTTTCAGCACTGTGCGCCATAGTGGCAACGTGGATTAGACCGAGCGTGGCCGCCGCATGTTTGGTATGGATGGTGGCGATGTCGTTGTTTCTTTTTCTTTCGAGGTACACGGCGCAAGAGGGCGTGGCTTTATCTAAATGTATTTTCCCTCATGACTTTGTTTCGGATTGGCCCCGAAGGTAACGGTTAACATGCCATCCAATCGTCATTTGTCAGTGTCGGTGATAATTCCGACTAAGAATCGTCCCGCCGATTTGGAATTAACGGTACGGACACTGGTCAACCAGAGTGTTCTGCCAGAACAGCTGATTATCGTGGACCAAAGCGTTACGGATGAGAGCCGACGACAGATAGAAAGCCTGATTAGCTGCGCATCAAACCAACCCTCGGCGAAGATCGATCTTGATTACATCTGGGACCCCGAGGTTTCAGGTCTCGCAGCCGCTCGGAATCGTGCAATGTCACGGGCCACGGGAGACGTCTGGCTGTTCTTGGATGATGATGTTCAGCTGGAGTCTAACTTCGTGGAAGCAATGGTTGCAGCATATTATCTACGACCCGGGGCAAT
Organism: uncultured Acidobacteriota bacterium; assembly: GCA_963838765.1. Lineage (GTDB taxonomy): Bacteria > Acidobacteriota > Terriglobia > Terriglobales > Acidobacteriaceae > JABDBE01. The sequence continues at coordinate 9,442 of CAWISU010000017.1, read as the reverse complement.
TGGTGTGTCGGGTATCGTGACTAATTACAGGCCTCCGTCTGCCGCCATTAGGTATTGGACCACGGTTTTCGTGCGTGGCCCATTTCATGACGATCGGCAACCCATCTACTGGAACTCCGAGAACCTGCAATTGTCTGAACCGATTCCAGTCAGTCGTTTGGGAGGAGGTCTCATGAGCTTTCGGGCCGAAGCGATAAGAGATCTTCGATTCGATGAGAATCTTCGCGGCGTTTGTGACGGGGAAGATATAGATTTTTGCTGCCAGTTGCCCAAAAGCGCACTCATGTTGATCGCGCCTCTAGCGCACTTGACCCACAACCAGTCGCCTATTGGCCGGTCGCAACAGCACTGGCTCGGCCGACATGTACGCGCCAATTACTTTCTGTACCGAAAACACTGGGCTAAGGCCTTCGGAAACTGCCTTTGTTTTATTTGGCTCAATAGCGGCTATTTTCTGCTTGCGTGCCTGGCTAGCTTGAAGCGCTGCTCGATTCGACCCATGGCGACATCTGATCGAAGCTGCCGGTGAAAGCAATGCGATCATGAACCGAGGAAGATCGACAAAACTCGCCGCTGTTGCGCATGGAAAAAAGGAAGAAGTGGTGGACTGTTAGTGGATTTTTAGAGGATCCCTACGAAAATGCCCTCCCTCATAGAGCAGATGTTGGTATCTTTGCCATACGATCTCACCGATCGAGTCTTGTTTGGCTCGCATCGCGCGGCTGTCCCACTCCAGGTTATTGTTCAACGCTTGATTGGTGGGCCTCGACCCACCAGCTTTCAGTTAGACGGCCATACATTTCACTGTGAAACAGGGCACAAGTACTTCTTCGAGCGCGAAAATTTCGAGCGCAGCGTTTGGGAGATACTGCGCCAGCAGATCGGACCCCAGGATGTGGTTTACGACATTGGCGCCCACTTTGGATTCTGGGCAATCCGGCTGTCTGGCTTATGTAAGAACGTGGTTGCCTTTGAGCCATCGTCCGTCAACATTCATACGGTACGCCGGAATGCGGGCCGGATTCCGAATGTACAAATCGTAAATTGCGCGGTGGGCTCCGTCGATGGAGTCGTAAACTTCTTGGAATGTGGCTCCATGAGCAAAGTGAACACCGGCGACAAAAAAGTGACAATGATGACGGTCGATAGTGCTACCTCTCAATATCCGGTGCCCAGTTGTCTGATGATTGACGTGGAAGGTCATGCCGCCGACGTTCTCAAAGGGGCGGCGAAGACCTTGGCAGGCGTTACGTCAGTGGTCTGTGAGATTCATGATCCAAGTGAACAAGAAGCTGTGTTCGGAGAGTTGAGCGGACGTTACAGTATCAGATTCATCGACCACGACGCATCCAGATATCCATTTCGCATTCTGGCTTCAAAGGCGAAAGTTCGATGAGCCAGTGCCATATCGATAACATGCGTGTGGAGAGCATGTGAACTGCTTGTGCGAGACACTGCGGGGGACCGGGAAGATCCCGATTGTATTGCTTTTGCTAGCTGCGACTTGCTCGGCGCAGGAGTTCGACCAGTATGGAGGCTTTAAGGCTCTGCCGTCCCCAAATGCGTCAACCGGTCATTTCCGCGTAGAAAAATTTGGAAACAAATGGCTCTTCGTGGATCCGGCCAATAATGCGTACTTCTTGCTTGGAATGTACGTGCTGCAGCCCGATACCCACGTGGATGACATGCACGGCAGAAATGACGATCGAATCACAGCGAAGTATGGCAGTACGCAGAAATGGGCTGCCGCTCAGGAAAGCCGTCTGCTATCTTGGGGCTTTAATGCCAGTGGGCCGAACCCTCATCCACTGTTTCTCCCAGCTTCTGGCAATCACCCGGCAAAGTTGCCCTTCATCTTGGAAGTTTGGCCAGGTGGATATTCAATGCGAAATATCTATAATTGGGCGCCGGCACCGGTGAAGAACCTGGTACATGTGTTTTCGCCGAACTATAAGGATTGGCGTTCTCCGAGTGGCATTGCTGATTACTACGATCCCAATTTCGGCACATTTCTGAAAAGTGAACTAGCCCGTGATCCATTCGTCTTAGGTATCGAGCATTCGGCCACGAAGAACTATATGGTAGGGGTATTCTCCGACGACGGAGATTTCACCAACGGTTTCGGGGCCGGACCTGACTTCGACACTCAACCTAGCATCGGCCACAACAACTTCCATCTTGGCCTCTTGGTGCTAACCGGATCCCCCCTCGACCCTGCTGATGTCGGCTTTGGTTTTCTGTACGCCGATCCGGAGGTAAAGTCCAAGAAGGCTTTACGTGACATGTTGGTCGATAAGTACGGAACAATTGCGTCCTTAAATGCGGCTTGGGGTTCAAATTACACAACCTTCGACTCCTCGGGCAAGGCGATTAATGGCGAAAGCATTGGAACAGGCGATGGTACAAACTTAATCTTCAGCAAAACCCTGGTCAACGTTCCCATTAGCAATCTTTCGCTGCAGGTGTTGGTTAATGGTGTCGCCGTCGCGGGGGATAACAGTTGCTGTGATAGTGCAGTTAATCGTCGCGTGTGGGGGCCTACTCTGGCATCGAGTTCGTTTGATCGAACCAGCGGCGAATTGACTATTACCTTCAAACAAGGCCATGCGCCGAAGGCCCGGGCGGCCGTTACGGCTAATTACGTGCAGGACGGCTGGGGATACGGCACCGGCTTGATGGATGAGGATTTCCGCGCTTCGCACCAGACATGGCTGGGTAACGAGGCCACGCACCTGAATTCTGCGAACATTCATGTCAGGGCGGACCTTGACCAATTTCTGTATGAGATCGCTGCCCACTACTTCTCTACCTGCCGTGATCAAATCGAGGGGGCTCTTCCAGGCGTGCTGTACTTCGGACCAGATCCGCTTGGCAGTTGGAGTGCTCCGTCGAATAAACCTGTGCTAAAAGCGGCGGCGCAATACCTTGACGCGATGCTAGTGGGTGGCGGCTACCCATTGAGCCGGACGGAGCTAGATTACATCTACACCTATTTCGGGGACAAACCGATCATCGCCAGCCAATATCGCACGGCCAATCGGGACTCAGCTTTGTATCGATATGGTTCGTCAGCAGGGAAGGATTACCAGTCACAGGAAGCCAGGGGCCAGGACTATTTCGAAGCCGTCACCCATTTAGCAACCGAGGCGTACGCAAATGGCGACAGACCGTATATCGGCAGCCTCTGGTGGCAATATCTCGACAATTGGGGAGAACATAACAACTGGGGACTTGTGACTCTATCTGATAATGCTTATGACGGCAAAGAAGCCACTATGGGTACAGGCGTCGGGATACGCTCATTTCCTTGTTCCGCTCCGCTGGCGAATTACCAATGCGGTGGTGAGGAGCGTAACTATGGAGACGTTATCACACCCGTGAGGCAAGCCCACGCCGAACTTATGAAGATTTTGTTGGGAGGCGTCGCAGAGGTCACCGCTCCAGCGGGCGGGAAACGATAGACTCGTGGCAAACCGGGTGTCACATCAGGGGAATCTGCTAATGTTGTTATTCGATGAAGAAAATGTCCGGGCGATAGTAACCAGAAGTTCGTCGCCCTGATTCTAAACTGCTTGATCTTGTTTCCTTGTCGTGATGGGCTCAAGCTTGTTTTTGACCATGTCCTTCCGTTATCTATTGGCGGCGGGCACCGAGTCGCTAGGGTTAAGACAGTCAAATCTTGACTCGGAGCGATGGGGACATGCACTCTGAATTGGGCCAGACCCGCACTCGGTTACTCGTACTCGGTTTCATAGTGCTGATTCTCGGGTTTGCCAGCGGTTGCAGCGGACTCTCTTCAAGCTCCAGTGCGAAAAACAACAACAATACTGTGCCTGTGCAGTTCTCGGGAGGCAGTCTGGCCACTGCGGCCGTGGGATCTGCCTACTTGTCGACTTTGAAGGCTACGGGCGGCCTGGCGCCCTATAGTTTTACTGTGGTATCCGGTACATTGACGTCGGGATTGTCATTGGCGAGCACAACTGGAGTGATCAGCGGCACACCGACGGCTTCCGGCCAATTTAATTTTACGGTGCAGGTTTCCGATTCCTCCACACCGCCGCAGACGGCGCAAGCAGCGTTTTCGATTAGTGTGAATCCGCGGAATGGGGTGGTAATCAGCACGACGGCGCCGCCCAGCGGTACGGTAGGAACCGCGTACTCAACGACGCTGACGGCTACGGGGGGCACAGCTCCCTACTCTTGGACGGTGACCTCGGGGACATTGCCTGCGGGTCTGAGCTTGAGCAAGGGTGGGACGATCAGTGGAACTCCGACGAGCGCTGGCCAGTCCAACTTTACGGTGCAGGTAACGGATTCTTCTTCGCCGGTACAGAACGCAACTAAGCCGCTTTCTATCAGCATAAGCGCGGCCGGGTTGCCGCTGACGATCACCTCTGGTTCTTTGCCCGGTGGCACAGTCGGAACAGCGTACTCGAGCACGCTGGCGGCTTCGGGTGGTACGACTCCGTACACGTGGACGGTAGCTTCGGGGACATTGCCCGCAGGCCTGAGCTTGAGCGTGGGCGGGACGATCAGTGGCACTCCGACAAGTTCTGGCCATTCCAACTTTACGGTGCAGGTAACGGATTCTTCCTCGAAGGTGCAAAACGCGACCAAGCCGCTTTCCATCAGCATAAACGCCGCCGGGGCACAACGCTGAAAATCACCACTGCTTCGTTGCCCAACGGCGTAGATTGAACAACGTATTCGTCTACGCTCGCTGCTTCTGGTGGTACGACTCCCTATTCGTGGACGCTAGTGGCCGGGGCATTGCCTGCGGGCCTCAGCCTGAGCAAGGCGGGACGATCAGCGGCATTCCACGGAGCGCTGGCCCGTCCAATTTTACGGTGCAGGTGGCGGATTCTTCGACTCCGGTGCAGCAGGCTTCAAAGGCGTTTGACCCCAGCATTCTTACCAAGCTTGCTATTACCGGTGCCATTAAACCGAATGCGATAAACGGCGAGGCTTACTCATCCACAGACCAGGCGAGTGGTGGAGTACCCGCTTACACTTGGAGCATTTCTTCTGGTACGCTGCCGCCAGGGCTGGACCTTGCGGCCACCACGGGCACGATTTCTGGGACACCAAACCAAAATGGGACGTACAATTTCACCTTGAAGGTGGTGGACTCGGGTTCTCCGCAGCAAAACGCGGCGCAAGCTGAGGAAATCACCGTGGTGACGTCAGTGAACAATGCCTGGACGCTGCAGACCACGGGCGTGGGCTGGCAGTTCGTGGCTCCCGACCAATCTGTCACCTGTAAGTACAATGGACTGGGACTTGTGGATGATACTCCGCTGGGCGACCATGCCTCGACCGTTCTGACAAAGTACGGTGGCAGTTGGGAGACTTGGGCTTCTCAGCAATCGGCTCGCATGAAGTCGCTTGGGTTCAATGCGGCAGACTGGTATTCCTATCGCTATTACAGCAATTGGCCAACCGGCGGCGTGCCCTATGTCGATTCGATTCCGAGCAGCGAGTATGCCATTCGTGATTCCGGGGACGGCTCGGTTGGGGCATGGCACGCCAAAGACGCCTTGTACATCCCCGATCCAAGCGGAATGAAATGCGGCTCCAGCATCTTCCAAGGGAACGGCACGGTCGATCCATACGATCCCGCGTGGGCGACGTCGACCACCGCGATGATGGCCGCGTTTGGCGGCGGCAAGAACGGCTACCCCAGTCAATCGCATGCCATGGCAGCGATTCTCGACGAGACCGACAGCATGGTCTGTTACACGGAAGCCAATAACGTCCACTATAGCCACGCCGATTGCGGGTATGTCATTGCGGCTCAGAATCCGACGGTGGCTCACAGTCCGGGCTGGGCAGGTGGATCATATACCTACCCGAATCACACGCTTTACGCGAAACAAGCGATGAGCGCGTATCTGCAAACGAAGTATGGCACGATTGATGGCCTCAATTCTGCATGGGGAACAAGCTATACAAGCTTTGGCACATCGGATGCCGGAGGGCTAGCGGGTATCAGCGCAGGTACATACTCCAGTTGGGGTACGGGCACCGGATTCCTTGACGAGAATGGGAGCAACATTATCGCTGGGTCGCAGTCGTGTGGCGGGGCAAACGGAAACGGTCCAACCGAGGGACTGGATGCGTGGGGCAAGACCGCGCAGGTCAAAATTGACGCTGACGCTTTTGTGGCAGCGATGGCCGCTCAATATGCCAGCACCTTACGAACGGCGTGGCTGGCGGGGTGCGGTTCGACGTGTCCACCTGCAATCTTGCCTTTTTATGATGGTCCATACACTCCAGGCACCGCCGACATCTATTCTGCGGTTGCTCCTTACACCGACATTTTCATGGTGGCTCCCTATGCCTACGCTTCGGTTGGCGCTGTACAAACCGAAGTTCAGAACATCATTAACGCGGATGGCGGCAAGCCGGTCATCTATGAGAACTATTTGATAGCCAACCCAAATTCGTTTGCCGAGACAGGCTGTGCGGCTTCAAGTTATCAGGATTGCCAACCTACTCAAGCTCTACGCGGCAGTCTTTGGTCCTCGCTGAATAATTCAGTTCTACGGCTGAAGAATCCAGGGGGAAAGTATGCAGTTGTGGGGTTCTCGCACTGGGAACTGTACGATTACGCTAGCCAAGGCAACAATACGGGTTTGTTCACTCCGGATGATAACGGCTATGACGGCTCGGCGGCTTCGACGGCCACGAGTTCCGGATCATGTGCGACCAATCACAGTTACACGCAGCCCGCGATCTGTCAGGACTCGAACGGAGACTATGAGGGTCTCGCGGTCGCCTCTTGTACCAGCGGAGCCTCGAGCCCGACCTGGAACCCAAGCTTCAACGGAAGCACGAACGACGGCAGTTGCGTATGGTTCAATGAGGGACCTTACCCGCCCAACCCAGAATCCACGAATTGGGGAAACAGCCTCGCGCCGATAGCGAACTTCAACACGGGTGGAATCTGTGATCCCTAGAATTCCGGGATCTTCTGATGGAGTTTTCCAGCTGCGGTACGCTGCAGGCGTTGCAATTGTAGCCTCCCGGTTATGCGCTGCTATGATTCCGGTCAACGTCCGGCGAACTAGTCTTAATCTTTTCAGACTGGGGTAAAGTCGCGGACGATTTTCACTCCAACCGCAAGAGTGCGGGCAATCTAACAAATTTCAAAACATGCGTGGCTGCCTAAGTCTTGCTCGGGTGTAGAAGCGATGAGCGCGCCAAATCGAGCTGCTCTGCCGCAAATGGTGAAGGGCGTCGAGCCGGATTCAGTGCCGGCGCGTCTCCGAACAAGTGAGCGAACGCTGAGTTCATTTACCTCGTGGCAGGTTGTACAGCCATACTTACAATGGCTGCTCATGGCGGCGGTTCTGTTCGCGCTTTATGCGCCGGTAGTTCAGGGGCTGCTTATAAATTGGTACGAGGATCCCGACTACTCTCATGGGTTCTTTGTTCCGCTGTTATCGGCTTATCTGATTTGGCGGAAGCGGGCTGAGCTGCTTACTTTGCCGGGGCGCCCGAACTGGCAAGGTTTGTTCATTGTTCTAATTTCGCTGGGGCTGCTTTTCCTGGGAACTCTCGGAGCAGAACTTTTTCTTACCCGCATCGCATTGGTAAGCACAGTCGCAGGTTTGGTGATCTACTTTCTAGGTTGGCCGACGCTGCGTTCGATTTCGTTTCCGATGGCTTTGTTGTTGTTAATGATTCCTCTACCCGCGCTGGTGTACAACGAAATCGTTTTTCCTTTGCAGTTCGTCGCTTCCTCTTTTGCTACCAGGACTTTGGAAACCTTGAATCTGTTCCCGGTTCTAAAAGAGGGCAATATACTCGTGCTACCCCAGAACCGAATTGAGGTCGTCGAAGCCTGCAGTGGAATCCGCTCGCTGATGTCGCTGATCACGCTTGCGATCTGCTATGGATATTTTGCGGAGCGGAGCCGCTACCTCCGGATTGTGCTTGTGCTCCTGGTGATCCCGTTGGCCGTTATCAGCAACGGTTTGCGGGTGGTGGGTACGGCGATGCTGACGTATTACTGGGGGCCGGAGGCGGCTGAGGGCTTTCTGCATTCCTTTTCGGGATGGGTGATTTTCATCGTTGCCACGTGCCTCCTGCTGGCGCTTCACAAACTGATCAATGTCGTTCATGGATATGGTTCCGGCAAGCTGACGATAACGGCAGCACATTCATGAGTTCACCCGGACGCTGTTGGTTGATGATCGCGGTCTGCGCTCTGGCAACGGGCGGTCTTCATCGTCTTTCACATGGCGAAGCCGTTCCTTTGACGAAGCCGCTAAATGCATTTCCTTTGCAACTGCAGGGCTGGCAAGGCTTTGATTTACCGTTGGAGCCGCGGATCGTTCAAGCGCTGGGGGTGAGTGACTATTTGGATCGCGCGTATCAATCTGCCGATAATCGTGCGGTATATCTGTATGTGGGTTACTACAAGAGTCAGCGGACCGGGGTTTCGATTCACTCTCCGAAAAACTGCCTCCCCGGGGGTGGATGGGAACCGGTGACGGCGGGCCACGTGGCGCTTAGCCTTCCGAATGGGGAGCGAGCCATCGTGAATCAGTATGTCGTGGAGAACGGTCTGCGACGCCAGCTTGTGCTCTATTGGTATCAGTCTCATGGCCGAGTCATCGCTAGCGAGTATCGTGGCAAGTTCTACATGGTGCTCGACTCTCTGCGACTGAACCGGACGGATGCAGCGTTGGTCCGGATTTCAACTCCCATCGCCAAGCAGGATGAACAGGCGTCTTACGACCAGGTTTTGGCCTTCGCGCAGGACTTTCGGCGCGGTCCGGAGGGATCATTCCTGACTAAAGTCCAAGGCCGTCGGATTGGGCTCCGGCAGGGGACCAGGTTGAAGGATCTTGCAACTTTGGCTTAAGGCTTGCTAGCAGGGAAGCACAAACAAGGCAAAACGGAATATTGAACTGGCAGGATTGGGACGTCTGTCGTGGATACAAACCTTTCAGATTTAATAGGATGCATCGATTTCGCACCGTCAAGATTTTCCACACCCGATTGGAGCTGAGCTTGCTCATGCGTTTTGGGGCGGAGTATAAGTTTATCCCGGCCTCGGGGAAAAGACTGCAAACCAAAAATTAAAAAGGGGAAGGAAGGTGCCAGCGATGAGACGGCTGATGCTCACGTTGTTGGCGGGAACTATAGTGGCTTTTACGGTGACCAGTGCTCTGGCACAAGCGACATTGATTTGAACCAGGCAACGACTGGTGGCTTGGCTTTTGTGGCTCAGGGTGGTGGGAATTTTTCCCTTGGCCTTTGCGACAATTTCAATGGTGCAAGGAAGTGCGTTAGCGGGGACACAGTGGTCGGTAAGGCTGCCGGTGACGGTGTCTTTGCGCCCAGCAGTGGGTTCTACATCCTCGAAAGGTAACGCTCTCCGAGACGGGAACATTTACTGGCTGCTCTGCGGGTGTGTGCAATTGGACACTTT
>CAWISU010000016.1:0-18064 GCA_963838765.1 uncultured Acidobacteriota bacterium | reverse complement strand
TGGTGTCGCACTCCGATGTACTCGTGGCTATGAACGAATTCTCGCTGCGCAAGTTTGCATCCGAAGTGGCGAGTGGCGGACTCATCCTCTACAACGGCGCCAGTGCTCCTGATGACTTTGCGGCGCCGGGCGTGCAAGTGGTCGCGATTCCGGCGGCGGAGATCGCTGACAAACTGGGTTCGATCAAGGCCGCCAACATCGTGATGATGGGTGCGTTGCTCGAAGAAACCGAATGCCTCGCGTCGGCAACGGCTTTGAGCGTACTCGAAGACAAAGTAAAGAAACTCGATCTGCTTGAAATTGATCGCAATGCACTCGCTGCCGGCCGACTGTTTATTGACGACCAGGCACACGTTGGCGCCGTCAGCCAGCCAGACGGCTTCGCTTAGAGCGAAAGACGTGCGCCCCAAATAATCTTCCCTATCTCATTGGTGAGGCGTAGTAGCTTTGAAGGGGCACGCTTCCAGCCGCGCCCTTAAGTCGTTTAGCGGGAGCGACGGCGCGGATGGAAGCCGCGCCCCTTCAAACCCTAAGCGCCGAATTATCACTTTTTCGGCTTCGAAGCCGTGCGCCCTCCAAACCCGTATGAAACACGTACTAATCAGAACCGACATTCTGCCGATCTACCCAGCAGGACGGTTGTTTGCCGATATCAAAATTATTTGTTAGCGCCCTTAAGTTGGATCCCGCCGAAGCCACTCTCAAGCGCGCATGCTCTTGCGAGGACTACGCGCGTGAGGCGAGGCTGATCCAGTCCTCATTGCTGCCGACAATAGGGCTTTGCCACGAGTTCGCCGAGATCGCGTTCCGTTTCATACCCTTCGCTGACGTTGGGGGAGACTTTGCTGACTTTTTCTTTTTGCCCGACGGTTTCATTGGCATCTATCTCGGGGACGTGGTCGGAAAAGGGTTGCCGGCGGCAATGTACGGTGCGCTCGTGATGGGAACCCTGCGCGGGATTCACAAGACCGGAACGGACACCGCCCGGGTGCTCACCCTGTTGAACGAACGCCTGGTGCAGCGTCCCATCAGTGGCCGCTTTTGCTGCACCTTGTATGCTCTTTTCAACCCTGTGACGAGGGAACTCATCTTTTCTAACGCCGGAATGCCACTGCCCTTGTTGGCCTCCGAAACCGAGTGTCGCCTATTAGGCGAGGGTGGGCTACCCTCCGCCCTGCTTCCCGGCGCCACCTACGAACGGCACGTGGTACAACTCGCCCCCGGAGATTGCGTTCTGTTCGCGACCGACGGCTTGCATGAATTGCGCAATCGCGAACAGGCCGAGTTCTGCGACTCCCAAATGGAAGACGTTTGGGCCTCGTGCTGGAGCAGATCGGCAGCCGAGTCGGTGGACGTCGTCTTCGATCGCATGTTGGCTTTCTCCGCCGGCAGCGCGCCGCACGATGACATTACTGCCGTCGTGCTGAAAGTGTTGGCCTAGCAAAACCCAGCAAAATGGTTATCCCCGGTGGTAACCATGCGTGAGTCCCCATTCCGCGATTTGCCTCTCTGAACTCGAAGTTATCTGTCAGGGTGAGAATTGTTTAGAAGAAATGGGAGGGTAACTGTTACCTTTGGTTACTTTCGTCCATTGACCTTGTCGCTAGAACTGGTAAGGTGAAGAAGCAAGAAAGCGGGTACAGCAGCTGTGGTATTGAGCTAAACCCCATGAATGCCAAACTCCAGCTTGCGCTTTGGATCGCCCACCCTGTGTTAGAGCTGTTCCTGGTTGGAGTGATGTTCTGGCGCCGCCTCCATCGTACCTTTCCGGTCTTTTTCGGCTACATTGTGTTCCAGGTCGTGAATTTTCTGATTTTATTCCCAATTTACCGGTCTGGCAGCACCATGGGCTATTTTTATGCCTACTGGATCAGTGCGGCGATTAGCCTGGTGATCGGATTCAAGGTCATTCACGAAATCTTTCTGGATGTGCTTCGTCCTTACCCGAACCTGAAAGACCTGGGTACTCTATTGCTCAAGTGGGCTGCGCTGGTGATGTTATTGGTGGCGATGGTGGTCACGGCGGCAAGTCAACCTGGGGGCGATACGCCGTTAGGCCAGGCGGTGATTATCGTGCAACGCTTTGTTCGCATTATTCAATGCGGCCTGATCCTGTTTCTTCTGTTTTTTTCCCGGCATCTGGGCCTTTCCAAGCGGCAGCTCAGCTTTGGCATCGCCCTCGGATTTGGCAGTTTCGCGAGCGTCGAACTGGTGATCCTTGCCTTGGTTTCCGGTGGTCAAATCCATCCCCCTACGTTGATGCTAAGCGTGATCAACACTACGGCATACAGTTTCTCCATCCTGACCTGGATTGGATACGCGTCGCTGAAGACCACTGCGCGAGCGACGCCTGCCAAGCTGGTAATGTCACAGCGCTGGGACCATGGTCTCAGTGAGTTGCGGCATCCGGAGGCAGGCGATTCCTTGATTCCGATGTTCGAAAGCATGGTGGATCGGGCGTTTTCGCCAACTCCAAGAGAGCCTCAGCGTGCGGAAAGCGGAGAAAAGGGTTTCGTCACCAAAATGTCGGTTCCCGGCAAAGCTGCGTCTCCGTTCCCTGCCCACGCCCTTCCAAGAAATTCAGTCCTCTGAACCGGATTTGTCTGAATTCTGGACAACCGTCTGGCGAGCCTTCAGCAGGGAAAAGTGTTAAGTTAATTCATTTATATCCTTATGCTTAGATGGAAAGCGGAATCACCCGAACGCCGTTCCCGAGTGGTAAACACCCGCGTTAAACCGGCGAAGTTAGAAATTTTCGACGACTACTTGACAGGGCCTTGTATAATCCCTGCCAAGTGAGGGTCGCCGCTCCCAGGGGACCCGTACTTAGGAGAACAATCCCATGAAACGTGCGGTCAGGAGTTTGTTCCTGATGGTAGGTTTAGTCTGTGCGATCTCGGCGCTTGCCGCTCCGGTAGTTCCGGTACTGGAGGACGGTGCACCGATACCGGGATGCACAGGAAGCGGATGCCGCTAGGGCATCGGACGTAGCTCCGAGCTGCCGACAGGCAGCATTTCGAATTCGTAGGCTGGCGATCGCAAGAGCGACGCCAGCCTCTTTTTATTGATGGAAACTTTGACCTGGTGAGATGCTGGTCAGGGAGAGTTGCCGCAAACTGCGCGCCAGTTCGTCGGGATCAGAGATCGGGGGCTGGCAGGTGAACCCAGAACAGATTACGGCTTCGGTTTTTCCTTCCTTCACCGCTGGCAACTGCGGAATGGTCTCGGCCAGCGCGGGTGGAAGATTCTGCGGAACCGCTTGGTTGGCTGCCAGCTTGAGCACAGACTTAGTGGCGGAATAAGGGGCAACGGCAGCGGCGTAGAGCCGGTCCGCCAGTTCGTCATTTCCGAGAACCACGATCTGCGTGTGCGGGTACGAGCGATGCACGGCGGCAATCCCGTAGGTTGCGGCAAAGAGGCCTAACTGCCCGGCTAAGCCCGCAATGAGTTCGATGGTCTGCTCCGCTTTGTCGCGCAGGGCTGCGTCATTGGTGTACGAGTGTAGCCGGAGCAACGCTATTGTCGCGACCGAATTCCCGGCGGGAGTGGGTGAATCTTGGAACGGCTTGCGGCGCGTGCCCAGGACGCCGAGGATTTTCTCGTCGGATGAGGTCTTTCCGGTATCGAAGAAGCCGCCGGAAACCGGATCGAAGAAACGCTCGACCATCGCGTCGGCGATCTGTTTGGCGAAATTGAAGTAACTGAGATCCGCGGTGGCCTCGTACGCGTCCAGGCCAGCAACTGCGGTGAAAGCGTAATCGTCGAGCACGCCGGGGATTTGGCGGCGTTGGGCATTGGCATCGGAATAAGCGAGTACGTGGAGCAGGCCGTTCTCCGCATGCAATCCTTCAGCCAGGATACGATCCAGGGAGCGTAGCGCGAAATGTTCGGCGGCTTCGAGCTTGAGTACCTTGGCGGCTTCAAGATATGCGGAAACGCAGAGCGCGTTCCAGCCGGTGTACACGGTTTTATCTACGTAGGGAGTGGGGCGCTTCAGGCGGGCGGCGTACATCTTCTTTTTCGCCGATTGCAGCAGGGTCTGGATCTGCTCCGGCGGCATACTTAGCCGTTTGGAAATTTCTTCTACAGAAGCGCGCACGTACAGCACGTTCTTGGCGGGATTATGGTGCATCTCGCCAATTTCGTTGATGTCGTAGTGCAAGCAGGCCACGCGGGCTTCGTCCTCGGTGAGAACAGACTGTGCCTCTTGCAAAGTCCAGGTAAAGTAATCGCCGTCATCGTCCATGGAGTAATCGGCGTCTTGCGAGGCGTAAAAGCCGCCGTGCTCGCGGTCGCTGAGCCACTCATCCATCCAGCGAATAATGTCGCGGGCCACGGCCGCGAAGAAGTCAGAGCCTGTGGCCTGATAGGCGTGAACGTAATTCTTGAGCAGTTCGGAGTTGTCGTAGCACATCTTCTCGAAGTGGGGGACGATCCAGCGTTCATCGACCGAGTAGCGGTGAAATCCGCCGGCCAGTTGGTCGTAGACGCCGCCGCCGGCCATCTTCTCGAGAGTCGTGACAAAGACGTTGTGCAACTGCTGGTCGCCAGAGCGCACGTATTGATCGATCAGCAGATCGAGCGCGGCGGGATGGGGGAATTTGGGAGCGCTGCCGAAGCCGCCATTTTGCGGGTCAAACATTTTCAGCGCTGATTTGATGATGGCTTGAATCACGGCTGGAGAAAAGTCGCCGCTTTTTCCCGCAAAGGATTCTGCGTGGGAAACGGCGCCCTCGACCATCTTGGCTTGTTCGATCACATCGCCATTTTTTTCGTGGTAGGCATCTGCGATGGAGAGCAGCACGCGTTTGAAGCTGGGACGCCCGTAATGATCGTCCGGCGGAAAATACGTTCCACCATAGAAGGGCTTGCCGTCGGGAGTGAGAAAAGCGGTCAGCGGCCAGCCGCCTTGTCCGCTGATGGAACTGATGGCCACCTGGTAGCGGCTGTCGATGTCGGGACGTTCGTCGCGGTCCACCTTTACTGCGATGAAACGCTGGTTAATGATCTCCGCGATTTCGGGATTGTCGTAGGACTCCCGGTCCATCACGTGGCACCAATGACACCACACCGCGCCGATGTCGAGCAGGATCGGTTTGTCCTCGCGCTGCGCAGTGGCAAACGCTTCCTCGCCCCATTCGTGCCAGTGGATGGGCTGGTGCATGGCAGAGCGCAGGTAGGCGGAAGACGCCTTGGAGAGGGAGTTGAGGGTCGCGGTGGTCATGGTTAAGTGTAACCGTTTTGGGAACGCAAGAGTCTCTTGTGAGTTCTTTCACGTATGCTTTTTCTAAATTGAATTAAGAAGAAATGGACGGCAGGGATCCCGGGTGCGTGAGTGGATTTATGACCTGAATCGGGCCGTATTTCTGCCCCGCCACCAAATCCTCGGAATAAAGGACCGACGCGCCTGAGCTTTCAGCGGCATGCAGAACAAGGGCATCCCAAAAAGAGGTCTTGTAACGCACCTCGATTTCTAATGCCGCCAGGACCGAGGAGGGGGTGTTGACGACGATTTCCCAGCTTAGGTAGTCCTGTATAAGTCTGCGGACCTCTTCCACCGGGAGTGGTCGGGCAATCTTGCGGCGAAGATTAATACAAAGCTCCTGCAGCACTTGCGTGCTCAACACACCTTGCCCAGAAACCCAAAGGCGCTCGATGAGTTGGCGAGCACGTTCGTGCTTCAGACCGGTGGAGCGGTCATGCGCATAGATCAGGATGTTGGTATCTACAAAGTATTTATCGGGCATGATTCATCGTTCATGGAGTTCGTCACGGGAGAGGGGAGGGGTCCACTGCAAATCCAGACCCTCGCGCAGCCGGGCCAGAGCGCGCCGCCGAGCGCGCTGGTAGGTCTTGCGCTCTCGCACAATCTGCTCGAGGCGCGCCGCCAGCAAGGCGCTGATGGACGTACCTTCTTCGGCCGCAAGCACCCGGATCTCGCGCAGCAGGGCAGCATCCAGCTTGAGTGTGATATTGGTTTTCATGAGCTGCACTCAATTATGTGCAGCACCATTATACGTGCTGCCGCGCGCCGTAGCAAATACGCCCGATGGGGCGGTTCACGTCCCAGTCTTAGACAGAGCCCGGCAGCCCTGAGCCGCCGGAACTGCTTCTGGCAACGCCGCCCGCGCGATCCTGCTTGACACCGGCTTTCTACAGTGGTAGAGCTGTCAGACCACGGTTTTATTTCGTATCGACGTCTGCGAAATTCGCGGAATGACGGATTTTTTTGGAAGCATTATAGCTTGTCGCGGCAGAAATGAGCGTTAAATGCAGCACTTTGGCGGAGGCCCCCATGCGTTCCCTGACGATTCGGTTGGCGGTCCTGAGTATTGGCGTACTTCTAGCTGGTTTGCCGCTATTCGCACAGACCTATACAGGCCGCATCTTGGGCACTGTGACCGACCAGACCGGTGCCGCGTTAGCTGGTGCTGAAGTGGTCATCACGGATATGCAGCGTGGGGTCACGCGCACTTTGACCACCGACCAGGCCGGAGAATATGTGGCTCCTGACCTATCTCCCGGCGTATATAAGGTTCATGCTGGGGCCAAAGGGTTCAAGTCGATCGAACGGCTCAACATTGAGTTGGAAGTGGCAAAGGACGCACGGATCGACCTGACTCTTCAGCCGGGCCAAGTCAGCGAGACGGTCATCGTAACTGGCGAAGTTCCGCTGGTGGATACGACTTCGTCGACCTTGGGTGGAACACTCAGCAATCAGACCATTAACGATCTTCCCTTGAATGGCCGGAATTATGAGAACCTGCTGCAGTTGCGGCCTGGCGTAGTGCGCTATCCAGGTGGTGGCTTCTCGACGACAAGCACCAACGGACTTCGCGCCGAGGACAACGCCTACGTCATCGACGGGCTTTATAACAGCGAGCCGTTTTCCGGGCAGGGCATCATCAACGGAGCTGGTATTGCGGGAGATTCCGCGACCATCCTGCCGATCGATGCCATCCAGGAATTCAACCTGCAGGAGAATCCTCCGGCGGAATACGGCTGGAAGCCCGGGGCTGTCGTCAACGTGGGTCTGAAGTCAGGAACGAACTCGCTGCATGGCACCGCATTCGCCTTCGGCCGCGACGGCGATGTGTTCGATGCGCGCAACTATTTCAACTGCGCCAGTAATCCCTGCGCCTTCAGTCAGTCTCCGAGCCCGAAGAACCAACGCACTCTGGAGCAGTTTGGAGGATCATTCGGCGGGCCGATCATCAAGGACAAAGCTTTTTTCTTTGGGTCGTATGAAGGACAGCGTTATGACGTGGGCAACCAATACGGTGGCGTAACCAGTCCGTCAATGGTAGCGCTGCCCACGCCGTCGACGCCGAATTGCACTTCTCCCACGGTTACGGGTGACTGTGCGAACAGCATTCCGAGTGCGATTGCTGATCTGGTGGCGAACCATGTGCCGATCAGCGCGGCCAGCCAGACCATCTCCGGCTGCACCGTGACCGGTTCTACGGTCACCTGCAACGGTACCGGATTTCCCCTCAACAACAATCCAACCATCAACATCGTTAACGGATTTCCCAATCAAGTCGGCGTCGACAACGTAGTCGCCAAAGTGGATTACAACTTCAACGAACGACAGCGGCTAAGCGGTATGTATTTTTTCGGTAATAACTCGGGGACGGTCGAGGATTTTCCGGAACTGCAAAACAAGTGGCGGTCCGATATCCACACCCGCGCGCAGGTGGGAGGAGGAAGCTGGATTTTCACCCCCACCGCGCGTTGGGTCAATGAAGCCCGAGTCGGCTACAACCGACTCTACCAGCCAACATTGCCGGGGGATCTCAATACGCCCGCATCAGCTTACGGTCTCGATACCGGCGTAAGCGGTCCTTACACTGGAGGGCTACCGCGCATTGGCTTTGCCGGAGCGTTCATCCCTGGCTTAGGCGGCTTCAAGTGGCCCAAACTTCAGGGGCCCGATAGCATCACCCAGTTCATCGACCATGTGTCTTACACTGCCGGAAAACATGCTTTGAAGTTTGGCGGCGAGGTTCATCGCGATTACGTGAGCGGTGGCGCCTTCGGCAACGCCAGGGGCAGCATTACTTTCCTGGGCGGAGTCGCATTCCCCACGTCCACCGCGTTGGAAGATTTTTTCGCAGGCGATCCCTTCAAGGCATCCGTACAAACCGGCAATCCCACTCGGCAGATCCACAACTGGGCCTACGCAGTATTTTTCCAGGATGACTGGCGAGCCACCAAGAACCTGACGATCAACTATGGGCTGCGCTATGAGCTGAGTACGGTCCTTAAAGATGCCAATAACCAGTTGGGAAATTTCGATCCCAATTCGCCGACCGGATTGATTCAGGTCGGGATCAACGGCGTCAGCAGTCCCTACAACGGCGATCACACGAACTTCGGCCCGCGCATGGGCTTTGCCTGGGACGTGACGGGTAAGGGGACCACGGTGTTGCGAGGGGGCGGCGGCCTGATCTACGAGACGGTAAATTGGGAATCGTTGCTCGCTTTCAACAACAGCTTCGGCCTCTCCAACGTTCCCACGGGCGCGATCATATCTGGCACCGGCACTGCTAATCCGGTCACCGCTGGAGGCACGATCACGGCTGGCAATTTGTCCATCGCTCCCGGCAACGTCCCTCAGTGGGACAGCGCTACGCCGCTCTATGGCAACGTCAGCGGCAGCACTATCAACTGCGACCCCAATGCCTCAGGTCCCTGTCCTATCATGAGCGTGGTCCGCAACCTGACCACTCCCTACGTGTGGAACTGGACTTTGAACGTGCAACACGCGTTCGCGCCTAACCTGACTTTGGAAGTCGCATACGTTGGCAACCACGGAGACAATCTGGTCGGAATTCGCGATGCCAATCAGGAGACGCCGGGCACCGATTCGCAAGCCACTCGACCCTTTAACGCGAAGTTTCCCTGGCTGAGCAATATTTTTCAGATGGGAAACTTCTACCGGTCAAACTATAACGGTTTGCAGGCGACGCTGACTTCGCGAAACTATCACGGTCTGAGCCTGGTGGCTGGCTACACTTACTCGCATGCTCTTGATGACGTCAGCGCGAACTGGGACTTCGGTGCCGGATACGGACTTCCCCAGAATTCGAACAACGTAGGCGCGGAATACGCCAATAGCGATTTCGACGTTCGCCACCGGTTGACGCTCTCGCTGACCTACGCCCTCCCCGGCAAACAAGGCTATGGGCAAATGCTGGAGGGCTGGGAGATTAATTCGATTGCAACCTTGGCGAGTCCGCAATATTGGGGCCCGATTGATTTGACCACGGATATTTCTGGCCTTGGCGGCCTGCCCGTGAGCCCGCCACAAGCTACGCCGCAACGCTGGGACTTTTTTGGCAATCCGTCGGACTTCAAGTCGGGACCAGAACCGATTCCGCACTACACGGTTGGCAATTTCCCGGCGGCGTGTACGACCGAGGCGGCAGCCATTGGAGCAACGTCGACGCTGGATACGTGGGGCTGCTACGCCAAAGGCAACTCGATCATGATTCCGCCTCCGCAAGGGCAGTTCGGCACTATGCCCCGGAACCTGTTCCCTGATTCAGGATTCAGGAACTGGGACTTCTCGGTGGCAAAGAATTGGCACTTCGGGGAACGGCTTCATGCCCAGTTCCGAGCGGAGTTTTTCAATATTCTGAACCATCCGAATTTTGCCAATCCCTACGGCGGACAGAATGGCTTTGGACTGAACGATCCTGGAGCGCCAAACTTTGGCTGCGGGTGCGCCACGCCTGACATTGCGGCTGCCAATCCCGCCGTTGGCTCGGGAGGCCCTCGTTCTGTGCAATTGGGGCTGAAGCTGGCGTTCTAAATGAACCTTGGTTTGAGGGGCAGGGCCGGACAGAGCGTTCGGCCCTTTCGTTTCAAAAAATGTAGTGACGGATTTCGTATAGAAGAAAATAAGGAGCCGTAAAAGGTGAGAGGAAAAGCACAATCCGATTTCATACCGCGATTGTTAATCATCTCCTTCGTACTGGCGGGAACTATGTTTGCGCAGCAACGCCCCGAGCGGACAATTGATGAAATCAAAACCGAGGCCATCCATCGCGCTGAGGTCGGACAGTATCCTTTGATCGGCCTTGATCCCGGCGATGTGAAAGATGCTTTCGACAAAATCCACACCAAGGACAAAGACGAATGGGCGGCCGCATTTATGGCGGTTGCCGACCGTTACTTCAGCGAGGCAAAAGCGCTGGAGAAGACTGACCCTGTAAAAGCGAATGTGGACTACATTCGGGCGTGGCGCCTGTATTCTTTCGGCCGTTGGCCGTACCCGGCTTCTCCTGGGAAACAGCGAGCTTATGCGAAAGCGATTGAAGCATTTCTGGCGCATGCTCGCTTCTGGGATCCGCCGCTGGAAGTCGTTCACATACCTTTCGAAGGGTCGGAGATCATCGCGTACTTGCGGTTACCGAAGAACACAAGCGGCCCGGTGCCTCTGGTGATTGCCGTTAACGGCCTGGATAGTCGTAAGGAAGATCTGTCGGAAAGCTTCGCCTCAATCCTGCCTTTTGGCGTCGGATTTCTCGCGGTGGATGGACCCGGCACCGGACAGGCGCCGATCAAAGTCAGCGAGAATGCCGACCGGATGCTATCGCGCGTGATTGACTATGTGCAGACCAGGCCGGAGATCGATAAGAGTAGAGTGGCTGTTCATGGCGTCAGTTGGGGCGCATACTGGGCGACCAAGCTTTCGATCGTCGAGCACGCAAGGTTGAGGGGAGCGAGCGCGCAGTCTCCGCCGATTGATACGTTCTTTCAAAAAGATTTCCTGATGAACTCACTTCTGGGAAATCGCGAATACTTGTTCGATCAAGTGCCGGCGCTGATGAATATTTTCGACGGAGTCAAAACTATCGACGACTTGGCCGCCAGCCTGGCGAAAATGTCTTTGGTAAAACAAGGTCTTCTCGGCAAACCGACCACGCCGATGCTGATCCTTGCAGGAGTCCTGGATACGCAGGTGCCGATATCCGACATCTACCTGCTACTCAACAAAGGCGACGTTCCGAAAGATGCATGGATCAATCCGCAGGGCGGGCATCTGGGACGGCAAGTCAAGGTGTGGCCGGACCCAGTCATTTTCAAGCAAGTGATTATCCCTTGGCTGGTGCGCACGCTGGATGTTCAAAGCGTGCAGAAATAATTGGCAGGCGTGGTCTGAGGAAAAGGGAAAGTTCCCATCATTTCCTTCGTGTACCTTTGTGTCCTTTGCGGTGAATGAACTGCAAATGCTAGAACCGCAAAGAACACAAAGGTACAAAAAGGAAGAAGTGCCGGAACTTCAACTTCTGCAGTTCAGGCCGCGGGCCTTTCCAGTTCCTCGCGATTCCAGTTTCCCAGGCTCGCCCCGGCGTCGTAGGTGCTCTGCATGAATTCAAGAAGCGCGGCCTTCGGCGATGACGCACGCCGAAAGTCGTCGTACATCAAAAGAAATTCGTGCATCTGCTGATGATAGAAAGCCTTTGCCGGACCCACATGCGCCTCCGCAAAACCCGCTGGTTCCGGCGCCGCGTAGGCGTAGAATGCCGGGCCCTGCACATCGCCGCCACCGGGCCAGAAGCCGGCGCTGATAACTTCATGCGAATAGGCCTCGCGGGTAATTGAATCGGCCCCTTCTCGCCGGGGCGCACGCCGGCCTGAGAACCGGGAGACTGCCAGATCGAAACTCCCCCAGAAGAAATGCACCGGGCTGCTCTTGCCGATGAAGCGGGAACGAAATTCCGTGAGTATCTCATCGACACCAACAAGTATTTGCCACAAGCGATTCGCGTATTCCGGATCGTAGGAAGCATGCTCCGTATCCCGGTCGAACGGGATCGGGTTGGGAACTTCGCACGGCATCTTCCAAATTTTCACGTGAATGTCGAGTGACTTCAGACACTGCATGAACTCCTGGTAAAAATCAGCGACAGAACGCGGTGCCAGCTTCATTACCTTTTCCGCGTCGCGGCTAGTCCGAATGGACAGCCTGTGATGAATGAAATCGAATTGAATCTCAAAAATCCCACCTTCATATGGAATGGGCGAGGTTGTAAGTCCGAGCGCATTTACGTAGAGCGGCACTTCCCACCAATGATTAAGTTTCGGGCTGAGCGCAAGCCGGACTTTGCCCGCAATCTGCGTCCACATGTGGAGGGTGGCGTAGGTGTCTTGCCATGCGTTAAGCGGCAGTTCTGGCCACAGTTCGGGGGTGATGTTCTCCGCGTTCATATCGTCTCCTGATGGAAGCCCTGCAATGACAGTTATCCATCTTAATGTACTGAGAAACCAGATAAATAGAAGAGGCCAACTCCGGACAAACTTCTAGCATCCCTGTATCTCGCTCATTTGCCAGCAGTTTAAAAGAGATTCGCTTCCCCGCAAAATCATCAGCACCGACATGACCGCTCGGGCATCTAAGGTTGAGGCTACCTTTGCCGGAGGCCCGACGAGAGGACGACTTCGTCAGGATTTCCGCGCGCTTCGTATTGGGGTTCTGGCAAATCATCGGCAAGAAGGGCGGCGGGAATCGCTGTGCCAGTTGGATTGCAACCGGCCCGTCGCGAGATCAGCCGGGAACCTAGACGGAATCACGCAGCACACACCGGCGACTTTGGAGGATAACGATGCTCGTCGCGCAGAAAGAACTCGAAGTTCGGCACCAACTGCTTGAGCGTTTATCCGAGGCTCGGGTTCGAACCGACGAGATTTTTGACTTGGTCAGGCCCGACTCGCTCTACGAGCGGCCGATTCCGGAACGACACCGAATCATTTTTTATCTCGGTCACTTAGAAGCATTCGATTGGAACCTTTTGCGAGAGCGGGTTCTGGGCCAGAAGACTTTCGCTCCCGATCTCGACAAGTTATTTGCCTTCGGCATTGATCCGGTCAATGGAGCGCTTCCGTCCGATCAACCTCGCGATTGGCCGCCCGCTGCCGACGCGCGTCAGTACGTCAAGAGAATCCGCGAAAGTATTGATGCCGGCCTGGAGACGCTCGAATCCGCCGATTGGGATTCCAGTCCGGTCGGGGCCGATTTTACCACCAAGACGCTGCTCAACGTCGCGATCGAGCACCGGCTCATGCACGCGGAAACACTGGCCTACATGCTGCATCAGTTGCCGCTTGATCGAAAAGTTCGAATGCAGCGCAAGCCTGAACTGATGCTTCCCCCCATTGCGCCCAGAATGATCGAGATTCCCGCAGGGCAGGCTACGCTTGGGCTTTCGCGTCGCGACCAAAACAGTTTCGGGTGGGACAACGAATATGAAGCGCAGACCGTCGACGTGCCGGCATTCACTATCGACAAATACAAAGTGACGAACGGCCAGTTCCTTGATTTCGTGGCCGCAGGGGGCTACGAAAATCCTGCGTGTTGGAGGGAAGAGGATTGGAATTGGCGAACCGCGCGCGACATTCGCCATCCCGTGTTTTGGAGCCGGAATCGCGACCGCTGGTATTGCCGGACAATGTTTGACGAAATTCCTTTGCCTTTGGACTGGCCTGTGTATGTGAGCAAAGCGGAAGCAAATGCGTACGCTCGTTGGGCAGGCAAGTCGCTGCCGACGGAAGCACAGTGGCATCGAGCGGCGTATGGAACCGAGCGTGGCCCTGAGAGAAAACTTTCCTTGGGGCGCTGCAGCTCCAAATCCAAGCCAGGGCAATTTCGATTTCCAAAGCTGGGACCCAACCCCGGTCGGCGCTTTCCCAGAAGGCCAGAGCGCATTCGGCGTAGCGGATTTGCTGGGCAATGGGTGGGAGTGGACATCAACCCAGTTCGAACCGTTTCCCGGCTTTCGGCGGTTTTCGTTTTATCCCGGCTACTCCGCCGACTTCTTCGACGGCAAGCACTACGTAATGAAAGGAGCTTCGCCGCGCACGGCAGCTTGCATGCTGCGTCGCTCGTTTCGCAACTGGTTCCAGCCGCACTACCAGTACGTTTACGCAGGATTTCGCTGCGTGAGCTAACTGATCGATTTCGGAGGACAGAATGCTGACGCAGACCTTCACCACCGACACCAATCGCGACCTGATCGCCGATGTCCGCCTCGGTTTAACCAAGCCTGGCCAGAAAGAACTGCCTTCGAAATACTTGTATGACAGTGTTGGCTCCGCGCTGTTTGAGGTCATCAGCGTTCTTCCCGAGTACGGTTTGACTCGCGCTGACGAACGTCTCTTGCGACGGCATTCAGAAGACATCGTGGCGAGACTTAGGCCACCGACCACGGTAGCCGAACTGGGCAGCGGCAGCGGCAAGAAAACGCGCTGGATGCTCGAAGCCCTGAGCCGTCACCAGCATATTTCGTATTGCCCCATCGAGATTTCGCGGGCCGCGCTGCACATGTGCGAACGTGAACTCGGCGACATTGATTCGGTTAGCATCTTAGGCTTCGAACGTGAATATATTGATGGTCTGCTGGAAGTGGCCGCGCGACGCAAGAAGGGAGAACAGTTGCTGGTGCTGTTCCTGGGGAGCACGATTGGCAACTTCGAGCATCCGGCGGATGTGAAGTTCCTGCGCCAAATGCGGGAAACTCTCGAACCGGGAGACGCGCTGCTGGTAGGCACTGACTTGGTAAAACCAATTCACCAATTGCTCGCCGCATACGATGATCCGCTGGGCGTGACCGCGGCCTTCAATCTGAATTTGCTGGCGCGAATCAATCGGGAACTCGATGCCGACTTTCGCCTCGAGCAGTTTGAGCACGTCGCCAGGTTCAATCAGGATGTGGGCAGCGTGGAAATGCACATTCGTTCCCGCAAAAGACAAACCGTTAGCATCCCAGCAGCGGCTTTGTCGGTCACATTCCTTGAAGGCGAAACCATTTGGACCGAGAGCAGCCACAAGTATTCTCTCGCGGAGATACTTCGAATCGCCGAGAAGGCTGGCTTCCGCTGTGACTCCCAGTGGATCGATGAGCAATGGCCCTTTGCCGAGAACCTTTTCATCGCTGAATAACCTGCACACTTGCCATCCCTCGCGAAGCGAGGAATGACAGTTCGTGGCGGGATACAACAAAATGTCGAACCTGTGCCCTTTTACTCCAGATCGGTCTGGACTTCATCGGTCTGTGGCTTCATCATCGGGACGAATCTCGGGCAAGTTGGCCTTCTTGAGTTGGCGATTGACCGCTGGTAGATCGGACTGCTTCAGTTCTTCCCACCGCTTCATCACTGCAGCCAGGTCACGTTCGGTGTCCGTGACCGCATTTATTTGAGCCGTCGTTGGAGCCGCATCGGCCTGCCCTACGCCGCCGTAGAGCGTGTTCACTGCGCCATTCTCACGAGTCAGAGTTGGTTCCGACGCAGTACTGGCCGCGGCTGGCGTCGTCCCTCCCAAAATTGCGTCTACCTTCTGATCGAGCGCCTTGATCGATTCCGCGAGCGCACCCGTGGGCTGAGTCCCAATTTTGTGGAGTTGATCAAGCACGGAATGCGCCTCTTTCATCGCATTCGTGCTACTAGTTAACTCCGCAGCCAAACGCATTTCAATCTTGAATTGTTGTTCGATTCCGTCAGGCGGAGCGCTTACGCGCGGGTCCATCTTTACCGTGAGTGGTGCGGTGAAAGTATGTCCATTCACGGTGAGTCGCGCCGTGTAGTCTCCGGGCAACGCGAGCGGGCCGAGCGGCGATCTGGGAGTATCGTACGGCACCGCCGAAATCGGATACTCGTGTTGCGAGGCGGTAGGCGAGGGATAATGCAGATCCCACACCCAGCGGTGCATGCCAGCATCTGCCGAAAGAATTTTCGGCATACGAATCCAATAGAGCGGAATCAATTGCTTCTCCAGTTCCGCTTGACTAACTTCTGGTTTATCTGCCGAGGAAAAGCGACGCACCAGTTCTCCTTTCGCATCGATAATTTCAAGCGTCACCGGGCCGGAGGCAGGCTGCGCGAGGAAGTAATCGAGAATCGCGCCATCTGGGGGATTCTGACCAACCGGTTCGTCCGGCGGGATCGGCGTATCTGGGTTCGTGCTGCGGCGGACGCGGTAGGCCTGTTCGGGTTTGAAAAGATAATCCGCACTCGCCGTTGTGTCAGCGAGCTGCCGTAAGGGCGTGATGTCATCCAGTATCCAGAATGATCGCCCATGAGTAGCCACGACCAGATCATTCTCATGAATCGCGAAGTCGCGCATCGAAGTGTGCGGCAGGTTCAACTGCAAAGACTGCCAGTGATCACCATCGTCAAACGAAACCCAGACGCTGGTTTCGGTGCCCGCAAAGAGCAAGCCCTTGCGGACCGGGTCTTCGCGCACCGTGTCGGCCGGAGCATCAGCCGGCAAGCTGCTTGAGATCAGCTTCCATGTTTTTCCTCCATCGTGGGTGCGGTAAATATAAGGATGCAGATCGTCAATGCGAAAGCGGCTCACCGACGCGTAGGCGGATTGGTCGTCGAAATGTGAAGCTTCGATCTGAGTCACTTTGCTCCACGCAGTCAATTCCGGGGGAGTGATGTTGTTCCAATTCTTTCCGCCGTCTCGCGTTATCCATATCAGGCCATCGTCAGTTCCGGCCCACAAAGTATTTACATCGTGAAACGATGGAGCCAGCGCATAGATCACGCCTCGTTGTTTCCCCGCTTCAGGATTTTTGGTGGCCATCGTGCCCACGCTCGGCGGAACTCCCGGATTCTCCCGAGTGAGATCTGGGCTGATGGTTTGCCAGGTTTCTCCACCATCCGTGGTTTTGAACAACATGTTTGAAGCGAAATAAAGAATGTGAGGATCAATCGGCGAGAATAAAGTTGGCTCGGTGCGGTCGGTGCGGTACTTCGCGTCGCGGACGGGGATAGGCGTCACATTCTGCACCTGCCCGGTGGACCAATGATATTTCGAAACCTCGCTTCTGCCGCCTCCGTAAACGATATCGGGATCTAGCGGATCGGGCGCCACGTAACCGTACTCGATGGTAGCGACCGGGATGCCAGTCGCGAAATGTGATTTCACCATCGTTGCCGCGGCTCAAAATGCAGACCGAACCGCTTTCCTGTTGCCCAGAGCAAACTCGATAGGGAAAAGTATTGGTTGTTGCAACGTGATAAAGCTGTGCCGTCGGCTGGTTGTACCACGAACTCCACGTTTGCCCGCCGTTGACGGTCACAATGGCGCCTTGATCGCTGACCACAAGAAGAATGTTCGGATCATTGGGATTGATCCAGAGGTTCTGATAATCATCCCCGCCCGGTGCGCCGCGAATGCTCGTCCAGCTTTTGCCTCCATCCGTAGAGCGCACGACCACGATGCTCACGCTGTACACTACGTCAGGATTCTTAGGATCCACTCTTGGAATTGAAAGGTCTCCGCCGCCGATACGCATAGCGGGCCGAGGATCAGTCGTGGCCGCGCGCCAGCTTTCGCCAGCATCATCGGAGCGGTACACGCCCAGACCGGCACCAGAGCCATATTCTCCGTGTTCAGTCGTCGCCACGGTCGCATAGAGGCGGCTCGGCAGACTGGCTGCGATCGCCACATTGATTTGCGTCAGATTGTTGGGCAGACCTTTCGTCAACGCATGCCACGTGCTGCCGCCATCGGTAGATTTGAAAAGACCTCCACCGGTTCCTTGAAATTGATTGTTATCCTCCCACGGTCCCTCGCGCATTTCCCACAGAGATGCGTAGAGAACGTCCGG
Source organism: uncultured Acidobacteriota bacterium (assembly GCA_963838765.1). Classification (GTDB taxonomy): domain Bacteria; phylum Acidobacteriota; class Terriglobia; order Terriglobales; family Acidobacteriaceae; genus JABDBE01. The sequence continues at coordinate 440 of CAWISU010000016.1, read as the reverse complement.
ATTCGAAGCATCCATCTCAATGTCGGAACCGCCGGTGTTCTCGTCTTTGTATAAGACTTTTTGCCAAGTGCCGCCACCGTCGGCCGAACGAAAAATGCCGCGCTCTTCGTTCGGACCGTAAGGATGTCCGAGCACCGCGGCGAACAACTTATTCGGGTCGCGCGGGTCGACTGCCAGCGCGGGGATCTGTTGCCCGTCACGCAGGCCGAGATGAGTCCACGTCTTTCCTGCGTCCGTAGACTTGTAAATTCCGTTACCCACCGAGAGGTCAGGACGGCGCAGCCCCTCACCACTCGCCACATAAATGATATTGGGATCCGATGGAGCTACCGCGATGGCGCCCACCGATTGAGTAGGCGACTGATCGAAGATGGGCGTCCAGGTGCGGCCGTAATCATCCGACTTCCAGACGCCGCCGTTTACCGCTCCAATGTAAAAAA
>CAWISU010000015.1:0-63637 GCA_963838765.1 uncultured Acidobacteriota bacterium | reverse complement strand
ATCGCGCTGAAATAATTCGCCGCCCAGGCAATGATCGCAAAAACAAATGCACCCGCAGCCAGATAAGCCGCCCGCCGGCCTCGCCATCCCGCAGTCCAGCGCGTGTAAAGCATGATCATGTATACAACCCACATCAAAATGGAGAGCAGAATCTTAGGGTCGAGCAAATCCACGCGTCCATAAGTCGATTGCGCTACGACCGTACCCGCGATCAAACCGAGCGTCATGAAAGGAAACCCGAGCAGCAGCGATCGGAATCCAATTTCGTCGATCACTTCAAGCGCCGGCAGGCGCGACAGCAATCTGCCTCCCCTTTTCGATTTCAACGAACGTTCCTGGATGAGGTAAAGCAGGCTTGCCCCAAAACTCAAAACCAGCGCCGCATAACCGGTAAAGATCAACGCAATGTGAGCAAACAACCATCCCGTCCGCAAACCCGGAGAAGTAAATAAAAATGGCTGCTCCCCGGTGGCAGCAACAAAAGTAAGCAAAAAGACCAGCGGAAAAACCACAATGCCCGGAGAAGTGGTCTGGTACACCAGGTACACGAGCATGAATACCACCATGATCAGGAAACCCAGCACCGACTCAGCATTGTGCACCGAAGCCAAAGTAATCTGTCCGGTGAGCACTATGGAATCGGTGAGTGAGACGAAATGGAAGACCATCCCCAGATAGGCCGCGTGCAACGCGATCTTATTCAACAGGTCGCTGCTGCGGGTCAGCGCAACCAGCGCGTACAGCAAACCCACAGCATAAAAACCCAACGCAACTCGCAGCCAAAGTATGGGCATAACCTGATTTCAAGCCCCCAAGCGGCTTCGGGCATCCTCTCCCAATCCGCCAGAGTGATTATAGTCTGCCCGCGAATGAGGCAGCCGACAGTCGGAACGATCACACCTCATTGTGACGTAGATCACACCCGGGTCCGCGTGCGGGCGCCAGCCCTCCTTACTTAAGTCGACGCCCAACGTCCCGAGGAGTTGCTCCAGAGCGTCGGCGTGGATGATCAGCCGCCGCCCATCCGCCATCATGTTCTCGATCTCGTCGAAAGCCTGGAACAGCCGCATCTTGACCGCGCCGTATTGTTCGGCTTCAGTGAGCAGACGCTTGTGGCTCGCCTCCCACTCCCGAATGGCGTCCGCCGTCAGGAAGACGCTGACCGCGAAAGTGGTCTTCCGATCAGAGGTAACATCGAACACGTACTCGGTAGCCGCGCCCTCGGACGAATCGGCCGTCGCCGCCCGCTTTCCTACGAAGTAGTACTGGTAGACATATCCCTGCCCACCGGTATAAGTCTTCATGCGGCGAATGGTCATAAATTAGTCGTTGGTCATGGGTCGTAGGTCGTTGGCGCTCCGGAAGCCACCACGAACCCGGCGGGATTCGCTCATGCCGCTACGGAGAAATCTCAAACACCGTCCCGCAGCCCCCCTGACAGGCTTGCCCGGTGCCGCCGTACGCGGTCACCCCGAATATCACGCCGCCTTTTACGATAGTCAGCTCTAACGGGTCGTAGCCGTCGGGCGAACCGGTGAAGCTGTAGAGGACATCAAAGGACCACACGCCCCCGGTCAAAGCTGGCGGTCTCATCCGGAAGACGACTCCGCCACGGGACGGACTTCCGCCCGCCGACCCGTAGAAATTGCCATCCGGGCCTTGGACGAGGCCAGCCCATGGCCCCTGACCATCTTCGGCTCCGGTGAACACATGAATCAGGCTCTCCTTCCAGCTGTTCCTATTATTAACTGACGGGATCAGTCTGAACACCACACCGTCCTCATCGCTTCCACCGCCTATTGTGGTGCCGTAAAGCGAGCCATCCTTGCCCTGAGCCAAGCAGCCATTAGGGCCCAAGCCGTCGCGGGGCGAACCTTCAAAACGGTGGAGGACGCTTCTCCGTCCAGTCTCCGCCTTTCTTGGCAGGCGGCTTGCAGCTTGAACACTGTGCCGCAGCCGTATCCCACTCCACGATCGCATTGTCCGGGCAGTTGTAGCCGCCGAATGAACGTCGTGCCGTAAATTGCGCCCTTGCTGTCGAAGACCAAGCCCGCCGTTGGGGTTTGCGCCGTCGCCTCGACTTGACACCCTTAAAGCCGTACAGCACTTTCTCCGTCCACTTGCCGCCTTTTGTTTGCGGCGGGCTCAGCTCATAGATCGCTCCGCAATGCTGGTAGTAGGGTTCGTTGCACGATCCGTAGCCGCCACCGTAGGCGGTCGCGCCGTAAATGTTGCCGTGGGCATCGAACGTCAGAGTTTCTCCGGCAAGCTGCCCGTCCTTGCCTCCCTTGAAGCTGTACAGCACCTTCTCGGTCCAGGCTTCGCCTTGTTTCTTCGGTGGCGACAGCTCGTACACGGTGCCGCAGCCGACCACTCCGCCGAAGATCATGCACTTTCCCGTGCCACCGTAGCCCGTAGCACCGTAGAGATTGCCGGAGCTGTCGATAATCAACGTCCCGGCTGGAGAAGAGCCGTCGCCGTAGTGCTGACCTTTGAAGACGTACAGAACCGTCTCCGTCCATGGCCCACCCTTTTGAGCCGGTGGGCTCAGTTGGTAGACGATGCCACACTGCGCAGGAGGACAGGAGCCCGAACCTCCCTCGACTGTTACGCCGTAGAGGTTGCCAGCCTTGTCGAAGACCACTCCGCCCCCTGGGAAAGAACCATCGGGAGATCCCTGGAAGCTGTAAAGCACTTTCTCCTTCCACTCCGCCGACGCAGGCACAGTCAATGCGAGAACAGCCACGAAGAAGCTCATCAGGCCAATCGCCGACCGGAAATGTCTTCTGCGAGTCATAACACCAACCGCCCGGGGAAACGAGACCACCGCCACTTTCGGGAAGAACCGCCGAACCGCACAACTCCCGGCGATGTTACCCTCCTCCAGCCCCACTGTCCACATATCAAAACTCTCTTTTTTCGCCCCGCTCGGGTGGCTAACGCCAATTCCAAGCGCCCTCTAAATCACAAATAAAACGGGGTGCCCCATTCCTTCCGCGTTCTGTGCGGAAGGGGTGGGAAGCGAGCATGTCCGCGCGGACGATCCGGGCCGGCTTCCACAGAAACCCCCACAAGCCCGTCCCGGCGCAAAATATCGCGAACCGTCGTTCCGCTCACCCCCTTTTTCGTTGACCGCGGGCCTAAAGATGGGATAACATAGCAATCCTTACATTATCTGTAAGATAATAACCGATCTTTGACAATCCGACCCGGCGAGAGACCGCTTTTCCCCATTCCCAAAATGCGGACGCCGCTGCACCCGTAACTCCAATGTTCTCTAGATTTTACCTATAACTCCCATAAACTCAAAGATTTAGCACATGGTGGCAAAATAAACTACGTGTTTTCAATATTTTGCAAATTAGATGGGGGGAGGGGGTACCAGCACTAAATCGCTAAACTCCGCTTCAATTCGCGGGCGCCGAAGCCAAACTCCAATCGGGCTCGCCAACGACCAACGACGAACAACGAAGGGCGCAACTACCGGAGCACCCACGCAGCCGCAGAGCGGCGTAAGAATGCAGCCCATGGCGCAAGCCATGGGAAAACGACAGCAAACCGGGAAGCCCCAGCGGGGGCGAAAGACAGTCTCCCAAACAAAGCCGTGTCACTATAAGTCCCGAAACGGAAGCGCGAGACCCGAAAGCACACACCCGTAACTCCAATGTTCTCTAGATTTTGCGTGTAAGTCCCATAAACTCAAATATCTAGCAGCTAGTCGTAAAATAAACCCTGCGTTTTCAATATTTTGCAAACCAAGAGGGGGGAGGGGTACTGCCACGACCGAGTAAACAAGTTTTCGATTCGGGAACGACGAAGCCAACCTCGAATGGTTTTGCGAACGACCAACGACGAACGACCAACGACGGTTCCTACGCTTCGATCTTCGCTTCCCGCAACCGCTTGACCGCAGTCTCCGAAGACAGCGGCGAATAGTACACCTCTTTAAAGGTATACGATTTCGCCTTCGCCGCCAGCACTGGCATGATTTCGATGTGCCAGTGATAATCCTCGTCAATGGTCTTCCAGTAGCCGAGATTTCCCGAGCGGTGCAGGCTGTTCGGCGAAGTGTGCAGCACCAGGTGAAAGTCTTCGGTGACGGTGCGTATGCGCTGCAAGGTGCGGCGCAGCAGGGCGCCTAAATCGCGCAGCGTTCCCGAGCGATTCAGGCCGAAGCGTTCGAACGCAGCCTCGTGGGTGCGGGGCATAATCCAGCTCTCATAAGGCACACGCGGCGCATACGGACAGAGAGCGATAAAATCGCCGCGAATCTCGATCACGCGCAGCTCTTGCTTCATCTCCTGGGAAATGATGTCGCAGAAAACGCAACGTTCCTTGGTCTCGAAATATTCCCGGGCAGCACGCAGTTCGTACAAAACGCGGCGGGGCACGAACGTGGTCGCGGTAAGCTGTGAAGCGGGATGCTCGAACTCCTGTCCCGCGCTGCTTCCGTAATCCTTGTAGATACTCACATACTTGAAGCGTCCGTCGCGCTTGAGATCCTGGACCCGCTGCGCGGCCAGCAGCAGGAATTGTTCAATCTCGACGTCGCTCGCGTTCCATAGCTGCCGGTCGTGCGACGCGTTTTCTACTAAGACCTCGTGCGCACCAATCGGGCGCATGCGGTCGTAAATGCCGTCTCCGCGCCGAGTCGCCTCGCCCTCAATGTGATACAGGGCGTTGGGGTGGACGACGGCGCGCGCCGACCAGGGAGTTCCCGGTATTCCGGACATGCTGGTGACGAGCTGCGGCGGTTCGTGCGAGTCGGGACAGAATCGGCAAACCGCCCCCGCGCGGAGCACGTTGTCAGGAGCTTCGTCGCCGGTAATAACCCAGGAGCGGGTGATCGGATCCTTGCGTAGTTCCATGCACAAGGAAACCATCTCAGCGAACCCGCGTCAACTGTCTTCTGGCGCGCTGATGTTTTTGCACCCCATGACGAGGCTGTCGGTTTGCTACAATCCGATCACGAAGCCGCCGGAGATGACCGAGCCGTCCACCCCGCTGATGCGGCAGTACGCCGCCATCAAGAAGGACCATCCCAGTGCCCTGCTGTTCTTTCGGCTGGGCGATTTTTACGAACTTTTCTTCGACGATGCCGTTCTGGCGTCGCGCGAGCTGCAGATCACGCTGACCTCCCGCAACAAGGAAAAGGGCATAGCCGTTCCCATGTGCGGCGTGCCTTATCACGCCGCAGAAGGCTACATTTCCAAGCTCATTCGCAAAGGATTCAAGGTCGCAATCTGCGAGCAGATGGAGAATCCCGCGGTCGCTAAGAAGTTAGTCCGCCGCGAGGTCACGCGCGTAGTCACCCCCGGAACGGCAGCCGATTCGTCGTTAAGTTCCGAGGAGAATAACTTCCTCGCGGCGGTGGCGCAGATTGGAGATCGAGTTGGATTCGCAGCCCTGGATCTCTCCACGGGCGAGTTTCGCGCAACGGAATTTAGCGGCGAAGACGCTGCCAAACGAATCCAGGAAGAGCTGCAGCAGTTGAGACCGAAAGAGCTTTTGTACGGCTCGACAGCTCCATTATTCGAGGAGCAAAGATCAGGAGTGGATGGGCGCGCTCGCCCAAAGGGCGGAAATGCTGGCTTCGCCGAGACTCCACTCGACGACTGGGTCTTTGCGCCCGACCATGCCATTCCGTTGCTCGAAAATCATTTCGGCGTGCTGTCGCTCGAGGGCTTTGGTCTTGCGGGCAAACCAGCCGCGGCCGCGGCTGCGGGCGCCATTTTGTACTACGTTCGCTCTACCCAACGCGGAACTCTGGACCACGTGGATCGAGTCGGCTTCTACGAACGGCAGAACTATTTGGTGCTCGACGCGGTAACCGTGAGAAATCTGGAACTGATCGAGCCGCTGTTTGCCGGAGTTGACGCCGGAGTAACTCTGTTCCGGTCCATCGACGCCACGGTCACGCCCATGGGCAAACGTCTGCTCCGCTCGTGGATGCTGCGGCCATCGATCGAAGTGACAGAGATCAATGCGCGGCTGGACGCAGTCGCGTCGCAAGTAAATGAGACGGTGGCCCGCGAGGAATTGCGGCGAGCGCTGGACGGCATTTTCGATTTGGAGCGCTTGCTCAGCCGGGTCACTCTGGAGACCGCGAATCCACGAGATGTGCTGGCTCTGGCGGCATCGCTGAGGAAGATTCCGGGACTGCGAGTTGCACTGGCAAGGTTCGCGCCCGAGCGGCTGAAGACTCTACATGGGTCGCTCGATGAACTGGGTGATCTGCGCGAACGGATCGACAAAACAATTGTGCCTGAGCCGCCGATTTCTCTGGCCGATGGCGGCGCGATTCAGGCCGGCGTCGACAAGGAACTGGACGAGTTACGTGATCTGAGCCGCAATAGCAAGCAATTCCTCGCGCAGATCGAACAGCGCGAGCGGCAACGCACGGGAATTAATTCCCTCAAGGTCAAGTTCAATTCCATTTTTGGATATTATCTCGAAATCTCGAAACCCAATCTGCATCTGGTTCCCGCAGACTACGAACGCAAGCAGACTCTGGTCAATGCCGAGCGCTTCACCACCCCTGAGCTCAAAGAGTATGAGTCGAAGATTCTCGACGCGCAGGAAAAGATTGTGGAGATCGAGCGTCGGCTGTTCGCCGAGTTGCGCTCGGGGATTGCAGGCGAAGCCCGACGCATCCGGCAAACGGCACTGGCACTGGCGGAAGTGGATGTGCTTTCGGCGTTAGCGCATGTGGCGGCCTTGCGCAATTATTGCCGGCCCAAATTTGACGCGTCTGCGGATATCGAAATCGTTGGAGGAAGGCATCCTGTGATCGAGCAGCAGGAAATGGCAGGAGGCAATGAGCGCTTCGTGCCCAACGACCTATATCTCAACTCGACCACACATACGGTGCTGGTTCTTACCGGTCCAAATATGGGCGGTAAGTCGACTTACCTTCGCCAAGCGGCGTTGGTTGTGATTCTGGCGCAGATGGGATCGTTCGTACCGGCGGCGTCGGCGCGACTTGGGGTGGTGGATCGCGTGTTTACGCGCATCGGGGCCAGTGACAACCTCGCGCGCGGGCGTTCCACGTTCATGGTAGAGATGACGGAAACTGCCGCGATTCTGCACACGGCCACGCCGCGCTCGCTGATTCTCCTCGACGAAGTGGGGCGTGGCACGGCCACGTACGACGGGCTGGCTATCGCCTGGGCCGCGGTCGAATACTTGCACGCCCGCATGCGCGCCAAAACTCTTTTTGCTACCCATTATTTCGAACTTACGGAACTAGCCGAGCACCTTTCCGGAGTGAAGAATTATCACGTCTCGGTGAAGGAGACCGCAAACGGAATCGTGTTTCTGCGGAAAGTCGAGCTGGGCGCGGCGGATCGCAGTTATGGAATCGAAGTGGCAAAGCTGGCCGGGCTGCCAAATGAAGTCATTGTCCGGGCGCGCGAAGTACTGGCAGAACATGAGAGCGCTGAACAACGAGTGACCGAACAACTGGCGAGTGACGAACTGCGTCCGCGACCGCCGGCACAGCTTACCATCTTCACGCCGCTATCGCAGCCGGTTCTGGAAAAGTTACGCGAAGTGGATTTGAATCGCCTGACCCCACTCGAAGCCCTGAATCTATTAGCGGAATTAAAGAAGCAAGTGGATTGAAGAGGACGACATCAATTTCCGCAGAGATCGGCCAACTGCTCATCGTGGGCTTCGAGGGCACTGAGATGTCGCCGCGCCTTCGTTCTCTGCTCACACGGCTGCAGCCCGCGGGCGTGATTCTCTTCGCGCGCAATATCGCGAGCGGAGAACAGACGTACCGACTGCTCAATCAATGCCAATCATGCGTCTCCACGCGTTTGCTCGCCTGCGTGGACATGGAAGGCGGTCGAGTCGATCGTTTTCGTAACGTCACCGGCCCCGCGCCTTCCGCCGCAGATGTGTTCGCCACTTGCGATCGCAAGCTCTATCGCAAGCATGGAACAATCATCGGCGAGTCTTGCCGGACACTGGGTTTCAACACCGACTTCGCGCCAGTTGTGGATTTGGCAGTCGAAGCATCGCGCAACGTCATGAGCTCGAGAGCTGTTTCTGCCGATCCCAAAGGAGTCACGATGTACGCTCGTGAATTTCTGGCCGGGCTCCGCTCAGCCGGCGTGTTGGGAGCAATCAAACATTTTCCCGGCCTCGGCGAAGCCAATCTTGATACTCACCTCGAACTCCCTAACGTGGGAAAACCGTGGAGGAAGCTGTGGGACGCCGACATCGCCCCCTACCGTGCGTTGCGGCGCGAATCACCGTTGATTCTAGTCGGGCATGCTGCTTATCCGGGAGTTACTCGCGATCACACCCCAGCATCTCTGTCGAAGAAATGGATTACCGATATTTTGCGCAAGAAAATCGGCTATCGCGGTCTTGTGGTTTCTGACGACCTCGAGATGGGCGGCGTGCTGAAAGCCGCGTCTATGGATCAAGCAGCCGTTGCACACATCCGGGCCGGCGGCGATCTGTGCCTGATCTGTCATATCGAGGAAAATGTTATTCGCTCCTACGAAGCCATGGTGAAAGCAGCGGAGCGTGACCCGAAATTTGCCCGACGTGCAAAAGAATCGGTCGCTCGTGTGGTTGCATTCAAAAAGAAATCCAAAGAGATGCATCGTCGGACGGCCGCCCCGACTGGAGCAAAACTTCAGAAACTTTCACGCCGGATGTGGGAGTTCAGCGAACAAGTGCGGCTGGCAACCATACGACGGCAGGATCAGGCATGATCGTTGCCGGCGTAATGAGTGGAACATCTGCCGACGGAATCAACGTGGCCCTGGTGCGGTTGACCGCTGCATCGCCGCGGCAGGCGCCCACCCTGCATTTTCTCGCGCACGCCGAGTACGCTTATCCGAAGCAGGTTCGCCAAGCCGTGTTGGCCGCAATGAATTCAACCAAGGCTAGCGTCGCGGACCTGGCCAGATTGAATTTTCTGCTCGCCGAACTTTACGCGGATGCGCTGCTCGCTACCCAACGGCGCTTTCATTTCGAAATACAGCTCGTAGGATGCCACGGTCAGACGCTCTATCACCAAGGCGAGCCTGCCCGGTTTCTGGGACGCAAGCTTGCCGTCACCTGGCAAACCGGCGAAGGCGCGGTGGTGGCTGCGCGCGTCGGTGTTCCCGTGGTTTCTGACTTCCGGCCTGCAGACATGGCCGTCGGCGGAAAAGGAGCGCCGCTGGTTCCCTTTCTCGACTTCCTTCTCTATCGTGATCGCCGTGTCGGCCGAATTGTGCAGAACATCGGCGGAATCGCGAACTTCACCGCCATCCCGGCAAATGCTTCTCGTGACAAGGTAACGGCCTTCGACACCGGCCCTGGCAATATGCTGATCGATGCCGTCACCGAGCACCTGTTTGGCAAGCCCTACGACCGCGATGGGAGCATCGCCGGCTCCGGCGCGGTGCTCGACCGCGTGATCAGCGATGTTTTAAGTGGGCCATTCTTTCGCCGCAAGCCGCCGAAGACAGCGGGCCGCGAAGAATTCGGGCGCGAGTTTACCGCGCAGTTCATCCGCCGCTGCGGACGCGCGGATAAACGCGATATCGTTGCCACAGCCACGTCATTGACAGCCAGGTCTATCGGGGATGCGCTTCGACGATTCGTGGTGCGACGAATGGGCACGTATCGCGACTTCATCGTTTCCGGCGGTGGCACGAAAAATCCCACGCTCATGGCCATGCTCGCAAACGAATTGCGCCCCCTTGGCCTACAGATTCGCCCATCCGACGAATTCGGGCTGCCCTCAGAGGCAAAAGAAGCAGCGGCATTCGCCTTACTAGCTTTTCAGACGTGGAATCGGAGACCGTCAAATCTTCCATCAGCAACCGGAGCAAAGAGGCCCGCGATTTTGGGAAAGATTTCCTATGCGTAAACGGAAATCCTGTCACCGGGCTGCCCCGAACAGCGTCGAGGGTGCGTACGTGGTCTTTCCTTTTACTTGCAGTTCTTGTTCCTCTGTTGTCCTGCTCCGGCAAACCCGACCCCAACACACTGGTGATGATCATCGAGAGCAACCCCACCAATTTGGATCCGCGGGTTGGCCTGGACGCCTATTCCGAACGAATTGATGAGCTGTTGTTCGACGACCTGTGCACCCGCGACGAACATTTTATAGTGCAGCCGGGACTGGCGGAGAGCTGGGAAATCCCCGATCCTCTCACTTATGTATTCCACCTGCACCACAACGTGAAATTCCACGACGGGCGCCGCTCACTTCGCGCGACGTAAAGTGGACCTTCGATTCCATTCTGAGCGGAAAAATCCGCAGCACTAAAGCAGCCGCATATCGGCCTGTGGATCACATTGATGCACCAGACGATTACACGGTCGTATTTCATCTCAAAGAGCCATTCGCCACTTTGTTGTGGAACATTTCGGATGGCGCCATTGGAATCGTTCCCTACGGCAGTGGCGATGAAATCAGCCGCGATCCCATCGGTTCAGGCCCGTTCCGCTTCGTCAGCGCAGAACCAGACAAAGAGGTCGTTATCGAACGCAACGACGGCTACTGGGGCGAGAAGCCACATCTGCAACGGGTGCGATTCGCGGTGATTCCCGATGCCACAACTCGCGCACTCGAATTGCGTAAGGGCAGCGCCGACATCGCGGTCACTTCGTTGACCGGAGACATGGTGCTGGCGCTAGAACGCGAGACCAATCTGCAGGTCCTGCGTGCTCCGGGCACGGTGCTGCAGTATCTGGCGTTCAACACCCGGGATCCGATTCTGAAAGATGTGCGGGTGCGGCAGGCTTTAGCCTATGCTATCGACCGGGCGCCGATGATTCACTATCTGCTGCGCGATTTCGCGCGTCCCGCCTACAGCCTTCTTCCTCCCGAGAGCTGGGCGTACAACGGCGATGTTCCGCGGTACGACTACAATCCCGATCGGGCGCAGCAATTGCTTGAGCAAGCCGGATATCCAGCGGTGAATGGTGTGCGTTTCCATCTCACCCTGAAGACTTCGACCGACGAGAACCCGCGGCTGGTGGCTGCCGTGTTGCAGCAGCAATTGCGGGATGTGGGCATCGCGCTGGACATTCGGACTTTCGAGTTCGCGACCTTCTTTTCCGACGTCACCCGTGGCGCCTATCAGTTGCACTCTCTGCGCTGGGTCGGCGGGAACGAAGACCCTGACATCTTCGAATATGTCTTTCATTCGGCGAAATTTTCACCGCACGGCGCCAATCGCACCTATTACGCCAACCCGCGCGTGGATGCGCTGATCGACCAGGCGCGCGGCGAAGTCGACCAAGCCGCGCGCAAGCAGATCTACGCCGAAATTCAACAAATCCTGGCCGAAGATTCGCCTTACATCAACCTCTGGTATATCGAAAACGTAATGGTGCATACGAAGCGCGTAAGGAATCTAACGCTGAACCCGCCCGGAAATTATGATTTTCTGAAAACGGCAGAAATGGTTCCGTAGTTGTATGGGACCGGATCTTTGACGCGGTCGCGCCAGACTAGACGCAATTTTTTCTGCTTGCACTTGGTCACGCGGGGGAAAAACTTCGAACTGCGCTCGACTGGATGGGTCAAAGACCCGTCGCCACACGGGCTAGGCCAAGACCGCGTGTTACCATCGAACTCTCGGTAAAACTCACTTGCGCATTCTTTTTATCGGTGACATTTTCGGCAGACCTGGGCGAACCGTGGTCAAAGATCGCCTGCCCTCTCTAGTAAAAGAACATGCCATCGATCTCGTGCTTGCCAATGGAGAAAATGCCGCCGCCGGTTTCGGCATCACGCCGCCACTCGTCGAAGAACTCTTTGAACTGGGCATTGACGTTCTGACCACCGGCAACCATATCTGGGACAAGCGCGAGATCATCGATTTCTTTCAGGCCGCCGACGGCAATCCGCACAGTCCCGCACGCCGAGTGTTGCGTCCCGCAAATTACCCGCCCGGAATGCCCGGCTGGGGCCTTTATGAGGGTCGCAAAGCCGGCGTTCCTTACGCTGTGATCAATCTGCAAGGCCGCGTTTTTATGACTTCCAACGACGATCCCTTCCGTGTCGCCGATCAGTTGTTAAACCAAATCAAGGCCAAGGTCATCTTTGTCGATTTTCATGCAGAAGCGACTTCCGAGAAAATTTCGCTGGGCTGGTACCTCGATGGACGAGTCACCGTAGTCGTCGGCACCCATACCCACGTTCCGACGGCGGATGAGCACGTCCTGCCAGGCGGTACAGCATACATCACCGATGTCGGCATGACCGGCCCATACGACAGCGTCATCGGCGTGAAAAAGGAATTAATCGTGAGCAAGTTCTTAAGCAATATGCCCACGCGATTCGAAGCCGCGACGGGTGACGTCAAATTGTGCGCGGTCGTGGTGGATTGCGATGAGCAAACTGGCCGGGCAAGGGAAATCACGCGGTTGATGGTGACATAGACAAACTGTCCCAAGCTTAGAATTTAGACGTCGACATTATTTATCCGAAGCGCGCTTTGTGTTCTTTCAGGATGCAGCGGTCCATGACTACGAAAATCCCCGCTCTGCGCGCTTTCTCTGCGGCCTTCTTCATTGATCACTTCCTCCTGCATCCAAATCGCGGGAACCTTCAGCCGAATCGCCTGATCTACAACCTCCTCTACGAACTCCGGCCGCCGGAAGATGTTCACGATATCGATCTTCTCGGGAACATCGAGCAAAGATGCATAGGCTTTCTCGCCAAGAGCGCCTTTGATGTGAGGATTGACCGGAACGATGTGGTAGCCATTCGTCTGCATGTACGCAGAAACCCCGTGGCTTGGGCGCAGCGGACGGTTCGAGAGTCCAACGACCGCAATGGTTTTGGAGCGCTTCAGCAGATCGGCAATACCATCGGGTTGAGCTGAAGAGGCCATAAGCGAGTATTGTAGCGAGGCTGATGAAGGGAAGCCAATTCTAACTGGCACTTGACCCGTGTCTTTTTGACCCAGGACGGAATCGTGCGTCGGATGCGGATTCTCCTTGACAACACTATAGGCGAGGGTTGACATTCGTCCAGTTTCAAGTGGGAACCGAACGTAAAGGGGAAGCTCAATGAACCAGAGAATCGCAACCCGGGTCGCACACGCTGCACTTTGTTCGGCTTTTTGTATGCTCGTCGCAGTGACGGCGCAAGCCTCGCAGTCCCATGAAGGAATCATCAGCATCAACGGCGGAAGCATGACCGTTGCGCTGGGCGCGAATCCTCAGAAGATCGAGCACTCCTCCGCGGATCCGGCCTCGCTCGTCAAGATCTATAGCGATCTAGGCACGGGGACAACTGTCTACCTCCCTAACATCGGGTGGTCTGTGGCCGGGCCTGACTCTGGTGCAGGTCAGGTCGCTACGGCAACCCCTTTCACACCCAAACGTGATTACAATCTTGTTCTCATCAAAGTGGCTGTCCTCACGGTGTCCGGCACGAATGGCGTCAAGTTGAGCCTCAATCGCGACAATAACGATGCGCCAGGAACCGCGATCAAGACCTGGAACCTGGTGAATCTGCCTTCGTTCCCAGGCTGTTGCAGACTCGATCTGGCCCGACTCAAGAAAACGGTAAGGGTGAAAAAGGGAGTGCAGTATTGGGTAGTTGCGAGCACCGGCAAGAGCACACAAGACTCGTCAGACTCGTGGAATATGAACAGCCGAAGTATCTTCGGCACGGTAGGGCAACAGTTTAATAATGGTTCCTGGGAGGTGACAAAGGGCAGTGCGCTGCTGCCCGCATTTAGCGTTTTAGGAACGCCAACGGAGTGATCTCTGGGGGACGATTCGCGACGAGATCGCTCCCCGTTGAAAGTTAATCTTTCCCGGTGGTTTCCAGTTTCTGTCTGAACATTCTGGTAGCCATTTTGCGGACGGTGTCCGAGACTTCTTTGTTACCTGACAGATTTCTGAGGTCTGGAGTCAGCAGGTGCTTGATCAGGCCGAGCGAAACATCGATCGGGGTTCGGGGATTGAAGGTCAGATTTCGAAGTATGGTGTATTGCTTCATGAAGCGCCGCTTCAAAGTGATGCCGCGAAGCACCGACTCGAGCACATTCTTCTGATTGGCAAACTTTTCGACTTCGCTGTCGGTAATCTTGGGTGATTCGAGTACAGCGAGGGCCACGACTTTCGTCCCGTCGCGGATTAGCAACGACCGTTCTTCCTTGCTGCCTTTCATCGCCAGTTGAATGCGTCCTTTGATGTCGAGCTTGGCAATTTTCTGAAGAGCGCTTCCCCGCTGCTCTTCGGTGGTCAGGTAAACCTTCTTCGCGGGCGCTTTCCGGGCCGCTGTGGCTGCGCCATGCGCTGTGGTGGACGCAACCGCGGGAGACTCCGCTTCAACTGACGCGGGTTCGCGATGAATCGCAGGAACCTGAGGCGTGAGTTCCTCCTGGAGCCCGCCAATCGGTTGAAAGGGCTTGTCGGCTTCCGCGGAGATTTCGGTGGCGTGCTCGGCCATGTATGCGGTTATGGTCTCGTCGGGAACTTCATCCCCGTCAGCTTCAGGGCTGGCTGGCGTCGATGCTGCTGGATCTTCGGGTTCCCCTGCCTTCGCATTTTCCGGGGGAGTTGACGGGATTTCAGATTCGCTTGTGGTCGCGGGTTTCAAGGATGACAACTTCTCCGCAACGGCGGACGATTGAGCGGGATTCAAGTGCGGATTGGAACTCAGTGAGTTCAGAATTGTGCTTGACTGGTTGATGCGCGCGCTCTGGACCAAGGTCTCGACCATGTAGCGAGAAGCGGAATGAGCAAGTTCCACCAACGATTCCTCGGAGACTGTGGGATTCTCGAGCAGTGTTGGAAGCAGCGTTGGTCGCAGATTTCCGGGAGTGATCATGTAGGCCAACACTTCCTTCGGAGTGCGTGGGTCGGCCGCCGCGGCGCGCGAAGAAGCCTCGTCCCATCCCGCCAAGGTAAGGCGCGCGCGCTCGGCGAAGATTTTGGTCTGCGTTGCCAGGTAAACCAGGATTTCGATCATTTCCTGAGGAGGGACCGAGAGCGCACCCCGGGCGGCCGTTTGCATCACATTCGAGGATGCGCCCGCGGAGCGAATGACATCGATCATGCGTGGCATAAATTTGGTTAGCTCCGGAAATGTCGGACAATACAGGATCACGCTGGAGACGGTCTGTTTGCTAGCATTTTCGTGGCGGGTAACGTTACCAAGGGCACTGCATCGGAGGGTAATTATTGGGACCGCTTTACACCTAAGGTGACCCGGACACGGCCGCGGCCTCCAGTTCCTTGACGACTCGCTCCAGTTGGTTGACGAGAGGATTCGCTTTCCCCTTGCGAAATTCATCCAGCAAGGCGCGGTAGTACCAGAGCGTGCCATTGCGTTTTCCCTGAAACCGCTCCCAGACTGGCTCGCCAATCTCGCGGTAGTCGGCGAGGATGGAGCGGGCGTTATGGAGTTTGTCAGCAGCGGAAACTAGGCGAACATCTGCGTCGGCAATCCGCAGGTGCTTGAGGTAGTCTTCTTTACGCTGGCGCCATGGCGGCTTGGGGTTGAGGTCAGTGTCGGTGCAGCCGTCGACCACATGCGCCACGCGTTTGCCAAAACGGCGGCGGATTTCCTGAAGCATGGGGGCGCCGCCACAGTCCTCGACGACGTCGTGCAGCAGTGCGGCGATGGCAAGATCTTCATCCCCTCCAGCTTCGAGCACCAGCGCCGCGACGCTCAAGAGATGCGAAATGTACGGTGCCGCTGTGCCCTTGCGGGTCTGGCCGGCATGCTTGCGGACGGCAAAGAGCAACGCTCGCTCAAAGCTTGGACCAAGTTTCACGGCCGCCGGTTTGTTCGATCTCATGGTGCTCATTGTCGGTCAGACGACGGCAATTTACGCCTGCTTCTCTCCCCGCCTCATTTGCAAGTAGGCACGGATGAAGGGCTGCAAATCGCCGTCGATTACGCGATCGACGTCGCCGACTTCCATCTTGGTTCTGTGATCTTTAATCAGACGGTAGGGCTGCAGGGTGTAAGAGCGTATTTGTGAGCCGAAGTCGATATCGAGTTTTGAGTCTTCAATCTTCTTCGTGGCGGCGCGCTTTTTCTCCAATTCGTTTTCGTAAAGCTTGGAGCGGAGCATGCTCATGGCACGGTCTTTATTTTTGTGCTGCGAACGCTCGTTCTGGCAGGCCGCGACGATGCCGGTTGGGATGTGGGTGATGCGCACGGCAGAGTCTGTAGTATTGACGTGCTGTCCGCCCTTGCCGCTGGAGCGGTAGGTGTCAATGCGTAAGTCTTCGGGCTTGATGACGATGTCGATGCTGTCGTCGATTTCCGGCGAGACGAAGACGCTGGCGAACGATGTATGGCGGCGTTTGGCTTGATCGAATGGGGAAATGCGCACCAGGCGATGCACTCCGATTTCGCTGGTCAGCAGGCCGAAAGCGTATTCCCCATTGACCGCGAAGGTTGCGGATTTGAGGCCCGCCTCCTCGCCAGGTTGATAGTCGTAGAGCACGGTCTCGAAACCTTGACGCTCGGCCCATCTCAGATACATTCGCAGCAGCATGTCGGCCCAATCCTGCGATTCCGTGCCGCCGGCGCCGGGGTGGATAGTGACGATGGCGTTGCGCGCGTCATTCTCGCCTGATAGCAGAGTCTCGGTTTCGAGGCGATCGACTAACTGGCGGAGAGAATCAATTTCACGGCGCAGGTCGGCGTCGACGCTTTCGCCTTCGCGGGCCAGATCGAAGTAGGCGGAAATGTCGTCGCTGTGGCGGATGAGGTTGGCTTCGTTGGCCAACATATCTTCCAGGCGCTTTTTCTCCCGCATAACGGTCTGGGATTTTTGAGGATTCGACCAGAGATTGGGGTCGGAGGCCTGCTTCTCGATCTCGGTCAGGCGTTGGCGCAGATTGCCGGCGTCAAAGATACTCCCGGAGTTCGCGAACTTTGTCTTTTAAGACCGCATATTCTTTTTCCAGCTCTTCGACCATGATTTATCCTTTCGGAAATTATGCGGCAGCGTTGCTTGTTACCTCGGAATTTTACACAACTGACTCCTGTCATTCCGAGGAGCGAATGCGACGAGGAATCTGCAGTTTGCCTGCGTAATTAGAACTGCAGGTCCCTCGCATTGCGAGGGATGACAACAATTAAGAGGCGCTCAGCCTTCCTGCGCATCTCGCTGGCGTCTCGCTGCATTCCGAACAAAAAGCCGCATGAATAATGCCGCCAGTGAAATTATCGCACACAGATAGGCGAACCAGTCGCCGTGATGAGTGTAGAACGTAGTCGAGTTCGCGAGCGCATAAGGAGCTCGCATCGCGGTGCGGGTTTTGCGGGGCGCGCTGGCCACGATTCGTCCGTTGGGATCGATCGCAGCGGTGACGCCGGTATTGGTATCAAGTAACAACCAGCGGTTGTTTTCGACGGCGCGCATGCGGGACTGTTTGAGATGTTGGGCATAGGCCCCGCTGTCGCCGTACCACCCGTCGTTGGAGATGTTGACCAACACTTGCGCTCCGTTGTTGGCGAACTGGCGGATGTCGTCCGGGAAGATGGATTCGTAGCAGATGAAAACGCCGAGCCTGGATCCACCTGTGTCGAGAGGTACACGCGAAGTGCCGCGAGAGAAATCGCCAACTTCTTTGGTCAAGCCTCCGGCGAAAGAAAATATTTGTTTGAAGGGGACGTATTCGCCGAAGGGCACGAGATGAATTTTGTCGTAGCGCGAAACCCAGTCGCCATTCGGGCTCACGAGCGAGGCGGAGTTGTAGACTGCCGTGGGTTGGTCTGGCGTCGCGCCGGCATTGCGAATGCCAATGCTGCCGCGAGCACCCACGTGTTTGACTGACGCGCGACGTTGCTTACTGCTTCACGGAAAAGCGGATCACTGGAATAGAACGGCGCCGGGTTCTCCGGCCAAACCACCAAGTCGGGATGCGACGGGCTGCCGTGTGAATCCAGACTGACTTCAGTCAGGTCGCGCAAAGTCTCGTTGAAATATTGCTTCGTCCAATCGGAACCCTCGAGGATGGGCACATTCGCCTGGACCAGAACCGCGTTATGGTCCGCTGGGCTTGCGGGTACCGGAAGCAAACTTCCGGTCTGTAAAATCAGTGCCGCGATGACGGCAGCAAGCACGAGCTGCTTGCGTTTTTCACGCTGAACCAGACAGGCAGCGGCGAACGCGGCATTTACCAGCATGATTTCGAACGACAATCCGTAGACACCTGTAACCGAGGCGATGCGAGACAGCGGTATGTTATCCACCTGGGTTGTGCCCAGCAGGCCCCAGGGGAAGCCGGTAATGCGGGTACGCGCGAGTTCGACAGTCACCCAAAGCACGGGCGAGAGTAGCAGCGCTCGCAGGTTGAACGGACTGTTTCCTACGAGCAGGCTGACCAGCAATCCGAATACACCATGGTAAATCGCGAGATACAGGCAGAATAGAATCAGAATACCGATTCCGGCCGGTGTGCTGACCCCGCCGTATTGGTGCATGACGCTGTAAATCCAATAGCAGGTGCCGGCGTACCACAAAATTCCGCAGACGTACGCCATTAAGAAAGCTTGCAGCGGGGCGGCTGGCAGCAACTTCATTCCCGCCCGAAGTTGCAGCGTCCCCGGTTGTCGAGCCCGCAAAAGTGCGACCAACAGTGGCGTGAGCGCTACCCAGCAGAGCATGTAGAGATTGGGAAGCGGGAAAATCAAGATCTGCAGGGCAGCGGAGAGCAGAACCAGTAGCCAGGCACTTTTATGAATCTGGAGCACGTGAGCAGGATAGCAAAAGGTGGGCCTCAGGCTTTAGGCTTCAGATCTAACATTCTGCTTTTGACAAACTCGACGATCTCTGGGGTCACGTACTCTGGCGGATGAACCTGGAAGATCGGGCGACCTGCAACGGGTTTCAGCGAGATGCTGGTCCACGCAGACTTGGTGCTGTCAGTAATGTGCAAAATGACGGCATCGGCTTGGTCGAGAAATTCCTGGGCTGATCGCTTAAAATCCGCCGTCGCCGGATCAAGCACCGTCAAGTAGAGATCCGGGCGGACAAACTTCAGAATGCTGTTCGATTCCACGATCACATTTTCTGACTCAGCGAGCCGGCGGCGGATGGTTGGTATGGCTTCCGCCAGGCGTCGCTGCTCAGTGCGCACCCATAACGCGCGAACTGCACCGGCTACGAGAAAGCGTGAGGTATCGGATTCACCGGAACGATCTTTCTCTTCGGAAATCGCCCAACTGTGATCGTCGGTGGCGCAGTGGCAGGACTCGCCGTTGAGCGAGCAGACACCATGTCCGTATTGCGTGATCTTTAGCGCAGTCCAATGGCATTCACGTAAGGCCGCGATCAGGCCAGCGACTACGCTGGTTTTGCCTACGCTGCGCGAATGTCCGCCGATGACTACGACTGCCATGGTTTTAGTTCCCTCGAGGCGACGGCGGCGCTACTCTTTCTTTGCCAGTCGCGCCAGCAGAGCCAGTTCTTTCAGGTATTCGCGGATGGGCCGCGCGGGTGTTCCCCAAAAAACTATGCCTTTGCCGCGAATCACCTTCTTGCTTGGAACTCCGCATTGTGCGCCGAGAATTGCGCCCGCCTCGACGCGGACGTGATCGGCAATGCCAACCTGTCCGGCCACCACCACCCCATTTTCCAGCACCGCACTGCCGGAAAGGCCGGTTTGCGCCGCGATTACTACATCTTCTCCGATCTGGCAGTTGTGGCCAACGTGCACCAGGTTGTCGATTTTTGTGCCTCGCCCGATGCGAGTTGCATCCAGGGCTCCGCGGTCGATGGTTGCGTTGGCGCCGATCTCAACATCATCTTCGATTTCTAAGAGTCCGATTTGCGGAAATTTTTCGTAGCGCCCGGTCGCTGGATCACGCACGTAGCCAAAGCCGTCGCTGCCGAGCACCGCGCCAGAATGAACGATGACGCGGTCTCCAAGGCGCACCCCGGGATAGACAGTAACGTTCGGATACAAATCACAATTGCATCCGATGCTGGCTTTCGCACCTATTACAGCGCCAGCCCCGATCCTTGTGCTATCTCCGATATTCACGCCTTCACCGATGACGACTCGCTCTTCGACGCAAACACCGTCAGTCACTTGTACCGACGGGTGCACGATTGCGCTTGGATGGATGCCGGGCTTTCGCTCGGGGCGCGGACGAAGAAATTGCGCAGCCCGGGCAAAAGCTAAACGCGGTTGCGTGGCCAACAACAGCGGCTTTGGGCTCGTCCTTTTTGCCGCGAAATCGCCGGCAATCACGGCCGAGGCACGTGATTCTAGGGCCAGCGGAAGATTCCTTTCATGGTCCACGAAAATCAAATCGCCCGATCTCGCCGAGTCGACACTCGAGATTCCTGATAACCGCACGGTTTCGTCTCCAAGCACACGGGCCTGCACAAAATCGGCGACCTCTTTGACGGAGCGTGCCCTGACTAGAGTCATGGCACCTTTTTATACGTTTGCCGCGGGAAAGGAAAGCTAAGCATAGAATGTCCGAATGGAGCGAAAGATCTTCTGGATCAGCTTCACGGTGCTGGGGCTGGCGGCGGATTTCATTTTGCCGCTCTGGTGGGCACTGGCGGCAACCATACCGATTGTTTATGTGAGTTGGTGGATCGCGTACCGGAGCGACTGGTTTTGAGCACGCGCATTGTTGCCAGGATTAGACGTTGCAACCAACGTCTGTACGGTTTGCAGTAGAGACGCAGCTTGCTGGGTCTCTTTTCCTAATAAAGCGGCGGCTGGCCTTCCGGCCGCGTCTTCCAGCGGCGGTGCACCCATAGCCATTGATCCGGAAATCGCCGCACGTAATCCTCGATCACTTTCGTGAATAAGGCCGTATTGGCAACGGCATCGGCATCGTCATTGCCGGTGCGCACCAGGTTTATGGCCGGGTCGAAGCGCAGGCGGTATTTTCGCAACGCGGGATCCCAGATCGTAAAACCGGGGACAACTGCGGCATCGGTTCGTAACGCGATTCGCGCGAGACCGCTTGCCGTGCACGCCGGGATGCCGAAAAAGTCGACGAACACGCCCTGCGGCGGAGTCATGTTCGTGTCCATGAGAATGCCCACGGTTTCTCCGGCCTTCATAGCGGAGAGCAAGCCGCGAACGAAATCGTCTTTGTCGACCATGGAGTTGCCATGCATGGTGCGATATTGGCGGGTCAAGCGATCAAGGTAGATATTGTCCAGCGGCCGCATCACGACGTGCAGGGGATGTCCGTGCAATGAATGAGTAAAGGCTGAAAGCTCCCACGCTCCCAGGTGAGCGGTCAGAAACAGCACGCCCTTGCCGCGCGCTAAGGCGCGTTCGAAATTCTCGAATCCATCGTAAACCACAACCTTGCTGACATTCTCGCGGGTGTACTTCGGGAACAAACAAACTTCTGCCGCTTGCCGACCAAAAGAGGTGAAAACACCTCGGAGGATCTTGGCGCGCTGACGTCGGCTCTTTTCCGGAAACGCCAGTGCCAGGTTGCGCATGCCCACCCGCCTCAGCCGGACATGCAAGAGGTAAACGGTCCAACCGAGAGCGATCCCGGCGGCGCGGGCTAACGGACGCGGCAACGCGCCAATGAATTTTATGATCAGCCAGGCGAGCGCGTACTCGAGTCGCTGACGCATGTTGGGGGAAATGGTGACGGTAGCACCGGGAAAATCCTACGTCAAACAAACCGTGCGGACATCTCGAAGATAAGAATCGTGCCTACTTGCTGGCCTCCTTGGCCCATTTGGCTAGCGTCTGCAGGAACGGATATGCACCGGCGGGCGGCTCGATCTCTCCTTGAAGCGCGGCCTTAGAAGTCACCATATGCCCATAGAACTCTCGGGTGCTGTCTTTGTCTTGGCGGATGACGGCGCCACTCAGCTCCAATCCGGCAAAAATACCACGAGACCGAGAGTAGCTCAGGATCTGGGCGCGCATCTTCCAGTCGGTACCAGCCGCGGCGTGGCGGCCCACGGGACCGGCGGCAACACTGGCGTCGGCTCCGAGTTTGAATTGGCTGGAGAGCAGCTTATGCATACCGTCGTTATTCATGATGAGCATGACCAAATCCACCGCCTGGCCGCCGATCTGTAATCCGAAACTCCCGCCCTTCACGCTGAAGAACGCGGGCGCGCTCCAGCCTTTGGGAGTGCGGCAACTGGCCAATCCGCGCCCGTAGCGGGCGCCGACGACGAACCCCCCGTTCAGCATGGAGGGCACAACGGCCACACATTCAGCCGAGCCCAGCACTTCCTGGGGAATGCCTTGGTCCGGTGCCGCTTGGATCTCATTCAGCACATCGGCGGCGGCCTGGACCCGGTCCTGTGCTTTACTGTCCTTATCGCTCGCCTTCTCATCAGCAAAGGCCATACTTGCCAGACTCACCACAACCCATAAGAGCAGAAGTCGCTTCATTTTTTGGCTTTCCTATTCAAGATTCCTGGAAGTCAATCGCATTTATTCGATTGAGCACCGGTCAATATTGTGACATTTCAACCTGGTTGTCATGCCGAGCGTAGTGAGGAATCTGCAGTTGATTGGAATGGCGAAAATGCAGATTCCTCGCGCCAAAAAACGGCTCTCGGAATGACAACGTTTGAACTCAAGGAGCTTCACAATAATATGCGATTCGCTCTAGAAGATTCTACGGGGCAGACAAAGGTTGTCGAGGAACAGGGGGTACTATTGCTGATTCAGGCGCGCACCAAAAAATGCGGGGTTGGCAACGGTGACCCTAATCTCCGCTCCCAACCCCGTCTCCCAGGTTCTGTGGTAGGTGAGGCGAGTATGCGTCAGGAGCGCGAAGCCGACAAGATTACGAGGGTCATTGTACTTTGGTAACCTTGGAGAAGCCGACCTACTTCGCGGTGACCAGATTGTGCGTGATGGCATGTACTGACAGCGCAATCCGGTTCTGCACCCCGACTTTTCGCATCAACTTGGCAACGTGCGCCTTCACCGTGCGCTCTTCGATGCCCAACGCCGAACCGATCTCTTTGTTGGAGCGACCGGCAACCAGCATTTCCAGAACTTCCTTCTCGCGGTCGGTAAAGGTCACGCGGCCGGCGGGGAAAATGCGTCCCGGAGACGACGACACACGCTCGATGAACATAGAAAGCACCCGCCTGGGTGCCCATACCGAGCCCTCATTCACGACTCGGATGGCCTGCACAAACTCGGTTGGCGAAGCAGCTTCATCCACGTAGCCTTTGGCGCCTGAGGCAATGGCCTTAAGAATGGTTTCTTCGTCGATGCCGGAACCTGTCACAATAATGCGCAGGTCAGGGCGCGTGGCCTTGAGGCTGGCCATCAGATCGAAAAGATTCTGGCCGTTGCGATTGCCCAGCAGGATCAGATCGATGCCCTGCAAGTTGGTAATGTCGGGAAGGGAGGCGGAGATCAGTTCGAAATCCACCTCATTGTCGAACAGAGCCCTGAATCCCACGAACCGCAGTGGATCGCTTTCCACCACAGCAATACGGATCGGCGACTTTTTTGCCGGTGCAGCTTTAGCGGCCATTGCAGATTTCATAGCCTTTCCTACTCGAGTCGATGGAGCTAGCATAGCTGCACCCGCTCGCGTTGCAAAGCGTGCTAACGGTTTTGTAATTACGGCGGTAACATGGGAAATGTCTTATCGAAGAGAGGCGGGAAGCTCATGAGGTTACCTTACCAATTACCCTCCGCAACAAAGATGGCCGGGATGGCGCTCTTGTTGCTGGTTGGAACGCTGCTTTCAGTGACACAGACCGCATACCAGCCAAAGTTTAAAGGGGACCCGGCTCATTCGGAGTCCGAAGCCAACGCTCTGGGTTACATGCGCACCGTCATCCGGGCACAAAAGCAGTATGACAAAAAGAATGACAAGTACGCTCCTACGCTCGCGGAGCTGGTTCATACCGGCTCTTTCACCCGCCGCATGACCGAGACCAATCGGGGAGACTACACGGTGAGTTTTCATTCCCGCAAAGACGGCTATGAACTGACGCTTACCCCCAAGCAAGTGGATACCGAGCATCGCGCCTTCTACGCCAATGAGGACGGCGTCATCCACGCAGATGAGCAGAAAGCTGCCGATGAGAATTCGCCGGTGGTGAAGTGACGGAGTTCTGAAGCCTCTTAGGCGAGCCCCGCACGGGCGAGGACGCCCGCGCTCACAGCTAATTGGCGGCCCCGGGTTTGATCGCCACTGCTTTGTCGTTGCGGTAAGTGACGCTAAGGGCATTGCCGCCGTTTGGATAGTTCACGGTGCGATTCCCGGGCTCGCCGGATCGGTCCGGAATCCCCAAGCCAACCGCAAAATCTGCTTGCAGTTCGCTCATCCCCGGTTTGACCTGGTGTTTGTCGATCGCCTCCCAAACGTCGGCAGGCCAATGTTTGTAAAGCTCATGGGGATCTTGAATGAAGAGCATGTCGTCGGAGTAAAACTTGTACTCCTGGCCCTTGATCGACCCGATGGAAAAGGCGTAAGTCTTGCCATCTTTTTCAAATACCGCCATCACCTGCCGCTCGCCGGGCGATTGTGGCGCCTCCTCACTGACGACGTCCTTGATCTGCACCTTTTCAATCGGCAGGAGCTTTCCGGCCTCATGCGAGAAGTCCACGCGACGGCGAGCCGGATCATAGGGATAATACGTGTAAGCATAACCGACCTTGACCCACACTGGCTGCTGGGTCAATTGAAGCGCGGACTTCAGGTCGTAGGGATAAAGCTTTTTCGGAGTGACGTAATAGTCAGGATCTAGCGGAGTCGCTTGTTTCTTCGCCCGTTCGACCCGGCTCTCGTGACGCTGGTACAAGATGTAGGCGAGGCGGGCGCCGGAGACCACGATGGCCACAATCATCACGAGCTGAAGTCTTTGCCTGAGTTCAGGACTGATCTTCATAAAACGTAACCTTACCAGACTCCCGGTCATCACGTAGGCCCGGACGCCTCGTCCGGGCCGCGAGCGAAGCGAGCTCGGACATGGTCGCGAAGCACCGGCGCTTCGCGCCGTCGGGCGGACGAGGGCGTCCGCCCCTACGCGTTTTAGGCCGGATTTTCGGCGAGCGAGGTTCGCATGCGGTAAACTTGTAGGGGCACGATATCCCGTCTCGAGGAGCACCATGGCTGGCGTAACGGAAAGCGAAGTTCTGAGCGCTCTTAAACAATGCTATGACCCGGAAATTCCCGTGAACATTGTGGACTTGGGCCTGATTTACGCGGTTCGCTTGGAAGCGGCTGCCGAGGATCGGCAAGACGTGTCTATCGACCTCACCCTCACCTCTCCCGGCTGCCCGTCGCACGTCATGATCGGCGAACAGGTGAAAGCCAGGCTGGAACAACTGCCCGGCATTCGCACCGCAACCGTGAACGTAGTGTGGACTCCACCCTGGACCCCGGAGCGTTTGAGCCCCGAAGCAAGAACGCAATTGGGAATTGAATAGGCCACGGCGGCGCGCACCCGCAATCCCAAAATCGTGACCGGTAAGCGGGGACCACCCCGCCGATAGCGAGCGCTTACATTTTCCCTTCAACAATTTCAGTCGAATTCGTGATTAGAGTCCGAGGCTCAGACTGCCTCACATGTCCGGGAGGACCTTAATGCTGAGTGCTGGCGATAGGATTAAAATTTACGTCCTCGTTTTTGCATTGTTCGCGGTCTCAGCCATGGCTCAGTCCAACCTCGAGCACGCGACTTGGGAGTTCCATTCGATGGCTCGCCCGGTCCGCTGAACGCAATCACCGACGTCAAGGGTGTAGAAGTCGGCCATACCACCATCATTTCCGGAGATGGCCCGCTGAAAGTCGGCATCGGCCCGGTACGAACCGGCGTTACCGCCATCCTGCCTCGGGGTAAGGAATCCACAGATGCGGTTTTTGCCGGATGGTTCACCCTCAATGGCAATGGCGAGATGACGGGCACGACCTGGGTGGAGGAATCGGGCTTTCTCGACGGGCCAGTAATGATCACAAATACACACAGCGTAGGCGTGGTGCGCGACGCAGTGATTGCCTGGAAGGTGAAACATGGCCAAGCCGACATGGAAGGTTACTGGTGGTCGCTGCCCGTGGTGGCTGAGACCTGGGACGGGTACTTGAACGACATCAATGGGTTTCACGTAAAAGCGGAAGATGCGCTGCACGCGCTGGACACGGCGCACGCCGGACCAGTGGAGGAAGGCAACGTTGGCGGAGGAACGGGGATGGTCTGCAATGAGTTCAAAGGCGGCATTGGAACCTCCTCGCGGGTGCTTGATGCCAAGTCTGGTGGCTACACCGTCGGTGTGCTGGTGCAGTGCAATTACGGAAGACGGCCTGAGTTGCGCATTGCGGGCGTGCCTGTGGGTAAAGAGATTCCTGAGCACGCGGCTTATGAGAACGATACCGGGTCGATTATTGTGGTCGTCGCTACGGATGCTCCGCTGATCCCAACCCAACTCAAGCGCGTGGCTAAACGCGTGTCACTCGGCTTGGGACGAGACGGAAGCTATTCGGGAGACGGATCGGGAGACATCTTTATTGCGTTTTCGACAGCCAATCCGGGAGCGGTGGGATCCAAAGGCCTTCACCAACTTTCTATGCTGCCCAACGACCAACTGGATCCAATTTTTCTGGCAACTGTCCAAGCCACCGAGGAAGCAGTGATCAACGCCATGGTTGCGGCCGAAACCATGACCGGAATCGACGGTCACACCGTGATCGCATTGCCCCATGACCGGCTGCGCGAGGTACTGAAGAAGTACAACCGGCTGGCGAAGTGAGCCGTGTGGCGTTGGCGCCATCGCCCGCGTCTTGTCCTCAATAAATCGCGTGGCCCGGCGCTTGATTTCGAACATCTGGCTTGGATGCCATCAGCAACAACGCCCCGATTCGCTTGAATGCACGCAAATCTTCCAGGCTGTTAAATGACTTCGTCTGGTAGTCATCCGGCGTGGGCGTGTCATCGGGAATTCTGCGGGCTTCGACGTTTTCAAATCCGTGTTTCTTCAGCAGCTCGACGTATTCCGCCTCCGAGCGCACGTGCACCGGCACTTTGAGCTTGTCCACCCACTGCAGCGAGTAGGGATTGTCCTTATAAAGATTGATCAGAATAAACATGCGCCCGCGCGGCGCCATCACCCGAAACAACTCCGCCAACGCCCGCTCCTGATCGGGATAGTAGTAAAACGATTCGACGGAAGAGCATCTTGTCGAAGAAGTTTTCTTCCCACGGAATCTGCTGAGCCGATCCCCATACGTAAAGAATGTTTTCGAAATCCTTCGAGGCTGCCCGTGCCCGACGGATCATTTCATCCGAAACATCGACGCCCACCACCTGGCCAAAACCTTCCGGCCCTTCGCTGACCAATCGCGCCAGCAGCCGCGTCGCCCACCCCGAGCCGCATCCGAGATCAAGTACGCGCTCGCCGGGACGGAGATCCATCAGCCGGATAGTCTTTGCCGTGATGTCGAGGTGATGGCGTTCCATCGTTTCGCCCTCACCCGCTTCGGCCCAGCGGTTGAATTCCTGCTGGAGACGCTCGTCGGAAGTTGCAGGCTGGTCAGCCAAGTCGTCCTCCTTCGTGTACCTTTGTGTCCTTTGTGGTTAAGGGTCTTAAACCTTGAACCACAAAGGACACAAAGGTACACAAAGGATATGCTACATTTGCCTTCCTCATGGCTTCAAATCCCGAGCCTCCCGCCGAACCCGAGCCTGAACTTCTCTATTGCCCAAAGTGCGCGGTCGAGGTCGCGGATCCGCTGAGTTGCGGCGACTGCTCCGCCGTCATCTGCCGGCGCTGTGGCACTCCGCTCGAATCAGCCGACGAATTGGGGATGGGATAAGCCATGGAGACTCCCGTCGCATCCCCGCCAGTCGCGCGACACTCACGCCGAGCCCACTCTGGTTCGCGGCCTCTCGCTGCTCGACTCCGTTCTTCTGCTCGCCAGCGGCATCATCGGCTCGTCCATTTTCCTGACCGCCAAGGATATTGCCGGGCCGCTGCCTCAGCCCATCCTGTTCCTGGGAGTCTGGGTGCTGGGTGGGGTGATTTCGCTGTTTGGGTGCGTCGCCTTCGCCGAGTTGGGGTCGATGTTCCCCGACTCCGGCGGGCAATACATCTATCTGCGCGAAGCCTACGGCGATCTGGTGGCATTTCTCTACGGATGGATGCTGTTCAGCGTCGCCAATGGCGGGTCGATCGCCGCGCTGGCTGTGGCTTCGGCGGCGTACATGGGCCATGTCATTCCGGTGATCTCGCAGGAGCACGTTGTGCTGTCGGCGTTGGGCATCACGCTGACTCGGGCTCACCTCGTGGGCCTTCTCCTGATTGTGGTGCTCACTTACGTCAACGTCGTGGGACTGCGTTGGGGCGCGCTGATGCAGAATGTCTCCACCTGGGCAAAGTTCGCTGCCATGGCGGCTTTCGTGGTTCTGGGGTTCGCCATCGGCAAGGGCCATTGGGCAAACTTCAGCGGGCATGGCGCGGGCTTGACTATGGGACTGAGCCCTGGACAATTCATATCTGCATTGGGGGTTGGGCTGATCGCGGTTTTCTGGGCCTACGACGGATGGGTTTATATCACCTGGGTTGCGGGCGAGGTCAAGGAGCCGCGACGCAATGTGCCGTTGGCGATGGTGTTTGGCATCGTTGTGGTCGGCGTGATCTACATGGCGATGAACGTCACCTACGTTTATGCCATGCCGCTCAGCGAAGTGGCGAAGCATGAGACCATCGCGCATGCTGCCGCCGCGGTGTTGTTCTCTCCGCGTGCGGCTCTGTGGCTTTCCGCTACCATCGCCATTTCGTGCTTCAGCGCCGCGGCAACCTGCACGCTTTCTGGCGCGCGGGTTTATCTGGCCATGGCGCAGGATGGAGTGTTCTTCAGGCGCATGGCGGTCATCCATCCCAAGTGGCGGACTCCGGCGTTCAGCCTGATTGGACAGGGAATCTGGGCAGGGGTTTTGACGGTGAGCGGACGCTACGACCAGCTTTACACCTATGTGATCTACGGGATGGTGCTGTCGTATACGCTGACTGTGATTGGCCTGTTTATTTTGCGCTGGAAGCGGCCGGACATTCCGCGTCCTTACCGTTGCGCGGGGTACCCGTGGCTGCCGGCGATTTACGTTTTGGTTGGGAGTGCGTGGACCCTGAACACCCTGATCACCCGGCCTACCGAAGCTTTCTGGGGGACGGCCATCGTCTTGATGGGCGTTCCGGGGTATCTGTACTGGAAGCGGAGCGGGAGAAAGACCAGGTAGCGACGTCCAAGGGGCGCTCCCGTTCTAGGAAGTTTACCGTTTAGTACTGGTACCCCCCTCCCCCCGTCTCGTGTGCAAAATCTAGAAAACAATGAGTTTATTTTGCCACTATGTGCTAGATCTTTGAATTTAAAGAAGTTACGGGCAAAATCTAGAGAACATTGGAGTTACGGACGCCGGCGATTTCCCTGGATGTCCCATTTTGGAATCGTTGAACTGGGGACACCGTCCCAGCCCGTCACTCGTCGCCCGGTCAGATTGTCAAATTCACATCACCAAAGGGGTCACCCTTAGGCCATGAAAGTGACGGTGTTTCTTCCGGAGCAGACCCTAGTTTTTAAAGATCGATCCCGCCTGCGCGGCCTCCTTAGAGGTATTTTCGAAGCAAAGACCGATTATCTTGCAGATAATATATCTGGTTGTAGGTTATCGCGGATCGGTCATGTGGTCAACGATAAAGCGGGTCGGAGGTTCTGAACATTCGAGAGCAGTTCCGGGCGCAGTCCTGGCTTGGAGAGTTCCCTCGACCGAGGTTATGGTCTAAAGAACGGACCCGAACCTGGGGCACCGTGCTCCCTCCATGGGCGGTGCGGAGCCTTGCTCCGCCTGGACGGGCGAGGCGCTCTACACACTCGGCCCATCGCCAGCGCCGACCGCAGCCACTTTCTCATCCTCATCATCGCCGGTCCCAGCGGGCGGCTCGACCAGGTGCGCCCGTTCCAAAGCCCGCAGATACGCCGGACGAGAATGCCGGTAATGATCAGCCGGGACTTTGCCGTTGATCCAAGCCGTATCCATCGGGTAGACCAGCGGATCGAAGATCACCATGTAGAAGTGCCACAGCAGAATCGAGAAGGTTGCGAGCAGAGCCTCGTAATAATGGATGGCGGTGGCCGCGTCCGAAACCCACTTGGGGAAATAGCGCAGCGTGAAATTGTTGAACCACAACAAAAATCCCGGAGACTGTCATCACCACCGTGCCCCACATAAAAGCCCAGTATTCCACTTTCTCCGCGTAATTGAATTTCGCGAAGTGCGGCTCCACTTTCGTAAGTCCCAGGTTGTAGGCGAACACCTGCACCAGATCAGTCGCGTCCTTCGGCGTGGGCAGCATCGCCTTCAGGAACAAGCGGTCTCGCCGGTTGATCGACAGATGAATCACGTGGTAGATGGTGGAAGCGATCAGCACAATCGCCGCGCTCCGATGCACCAACCCGCGAAAGGCAAAGTGACCCTCCCAAAGCAGCAGCGGACGCGCCCACCAAGCCTCGGGATACTTCAGCGCAAACCCCGTAAACACCAGCGTAGGAAAGCTGAGGATCACGCCCGCGTGGGCAATGCGGAAGTTCCGATTCATGCGCGAAACTTGCCCGCCGCTTTCGTGCCGCGGCTGCCGCCGGATGAGCTTCGCCAGAAAGTCCAGCAGGTTATGCACGATCATGAAGCCAAGGGTCAGCGGGATCAGCAGCCAATAGGTCCAACGAATCCACGTCACCACTGGATGCGCAGGCCCACGCGCAGTCTGCACGTGTACCGGCCCGATGACGAAATGTTCCCCCGCGCCGGCGTGACAAGCTCCACAGGTTTTCGCCAGGTTCGCCGTGCTCACGGTAGAGCGCGCATCGGACGACCGATAGATATTGTGTACGCCATGGCACGAAGCACAGTTGGCCACACTCTGCGATCCGCCTCGCATCGCCAGACCGTGATAGCTGTCGGCGTAAGAAGGAACGCGGTCCGCCGGCAGGTTGTAACGCAACGCCAAACGCTCATCGCTGTGGCATCGCCCGCAAGTCGCCATGGAGACGCGTCCCGCATTCACCAGCGACCCCTGCTCTTTCGGCCCCAGGATCAGATGCTCCCCGTGGCAATCGCTGCACACGGGAGCGCCGGACACCCCAGCTTTCATGGCTTCTCCATGAACGCTTTCACCGTAGGTCTTGGCAATATCGGCGTGGCACTGACCGCACGTCGCTGGAATATTCCAATGGTTGGTCTTCGAGCGCGCATCTTTCGGAGGAAAGATTCCGTGGCTTCCGTGACAATCCGAGCAGCTCGCGGCAGCCCCGTCTCCATCGACGACCGCTCGCCCGTGCACACTCTGTTTATACAGTTCCACGGGATGCGCAAATGGAATCTTGTGCCGCGAAAGGAACTGCTGGTTACTGTGGCAGGATGCACAAGTGTCCGGCAGATTCCTCTTAGCTACAGACGAGGCCGCATCACTCGAACTTTGAACCTGATGAATAGAACCGTGGCAGGACATGCAGGTTGGCGCGTCCGGATCACCCGCCGCAGCCGCTTGTCCGTGTATGCTCTTGCGGAATTCCTTGACTTCATCGGCATGGCACTGCGCACACTTGGCCAGCGCCGTTTGCGCCGCCGGAGCCACCTCGTGAGGATCGCCGTGGCAAGACTGGCACGCGACGTTGCCGAGTGTTGCATGGATGCTGCCAGAGACATGAGAAGCCTCGTCGGCATGGCAGCTCATGCATTGCACCCTCGCCACTTTGTCAGGGTGAGGAAACTCCTTGATGCTGGTATGGCAGTCGGTGCAGCCTAAAGTGCCATGGACGCTGGCCGCATGCTTGCCGGGATCAATCGAGATGCTCTTGCCACTGCCTGAAGTCATTCCCGCCTGGCCGTGGCAGGCCAGGCACGCTTCATCCTGTTTAAGGGGGGCGGGCGCTTTCGGCTGAGCTCGAAGCTGAGCAGGTATCAGCGCGCAGACAGAAAGAATACAGACAAGCCGAATGACGAAACTCAATCGCCAGCCGATTTCCGCCGCGCGTTTCGTCCTTTTCAGCAAGCTCAATCTCCTCTCCACTACTTCATGCCCAAGTCAGTCAGGACCTTGGGATTTTCTTCTCCCGCTGCCAGAACCTGATGGCACGCGGCACAGTCATTGGTAATGGTCTGTCCGTCGGCGCTGGTGTGACTGCC
Organism: uncultured Acidobacteriota bacterium; assembly: GCA_963838765.1. Classification (GTDB taxonomy): domain Bacteria; phylum Acidobacteriota; class Terriglobia; order Terriglobales; family Acidobacteriaceae; genus JABDBE01. The sequence goes on along the minus strand of CAWISU010000015.1, from coordinate 31,538 downwards.
GTCATGACAGCGGAAACAGCCCGGCGAATCATTGTGCCCAAGATTATTCGGGTGTGTGCCCCAGCCCACGCGCATGTCCGGGAAAATATTCCGAAGGTAAATCGCCGCGACCTCATCCCCTGCTTGCTGCACCAGCGGACGACGCGTCTGATAGATTTGCGCGTAGTTCGTCCGGTAAAAATTGTTGATTTCGTCCCTGATGCTCTGCTGTGCCAGCTCTCGGCTGGGATAATTCACCTTAAGAACTTCGACCGCCTTTTTCCTGATATAGGGAAGTTCCGGACTAATCCGACCCAGCGACATCTGCTTATCGACTGCATTTTCCGGTAAGTCGAAGGCATGCGTGGGCCGGTTATGGCAATCCACGCAATCCATTACGCGATGTTCTCCCCGGTCCAATTGCTGTTGAGTCGGCTTGGTGTCGGTGGAAATGAATTCCGTAGTCTTTCCCTGATCGTCGGTGAAATACACGACCGGGATCGTTTGCCGCTCGGCGTCGGTCGAAATGTAACGGATGCGCGCCGTGTCGGCCAGGTGATGTCCGTGGATCCCTACCGACCCCTGCGCGCCGCGTCCGCCCACTTTCAACAGCAGCACGTCAGTCTGCGGCGTGTTCTTTTCGTCGTCCTTGTAACTGGTGTTCACCAGGAACTTGTCGCCGGTAAAGCGCTGTGGCCAGTGACACTGCTCACAAGTTTCACGCGCTGGGCGCAGATACTTCACCGGTGACGGAATGGGGCGCGAATAAGTGTGGAAGGTGACAGCGAAGACTTGCCGTAAACCGGAAAGCTTCGATCGCACAAACCAACCCGCGCCCGGTCCGATGTGGCACTCGACACAAGCCACTCGCGCATGGGGAGAATTCTGATAAGCGGTGTATTCGGGAATCATCACCCGGTGGCAAGTCGTCCCGCAGAAACTGGTCGAATCCATGTATTCCACGCCGCGGTACGATGCTGTCCCAAAAATGAGCAGGTTGATCACCGTCGCCAATGCCACCCACTCGAGCGTGCGCCGTACTACAGGCAGGCCCAAGTCGACAGCCGGATAGATTCCCGGCAGTTTCTCGGCCTCCAGCAGACTGCGTCGCCTCAGCCAGATACCCAGTGGAATCAGCAGCAGGCCGAGTACAAAGATGGCAGGCAGGATCAGAAATACCAGCAGGCCAATATAAGGATGTGGAGGCCCTGGCAGGAAGATGTCATAGAACCAGAAGGCGATGGTTACAAGCGCCGTGCTCGTCGTCACCACGGCGCCCGTCAATGTGATGGGATTCTGTCCCAGAAAATAGATTGGCTGCGACCACTCGCGGATACGTTCTTGCAGATTCATTTGGAACCTGTACTCTCCTTTCCTCTATGCACCACTGCGTGGACACACTCACGCCTGGTCGCGGATCATCCGCCGCGCTCGACCCTGGTCTCGATGGCAGGGCAGAACTATTTCTTCAGCGTACGAATGTAAGCCACTAGTCCCTGAATTTCCTCCGGCTTCAGCGCCCCATACTTGGGCATTTTGTTCTTACCGTTGGTGATGATGTCAGTGAGTTCGGCGTCCGACATTTTCTGCACCTCGGCACTCGTGAAATCGTGGGCGCCCATTTTCTTCCCAATCGACGAGCCCCTTCCGTCGGCACCGTGACAGCCGGCACATTTTGACTTGAAGAGCGTCTCCGACGCGCTTTGCGCACTTACCGATGAGGGAATGCCGAAAATCACAACCAATGCTGTTGCAATTGCAAACACTTTGAGGGCTCTCTTCATATCCGCGCTCCCCCGAGTTTTCGTTGGGCTCAACATTAAAGTCAAAATGCATCGAACTGTTGCAATATTGAACTGTTTGCAGGTGCAGGTTCTGTGACTCCGGTCACACTTGCTTGTTAATCGGTGCTATCCGGGAAGACCTTGAAGATAGCACGGCGTGGCATCGACGAATCGCGGGAGGTTAATCGTGATTACCAAAGTTGAAACCGGTTCGGATCGATAGGTCGCTTGAATTGTACCCCTGATAAGCCGCCGTGACGGCTCTCACTTCGAACTGTGATGTCGGTCACCGTCTGGTTTTGGACCGTTGGTGCATACTAGGGGATAGGTTTAGGGTGAGCTTATGCCAAAAGACGATCGCAACTTGCTGGACGTGCTGAAGTTCGAACTAGAGTTTCTCGAGCAAGGTGGTTACGGCCGGCTGCCCCGCGAAGCCTGGCGCCCTCGATTTATTTTCGAGGATTCCCCCACCTGCATGAACTTCAACTCTAAGGATCGCGAACCCTGCGAAGAGTGTCTCCTGATGCAATTCGTCCCCGAGGACGCGCGCCAGGAACAAGTTCCATGCACCCATATCCCATTGTCGCCGCATGGAGAGACGCTGGATTCTTTGTACCGCACCGGGACCCACCAGGAGCTTGAGGAAGCGCTCGGCAGCTGGCTGCGGACGACGATCCATCGACTCGAAGCGGAAAAAGCGAAACAAGCCGCGGTAGCTGATTCGCCTCATTAATCTCCAACAGAGGCTTTGCCTTGGTGGGTCATTCATAGTCACATCCAGCGGTGACTGCTGTCACCGCCTTCTCACCAATTAAGCGAGACAATCTCAGCAGCGAGGTGGAGTTATGCCAATCTTAATAATGGCTTTGCTCGCGCTGATGTTATTTGGCACCATCGGAATCCTGCTGGTGATTGCCGTAATCATGGAGCATTCCCCGGCGGAACATCCGGCCAGGCGTCATTTCCCACATTCTGAAGACTCTGACGTTGCCCACTCAGACCAGTCCTCAAAGGAGAGAGTTCATGAGCACGCTCTTGCTAGATAAAACAATTGACGACAAGAGAATTGACGATAAGAAAACTGACGGCAAAAAAGCCGACCTGGCTGGTCCCGGAATCGGCGATTACAAGGAACTAGAGAAAATCTTGCCACGGAGCTACCGCTCCTTACTGTCCCCGAGAGAGACGCAGCAGGCTATGTTCCACGTGAAGCGCTATATCGAAGACAACCTGTGCAAGGAACTCAACCTGGAGATGGTTGAAGTGCCGCTCATCGTCGATGTGGAGAGCGGAGTCAACGACATGCTGGATCGCGACGGCTCGCGCACCCCGATCCAGTTCCACATCACCAACGATCGCAACCTGCACCCGGTCGATGCGCAGGTGGTGCAAGCCGCGACCAAGTGGAAGCGCGTCGCACTCAAACAATTCGATTGCCGTGCCGGCGAAGGCATCTGCACCGACATGCGCGCCGTGCGCAAGGACTATTTCCTCGATCACGACCATTCCGCCTACGTCGATCAGTGGGATTGGGAGCGCGTCATCATCAGTGAGCAGCGCAACCTGGATTTTCTGAAAGCGATTGTCAGCAAGATCTGGAAAGTAATTGTCGGCGCGGAAAAATTCGCACAATCGCTGTTCCCGCAATTGAAGGACTTTCGCTATCCCGATTTGCCCGAAGAGTTGATTTTCCTGCACGCCGAGGAACTGCTCGAAATGTATCCCGACCTGCCGCGCAAGCAACGCGAGACTGCGGTGCTGCAAAAGTACCCGGCAATTTTCATTATCGGGATTGGCTGGCCGCTGAAAGATGGCTATCCCCACGAGATGCGCGCCGCCGATTACGACGACTGGGTTACCGACACGCACGAACAGACCGGCCAAGACACGCATGGCCTGAACGGCGACATCCTGGTATGGAACCACGTTACCCAGCGGCGCCACGAGCTAACATCAATGGGCATCCGAGTCACGGCCGAAACCCTGAAGAAACAGCTCACGCTGGCCAACCAACTCGACTTCATGCAATTGCCCTATCACCACGCGATCCTGAACAACGAACTCCCGCTCTCGATCGGCGGCGGAATCGGGCAATCACGCACCTTAATGCTCCTGCTACGCAAAGCTCATCTCGGAGAAGTCAGCGTTACGGTATGGCCGAAGATCCTAAAAGAGATGTGCGCGGGGAAGAATATTTTCGTGCTGGAGTAGGTTTGTTTTTGAGGATAATGAGGGTGGTCTAAGCTACCGTTCCTCCGCGACTGCCCTCTCGAATTTCATCTCAACTTCCACGCTCTCTGCATTTCAAGATTGAGTGCTTCTTCCAAAACGCCCGCCTTTCGACGCCCTACGTGGAGTGATGGCGTAGACTATTCGGCAGTACACGACGACTCATTGGCGACGGAGACCACTCATGAAGCTTCGGCACGTTCTCTTCTACTCCTGCTTCGTCTATTCATGCCTCGTGCTGCCGGTCGAAGCGGTTCACGGCCAGCAGGCTACCCGCAAGGACGAGGTTCAAGTCTCCGTCGAGGAATGCCGCACGATTCAGATGACCCTGAATGCGCGAGCGCGGATGCAGGCAAGTGGGTACGTTCCAGCGGCGGACGACTTCACGGCTGCTGGACGAGCATGCGACCGGCTCGAAAGAGCCGTCTCGACCTCCGATCCGGCAAAGATTCAGGCTGAAGCCGCAGCCCTCCGCCCTATTTTCGCGCGGCTTGGCCTGCCTCCCTCCACTCCTCAAGAACAACTGGCAGCTCTCGAAAAGGTGACTTTCGGATCAGACGGAGAGACACTTTTTTATAAACTCCCCGATCTCGCGAAGCGTTCTCTTAACGCCGGAGAAGTCGCCAAGGCTAAGGCCTATTCGAAACAGCTCCTTGAGATGGCACCGCATTACTCCAAGGACTGGAATTATGGAAACGCCATCTATTATGGCAACTTTGTACTCGGCCGCATTGCGGTGCGAGAAGGCAATCTCGCGCAGGCGGGTCAATACCTGCTGGCGGCTGGTGCTACGCCAGGCTCTCCACAACTCGACAGCTTCGGTCCGAATACAACCCTCGCCAAGGAACTCATTGAGAAGGGGCAGGCGGACGTGGTTTTGCAGTACTTCGCTCTCTGTAAGCATTTCTGGAAGATGGACCGCGGCAAGCTGGATGAATGGAGCGCCACCGTCCGCGGAGGCGGAATTCCGGATTTCGCCAGCAATTTGGATTACTAGCGCATTCTCTCCGGGCCGATGAACTCAGGATCAAATCGGCTAGGCGTCCCCTTTCGGGATCAAGCATCAACCCAAATTCACATTCACAATTGAATGCGCGAGATTTTACTTCCATACTGGAGCATCGTCACGTCCTCGCTGGAGAATCCATCTATGAAAGCAGTTGCAGCCACACCCGACTCGCGGGAAGAAAGTCTCAAACATCTTGGCCTAGACAATCTCGGCCGTGTCTATTGGGATTTGCCCACGGCGGCGCTTTACGAGGAAGCCATTCGCCGTTATGAAGCATCGCTGAGCCATCTGGGGCCGCTCGTCATGCGTACCGGCCAACACACTGGCCGTTTGCCGAAAGACAAATTTCTGGTCCGCGAACCTTCCAGCGAAAGCAAAATCTGTTGGGGCAAAATCAATCGTCCCATAGAGCCGGATAAATTTGACGCGCTCAAATACAGGCTTTGCGCCTATCTCCAGGGCAAAGATATCTTCATTCAAAACTGCTACGCGGGAGCGGACGAACATTATCGTGTTCCCGTTCGCATCATCAGCGAGCAGGCCACGGCCGCACTTTTTGCCCGCACCATGTTTATCCGCGAGCTGGATTTGGAAAAACTGGCGCAACACGTCCCCGAATTCACGGTGCTGCATGCTCCCAGCTTTCACGCCGATCCGGCCATCGACGGCACGCATTCGGAAGCATTCGTGCTCATGCACTTTGGAAAGAAATTGATTCTCATCGGCGGCACAGCCTACGCCGGGGAAGTCAAGAAATCAATTTTCACAGTGATGAACTATCTACTGCCGCAAAAAGGCGTCATGGCGATGCACTGTTCCGCCAACTACGGCAGCGACGAAAACGACGCCGCGGTTTTCTTCGGCTTGTCCGGCACGGGCAAAACCACGCTCTCTGCCGATCCCGACCGCACCTTGATTGGCGACGACGAACATGGATGGAGCGATAACGGCGTCTTCAATTTTGAAGGTGGCTGCTACGCCAAAGTCATCAATCTCTCGCGCCAGGGCGAGCCCGAAATTTACGAAACCACCCGGCGTTTCGGCACGCATTCTCGAGAACGTCACCATGGACATGCGCACACGGCAGGTCAATCTGGATGACGCCTCGCTCACCGAAAATACCCGCGCCGCATATCCCATCACCCATATTCCAAATATGACGCGCACCGGCAAAGCCGGACATCCCAAGCACATTCTCATGCTCACTTGCGATGCCTTCGGCGTGCTTCCGCCCGGTGGCACGCCTGACACCCGCGCAGGCCATGTACCACTTCCTTGCCGGCTACACCGCGAAAGTTGCAGGCACGGAAGCCGGAATCAAAGAACCACAGGCCACCTTCAGCCCTTGCTTCGGCGCGCCCTTCATGGCGTTGCCGCCTATCGTGTATGCCAAATTGCTGGGCGACAAAATTGCCAAGCACAAGGTGGATGTGTGGCTGATCAACACCGGCTGGAGCGGTGGTTCCTACGGACAAGGTCAAAGGATCAACCTGGGATTCACGCGTGCCATGGTCAAAGCCGTCCTCTCCGCCGCGCTGAAAAATGTGGCTGCCAAACCCGATCCAGTATTTGGATTTGCCGTACCGTTGTCGTGTCCGGGCGTGCCCGAAGAAATAATGAACCCGCGCAACACCTGGAAAGACAAGGCCGCCTACGACCGCAAGGCGGGCGAATTGGCCGTCATGTTCGAGAAAAATTTCGCGGAGAATGCCAGTGATGCCTCCGCCGAAGTCAAGAATGCTGGCCCCAAACAATTGGCTCGCGGCAAGGCTATCTAACTCAATCTTGACTCGGTCATCCCCAGGCACCTGTCATTCCGAGCGAAATCGAGGAACCTGCTGTTTGCCCGGCGCGAGTGGGAAAGCAGGTTTCTCACTCCGCAGAATCATCCGCAAACTGCGAGGATGATCCTGCCACGCTCGAAATGACAATGAAAAATTGAATGTCATATAGGAAGTGGCCGCGAATTCGGTATCACATTACGCTACTCTTAACTTAGCATCCGGTCGCGCTTCAAAAAGGTTCCCCGATGATTGACATCGATCGCCTATTTCAAGCATTTCTCGCTCCTGCTCTCTTTGTTTCCGCCACCGCCTTGCTGATCCTCTCCATCAACGTCCGGCTGATGGGGATTGTGAGCCGATTGCGACAGTATGTGCACGCCAAGCATGACGCCGCCAGAAATAACCGTGTGCAGGAAGCCGAGGCCTATACGGCGCAGATCGCCCTGATCGAACAGCGTGCCGAGATCATCCGGCGTTGCTTCCTGCTGGTGCTTATTTCGCTCGCGGGGACGATCGTATCCTGTTTGCTTTTAGGCTTCGGTCTCTACTGGAAACAAGCTGCGATGGCTGCAGTCGTCGTTTTTGTGCTAGCCATGATCTGCTTGCTGGCGGGAACGGTCTACTACATCCACGAAGTAACCGTGGCGCTAAGTTCGGTCCACAACGAAGCACGCGATTCGCGCTTCATGGACCTCGGCGCCCCGCCCGAAATCCGCAGCCACCATTCACTCTGAAAGGCTGGTTCGCTTCTACACCCCGACCGGCAGCTCCGGTAAGAACGTGGTGGCTATCAGATGCTTCTCGACCGCTGCGGCCAAACGGCGTATACCCTCCCGTATTTGCTCGGGAGCGGCGTTGGAGAAGTTCAAGCGCATGTGGCGGGAGCCTTCACGGCCTTCGTCTCCCCTGCCATCGTTGGCATAGAAAGAATCGCCCGGCACGAACGCCACATTCTGCTCGACCGCCGACTTGAAAATCGCATGCATGTCCAGCCCTTCAGGCAGAGTCACCCATAAGAATAGCCCACCCTTAGGATGAGTCCAGGTCACTTCCGGCGGGAAGAACTGTTGCAAAGCTTGCAGCATGACGTCGCGGCGTTCGCGATAGACCTGGCGAATCAGCTTCACGTGCTGGTCGAGGAATCCATCGCGTGCGACTTCATAGGCGACGAACTGCGTGAAGGTCGAAGTGTGCAGGTCCGCGCCCTGCTTCAATTGCGCCAGCTTGCTGATGACGTCAGGCGGGGCGACGATCCATCCCAACCGAAGCCCGGGAGCCAGCGTCTTCGAGAAGGTGCTCAGGTAAATCACGTTGCCAATGGAGTAGCCATCGTCGCGGCGCAAGTTCTCGCGGTCGAGCACGACCAGCGATGGAAGGTGCTCACCTTCATAGCGCAACTGCCCATACGGATCATCTTCGATAATCGGGATGCCATACTTGTCCGCCAGCAGCACCAGTTCGTGCCTGCGTCCCTCCGATAACGTAGTCCCAGCCGGGTTCTGAAAGTTCGGCAGCACGTACATAAACTTCGGACCCGACCGCAGAGGCTTCTCTAACAAGTCGGTGCGAAGACCATCCTCATCGATTGGCACAGACACATATTCAGCGCCATACACGTTGAAAGCCTGCAGCGCCCCCAAATAAGTTGGCGCCTCCACCAGCACCCGATCCCCGCGATTGATAAACAGCTTGCCAATCAGATCCAGCGCCTGCTGCGAGCCCGAGGTAATTAAAACGTTTTCCACCTTCGCCTTGATCCCATAGCGCGCCATGTTATTGGCAATCAACTCGCGCAGCGGCTCATAACCCTCGGTGGTCCCGTACTGCAACGCCGAAGCCGCCTGCTGCGCAAGAACTTTATGACAGGCTTCCTCAAAGCGGTCCACGGGGAAAACGTCAGGCGCGGGCAGCCCCCCGGCAAAGGAGATCATTCCCGGCCTTTGGGTAATCTTCAACAACTCTCGGATTGCAGAACTGGTAATGCCCTTGGTGCGCAGCGCGTAACGAGCCGTCCAGGCAGTCGACATGGGGAGATTTTCCTCAAAGCCAGTGTAAGCTCGAAGTGTCTCTACTTGCTGTGATGCGTGATTCATGTGGTTGTGATCGAAGTAACCGCAACCAGAACCGCAGATTCAACCTGGTCACAAAGGCAGCGCCTAAGATACGCGTTTAGGTGAGAAACCTCCTCCGATTTTGCGGTTATAATGCCCGTGGCCAAGGGGGAATCGCCCTGATCATGGTGGTGCAGCGTTATTTAGGAAGGGGGGATTCCCGGACTCTAAGTTTTGGCCAGTCCCCGCAGCGATTGGTCTGCGATGTCAAGCAGGAAGTCCCGGCTGATCATTATCGGCATTCTCGTCTGGAGTATCTGCGGGCTTTGGAACGGGCTCACCCGGTCGAGCCGCCCGCAGAGACCGTCGATGATGAGGATGAGAAAGTTGCTGCGGTCGGCGCTGGCGATGGGCCGAGTGTGTGACGAGATCGCTGCCTTGAAGCTCCCGAGATTATCGCGGCTTTGAATTCCTGTGGCGGTTCCGGCATTCCCACTTTGGGACGGAGTTTACCTTTTGATGCTGGGTACCCCTCCCCCCTTGTTAGTGTGCAAAATCTTGAAAACAAACGACATATTTTACGACTATGTGCTAGATCTTTGAGTTTAAAGGAGTTACACGCAAAATCTAGATAACATAGGAGTTAGCGTGGAGGCGGTCTCCCATTTTCGGAAATCGACCGTCTGCAGCGCGCGCGGCACGAGACACCCCGTCTGAGTCAGATTGTCAAAGAGCGCCGATTAACTTGTAGATAATATATCTGCTTGTAGGTTATTGCAGATGGGTCATTGCGGTCAACGATAAAGCGCAGTTCGGAGTTGAAAGCTTCGAAAGCAGTCCCGGGCCTGCAGAGTTTTCTCCCCCCAGGTCACGGTCCAAAGAACGGACTCGAACCTGCGGCACCGAGCGTAGTCGTCGCCGCGTCGTAAAAGCGGGGGCAATCGCCGAACCCAGTAAGGCTCCCGCGAAATCCCCTGCTTTTCCTTAATCTGTGACACAATGTGGTGGTTTAGCAGGAGATCGGCCGTGCCACCTGAGGCGCCGACAGCTTTTTTCAGTTATAGCCGCGAGGATTCCGGCTTCGCCCTGCGACTGGCTCAGGACCTGAAGGCCGCCGGAGCGAATGTGTGGATCGATCAACTGGACATCCAGCCTGGTCAGGAGTGGGACAACGCGATCGAGGCCGCGGTGGCTCAATCTCCACGAATGCTACTGATCCTGTCTCCCGCGTCCGTCAAGTCCAGAAATGTCAGGAACGAAATCTCGTTCGCCCTGGACGAGAATAAGATCATCATTCCCGTCCTCTATCAAGATTGCGCAGTTCCACTGCAATTGCGCCGTGTGCAATACATTGATTTGAGGACAGACTATTCGCGCGGCATCAACGTATTGCTCGGTACGTTGGGCGTGGACCAACGACCTGCAGCCGGGGCGCAAGGCGTGATGACGGAACCTTACGTCGATGAGGCGGGGCTGGGGCAAGAGCGAACCTCGCCCAAACGACATAGGCCGCCTCCGGAGAACCAACCATTCGTCCTGCGACCAAGGGACAGGCTTGTCCGCAGGTTGCCTGGTGGGATGAAAGCCGTTGTCGCGCTCTGCCTGATTCTGATCGCGGCTTCGATTTTGTATTGGAACCTATCGCACTCAAGAGAGCGAAGGGCGGAGGGTCAAAACCAGCAGGCTCAAGACGAACAGAAAAAACCGGGCGGAGCTGAAACGTTCGGTTCTCCGCTCTCCAGCCAGCCAACTTCGAACACCGTGGTGGGCGAGCGTCAACAACCCGAGGTTCCAACCGGCGCTGCAAAAACCGTTTCTGCTAAATCGGCTCCCCGTGAAGGCCGGGGCGTGCCTCAAGGTGGTCAGCCCAACAAGGATCAGACTGCTACGTTGGTAAGCCAGGACGGCGGGGCACGCGCCGCGAATCCTATACAGCCAGCTTCATCCAATGTGCCTAGTGACGGCGCACTGCCCGCAGACCTGGATCCAGGACTGGCTGATGTGTATCGCCGAGCACAGGGTGGAGAGACCTATGCATTGGTGGCGATAGGCGACTCTTACCGATTTGAGCATCGAGACTTCACAAGAGCCGTGGCTTGGTACCGCAAAGCTGCCGCGGCAGGAAGTAGCTTTGGAATGACGAGTCTGGGCGCGATGTATGAACAAGGGCTTGGAGTCGATAAGGACTACAAGCAAGCTGTCAATTGGTATCGCAAGGCCGCCGACGTGGGCACCGATCAGGGTTCCAGAGATGGGATGTACTACTTGGGCGTCATGTATGAGAACGGTTGGGGGGTAAGCCAGGACCGAGAGCAGGCGATAGGATGGTATCGCAAAGCGGCTAATCTAGGCCTCGGAAATGCCGAGTTAGCGCTGAAGCGTTTAGGCGAAAGTCTCAAGTAAGAAATTCTCCACTTCTCACGATCGTCTCGATCCGCTTGTGCGCCCACAGGTTGAAGTCATCGAGCGGCTCTGCCACACGTGCTCGGCGTCTCCAGAACGATTTGCCAATACCTTTTTCGCAGCGTCTAGATCCCCGCTCTAATGTCGAAAGCACAACGTTAGGATGGGCCACCCTCGGGACGTGACGCGCCCTGCGGGGCCTGAATCGTGATCAGCGGTTTTTCGGCACGGCTGAAAGCCGTGCCCTTCCCAAAACCCAATGTCCATGGTCGCGTTGACGGACCGGCTGAAAGCCGGGCCCCTTCAAAAACTATCCAGGTGACGCAAAAAGGTTGGAATTGGTGTGGGTGGGAGTAAGATGGTGGCCGTGGTTTCGGACTTTGGCGCTCTGGAGGGGACATCATGAAGGTAGGCATCGAAGGCTCGCGCTGCTTGTTTGTGCTTGTTGCGGTGTTGGTGGTTGGGCTGAGTGCCGTAGGATTTGGCGCTGATGGAGCGGGGACTCTCACGGGCTCGGGGGCTTCCGGCGAAAGCATTTACGTCCTTGATAGCGATAATCACCGCGTCCAGAGATTCAACGGCAATGACGTTTACCGGAGCCAGTTCAGGCACTCGTTTGATTTGCCGACTGGTATTGCGTTGGACAGCAACACCAACGTTTACGTGAAAGACGGCAATTCGCACTGCCGGGCGGACAAGTTCGATAGCAAAGGGAAGTTTATTCTGCACTTTGGTGCCTGCGCGCACGGGTCGATTGGGCGCAGAATTTTCGACAATGTTGGCGCGGTCGCCACTACCGCCACGGGCAATGTGTGGGTTACTAGTCCCGACTTTTATTACATGCAGGAGTTCGACGGGTCGGGGAAGTTTCTGCACATTGTCTGCATGGCAAATGTCGGCGTGCCGAAGTGTTCACCGGTTACGACGTTTGAGGTTCAGCCGGTAGGGATTGCCCTCGACGGCAGCGGCAATATTTACGTGACCAACGTTTATCCATTCACGGGTGGTAACAATGTGGTCAAGTTCAACGGGCGTGGGAAATACCTGGCTACCATTGGATCGGCGGGTTCGGGCGAGGGGCAGTTCAACGATCCCGAGGGCATTGCGGTTGACTCTAGCGGGAACATTTACGTGGCAGACAGTGGGAATAATCGGGTGGAGGTGTTCGACAAGAATGGAGTCTACCAGAGTCAGTTTGGAACTCAAGGCTCGGGCAATGGGCAGTTTCAATATCCGTCCAGCATCGCGTTCGGGGCTGGTGGAAAGGTTTATGTAACCGATACCGGCAACAATCGGGTGCAGGTGTTTGATAGCAACGGAACCTACGTGAGCCAGTTCGGATCGTATGGGCAGGGGAATGGGCAGTTCTTCGCGCCGATTGGCCTGGCAATCAGCAAGTAGCTGCGGCCTCCTGCTGATGCGGGCACAGATAAATAGATCCTTCGTCGGCAGGGCTTCGCTTTGCAAAGGTCGGCGCTTCCTCAGGACGACAGCTTCAAATTTTTGAGGAGTACTGGGCCGGTGGACGATGACCGGCCCGGTTGCGATTTCGTTACGCTGTGATCAGGGATTCCAGGGCTACGCGGTTGGGGATTACCAGCGTGCAGCCGTTTTGTTGGATCAGGCGCTGCTTTTTGAAGCCGGCGAAGAGGCGGCTTACCGTTTCGCGCGAGGTACCGATCATTTGGCCGATCTCTTCGTGAGTCAGAGCCATTTTCACTTGGGTCGGATTCGTAGATGCCGTGTTCTGATCAAGCCATCCCACCATCAAGCGGGCTAGCTTTTCGCTGGCGGAGTCGGAGAGGATGAGGTCGCGGATTTCGCGGCAGGTACCGGCGTAGTCCTGGCTAATGTGTTGCGTTACCCACAGCGCGAGTTCGCCGTGCTGGCGCATGAGGCGCAGCAAATCGCTTTGCCGGAGGAAACTGATCTCGGACGGTTCCTGGGTTTCGGCGGTGGCTTCGTACTGGCGTCCGGAAACTACGGCGGCGACTCCCAGCGGGCAACCGGCGTCGACAATGCGCAGGATCAGGGTGCGGCCGTCACTGCCACAAATGGAAAGCTTCACCCGGCCGCGGCGGACGATGAAGACTCCGCGTGGAGCCTGGCCTTCGGCGAACAACACTGCGCCCGTGGGATAGGTGGTGGTGAGGGCTTCCTGCTCCAGGGCATTGACTACGGCTGGGGGAAGATCGCCAAAGGTTTTGTCGGCTGACGTCAGTTTCTGCGTGTGGTTTACGATGTGTGTGGCCATATAGTGCCTCCGCTCACAGCTACTATGGCAGGTGCCTCGCCAATCTCTGGGTTCGCGTAGACTTCAGCTAAGTTCCTGCAAAGCTAACAAAACAAATGGCTCACTTTAATTTGACTGGATTCTGCGTCACTTGGGTGGTAACTCAGTCTGCGTGCTTTCACACAGCGCTGTGTGATCTCCATCACCGATGGGTTGGTTATGGGAACGAGTGCGACGGTGCGCGCCAGGCAGAACCTGTTTTTCCATATGGGACCGAAGGGTATGCCGGGTCACGAATGGTGTCAAGCTTTATTGCGTCGGTGCGGACGAGGACGTCCCATTCTAGGTCTGGGTGGCCGGAACTTCACCCAATGTCGTATGGATCGTGTTCAGCAGGGCGGTTCGGGTGAAAGGCTTTTCGAGGAGGGTTATGCCGCGCTGCAACACTTCGCGCTCGGCCATTAGTTCGCCGGTGTAGCCGGACATGTAGACGATCTTGAGGGTGGGATGCGAGGGGGTTAGGCGCTCCACTAATTCAGGACCGTTCATGCGGCGCATCACTACGTCGGTCAAGAGGAGGTCGATGGGTTCGGGGTGGGACTGGATCCATTCGAGGGCGGATTTGCCGTCGTTCGCGTCGAATACGGTGTAGCCATGTTCCTGCAGGAGTTGTTTGGTCAAGCTGCGCATGATTTCGTCGTCTTCGACGAGGAGGATGGTCGTGCCCTCACGCTTCGGACTGACAGTCTCAGGTTCAGGTTTGGATGCGAGGCCGACTTTGTGATCTGCGCTGGGCAGATAGATCTTGAAGGTGGTTCCGTGCCCGGGTTCACTGTAGACCAGGATGTGGCCGGCGCTTTGCTTCACAATGCCGTATACGGTGGCCAAGCCTAAACCAGATCCTTTGCCGACCTCTTTGGTGGTGAAGAAGGGCTCGAAGATACGCGAGATAGTGGTTTCGTCCATGCCGCTGCCGGTGTCGCTGACGGCGAGCTGAACGTATTTTCCTGCTGGCACGGCTTGATGCCGGTCGGCGAAGGCCTCATCAAATCTCACGGCGCAAGTTTCGAGAATCAACTTGCCGCCGCGAGGCATGGCGTCGCGCGCATTTACTGCGAGGTTGATCACGATCTGGTCGAGTTGGCCGGGGTCTGCCTCGACTACGGCTACGGGTGATTTGGTGGCTACGAGAATCTCGACATCGTCTCCCATGAGTGGGCGCAGGAGTTTGCTGACGTCCTTTAACCGTTCGTTCAAATCGAGGAGACGGGGTTGGATGGCTGACGTCCGGCTGAAGGCGAGCAGTTGCTTGGTCAATAACGCGCCGCGCTCGGTTGCCTTCTTGATGTTGTCGACGTAGAGCGAGGAGTCGGAGCCGGCATCGATGCGGTCGCGAAGAAATTCGCGGCAGGCGTTGATGATCGCCAGGACATTGTTAAAGTCATGGGCTACGCCACCCGCGAGGCGGCCAATCGCTTCCATTTTTTGGGATTGACGAAGCTGGCCTTCGGCGCGCTTCTGGGCGGTCATGTCACGAGCAATTGCGGACGCTCCTACGATTTCACCGGTGGCATCGCGCAACGGGGATACGGAAATGGAGACGTTCAGGCGGCGTCCGTCCTTGGTGACGCGCACTGATTCGTAGTGCTCGAGGCCTTCGCCGCGCGCAATTTTCTCTAGAATCTCCGCGATTTCGTCAGGACGATCACTGGGAGTTAGAAGGGAGATGTGTTTGCCGACGACCTCTTCTGGGGCGTAACCATAGATGCGTTCGGCTCCCTTGTTCCAACTGGTAATAATTCCGTTCAGGTCTTTGCTCAGGATCGCGTCTTCGGAGGAATCAATAATCGAGGCGAGCCTGGTACGGTATTCGCCCAGTTGCTCGGCCGTTTTCTGATGCAGTTCTTCGTTGGCTCGGCGCAGTTCTTCGGCAATTCGCTTGCGGTCGCTGATGTCGCGGATCGCGCTTAGGACAAATGTTCCGTTTTCGGAGGAGACTGGGCTGAGGCTGATTTCTACGGGGAATTCCGTGCCGTTGCGGCGTCTTCCGTAAAGATCTAAATCCGCTCCCATGCGTCGCGTTTTCGGAGCTTGCGCAAAATTCTTGCGATGATGGTGGTGCTGGTGGCGATAACTGTCGGGGACGAGCATTTCAACCTTCTGGCCAACCAGTTCGTCGCGGTCATAGCCAAACAGGGTTTGTGTCTGGGAATTGACTTGGACGATGGTTCCATCGCGATCGACGGCCACGATGGCGTCGGGGAGGGTTTCGAGGAGGTCGCTGGACAGAAGGACTTCAACCATGGTTTTGACTGAAAGCGAGGGTGCGGCAGGATTGTGATTTGAGCCAGGTCGCGACATAGCAACTCCGCTGTTCGACTGTCGGTCTCTAACTCTATGTCGGAACCGGCTTGACTGTAAAGGCGTGGAACGGGATTGAGCATGTTTTGAATGAAATACTTGCGGGTCGGAGTGTGAGCTTAATCACAAGGAGCGGTGAGCTTGCTCACGGTAGAGGCAGAGTGTCTTTGCGAAGCTGTTTGCAGATGGTCACCCCACAATTAGAAAGACTGTCCACTTTAAGAGTTGGCTCGGATGCGGGTGAAAGCACCGACAAGCTGACTGTTCCGCAGAGAGAACGCCGGCGTGCCCTGGTGGTGCCGCGTGAGCATGGAGCATGGGGAATGTTGCTGGTTCCACTGGCTACGGGCGCGGCGGTTGGCTTGCTGGCCGGAGGACGTGTTGCTCCCGTTCTGCTGTTGACGACGGCGGTGCTGGCGCTGTTTTGGCTGAGAACGCCGGTTGAGAGTTGGATCGGGACTGGCGCGATACGTGTCCAGACCCGTCAGGAGCGTCAATTGGTGCGGGGCGTCCTTTTGCCGCTCGCCGCGATATCCGCAGTGACTCTGAGTGCGCTTCTCTGGCACGGGAAAAACTTTGGCCTGGTATGGCTTGGATTGATTTCCGGGGCTGCGTTTGCGACGCAGATGTTTTTGAAGAAAATGGGACGAGCGACGCGCATGGCGGCAGAAATTGTGGGCGCCCTGGCGCTGACCTCGACTGCGCCCGCCGCATACTACGCGGCCACGGGGCGACTGGATGCCAAAGCGTGGGGCCTGTGGTTGGCCAACTGGCTGTTCGCCGCCGACCAGGTCCACTTTGTGTGGCTTAGAATTCGCGGTGCGCGAGCGGCGGGGTTGAGCGAGAAGTTCAGCGTAGGGTGGAGTTTCCTGGCGGGGCAAGTGATGCTCGCGGGGTTGTTAATACTTGCGTACCAATTCCGCTGGTTTCCAGAATTCACGCTGATTGCATTCGTGCCCGTGTTGTTTCGTGGTTTCATTTGGTTCGCGAAAAAGCCTCAGCCAATCGTGGTGCGCCGGCTCGGTTGGACAGAACTGGCGCAGGCGCTGGTCTTTGGTCTACTGCTCACCGCGAGTTTTTGGTTCTTACCCTAGTGCGTCGAACGGGCTGCCGCGCACTTATTGCAGGTTGGTCTTCAGCGGGTAGTATTTCTGGATCATTCTGCCGGTCATCAGGCCGCCTTCATATTCCGGGATGATTACCTCGTCGGCTCCGGAGTTGCGAATGGCATTGGCGTAACGTTGTTGGCCTGCCCGAGTGATGATTTTCACGTTTGGATTCAGAGCGCGGGCGGTAACTGTGATGTACAGATTGTCGGCGTCGTTATCGATCACGATGCAGATTCCCATGGCGCGTTCGATTCCCGCGGATTGCAGGATATCATGACGTTTGGCGTCTCCCTGAATGACCAGGAGACCGTCTTTCAGGAGTTCGCGATAGAGGCCTTCGTTGGTTTCAATGAGGACGAAGGGAATTTTGAGGCGGGTCAACTGATCGACCACGGTGCGGCCGACCTGGCCGTATCCGCAAATAATGAAGTGACCTTTGACTTTTTCGAGGCTGACTTCGTTAACCATGGATTTCCAAACCTCCGTGCCATGCCGGCTGAAGATGGTGACTGCGACCCGTTCTGCGATCCAGACCTGAAAGGCGAAAACTCCGATAAAGACGAACAGGGCGAAAAACTTGGTGGCATCGTGCACGCTATGGTAATCGATGGCGTGGGGATTGAGGATCCAGAAGGTGGCATCCTGCCAGCGCAGACCCTCCAGCCTCATGTAGACGCGTACGCACAATACGCCGAAGCCCGCGAGGAGCAGGAAGGGAAGCCGCAAGCGGCGAATGAAGATTACAAAGATGCGTCCCATTGGAGTCCCAATGCGATGCTGGTGCCCGATCCAATGACTTGTAGAACGAGTGTTGGGCACTATATCAAAAAAGTCCTGCGAGACGGGAAGGAATTGTGGTTCCCACGTAGCCCGCCGCGGCTGGCAGAATCCCGCGGGTACTCCACCGTTCCGGGAAAACGATTACTGCGGTAACCCCGGGGGTATTGCGGCGAACACACTTAGCGGGGGGAGCCACTTTAAACTGGAAGCAGGTGTGTTCTGCGGAGAGCGACAACCTTTGAGCAAAATGCAAACCCGCTGGGGTAAGCGGTTCGGACGATACGAGATCATTTCTGAGCTCGGTCGCGGAGCGATGGGAGTAGTGTACAAAGGTCGCGATCCCAAGATCGACCGTTTTGTCGCGGTCAAGGCGATCTCGCTTTCCACCCAGAACTCCGAGGAAGAGCGCGAATATCGAGAGCGCTTCTTTCTTGAGGCGCAGGCGGCTGGTCGCTTGTTGCATCCCGGCATCGTCACCATCTTCGATACGGGCGAGGACCCTGAGGGGCATATCGCTTACATCGTTATGGAATATATTGCGGGCCAATCGCTGGACCGGATGCTTTCGGAAGAATCCAAGAAGCTGCCGCTTGCCACGGCGCTGCTATTAAGTGAGGAACTGGCGGAAGCACTTGATCATGCCCACGGCCAGGGCGTAGTCCATCGCGACATGAAACCCGCCAACGTTCTGGTGACGCCAGACGGGCATGCCAAGATCGCGGATTTCGGCGTAGCGAAAATGAATTTGGCCTATCAGACGATTCCGGGGCGGGTGCTGGGTACCCCGGCTTACATGTCGCCGGAACAGTTGGAGGGAGAGCCGGTCGACAATCGCTCGGATCTGTTTTCGTTAGGGGCGATTCTCTACCGCATGGTTACCGGGTACGGGCCTTTTCAGGGCAACAGTACTGCGACCGTTTGCTTTAAGGTAGCCAACCGCGATCCTCTGCGCGCTACTGCGCTTGATCCTGAACTTCCGCCGGAACTGGATGCCGTCATCACCCGTGCCATGGCAAAAGATCCCGCACAACGTTACCAGCGCGGGTTGGAATTTGCTCTCGATCTCCATGAACTGCGAGAGCGGGGGCAAGTAATCCCGCGAGAGCCCGAACGTCCCTCGTGGTTTCCACGAACGAGAGTCGCTCGGGCGGGCCGCGAGATCGGCACTGACACTCGTTCCGTGAACTTCGCTCCGGCTGCTTTCTATGAAGCAATGACTTATGCGACCCGGAAAGCGCCCTCATTTATTCAGCGACAGGTCTTATCGCGGTGGCGCCTGCCCTTGGTGCGCGTAGGGCTTGGAGTCCTGGTTGCGATGATAGTTCTGAGCGTTTTGGCTTATCGTCACCATGGCCAGCATGGCGCACACCAATCTGCTCGGCCATCGCCCGCGCCAAGTCAGAGCGTTTCTGTCTCGAGTTCCGTTGAGCAGCCAGTAGCTGCTCGCGCGAGCGCAGGACCGGCGGTGGCGCATCAGACCCAAACCATTGTCCACAGCGGCGCCGGAAAGACGGAATCCAAGAGTGCTCCTAAACCGGCTGCAACTTCCATTGAAGCGGTTGCGGATTCGACACTCAACATACAGATCGAACATCGTTTCTCCTCGGCAGATCTTTCGTTGTGGGTCGATGACAAGTTGACTTATGAACATCCGTTGCACGGCCAGAGCAAGAAGCATTGGAATCCGTTTCGAACCGACGTCCGGGAAACGGAAAGCGTGCGGCTTGCCGCCGGGCCGCATCGTCTGCTGGTGCGGGTGCGTTCGGCGCCGGAGAAATACGAACAGTCCGCGAGTATTCTGGGGAATTTCACCAAGGACCATCCAATCATCTTGCGCATCAACTTTGAGCGGCAGGGAAACGCTATGCGTTTGGCCTTGCGATAAACGGCGGGTTCACCACAGAGTCACAGAGACACAGGGAAGAACGAGACCAGGATTTCTTTGAGTCTGTGAACGCCGCCCGGGTAAAGGCACTTTTCAAGCGTTCTACGCCATCCTTTATCTTCCCTACGGTTGAGAGGCTTGCTGGGCGGATCTAATATGGAAGGCGCGCAGGCGAGGGAACTGGATTGCGTGGCGGAGATTTTCAGGTTAGCCTTGGTCTCTTCACTTGGAATTACAGCAATGACAGAACCACATCGTCTGCAGTTGATCTCGACGGACACCGCTGAGCATTACATCTGGGGGGAGCGATGCGACGGTTGGTTCCTTCTGAAAGGCGCCGAGGTTCAGGTGATCCAGGAGAGCATGCCCGCAGGGACAAGCGAGGTTATGCATTACCATCGCAAGTCCCGGCAGCTTTTCTACGTACTGCGCGGCGAGTTGACGATGCAAACGGGATCGGCCGTCAGGATTCCGGCGGGGCATTCGGTTGTGGTTGAGCCGATGGTTGCGCATCAGGCAAGAAACGAATCGCCGCAGCCGGTCGAGTTTCTTGTGATCTCGTGTCCGCCGAGTCACGGAGACAGATTCGATTGCAAGTGACTGGGTCGGACCCGCCACGGATTTGTTAGTTCACATCTTTGTTAGTTCACATCTTTGTTAGTTCACATCAAGGCTACAAGGGCTACGAATGAAGACGCTGGGAATCGTCGGCGGCATAGGACCAGAATCCACCGTTGAATACTACCGACTTTTGATTGCCGGCTATCGCGAACGAGTCTCGGACGGAAGCTATCCTCCTCTGACTAATCCAGCAGCATTGATGTCAACAAACTGCTGGCCTTGGTGGCTCAAGGTAAGCTGCAGGAACTGGTCGAATATCTTCTTGGAAGTTTGCAGCAGCTTGCACGAGCGGGCGCAGAGTTTGCGATTTTGGCAGCGAACACGCCGCATATCGTATTTGATGAGGTTGCGACCCGCTCGCCGCTGCCGTTGATCAGCATTGTGCAAGCGACTTGCGATTTTGCGAGAGCTCAGGGCCTGAGGCGACTCGGCCTTTTCGGTACCCGCTCCACTATGCAAGCCGGGTTTTACCAGAAAATCTTCGGGAGGGCAGGGATCGCTGTGACCATTCCTGAATTGGAGGAGCAGAATTACATTCACGAGAAATACGTGACCGAACTGGTGAACGGAGTCTTTTTGGGTGAGACACGGGAGCGCTTGTTCGGGATCGCGAACGCACTGAAACAGCGCCATAACATTGACGGCTTGATTCTGGGAGGAACGGAATTACCTCTGATCCTGCGAAATCAAGATGAAGGCGCAATTCCTCTTCTTGATACGACACGCATTCATGTGAACGCTGCTTTGGACCAAATGTTTTCGGTCGTTGTCGACCTGTGATTCTTGGCGCTGCGTCTGAACAGATCACGGTCGGACCAGCAATCTGTGTTGTTAGTTTTACGGACGGCTGGTTTCGCAGATGGGGTCAGAATTCACCTAACAAAACAGCTTCATCAGTAAATGTTATGTAAGCTTTCCAATAATCTGGCCGTTTTCGACGTATGCTCTGAAATTCTGCTCAAACTTCTGGAGTCACACTCCGTCTAAGCGAGTGCTCAGCAGGCTGGGGGAGTCAGGGAAAGCACTTGAAAATCGATATTTCGTGAGTTCAACACACTAAGGAGATCCAATCTCATGAAACAAGTAGGAATCTATTTGCCGCTCGCAGTACTCATTTTCTGTGTTGCCGCGCTGGGACAGGGCACAACAAGCACCACCACCGCGAGCGCGCCTCAGGCACAACCGTCGCAGCAGCCTCCGCCGCCCACGATAGCTTCAATGATAGACGGCGAGATCAGCAACATCGAAAAGCAAATTATGGAAGTTGCCGAAGCAATGCCGGACGATAAATACAACTTCTCTCCTGAAAGCTTGAACATTCCAGGGGACGACTTCAAAGGTGTGCGTACGTTTGCCGTGCAGGTCAAACACGTCGCCGCTTCCAACTACTTCATATGGTCTCACCTTACTGGCGACAAGTTGCCGGAAGGCCTGAAGGACGGCAATGGCCCCGACAGCTTGAAGACCAAAGCCAACATCATTAACTTCCTGAAGGATTCTTTTGCCCTGGGTCACAAAGCCGCGGCCAGCCTGACGACTGAGAACATGTTGCAGCCCGCGGAGAACAGCAAATCGTCGCGTCTGCGCCTGGCAATATTCGGCATCACCCACGCCTCCAATCATTACGGTCAGATGGTCGAGTATCTTCGGATGAACGGAATTGTGCCGCCAGCCAGCCGGGGAAAATCAGACTGACATCGTCGGGGCATGTACATCCACTTGTGTGTAGCTGGTGACTTGATCAGCTCCTAGTGCCAATTCCGCATTGGACATTGAGCTTTTCTCCGCAGCCTGTGAAGCTTAACGTAAGCAGATGAGAATGGAAGGACCTTCTCCACATGTGTATTGGAAGGCCGGTCCGGAGGAGATCATGTTTGAGGTAATTCTGAAAAGTTTTGAGCAGCCTGACGAAGTGCGAGATTTCGAGAAAGGCAAATTCGAAGTGGTCCACATCGGGGGAATGACAATTGGCCGGGCCACGTATTCACCGGGATGGCGATGGTCGGTGCATGTGGGCAAGTCCCTTGGGAAAAAGAGTTGCGACGTGGAGCATGTTGGAATGGTGCTCTCGGGGCGCGCGACGGCTGCAATGGACAATGGCAAAGTGATCGAGATGAAGGCGGGCGACATCTTTTATATTGAGCCCGGCCACGACAGCTGGGTCGTAGGCGAGGAGCCCTACGTTTCTCTGCACTTCATGGGCGCGGGCGAGTACGCAGCTCACAAACCGCAGGGAAAGAAATAAAAGTGCATTTCATTCGGCGCGAAGCGCCTCCATGACGTCGATGCGGGCGGCGCGGGCGGCCGGCAGGGACGACGCGACGATCGCGGCCGCTAGCAGCACGAACGCAGAGAGGACCACGGGCAAGGCGCCCGGCATCTTCATGTCTGGGAAATAGCTGGCCGCCAAACGCGCCGCCACGAGCCCGAATGCCGCGCCTGCGAGGACGCCCGCCGCAGCCATCACAGCGCCTTCTGCGATGACGCCGCGCAGGAGACTCCGTGGTTGCGATCCCAGCGCCAGGCGGATGCCGAATTCGCGCGTCCGCGAGCTGACAGAAAACGCGAGCACGCCTGCGACGCCAACCAACGCAATTGCCAACGCGACCGCCGCGAACACGCCGAACACCAGCGAGTTCAAACGGTCCGGGGTGAGCACCTCGGCGCGGACGTCTTCGAGCGTGGCAGCATGCTCAACCGGTTGATCGGCGGACATGTCGCGAATAATGCGCGTGACTGGCGGGACCAGCGAATAAGGATTTGCCCCGGTGTGGATGAAAAGGCGACCGCCAAAGATTAGACCCTCTTCAAAGGGGCTATAGACCGTGAGAATGGGCTCAGGAACGAGGTGTTCGTCGTCGATATCGGCGGTGACACCGATGATGCGGTGCGGCGCGATGAGGCGCGACTTTTCGCGATCGGTCCCAGGGAAGAATTGCAACACGGGATCCGTCCAATAAACATGCCGATTGACGGCATCCTGATTGGGGAACATACGCTGTGCAAGGGTCTCACTGACGATAACCACGGGCTCTTCTTTATCCTGGTTGTCGAGCGCATTGAAATCGCGGCCGGCAATGATGGGAACGCCGAGCGCCGCAAAAAATCCGGGAGAGATTACACGCGACTGCGCGCGGGGATCCTCCACGCCGGGAGCATGGACGTGACCATCGCCGGAGAACTGAAGACCGGAACCGGGGCTGCCATCGCGCCACGGAACCACGTCGCCGAACGCAGTCTTGCTCACGCCGGGTAGGGCATCAATGCGACGCATCGCTTCCTTGTAGAAATCAACGACTTGCTGAGGCGTCTTGCCATAGGACATAGCGGGAACGTCGATGGCCAGGACGTGCTGCGTGTCCAGACCCGTCTGCATCCTTTGCAGTGCCATCAGGGTAGTGATCAACATACTTGCGCCGGCCAAGAGCACGAACGACGCGGCGATTTGTGTCACCGCGAAAATCCGCTGGCGACGGCTGGTGCTGCCGGTGATCCGCACACTCCCGCTTGACAGGCTGAGTCCATTCGACGTGTCGGACGACGGCAGGTGCGGGACAAATGCCAGAATCACTGCGGCGACGATGGCCAGCGCCGCTCCTACCCAGAGCAGGCTGGTATCAATTGTCAAATCGAGCGCGCGAACCGAGAAGCGCGAGGCGTAACGGGCCAGGATGGCCACCATCGGCTGCGCGCTCATTACACCGACTGCCGCGCCCGCACCGCAGAGCAGAAGGCTTTCGGCCAACAGCATGCGGCGCAGCGCGCCTGTGCTTGCGCCCAGCGCCACGCGGACCGACAGTTCGCCTTCGCGGCGAACTGTCCGTGCCAGAATCAGGTTGGCGACGTTACAACACGCGATGATGAACACCAGCGCTGACGCCGCCAGCAGCACCAGCAGCACGGTCCGCGCGCCCGAAGTGATCTGATCGCGAAGCAGCTTGGCCCCTATCTGGAAGTCCGCTTGTGCCGCATACGCTTCGGGGTGGTCTTTCTTCATCGTAGAGTAGACGGAGCCCAACTCAGCGCGAGCCTGATCGAGAGTGATGCCGGGAGCAAGACGGCCGAAAAGCTCTGTCATGCGATGGACGCGGCCGGTGACCATGGTTGCGGAAAGATGATGCGGGCTGGTCACCACATTGGCGATGATTTCGGTATCTTCGGGATATGGGACGCAGGGTTCGAGGACGCCGATGATTGTCGCAGACCGATCACCGATGCTACCCAGGCGAACGGTTTTGCCGATGACCGAAGGATCTTTGTGAAGAGTATTCGTCCAGAAACGATAGGTGAGAACCACGACTCCGGCAGCTTTGGGACCGTCGTCTTGAGGTCCGATGAGGCGGCCGAGCACGGGATGAAGGCCCATCACGTCGAAAAACGTGCCGCTGACAACGCCACCTCGTATCGAACGAGGCTCACCGAGGCCGATCATGGTGAAACCCATGGTGGAGAAGTCACCCAACGCGCTCAGGGTTTTGACGCTGGCGCGCAAATCCTGGATTTCGGGCACGGAAAACGTTGAGTTCTCGTCGCCGATGCCCGGCGCGCTCTGGCGGATGTAGATCAGCCGGTTCTCGTCGCGGTTGACGAGAGGCTTGAGCAGCACGCCGCGTACGAGCGTGAAGATGGCGGCGTTAGCGCCGATGCCCAGCGCCAGCGTCAGCACCACCGTGACCGCAAGCCCCTTGGTTCGAGCCAGCGAGCGGACCGCAACTCTGAGGTCGTTGAGGAATGACATAGTTTTGGTCTGCCTTCCCGAAAGTCAGTCCCGAAAGCGATGGAAGCAAACGCTAGCCTTGCATCCGTTTTGCGCCATTTTAATCAACCAAACGATATCGATGACAGGGAAGCAAATCGCAATCCACTGTACCGATCAATCAAGCTCTTTCCTATGATCGTGATAGCTCGAAATGGCAGGCCGTCTTCTGCCGCGGATTGCGCGATTGTGGGACGCTTTGTCCAGATTCGGACAGCCTCCCTCGTGCAAGCAGCCAACGACATGCTCCGAAGAATCAGTGCTTGGTCAGACGTGCGAATTCAGATCGGCTTGGCGAAAGGTCAAGCCACCGACGTGGTTTTGGCCGAGGCCAACCAACTTTCCATTTGTTCGTGGTTTACGAGACCAGCTTGCTGCGACACAAGGCGTCCATGGGCGAAGACTGCGAAGTTTGGGATGCCTCGCACGTTGTACCGCCCCGCCAACTCCGGATAGCGCTCGGTGTCGACCTTAATAACGATGGCTCGTCCGGCCATATCAGCCGCGGTGCGCGCAACCTCGGGCGCGGCCATGCGGCAGGGACCGCACCAGGCAGCCCAGAAATCCACCAGCACCGGGACGCGGGCGTTGGCAATGATCTCGTCGAACAGCGGGGTATCTACTTCCAGAGGTTCGTCTGCCGGCGGAATGGGAGACTTGCAGGCGCCGCAGCGGCCCGTATCGGCCAGATGCGCCGCCGGAATGCGATTGTTCCGTCCGCAAACCTTACACGCACGAATCACAGGCATAGAAGGACCTCGGCAACTCCAAATTGATGTAATGAAGATACACCCGGTTGTCCATAGTTCTGAAGTCGTACCAGCTTCTCTTACTCTGGGATGAGACCAGCCTGCGCTATCTGAGTCTGGATTCATTTTCATGAGGAATGTAACTGGCAGCTCGCCCGTAGCATCTCTAAGAAAGATGCAAGATGTGAAGACTGCTTACCGTCCCCACATCTTGATCGCAACAATCATCTTCATTTTCGGAGGACACATGAGCACAACTCCATCGCTGATCCAATTCGACCACTTGAGGCACAAATGGGGATGGTTGCTGACGCTTGGAATCGTCATGGTGATTCTCGGAACCATCGCCTTCTTCATCACGCCGGCGGCCACGATTGGGACCGTGCTGGTACTGGGCTGGCTCCTCGTGATCAGCGGCATCGTGGAATTGATTCAGACATTTCGAGTGCGGGCGTGGGGCGGGATCTTCCTCCATTTGATTGGCGGAACTCTCGGAATCCTGATTGGCCTGCTCGTCGTAACCCACCCGCTTGCAGGCGCACTTGCCTTGACGCTGCTGTTCGCGTCCTTTTTCACCGTCATTGGGATCTTTCGAGTCATCGCCGCCCTCCATTTGAAATTCCCTAATTGGGGGTGGGCGGTTTTCGACGGACTGGTGACCGTCGGCTTGGGCATCCTGCTTTGGGCGGAGTGGCCATGGTCCGGAATATGGTTCATCGGCCTGGCGGTGGGCATCTCACTGGTTCTGCGTGGATGGTCTTATGTGATGTTCGCGCTGGCTGTTCATAGCCTGGTTTTGCCGAACCAGGTCTCGAAAGCGGCGTAAGGGATGACGAGCAACAATAAAGTTCCCCAGTTTGAGCGCCCAGCAGGATTTCTGGTTTCATTACTAGAGCGGGCCATCTCCTTACCTGCTTTGGGAAAGGCACCTCTGAAGCCGTGCCCCTTCAAAACCACAGCGCCCGACGAGTTTTTCCCGCGGCCTCCTTAGCCGTGCCGCCCAGAGCTAGCGACTGGAAATTTGCCGTCATGGCGTTACACGACGCGGACAAAGTCGCGCCCACCAATTAGTTGTCGCTGTGCACACTGCTGCCTGTGTATAGTGACTCAAATACTGGAGGGACGATGCGTCACCGAATTCTGCACGTGATGTGCCTTGTAACGTGCGTCGTAGTCCTTATGAATGCCGCCTACGCGCAGCAAAGCCATTGGGCCACAGCCGACGACAAAACCGCGCAGTTCATGATCGACATGGAGCGCAAGTGGGCCGAAGGCGTTTGCACGAATAACGGAGTTGTCTCTGAGTTGTTGGCCGACGATTTCCAGGGCACCAGCACTCGGGGCGAGCGCTACACCAAGGCGGATGAGCTACGCGATGAAAAAGGCCCATACTCGGCCCACGGCTGCGCACTCGACGACGCCAAGGTGCGTTTCTTCGGCGAAGACGTCGCAATCATCTACGGCAGCGAGCACGCCATCGGCAAAGACAAAACGCATCCCGACGCGAAGCAGTGCCAGGTCTGGACCGATACCTGGTTGAAGCGCAATGGTAAGTGGCAGATCGCCGCCGCACAGGACAACAAGGTCGATTGCAAGTAGCTGGGGTGCCCCATCCTAACGTCGCGGAAATAGTCCGACCGATCCTCACTCTTGTTCTGCGACGTTAGGGTGGGGATCTTGACCTTTGACCGCTGGACGTATTGCGCCCCATTTCAACTCTCCCCAACTCTGTCATCCCGACCGGAACGATCATCGCAAAGCGATGATCTGTGGAGTGGAGAGCCTGCCCCGAGCGAAGTCGAGGGGGACCTGCTGTTTATGTTCGCGCCGGGTACCCCATCCTAACGTCGCGGAAACAGTCCGATCCCAACCTCACTCTTGTTCCGCGAGGTTAGGGTGGGGATTTTGACCTTCCCCCTTTTGGCCTTTGACCGTGGCCGACCAGCGCAGCCTGCGTCCCGATTTTCCACCCGCGACCGCCGACCTCGTCGTTCCCACCTGCAAGGAACGTAAAGTTGGGCCAGCCCCCCGATAGTCTGAGCCACCCGCCGCGCACAACGAGGTTATCAAAGGACTTGTGAGACTTGTTAGAGTTGTTAGAGTTGTTAGAGTTGTTAGAGTTGTTAGAGTTGTTAGAGTTGTTAGACTTGTCAGACATGTCCGACTGCTCTACACTATTCTGAAGGAGTCGACATATGCCAACAATCGAAGTCGATGATCAAGTTTTCGGAAATTTGGAACTCGCGCACAAGTTGACTGGACTCTCACATTCACAAATCGTGCGTCAGTGGATGCAGCAGCGAATAACGTCGCCAGATCCTAAGGCCTCTTCGGCAAGTCAACGCTCGTCGCCGCCGCTGACACCACAGAGCCAATCGTCTCCGCGAGACAAGGCTCTCTCTGACTATGTGAAAAGCCCGCAGTTTCTCGCTAATCGGAGCGTTGTAGATCAGTTCTTGAACATCCTGTCCTTCCTTGAAAAGCAAGACCCTGGCAAGTTTTCCCTTCTACAGTCTTTGGGAGGACGAAAGAGGCGATACATCGCAGGAAGTGAACAGGAATTGGAGAATTCCGGAACCAGTGTAAATCCGAAAAGAATTCCAAACACGAGTTCCTGGGTTGTCACGAATAACTCTACAAACAACAAAAAGATACTGCTAAGGCAGGCGCTAACATTGCTCGGCTATGGCGCCGAAGCGATCCGATCAGTTCCGGAGAGTTTACGCTAGCCCTGTGCCCCAGGTTCGCGTCGGTTTTTGACGCTAACCTGGGTCAGCACATTCCGACGCGGCTGTGTTCAATAATCTGGAGCGTCGACACGATCAAACTGATACGAGGTTACCGTGAGGGATGATTTTTCGCAGACGGTCCGAAGGTCACTGGCTCACCGAGTTGGCCTGCTCTGCTCCAACCCCGAGTGTAGGGCGCACACCACCGCGCCTCAATCGGATCCATCAAAGGTGATTGATGTTGGTGTAGCGGCGCACATCACAGCGGCTTCTCCAGGCGGGCCGCGCTTCGATCCGAACCTAAGCGACAAGGAGAGAGCCAGTGCAACGAACGGAATCTGGCTCTGTCAGAATTGTGCAAAGTTGATCGACAGTGATGTTGCTCGATTCACAGCCTTAGTCTTGCGCGGTTGGAAGCTGGGCGCCGAGTGGGATGCGAAGCAGAGAATAGGAAAGACCAATTCCACGCAAAGACGCGCGAGCGGTCGAATGGAGGCAGAACTGAAACGGGACCACCGGGTACGGGATGACCTTCAAAAAGCGATGCTCAAGAGCAGCGTAGAGCGAATGAAGAGACCACCTGGTCAGAGCAGACCTTGGAAGTTCGCCGAGGGCGAGTTTATCGTGCATCGACTTGGGGAAACCAGGTATCCATCGATTGACGAAGGTCCCGGGATCAGCGACTGGTTCAAACTTGAGTCATTCGACTTCTACCACAATGGCATCGAGGGGATTCTCGGCATCGAGCACGCGCTTGTCTCAGATGATACAAGGCAGTGGGCATCGCTTGATTATGCCCAGAGTCAGCAGACATTCCCCGACAGGTTCCACGTCGCGAAGATCTTCGAGACCGGAAAGATTCCCTGGCGCAACATCCGGCACTATGACCTTAGTGGTGACGAATACTACAGATGTCCGCACCTCTATTGCGTTTACGCCAAGGAGGGAATGCCTTATGAGGGCTTTGGGTACTACGTCATCAATGAACCCGACTCGTACGAGTTTGAGCTCCCCATCCAACATCGGGTCGATTTAGCCTCACTGTTGGGAAAGGAAGGGGCGTGGCCCACAACCTGATGCTGCCCGGTGCCCCAGGCTCGCGCTCGCTCCTTGTATATTCAGGCTCGTGACACTTGTTCTTCGGGCGCTAACCTGGGCTTCGCCATATTCCGAGGAGACAGCCGTCAGTCGTCCACACCGCCATCAGGCCCACACAGTTCGCGCACTTTACGTTTCCCAGTTCGGGAAACGTCTTCAGGGCCCGTCCACTTTCCCCCTTGATCTCATTCCCTCGCCACTGATATTATGTAACAACACAGGTTATCTACAAGATAACCGCGTTCTTTGATAACCTGACAAGGCGGCAGCTCTTGGCCATTGTGTTCACTACATACGTCAACTGCTGAGCGCGACTAACAAGATAACCAAAGACAGGCCGAAGCGACGAACCGCGCCGCGCCGGCCATCCCGCCACTTCCAATCCAACCAGCAGCATCAGCAGCGGAAACATGAATATCCACACACGCGCCGTCTCCCCCGGCAGCAACCCAGTCATGGCCACCACCATCGGCTGAGCAACGCTCAAAGCACCAGCGATCCAAACCTGGATCGTTTCCTTACAATTCCCACGAGATAGAACAACGCCAACAGCGTAAACCCAACCAGTCCCCAGCGCAAATCCGCCAGATCAAACGGAACCGTTCGCGGCCAAACCCGCCCGGTCGTCGGCTGCTGCCGTGCTTGATTGGCGATGCCAACCAGAAGTGCCTTCACCGGGTTGTACCCGGACCACAACCACAACGTTCCATATACCGCGATCACAGTCCCGGCCGCGATAAAAACTTGCCGAAAATAAGTCCCGCCCCAATCTTCCGAAACATCAAGATGGCATAACCAACCACGAACACGCCCAACACCAGCAGATTGAACGTCTGAAAACAGATCACGCAAAACGCCAGGCCAAGCGACCTGGCCCACCCTCCACTTTTCGATTGCAACGACTTGGCCCACAGAAACAGCAACGCGACGTGAAGACTGGATAAACCTGATCGAATTCCGGTAGAAACAGCACAAGCCCCGAACAGAGCGAGAGGAAACTGGCCCCATGAAACGCCGCCGTTCGATCCCCGGTCAGTTCCAGAATCATCAGATATGTCGCCGGCACGCTAAGCGTCGCCAACAGTCCGATGGCCAGCGCGGCCCACATGGCTGCCGCATCCTCCGTCTGCGTCGCCCGCAGAAAATGGCACATAAAACAACGTCGCCCCCGGCGGCTTGTTGCAGGCGTGCATCGGAAACGTCGGCATCAGACAAACATATTCCCCCAAATACTCCCGAACCGATCGGCCCGATGTCACCAGCCCCTCCGCCTGCGTGAAATACCCGGTTGTCCCCGGCTCCTCCGTAATTGAAACCAACCGCGTCAAATTGAACGGCGTCATATCCAGCCCGCGCACGGCGATCTCAAACGCCAACACCGTCGCCATCATCAACAAAATTCCCGGCAGCGCCGCCCCCTTCGCCGCTGAAAACCACCATTGCGCGATAAACAACGGAACGGCCGCGAGAAGCACCGCCAGATACGGCGTCAGCCCGCGATAAACCCGCCAGGGCCATCGCCAATAGTCCGGCCCATTGATTCCAGTGACATGTCCCCGAAGATCAGCCCACCCAGCAGAACAGTCGCCGCCGCCACAATGGCCAGCTTGATATACAGGCCGACGGAGGCGGGCCGGTTCATTTTGCGCCGTAGCCGGCTGCGGATTCAGATTGACCAACTCCGGCAGCACGAACAAACCGTCCTTCCGGATCAGCTTGCCGTCGAACCAGATTTCCCCGCCGCCGAATTCCGGACGTTGGATGCACACCATATCCCAGTGGATTTGGCTCCTGTTGCCGTTGTCCGCCTCCTCGTATGCCTGCCCGGGTGTCAGATGAAAACTCCCGGCGATCTTCTCGTCGAAGAGAATGTCCTTCATCGGCTGAAGGATGTGCGGATTCAGCGCGATCGACCATTCCCCACGTGCCGGGCTCCCTCGTCCACATCCAGAATCTCATTGAGCTTCTGCGTCTGCTG
>CAWISU010000014.1:0-26454 GCA_963838765.1 uncultured Acidobacteriota bacterium | reverse complement strand
TCAAGCGATTCTCCCATTTTGGGACTGAGTGGCTTTTTGGGGCTAGGTCTGGGGGCCGTACGCCATCCCCCCGGATTGTCAAAGAGCAAATATTAACTTGTAGATAATGTAAGTTGTCCTAAGGTTATCCGATGTTGAGGCCAGCGGTCAACGATAAAATGCGCTGCGGTTCCCACGTTTGCCGGGAACAGAGACTGACGGGAGAGCCGGATTGCGTGCATCGCAACCCAGTGCAACGCGGGCTGGTCACGCGTCCTGACCGTCGGGCCGTGGCGCTGTGCGCGGCCCTTTGCTGCTGGAGAGGAAGGTGCGGTCGAGATTGAAGGCGCTGGACAGCCGGTCGTTGTGAGCAGCTTGGCGTGTATCCAGTCGTCGGCCGGCGCGATGTCAGCGAAAAGCCCCGCCCTCTCGCAAAGCAAAGAACGCGAGAAGGACGGGGCACCCAGTTTTTGTTTAGTGAAAGGATGGGCCAGCCCCCCAGCTCCCCTTCCCCGAAAGGACATTATTCGATTTCTACTAGATGTCTGCCCTCGATTGCGGAAATGCCTCTTCGCGTAAGCCGATACCGCCCGCCAGTGAGTACTATATAGTCCTTATCGTGCTCAAGTTGCGCCAACGTTCGGCTCAAATTCGTCCGTTGTTTGGGCTTGAGCCAATTGGAGAGTTCGGCTGCGGTTGCACCGGCGTCAGCGCAATGATAGAGCAAGAGAAGTATTCGGTCGCTAGGACCGAGCGAAGGTCGGAGCGTCTTTAGGAAGTCCCCGAATTGTTCGACGGCCGGAACGCGACGAACGGTAATTGCCTTCACGAGCGCAAACGCCTTGTCGGGCGATACTCCGCGTGCGAGGCGGACAAATTCCGCCAAAACCCAATCCAGCGCGGCGGACACGAATGAGGAATCCTGCAGGTTTGGGTCTATTCCGTCGCCAAGATGCGCCGCATCGCGCTTGTTTCGTATATCGTAAACCACGCGTAGCGTTCGCGGGATGTGGAATCGAACAGAATCTACCGCGTTTGTCGCATTCTCCAGAGTTTGTGAGATTCCGACAGTATTCAGCTGCACTCCAAGCTGCGTCACGGAAAGACCGGCAGCATGTTGAAGCATCCTGAAGGCCGCTTCGGCGAATCTCCCACCCTCTACCTCGTTCGGTCGCATCCGACCAAGATAGAAGTTTTTCTTCTGCTCCACGTAGCACTCGATCAGCTCGTCGACAAGGTTCGTTGGAAAGCGAGCGATCAGCGAATTCTTGATTGTAGGGTCGATCATCTCAGCTCTTCGTCATTTCCTTTACGAGGGCAGCTGCGCGCTTGAGCCCGGGTGCCGTCAGGCTCCAGCCTTTTTCCTTAGTTCCAGTGAACTCATTTCCTCTTCCTTTTATGGTCACGGAGTGGTTGGCCTTGTCGTAGCAGCCCGACGACTCGCATAGTGCCCTCGCAGTCTTGTCATCGAATGCGGGATTGCCGGTGGATAACAGCTTGGACAAGCCGGCGAGGACGTATGCGTTGTATGTCTTCGCCTTCTTGTCCTTGCCAGGAATCTCGCCAGCTATCACTTCAGAACTTCCGTCTTCCAAATGGAATATCTGTTGCAGCTCTTCCAGCGATACTCCATTTTGTTTCATCCAAACGCGAGCTCGGGCCGGTAGCGATGACGTCCCACCGCCGTCATCTGCGTCAGAGCTACCGCCGTCCTCGCCGGCGCGAGACGGTCCAACGGGAAATGTCTCCCCAAGCAATGTTAGGGAAGCCTGAATCACCCGAGCCCGCTCGGCTGAGTCTATGGGCGTTAATAGCTCCACGATCTCCGTGACAATCGCGGTCGTCTTCTTATTTGTCATTGCTTCTCCTTATCTTCCAAAGCTAGCCCGTCCACTCGGGGTTGCGGCTATCAGGCTGACCGCGGCAGGCCGAACCTAACCGCGCTGTCTCCGTGATTAGAGAGCCGATACGTTCCTCGCTTTGATCCGGTCGTGATGTAGTCGAACTTGTTCTTGGCGTCCCGCAGGGCTTGAGACACGTATTTCGGCGGCCGCACGCCGGCACGGATATATGCGCGGCGAATGTCTTCCTCGGTGAACTCTTTCGTCCCCGATTCGGTCAGCGCAAACGCGAGCACAGTCGCGATCTCGTGGTGCCCGCGCGGCCTCTTCTCAGCGACGAGCTGTTTTTCGGTGGAAGCCTGAGCAAAAGCGCCGTTGCCAGCGCCGGTGTCGCCGCGGGAAGCGATGCTCTGCTGGGCACCTGCGAACTTCTCAATCTGCGCCTGAACAAAACCAGCAGGTCCTTCCAACGTGATCTTCGAATCGCCCAGCGTGATGGTCGCTTTG
The DNA here is from genome assembly GCA_963838765.1 of uncultured Acidobacteriota bacterium. Taxonomy (GTDB): domain Bacteria; phylum Acidobacteriota; class Terriglobia; order Terriglobales; family Acidobacteriaceae; genus JABDBE01. Next base: position 24,127 of record CAWISU010000014.1, on the reverse strand, counting down.
CAAATCTCTTCCATTTCGTCCTCCAACATGGATACACTAATCCAAGCGCTATACCGTGTCAAGCGGATATTTTCTACTAGCGACGTCAATACTCGGCGCAGAAGCTGTTGGCGAAAAAATTGTCAGCTCCGTAGTATTGCATTTTTCGCTTGTTTGCCCTAGTCAGGTAAGGCTCGGGGCGAAGAACCCGACGACAAGAACTGGACGGCGAATGTTCTGAGCAGAACTTATTCAAGTGAATGATGACGTAAGTACAATATTAATATTATCAGTAGTGTGTAATCAATCACTTACATTTTACAATTGACGTCTCCTTTTCACGTAAGCGACTTGATAAGCACCAAGCCAAACTAAAGTTGGTTCGTTGGATTGGGGTGGAAGGCAGCCCGCAGTCGGATTGCATCGAAGCCAGTGGAAGATGCCACCGCTCGCGCGGCCTTTGCAACTGCTCATATATCCTATTTTTACTATTGTTTACAGGAATTAGGATTCAAAATCGATCCGCCGCCTTTGCACTTGTTTGTCCTAGTCAGGTAAGGCTCGGGGCGAAGAACCCGACGACAAGAACTGGACGGCGAATGTTCTGAGCAGAACTTATTCAAGTGAATGATGACGTAAGTACAATATTAATATTACAGTAGTGTGTAATCAATCACTTACATTTTACAATTGACGTCTCCTTTTCACGTAAGCGACTTGATAAGCACCAAGCCAAACTAAAATTGGTTCGTTGGATTGGGGTGGAAGGCAGCCCGCAGTCGGATTGCATCGAAGCCAGTGGAAGATGCCCCGCTCGCGCGGCCTTTGCAACTGCTCATATATCCTATTTTTACTATTGTTTACAGGAATTAGGATTCAAAATCGATCCGCCGCCTTTGCACTTGTTTGCCCTAGTCAGGTAAGGCTCGGGGCGAAGAACCCGACGACAAGAACTGGACGGCGAATGTTCTGAGCAGAACTTATTCAAGCCGGACGGCAGCTCTTCTGAGTAGGAGGGCGGCGGCGCGGGAGATGGGATTTGGGGGCTGGCCCAGGCTTTCGCCACACACAAAAAAACGGGTGCCCTGCCCTTCTCGCGTTCTTTGCGAGAGGGCGGGGCCTTTAGAGGCCTACCCGTGACCGCTAGACTTGTGGACTTTGCATCCGGTCGTGTCGGTGTTCGTCCGTCACAGCCGAACCTTGCACGGGCAAGTAATCTCGTTCCCATGCCCTGGGGATTGACGAGGTATCAGCAGGCTGGTGACGTTCATTTCGTTACGTTCAGTTGTTATCGCCGCGTGCCGCTGCTGGGAAGCGGGTTGGCGCGCGAAACCTTCGTTGTCACGCTGGAAAGAGTACGTCGTTGGTACGGATTCTACTTGGTTGGATTTGTCGTTATACCCGAGCATGTGCATCTGTTCCTGAGCCCGGTGCCCCAGGTTCGCGTCCGTTCTTTGGGCGCTAACCCTGGGTTTAGGAATACTCGCGCGGTGGCGCCTTCCGTTTTTGTTTCGCGATCCGTGGCTGTCCATGCGAACTCGATTTCGACGATTCCAATTTCACGGAGTGCGAGTGAATCTGCCTTGTCGTTAGGAAGTGCAGAGATCCTTCGTTGGGAGTCGCTCGCGAGCGAGCGACTCCGCTGCCTCAGGATGACAACGGATAAGTTTGTCGCCGGTAAGAGCTGACGCTGAGGAAGTGGGGCTGGGCGGGTTGCTGGAACGTTGCAGGCTGCTCGGCATACGAGAATTCTGTACGAAACTAAATTCAACGGCGGCGGACAGGAGTGTCCGCCCTACACTTTCAGTTGGCCCGGGTTAGCGGCGGCGCGGGAGATGGGATTGCCTCCGAGGGTGGAGAGATGGTCGCTGAAGGAAATTCGGAGGGAAATTCGGGACGGACGGGCGAGACGCCCGTCTCCATCATCTTTTTATTTCATTCTTCTTGGCGGAGCTTTTGAATTTGTTTTACGTGATGCTGGCCGTGGATCCAGTGGAATTTTCGCCACTGGCGGGCGGTTAGCGGGCCGAGGACGGGATGATCGAGGACGCGGGTGCGCTTGCCGAAGCGGGATTCGCATTGCGCGATTACTTCGTCCATGGCTGCGATGCGGGGGCCGATTTCGCGGGTGACTTCATCGGCGGGCATGCCGCGGGGCTGGGTACGTTCCGGCGCTGTTCGTCCTTTGGGCATGTGGCCGAGTCCGGTGACCACGAAGGTTTTCATGCGATCCTTGAGCACGGGTGGGCGCGCCAGCGGCTTGCCGGCTTCGAGGCAGCGCTCGAATCCCTTCACGGTTCCGGTGTAGCTGAGATAGAGGTGTTCGAGCACTTGCGCGGTGCTCCACTTGCCTTCTGGATGGCGCCGCAGATCTTCGGTGGTCATGCCGTGGGTGGCGGATGTGATGGCGTCCCGTAACCTTTGTAGATACGCATCCATGAACGAACTCCTGCGCTGCTTCTAGTAGAATGATTTCCGGCATTGACGGTTGCAAAATTTCACGGCTTTGGATGGCTCCATGAAAAACTTGCTGATGGCGATGCTGGCGATAGCAATCGGTATAACCGCAGGCTGTACGTCGCAACCCTCCACGCCGGCTCCGGCGGAGAAACCGCAACCCAAAGCCACCGACGTGGAGACTGGCCGCTATGCCTTCCAGAAACTCTACATCGCGGCGCGCGGCTGGCAGCGCGATGCGCAACCGTTCAAGCTGGAATCGCAGGCGATGGCTGATGCCAAAGGTAAGGACGGAAAGGCGGCGGTGTGGCGGGCTTCGTTCGCCTCGCCGGCAACTCGCAGCGCGAAGCCCTATGTGTGGTCGGGCACGGATGCGCCGGATGCGCCCTCGCGGGGAATCTCTCCCGGCAACGAGGATAGCTATAGTCCCACGAATGCGTCGACGCAAGTTTTCGACATTGGCTTTTTGAAAATTGATTCGGACAAGGCGTTTGAAGTGGCGCAGAAACATGGTGGGGACAAAGTGCTGGAGAAGAATCCTGACACGCCTGTGCTTTACGTTTTGGATTGGAATCACACTACCAACGCGCTTGTCTGGCACGTGATTTACGGCAACAGCCGGGACGATGCCAAGTTGATTGTGGATGTGAATGGAACTACCGGGGAGTTCATCCGGGTGGAGAAGTAGTGAGTTGTGAGGGAAAACCAGAGTCTAGGTTTTGCACTGTCGGTATGGCGCGGCGAAGAAACTACATATCCCTCGCTTTGCTCGGGATGACAGTTTTGGTGATACAGCACGGTCTAGGGCTTGGACTGGGGCTTCTGCGAGGTTTCATTCTTTGCTTCTGGCTTTAGTCTTTCGAGGGCCTTGTGGGCTTCTTTGGCGAGCGGGCCTTCGGGCAGAATCTTCAAGTATTCCTGATAGTGCGGGATTGCCTGCTCGGGCTGATCGAGTTTTTCGTAGCACTCGGCCATGCGGAAATTGGCGATCGCGTCTTTCTCCTTCCAGATCAGGGCATCCTGATAGCGAGCCAGGGCGGCGCGATAGGCTTTTCGCTTGAAGTAGAAGTCGCCGACTTCATCGTCCTTCATCGCGCGGTAGGGGTTCCAGGGATGCATCTCCTGGACGTCGGCGGGTTCGTCTTCGGGGTTGGTGTCGACCACGCCACTGTTGGGATGGTTCTTGGCGTCGTCTTTGGGCGGGGTCAGGTCAACCCTGGTATCGCGGCTGGAACTCTCGCCGGCTTCGGCATTGCGGTCGTGGTCCGATCGCGGAGGGGCCTGGTTCTGTCCCGGTTGGTCCTGATCGGGTTCTGATTGTTGGGCTACCGCCCATCCTCCCAGAAAAAGGGAAATTAGGGCGGTAAAGACAATCCTGCGCATAGGTAGATTTTAGCGCGTTGCGGGGTAAAAAAGTTGATTTGGCAGAACTCGTTCAATCACAAAGCGCGCACTTCGATCAAATTTTACAGGCAAAAAAGCAGGCCGTTCCGGGGGAAGGAGCGGCCTGTGTTGGCGAAGTCCTCCGGGGAGGAGGGTAAACTTTTTATAAGGACGGCCCGGACGGCTGATTCGTTGCCGATGCGGCGGGCGCACTTCCCGTCGGTGTTGGTCATGAGCCGCACATCTACGCGACGGTTCTTGGCACGGCCTTCTCTGGTCTTGTTGGAATCGACTGGCTTGTCTTTGCCTAAGCCGATCACATAAATCTTGTACGCCGGGACATTTCGTTCGGACGCCAGATACTGGATCACGGCGTCGGCGCGGCGCTGGCTGAGTTCGTAGTTATATTCGGAATCGCCGACTGAATCCGTGCCACCTTCGACGGTAAGAATGTAGCCCTTGGTATTGGGCACGTCGGTGGCGAGTTGATCGAGCGAAGCCTTGGCATCCTTGGTCAAGTTGTCTTTGTTGAAGCCAAAGTGCACCGCCGTCTCGGTCACGACCCGGTAGTTGTCGAGGTTAGCCACGGCGTTCTGCAGCGTGTCCACGCGGTGGACGGCGTTGTTGGCCAGGGTCTGAGCCTGATCGGCTTGCTGACCGGCGGCCTGGGCCTTCTGGTCCACGTCGGCAGCTTTGGCTTGCACCTGCTGGATTCCAGCCTGGGCGCGTGCGTCAACATCCTTAATGTCTTTCGAATTCTTTGCGGTCATGTCGTCAAGTTCGTTGGTCTTGTTGATCAGCGGCGTGGTCTCTTGACGAACATAATTCTTGCTGGCGCATCCGACCGAGGCCGCCATGCTCACTGCCAATAGAACGGTTAACGAAGTGCGATTCATGTTAAGGAGCTCCTTTTTCTTAAGCCGGATCCAGGATTTACCGGATCGTGCATCTCTGTGATCGTAGGTACTGGATCCTGGGTCGAACCTGGTTTCTTCTGGGCATCGGCGCCACCGTTAAATCATTGCGCCGATCTGTCTTCTGGTTAGAGCACGAGCGCTGCCAACTCTGGTTAGTTTGCGGCTTCGCTCTAAGTGGTTGCTATGGCACCAATTACACCTCATCTTGCCCACATATGAGATGCAAAGGAGGAAACAAAGGCATGCCAAACCGAGGAAATTTTATACGGTGGTACTGTGTTGCGGGGCAAATCGCTAATTTCTTGGGCGCGGAATCACTTCCCCTTAACTGCGCCCGAAGATACGGAAGTCGCCTTTGTCTACAGTGATTACTGTATGCGGGGTAAAGCCTTTGCGCGAGGACAAATCCTCCGGCCCGCGGATCATGCCCGCGAGTGCGAAGGAAACGTTGATTTCCCTTCTCTGCTGTGTGCATCCCGTGAGGATAGGCGACTTCTAATAAAATAGAACTCTCCCAGCGTACATGGATCTCTCCGCGAAAATTCGGACTTTGCCCGCTTCGGCTGGGGTGTATCTCTACAAGAACGCGGAGGGTCAGGTCATTTATGTTGGCAAGGCGAATAACCTGCGCAGCCGGGTCAGTTCTTATTTTCGCGAGGGCCGCCTTGAAGACGCGAAAACTGACACCCTGGTGCGCGAGGCAGTTGACGTTGACTACATTGTCGTCGCCAATAATAAAGAGGCGCTGGCGCTTGAGAACCACCTTATCAAGCAGAAACAGCCGCGCTTTAATATTTTGTTGCGCGACGATAAGACTTATCCCTACGTGAAGCTTACGTTGGGCGAGCGTAATCCGCGGGTTTATGTCACGCGGCGTCTTAAAAAAGATGGCAGTTCGTACTATGGTCCGTATTTTCCCGCGAACCTTGCCTACCGCATTGTGGACCTGATTCACCGCCACTTTTTGATTCCATCGTGCAAGGTGGATCTGGGGCATTTTCATCCGCGGCCATGCCTGCAGTACTACATTGGACGCTGCCTGGGACCATGTGTGGAGGGATTGACGACGACCGGGGCGTATCAGGAAGCAGTGCGGGATGTGAAACTTTTTCTCGAAGGGCGGCCCACTGATCTTGCGCAGTCGTTGCGTCAGCGCATGGCAAAAGCGGCTGAGGCTGAGGAGTATGAACGGGCGGCGAAGTATCGCGATTTGATTTCGACGGTTGAGCAATTGCAGGAGAAGCAGCGCATTGCCGCGGTCGAGGGTGACGACGCCGACGTGTTCGGCTACCACTATGAAAATGACATGCTGGCCGTGAACTTGTTTCATATGCGGGGGGGACGCGTGCTGGACCGGCGGGAATTCTTTTGGGAGGAGCTGCCGGAGTTTAGCGGAGACACCGAAACCACCCGAGTCTCCGACCTGGGGCCGGGTCAAAGACCCGGCACCACTCCATCATCGCCATTCCATCCTGGGGAATTCTTTTCTGCGCTGCTGAAGCAGCTTTACATCGGACAGCCGTATGTCCCACGAAACATTTATGTGCCGGTGGACTTTGAGGATCGCAAACCGCTCGAGGAAGTGCTCTCGGAGCAGATCGCGGGCAACAGTTCCCATCAGGCGCAGGCCCACATTGTTGTTCCACAGCGCGGAGACAAGCGATCACTTCTGGATTTGGCAGGCAACAATGCGAAGCAGTCGTACGACCAGCGCTTTCGGGTGATGAAGCCGAACACGAAGGCGATTCAGGAGGCACTGCAAGACGCCCTGGGCATAGCGGAATTGCCACGCCGGATTGAGTGCTTCGACATCTCGCATATTCAGGGCGCGGAGACGGTGGCTTCGATGGTCGTCTGGGAAGACGGGCGCATGAAGAAATCCGATTACCGCAAATTTATTATTCGTAGCGTGGATGGCGTGGATGACTTCGCTTCCATGCGGGAGGTGGTGACGCGCCGTTACAAACGCCTGCAGGAAGAAAAGAAGCCGATGCCGAGCCTGGCGCTGATCGACGGCGGACTGGGTCAACTGCACGCTGGGGCAGAGGCGCTGGCTTCGCTTGAAATTATCAATCAGCCGATGGCTGCCATTGCCAAGCGCGAAGAAATTATCTACGTGCTGGGGCAGGAAGATGAACCAGTCGTGCTTGATCATCATTCTCCCGGTGCTGCACCTGATTCAGTTGATCCGCGATGAAGCTCACCGTTTTGCCGTGACTTTCCACCGCAAGCGGCGGCAGATGCGCGACCGCGCGACTGAATTGCGGGACATTCCCGGGGTGGGTGCGCGAACGACTCGCCGGTTGCTGGAACATTTTGGAAGCGTGCAGGCGGTGAAGCAAGCTGATTCAGCGGCGCTTTTTTCTGTGGTCACGCGGGCGCAGGCTGAGGCAATTCTGGAGCACTTTCGGAAATGAGAACCTTAAAACGCAGATAGCGCGGAGAACGGCCACAGAGTACGCGGAGGAGCGTGGTCCCACAATCCATCGCAAATTTGGAGCCGGCGTCCTGCTAAACTAGCGTTCATCCGATGAAAGCGCTTCTGTTCAATCTAGTTCTAAGCTGCGGGCTTCTGCTGGCCTGTATTGCCGCGTCACAAACTTCGGATGCTCCGAAACAGACCACTCCGGATATGACGGCTCCGGATTTGGCCACGCCTCAAGAGAAGCATCTGAAAAACGTTCGCCAGCTTACTTTCGGAGGACAGAATGCGGAAGCTTACTTTTCGGCGGACGGGCAGAAGCTCATCTTCCAATCCACGCGGGACAATCTTCAATGCGACCAGATGTTCACCATGAACGTGGACGGTTCCAACGTTCGCATGGTTTCGAACGGCAAGGGAAAAACTACTTGTGGGTATTTTTATCCCGACGGCAAAACCATTCTGTATTCGTCCACGTACCTGGCGGGTGCGCAATGCCCGCCGCGGCCGGACTATTCCAAGGGATACACGTGGGCGGTGTATCCAAGTTTCGAAATCTTCGCCGCGAATCCAGATGGATCTGGTTTGATGCAACTTACCGACTCGCCGGGCTATGACGCCGAGGCCACAATTTCTTCGAATGGCAAGCACATCGTCTTCACTTCCATGCGCAACGGCGATCTCGACATCTACACCATGGACGCCGATGGCAGGCACGTGAAACAACTCACCCACGAACTGGGATACGATGGTGGGCCAGTCTATTCCCCGGATGGAAAGTGGATCGCATATCGCGCGTATCATCCCACCGGCGAAAAGGAAATCACCGAGTACAAAGATTTGCTGGCGCAGAACCTGATCCGCCCGACCTCGCTCGAGATTTGGATTATGAAGGCCAACGGCAAGGGCAAGCGCCAGGTCACGCATTTGGGCGCGGCAAGCTTTGCTCCGTCGTTTTCACACAGCGGCAGGCGAATTATTTTTTCGTCGAATCTGGGTTCGACCGGAGGGATGGGCAACTTCGAGCTTTACGTCATCAATGTGAATGGCAAGGGCATGGAGCGGATCACGTACAGCCCGGGTTTCGATGGATTTCCCATGTTCAGCCCGGACGGTAAGAAGTTGGTATGGGCCTCGAATCGCAACGCCAAAGCACCGCACGAAACCAATATCTTCATCGCCGACTGGGTGCGGTAGTTGTCGAGGCTAACTGTTCGCAGCGGCTAACACCGCTCGTTTGGTGAAGACGCGAATCATTTCTCTTCGGTACTCGGGCGTCAGCGCCGAAGTTGTCAAGGGCTTGGCGGTTTTCGCGGCCAGGTCGCCTGCCGCCTCCGCCAGCGCTTCATCGAGTATTTTGCCGGCTAGCAACTCGCTGGCACCCTTAACCATTAGGGGCGCGGGATTGACGGCTGTGATCGCCAAGCGCGCGTCGGCGATATGGCCATTCGTACGCTTGATCACGACGGCGACTCCGGCCAGCGGATAATCAATGGATCCGCGAACGCGGAGCTTGCGATAAACGCCGCGGTAGTCAGCCGATGACTCCGGCAGGAATACGCGCGTGACGAGTTCATTCGGCTGCAGGTTGCGGTAGGCGACGCCGTCGCCAGTGTAGAAGTCGCGCAGCGGCAGGCGGCGCAAACCGGACGCGCTGGCAATCTCAATCTCGGCATTCAAACATAACAATGCCGGGGGCGTGTCGGCGGAGAACGCGGCCCAGCACTTGGTTCCACCGGGGGCGACGTGACACAGGTCTCCGTCTTTCTTGATGCAGAAGCCGCAGCCTTTGCGCCAAGTGAGCGACTGGTTGTACCAGAGGCAGCGGGTGTCGAGACAGATGTTTCCGCCAATCGTGCCCATGTTGCGCAGCAGGGGGGATGCGACCGTTGCGGCGGCTTCGGTTAATACCGGGTAGCGTCGGCGAAGAAGATCGGAGCGCTCGATGGTTGTGAGCGACGTCAGAGCTGCGATCTCGACTCCGCTTCCCTGCTGTTCACGAATGCCTTTCATTTCCGCAATGTGACGAATGTCGAGAACATATTGGGGCTCGAACAGCTTTTGCCGCATGGATGGAATTAGGTCGGTGCCTCCGGCGACGATTCGGAGGTTGTGAGACGATACGTTCGCGGGCGAGTCGCCCGCGACCACACGGTCGCTGTGCTTGGCTAACAGCGAAACTGCTTCTTCAATCGTGCGCGGGCGTAGCAGCTTGAATTGGGGGAGGCTCAATCGTCACCTCCCGCTTGCGCAGGCATTTCACGGCGCGATGGATCCAGGGGGTGGCGATTTGGTCCCTTGCCGCGATACCAGAGCGATCCGACCATGTTCGCGAAATGTTGCGGGCGACGTAGGATCGACGCCTTCCGTAAGATTTATGTTCTTCGCCTTGTTCTTTGCACGTAGGGCTGATAGCACGCGCTCTGGGGTGAACGGACACTCGTGCAGGCGGACTCCGACTGCGTCGTAGATTGCGTTTGCAATTGCTGGGATGGTCGCGGCGAGTGAGCCTTCGCTGCACTCTTTGGCGCCGAATGGGCCTTCGGGGTCGATGCTCTCCACGATGATCGGCTCGACCTCGGGGGATTCTACCGATGACGGGCTGCGGTATTCGAGCAGGCCGGGATTCATCAGCATGCCGTCTTTCCAAATCATTTCTTCGGTGAGGGCCTGGCCCATGCCCATCCAGACGGAGCCGATGATCTGACCCTCGACTGAAACCGGATTCAATGCGCGTCCGCAGTCGTGGGCGGCCCAGACTTTGTGGACGGTTACTTCGCCGGTATCTTCGTCCACGCTGACTTCAGCGACCTGGGCGGAGTAAGAGTAGGCAGGCGAAGGGCCGACGCCCGCGCCTTTGTGTTTTCCGCCCCGGGCATCGGGAGGTGGCGCGTAGGAACCCGTTCCCGTGAGAGCGCCGTGAAAGTCGATGGCGGCGACTACGGCTTCTTCGAAGGTCATCCAATCTTTGGGGCCTTCGTCTTTGCGTTTTTGTTGCAGGGAGCCGCGGAGGATTTGGCCTTCGACGCGGCCGCTGACGGAGGCACCTGACTGAGTTACCTCCTCATCGGCTGCTTTAGGGACGACAGGCGGAGCGCTTCCCTGCTTGTAGACAACGTCGCCGCGAAAAATCGAGATCTTCGGGAGCGCAATTCATCTTGCGTGCGGCAGCCAAAGTAATTTGTTTTTTTACTTCTGTTGCAGCGCGCAATGTGGCGTTGCCCGCCATGAAGGTTACGCGACTGGAGTAGGAGCCGATATCGATGGGGGTGAGATCGGTATCGGCGGCGATGATCTTGATTCGTCCAAGAGAGCAGCCCAGAGTTTCGGCGGCGATCTGGGCGGTCATGGTGTCCGAGCCTTGCCCGATCTCCGAGGCTCCGGTGTAGACGACGACTCCGCCATCGCGGTCGATCTTGATGTTTACCGTGGAGTGGGGCATGTCAGAGCGGATGATCGAGTTGGCTGCGCCGCTCACGTAGTGGCTGCAGGCAATGCCCAGGCCGCGACCTTTGGGCAGCTTGCCTCTGCGCTGTTTCCAGCCGGAGCGTTCGACAGTTTTCTCGATACATTCCGGCAATCCGTAGCTCTGCACGCGCAGGCCGTTCACCGTGATGCAGGGCGGTTGAAGCAGATTGCGTTGGCGAATCTCGGCGGGATCCATTGCGATCCTGGCTGCGAGTTCGTCGAGTTGTGATTCGAACGCGAAGCGTACGTTGACGGTGCCATGTCCGCGCATCGCTCCGCAGACTGGCTTGTTGGTCAGGACCCGATAGCCGTCGTATTGAATGTTGGGGATGTCGTAGAGTGCGCCGAGCAGTGCGCCGGAATAGAGAATGGTTACGACGCCGTAGGAGCAATAGGCTCCGCCGTCCTGAATCACGCGTGCTTTGACGGCGGTGATGCGGCCGTCGCTGGTGATTCCAGTTTTCAAATCGATAATGGTGCGTGGCCGTCCGCGGTGGGCCCAGAAAACTTCTTCGCGAGTGTAGGTGATCTTCACTGGGGCGAGCGCTTTGCGGGCTGCAATCGCGGCTATGATTTCGAGCGGGATGACTTCACTCTTGCCTCCGAAGCCTCCACCCACCAGCGGCTTGATGACGCGGATTTGCGCCATCGGCATTTCGAGCACCAGGGAAAGCTTGTGTTGCAGATAGTAAGGAACCTGGGTTGAGGACTGAACGGTGAGGCGTCCGCGGTTGCCGGTCTGCGAATCAATCTCGAATGCCGCTAATGTTGAGTGGGGCTCCATCGCGGCATGCGTGACTTCGTTGGCGATAAAGCGGGCTTCGGCGATGTGGTCGGCTTCGGCGAAACCTTTTTCGGGATCTCCAAATACGTGGTGGTAGTCCTTTTCTAAGTTATGAGGCTTGTTGTCGTGGATGAGGTCGGTCTCCGCCTTCATCGATTCTTCGGGATCGAAGTAGGCGGGCAAGAGTTCGTAGTCAACATCGATTAATTCCAGCGCCTGATCTGCTGTGGCTTCATCGACTGCAGCGACACAGGCGACGTTATCGCCGACGTAGCGGACTTTGTCGAGGGCGAGCGCGTATTCGTCGTGGCCTACGGGAAGAATGCCGTAGGGATTGGGTGCGTCTTTACCGACGACCACCGCTACCACGCCTTCCAATTTCTCTGCGCGACTGGTGTCGATGCGCTTGATGCGGGCGTGCGGGTAAGGCGAATGCAGGATTCGGCCGACGAGCATGCCGGGCAGGCTGAGGTCGTCGGTGTACTTGCCGGCGCCGGTGGTTTTGCCGGCGGCGTCGACCATGGCTGTGGGTTTGCCGATTATTGAGAAGTCGTTGGTCGTTCGTCTTTGGTCGTTGGCCACTACAGATTCCTCGCTTCGCTCGGAATGACAGGATCCGAGTTGGTATTCACTTCGCGCTGCCATTCCCTTCTGCTCGGCATCAATCGCGGCTTTGATGGCCTGATACATCTGACTGTAGCCGGTACAGCGGCAGAGATTTCCGCTCAGCGCGCCGCGAATTTCTGGTTCTGTTGGTTCCGGATTTTCCGCCAGCAGATGTTTGACGGTCATGATGAATCCGGGAGTGCAGTAGCCGCACTGCGCTCCGCCCCAGTCGCCGTAGGCCTTCTGAATGGCGGCGAGGCTTCCGTGCTCGCTTACGCCCTCGACCGTCGTGATCTCCTGGCCCTCGCAACTGGCGCCGAGCAGGGTGCACGACATCATCGGGATGCCATCGACCAGAACGGTGCAGGCGCCGCAGGAGGAATCGTCACAGCCGCGTTTGGATCCGGTAAGGTCGAGATCCTGACGCAACACGTCGAGCAGCAGCTTGCTGGGTTCGAAAGCAAGCTCGTGAGAGCGGCCGTTGACTTTGAGTTCGATGAGTTCTTTTTTCATGTGTAAACTCAGCTTCTAGCTTCTGGCTGCTAGCTCCTAGCCAAGGGCCTAGAAGTAGCATTTCAGTACCCGAAATCCGCTTGCGCGGCGTAGGCGTGTTGCTTCACGCCCAATTCTTCCACGCGGCACGCGCCCAGTTGATTCATATATGCGCGTCGATCGGCGGTGCTGTATACCCAGCGATCGAGCCACGCGTCGCTATCGGCTTTTGTCTTGGTCTGCTCGTGGTATTGGCGAAAGAATGCGTCATCGCGCTTGTAATATCCCTGGACGGGCGAGGGATGCGCTCCGTAGGCGACACTCGACTACGGCGTTCACCAGAAAGCCGGGAATGACGGTGCGATTGGGATCGCTGGCGATTACTTCGGGCTCGACGATCTCCTCCGCAACCACGATTACACGTTTGGCGGCTCGAACGCCTTCGATCATCACCCCGAAATTGCCCCAGCAGTGGGCGTTGCCTTCGCGGTCGGCGCGCTGCACGTGAACGACGGTGACATCGGGATTCAGCGCGCGCACCGCGTGCAAGGATTCTTTGGGCTCGAAGGGCGAAAAAATCTGATAGAAGAAATGATTGCCCTTCGCGACGTCGCTGCCCAATGCGGTTCGAGTAGGCAGGAAGGGTACACCCATGGCTCCGGCTTGCAGGGCCAGAGCTACGGTGAAGTTCGTCATATTGAAAATCTTGATGCTTTCCTGCTCGACGGCGCGACGGAAATTGTAGGCCGATCCCATCATTACGTTTCCGACCCAGGCGGCGATGACCTGCTCGACGCAGCCCGCGGCGATGAATTGATCGAAAAGAATGTCGGAGATCGGTCCAATCAAAGTTAAGCCGCGTTTTTTCTGACGAATAATTTCGTGGCCGGCGGCGAAGGGAATCATCTGTTCCATCTGCAGGCCGAGCGCGACCGAAGCGCCGTCGGGTACTAATTCGGCAATTGCTTCACGCATGGTGCGGAGCTTGGACATAACTATTTGCCCTGCCACACCGGCGGGCGCTTTTCGAGAAAGGCGTTGATTCCCTCTTGGGCATCCTCGGTTTTCATCAATTCGTCGAAGTAAGTTTTCTCGGCTCGGGCTAGGCCTTTGTCGAAGTGGATTGAATCCCAGGCGTAGATCGCTTTCTTGGTAATGGCAAGGGCCGCTGGGCTGAGTTGCGAAAGATGGTGAACGGTGTCCTGCACCGTGTGTTCGAGATCGACTTCTGGCACCACCGCGTTGGCCAATCCTATGCTGGCCGCCTCCCTGCCGGTGATTGAGCGTCCGGTGAGCACAAGGTCGGCGGCGTGTTTCTGTCCCACTAGCGCGGCCAACGCGGTGACGGCGACAGGCGGATAACATGACAGTTTAATTTCCGGAAATCCCCATGTGGCGAGTTCAGACGTATATGCCAGGTCACAAACCATAGCAAGTTCGGCGCCTCCGCCCAGACACGTGCCATGCACAGCGGCGATGCTCACCTTACGCGAACCAATCAGAATGCGGATGATGCCGTGAAACTTGGTAAGCATCTGCTGAACTTTGTCAGGAGTGTGAGCTGCTATGTCGACTCCGGCAGAAAACGCTTTCTGAGAACCGCCGATAATCAGGACGGAGGTCTCTGGCAGGGACTCGATCTCGTTTAGCGCCACGGCCAGTTCTTCCATCATCCGAATGTCAATAATGTTTAGCGGTGGATTATTCAGAGTAATGCGGGCGACCGGGGCTTGAAGCTCCAAGGCGATGCGAGAGTACTTCGTTACTGATTGTGTCGCCATGGTTATACCTCGCGGGCGAGGGCACCCGCGCCACTCGGTCTTATTGTGTCCAGAAACCCTGCTTGTCGTATTCGCGAATCGCCATTAACTCTGCGGCTGCAGGCTCCGGAGTTTCCTTGACGTCGTCGCCTCGGCGCAACTTCCAACTTGTGTTGTCGATGACATCCTGCATTTCGATTCCGGGATGCACGGAAGTAAGAAACGCTTCTCCGTCTTCGCCAAAACGCAGGACGGCTTTGGTCGTGATCACAGCGGATGGTCCTCCGCGCGGCAGGCCTACACGTTTTCGCCAGCCGGGACCATCTCCGTTGCCCGGGCTGGTCATATAGGAAACCCGCTCGGGCAGACGTTGTTTGCTGTGGTCCAGCAGGACTACGAATCGATGAGCAAGCGAGGCGATGTCGCAAGCGCCTCCAGAGCCAGGTAAACGAGTTTTGCCGTTCGTCCCCTGCACTTCGGTGGAACTCAGATTGCCGAAACGGTCGACTTCTGCGGCGCCCAGAAATCCGAGATCGACCCGGCCCGATTGCAGCATGCTCATGACGCCGAGCATGTCCAGGCATTGTGTCGCGCTCAGGATGTTGGGTGGGTCGGCCATGGTGTAGATCAACTCCGGCGCCGGCGTGGTACGGATTACGCCGTTTTCAAACAAGCCTACGGCGTTGGGAGCGTGCGTCTTTTTCGCAACCACGAATGCGATGAGCGGCAAGCGCATGCCGACAAAAACAATTTCTCCATCGTGGATTTCGCGGGCGGCCGTGGTGACCATCAATTCACCCATCGTATAGGGGCGAATCGAAGGATGATCATGTGTCGAAACGTTGGCGGCAGCAATGCTCATATCCCGGTAAGAACCGCCGAGCTACGCTCGGCCGGGACGGGTCAGAGACTCGTCCCACATGAACTCGGCGAAGTTATAAATTAATTGCCGACTTGCGGACTTCGCCGATCGACGAGAGCGGATCGCGTGCTCCCGCTTTCGGTGCAATCCATTTCTTTTCGTTGGCGATGATGTCCAGCAACAACTTCTTATCTTCGGCTGTGGGCATGAAATCTTTTACGTGTTGCTCATAGCCCTTGTCGTCTATCGGTTCGCCGGTTTGGGCGTGAAACTTCTGACCGGCCCAGCGGCCGATATTGCGATTGAACTTGATATTCGGCGCGTAGAGCTTGGGCTCACCGGGCTTCAGCACGCTGTTAAATCGCTCGATCAGGCCGGCGACCTCGTCGCGATATAAATGCCGGTTGTAATCGTTCAGTTCGTCGACCTTTGCTTCTTGCGGGTTCTTTGGCTCGTCGTAACGGCCCTTGACCCCCCAAACATAGGCCCAATGCGCCGATGATGAGTTGTCGGTGCCAAATAGATCGTAGGAGCTTGAGATCCACTTGTTCAGGTATTTCTGGATCAGCCATGCTGGGATTACGCCGGCTTCAACGATTCGACGGAGGCCGTCGTTGCCGGTGCCCATGTGGAACGCCTCCTCGCGCAGCATGTAGGACATGGAGCGGCCGAGCGGGGCGAAGGCCGAATACTTCAGCATCTGCAACTGGAATTTGCCGTCGCGGTCGACGAAGTCGGTGTAAGTGAAGAAGTCCATCCAGTTGTCTACGTCGACGTTGAATGCGCCCAGCAGGCGCTTGTTGTCGAAGGCGCGGCGTTCGAGCATCTTCTGGGCTTCGACTTTGCCGGAGTAGCCGAAGTGATCGATCAGCAGCGCGCACATCTGCCAGCCGTGGCGCATTTCTTCGATCATCACGCGAGTAATTGCTTTGCGGTCCCAGTCAGTGGGGGCACTTTCAAACAGGTTTCGCTGCTGCTCTACGCTGGCAAACTCGGTGTCGCCTTGATAAACGATCAGGTTGATGAGAGCGTCGCGCATTTGCTGGGTGGGGACCTGGCGAAGGTTTTCCCACTTGCGGCGGCCTTTGAAGGCGCCAAACTGAATTTCGTCGGTTTCGATTGCGCCATAAAGGGTGTCGAACTTGAAATTGGCAATCTCGTCGTGGTTGACGCCGATGTCTTTTCGCCAATCGTCGAACAAGCCGACCCAGTCACTGAAGGTTCCGATTTTTGCTACTTTTCCTGGCATAAAACCTCTGTAAATCAGCAATTCTTAACTGTAGAAACGTTGCTGGCAACGTCTCTACGCCATATTTAGCCACACCGTTTTCAGCTCGGTGTAGTGTTCGATAGCATGCACACCCAGCTCGCGGCCAAAGCCCGAACTTTTATAGCCGCCGAATGGCAAAGACGCGTCCATCAGGCCATAAGTGTTAATCCATACTGTTCCCGCGCGGAGCTGTCGGGAAACGGAATGTGCTTTCTTGACATCGCGAGTCCAGACCGCTGCCGCCAGACCGTAGGGATTGCTATTCGCGAGCTTGATCACTTCATCTACATCATCAAAGCTCAGCGTTGCCAGCACGGGGCCGAAGATTTCTTCCTGGGCAATTTTCATTTCATTTTTCACGCTACCGAAGATCGTGGGCTCGATGAAGAACCCCTTGCCGCCATCCACCGAAACCCGATTTCCGCCGGTGATCAGCTTTGCGCCTTCTTTCTTGCCGGCTTCTATGTAGCCGAGAACGGTTTCCATCTGTTCATGGCTGACGATTGCGCCCATGCGCGTTTTTGGATCGAGTGGATCGGCGGGTTGCATCTTCTTGGCGCGGGCGACAAGTTTCTCCAGGAATTCGTCTTGCACTTTGCTCTCGACAAACAGCCGCGAGCCTGCATTGCAGACTTCGCCTTTGCCGTAGAAGATGCCGGTGATTGCGCCTTTGACAGCGTTGTCGATGTCGGAATCCGCGAAAACAATGTTGGGGGATTTGCCTCCGAGTTCGAGTGTCAAGCGCTTCATGCTGTCGGCCGCGCTGCGCATGATTTCCTTGCCTACCTCGGTCGATCCGGTGAACGCGATTTTGTCGATTCCGGGATGGCGGACGATTGTTCTCCCAACTTCCGATCGGCCCGTAACGATGTTCAAAACGCCAGGCGGAACTCCCGCTTCAACCGCCAATTCGCCGAATCGCAATGCGGTCAGCGACGTCAGGCTGGCGGGCTTCCAGACAATGGTGTTGCCGCAAGCCAGCGCCGGGCCGAGCTTCCACGATGCCAGCAGCAACGGAAAATTCCACGGCACGATGAGGCCGACAACGCCGACCGGCTCGCGCAGCGTGTAGGTGAAGGCGGTCTCAAGCGTGTTGACCGTCTCGCCGTGAATTTTGGTGGCCCACCCCGCGTAGTAGCGGAGAACGTCGATCACCATCGGCATATCGACGTAACGAGACTCAAATATCGGCTTGCCGTTATCGAGGGTTTCCAGTTCGGCAAATTCGTCGATGTTCTTTTCGAGCAGATCGGCGAGACGCCATATGAGGCGTCCGCGCTCGCTGGATGACATCTTGCGCCAAGGACCGCTGCGGTCTTCGAATGCACGGCGGGCCGCTTGCACGGCGCGGTCGACGTCGGCAGCGGAAGCTTCCGCAATCTGGGTCAGAACTTCGCCGGTTGCGGGGTTGGTGGTGTCGAAATGTTTCGACGCATCGGTCCACTGGCCATCGATGAGCAGGCGTCCGGCGGAGAGTTTTGTTTTGGTAGCTACAATCATTTTTACTTTTCTTCCAATCGATAAACCAAAGACGAGCAGGACGGGCGATACGCCCGTCCTCCATCGTGGCGATTTTATTTTGCTTTGAACACTGCCGGGCGCTTCTCCACGTATGCCGCTAAGCCTTCCTTGGCGTCTTCGCTCTGGAAAAGCAGCTGCTGATTTTCGCGTTCCACGGCCAGCGCGGATTCCATCGGAATTTCCCAGCCGGTTTGCACCGCGCGCTTGATCCGTCCCACGGCCTTGGCCGCTTTGTTTGGTGGGCAGAACTGGCGGGCGTATTCCATGATGTTTTCCATGAAACCGTCGCGATCAAAAATGTCGTTGATAATGCCGAATTCCTTCGCTTCTTCAAAGGAGAAGGTGTTGCCGGTAACCATCAACTCGATGGCCTTGCTTTTTCCCACCATGCGCGAAAGGCGCTGCGTGCCTCCGGTCCCGGGAAGCACACCTAGATTTACCTCTGGCAAGCCGATCTTGCCCGCGTCCTGACGCGCGATGCGGATGTCGGCCGCCATGGCGATTTCGAGTCCACCGCCGACACAGTGTCCATTGATCGCGGCAATCACCAGCTTTGGCGTGTGCTCCAGGCGAAGCAACATCTCATTGGCATGCAGGCAGAAGTAATATTTGAACGTTGGGTCGACGCTGGCCAGCATCTTGATGTTGGCGCCGGCGGAGAAAAACTTGTCTCCTGAACCCGTGAGTACGATGACGTAAACGCCATTGTCCATGCGGGCTTTGAGAATCGCTTCATCCATCTGCCGGTTCATTTCGTAGGTATAGGTGTTGGCGGGGGGATCGAACATCTCGATCACCGCGACGCCGCTGTCGGTGCG
Organism: uncultured Acidobacteriota bacterium; assembly: GCA_963838765.1. Classification (GTDB taxonomy): domain Bacteria; phylum Acidobacteriota; class Terriglobia; order Terriglobales; family Acidobacteriaceae; genus JABDBE01. The sequence continues at coordinate 5,388 of CAWISU010000014.1, read as the reverse complement.
GTAGTTGACCAGTTGCTTCGTAGTTTCGCCCGCTGCCGGTTGCACTGTAGTAGCCATATTCCAAAACTCCTTTTCGCAGATTGAATCCGAATCTAGTTCGACACCGCTTTCCGTCTTTGAGACCCTTTACCGCGCGCCGCCCTACGTTCAGTGGTGGCGCTAATTCCCCGCAGGAAAATGTCGCCCATCCCGCGCGACAATTCCTCCGCGCCGGCGTCGACGCGAGGGTTGTACCAGGTATAAATCCAGTTCATCATGCCAAACAAACTCAAGACCGCCATCCGGCTGGAAAAGTCCAGCCTTTTCGCACGCTTGAAATCGTCCAACAGTCCCACACAGATGCGGTAGTACTCGCGTTTGATGGCGGTGATTTCGGCCGCGAAGCCGTTTTTCAGCACTTCGGCCTCGTGGGAAAGAACCTTCATCGCTTTCGGATTGGCAAGAAAATACTCCAGATGGTTGAGTATGAAGACGCGAATGCGTTGCTGAGGATCGGACATTTCGTCGAGGCGTTCGCGTAACCGCTCGACGACGGTGCTGAAAGTGTGCTTTTGGATGAGGTAGAGCAGCTTCTCTTTGGATTCGAAATAGTAGTAAAGCCCGGACAAGGACATGCCGCTGGAGCGAGCGAGGTCGCGCATGGACGCGCCCTCATATCCCTTTTCGTAGAAAACTTCCGTCGCGTGCAAAAGAATCTTGCCCAGCCGGCGATCAAAACGGGTTTCGACAGGAAGTTGCAGGCTGGCGCCTCGACGGCGAACGGAAACCGCGGACGCGACTGGTGAGGACGAGGCCATGAAAGTTCGAACGTTCGTTCGAAACAATAATAACGCAATGTGACGAGGATCACAAGGGCGGGTGACGACGACCTAAAGCGCCGCCTCGTACGCGCGCAGCAGCCACTCCAAAACATCGCGAAGGTCAGCCTTGGCGCTCAGCGCGAACGTAAACCAGCGCGCTTTGGGCATCTCGGTGAATCCGATCCGAGAATCGCGCCGCGCACGCGCCATAATGCGAGGCCCGGCGGATTCCAATTTGAAGGCTATCGAGTTCTGGGGTTCGAGAGCGCGTGTGCGCGGCAGCAGAGCAAAGATCTTATCCCCTCGGTAGAGTGCGGTGAATCCAAAGAAGACGCGCGACCGAACCTGCGGCCAGGTTGCTGTTTCGGCCGCTAGCGCCGCTGCCCACGCTTTCATCTCGTCTGATTCATGTAGCGGGCGAGGTCCGGAGAATTTGTCGGGGGACTTTCTCACACTACACTCTTGTCAGTTGCGTATGTCGGCCATCAACAGTTCGACTTCTGCCTTCAGATCGGCGGTCAGCGGAAGCAGCGGCAGGCGTGCCGGACCACCGAAATAGCCGTTGAAGTCGAGCGCGTGCTTTATGCCCGGGATACCCAACTCTCCAACCACACGCTGCGCGGCCTTCGTGATCCGCTCCTGTTTCAGCCGGGCAAGTTCGATGTCGCCTTCTTTCCAGGCCGCATATATCTCGTAGCAGGCGGTGGGGGCAGGATCGGCAAACGCGAGAATCGCGCCCACCGCGCCTGCTTGCAAAGATGGCTCAAGCGTCTTGGCGGCGCCGACGAGGATCTGAAATCCGACTTCTTTCTGCCGGGTTTTCAGGCCCGAAATCACAGTTACGGCGGTAGAAGATGACGCCCGGTTCGCCGAGCGAGACCGCTCCCCGGCTTCTTCCGCAGAGCCCGCGAGCACGCCTACCGGAACCAGTTCCCTTCCCTGTCCATTGCCCTGGCTGGCGGCCTTCAGCATGCGCGGCGTGACCGCGTCAAACGTCTCCGTGACCGTGGCGCTGCGCTTCACGTGCCGCGTGCCCTCGACCATGCGACCGACTTTTTCGACGTCGCCACCCGATTCTTTCATGCCAATAATATTGGGATGGTTCGACAGTTCAATGAGGAGTTCAACTGGTATGTCGTAGCCGGTAAATGGTGGAACGCTGTAAATCATGACCGGCAGGGGAGAGCGGTCGGCCACCGTGCGATAAAACGCCAGGATGTTCGCGGGTTGCATCTGCTTCTTGAAATAGAACGGCGTGCGCACCAGTGCCACATCGTATCCCAGTTCAGCCGCGTAATCCGTGAGCTTGAGGGTGTTGATTGCAGACTCGCTTCCCGTCCCCGCAATCAACACCTTGTTGGGTGCGGCGGATTCGCGGGTGCTCTTGAGCACATCGCGCTGCTCCTGATCCGATAGGAAAATGGCCTCGCCCGTCGAACCCAGCGCGACAATTCCTGCGACCGGGGTTTTCGAGTAACGCTCGACATTGGCGTCTAGCTTTTTGAAAAAAATGTTGCCGTCCGGGTAGAACGGCGTGGTAATGGGTGGGAAGATTCCATGCAGCAACATACTGTGAAACTCCTGATTGAAACGTGCCTTTAGAGGATACCGCGGAAAAGCCTCTACCTGAATCGCTACCTTTGAGCCGCATGACGCTCGGCATGCAGCTTTTGCAACGCCTGGACGCGAATGTTTCCCCTCTGCAAGGCAAAAATTCCTTCGGCTGCGGCGCGGGCGGCGGATAGCGTCGTGATCGTCGGAATGCGCGCGCTTACCGCAGCGCGGCGGATGGATTTTTCATCGAAGAAGGGATCGACCCCGTGCGGGGTGTTAATGATGAGCCCAATGCGCCCGCCCTTGATCAGATCGACCACGTTGGGCCGGCCTTCCTTCACCTTATATACCCGCTCAACCGTCATGCCGGCATTTTCCAGCACATCGGCCGTGCCCGCCGTCGCCACCAGCTTGAAACCCATGTCCACAAATTTGCGAGCGACCTCCGCCACCTGGGCTTTGTCATGATCGGTGACGCTGACGAAGACGGTGCCTTGGGTCGGTAACTTTTGCCCGGCCGCGGTTTGCGCTTTGGCGAAAGCTTCGCCAAAGGTGTCGCCCACCCCCATGACTTCGCCGGTGGATTTCATCTCCGGACCGAGCACGGTGTCCACGCCGGGAAATTTGTTCCATGGAAAAACCGGAGACTTTACGTAGTAACAGGATCCGGTGTCGAGGTCGGCGCGGCGCTCGATGAACTCGGGCAAAAATTCGCGCAGCTTGCGTCCGGTCATCAGGCGCGCCGCAATCTTCGCCATGGGCACGCCTGTTGCTTTCGAAACATACGGGACGGTGCGCGAGGCGCGCGGATTAACCTCCAGCACATAAACTGTTCCACCTTCACTGTTGCCTTTCGAGTTGCCGTTGTTGCGCGGAATGGCGAACTGAATGTTCATGAGGCCGACTACTTTCAGCGCGCGCGCCAGTTTGAAAGTGTAGTCGCGCATGCGGGCCATCAGCGGTTGGGGAATATCGACGGCGGGCAGCACGCAGGAGGAATCGCCGGAGTGGATGCCGGCCTCCTCGATATGTTGCATGATGCCGCCGATGACGACGTCTTCGCCGTCGGAGAGTGCGTCCACGTCGACTTCGATGGCGTCTTCGAGGAAATGATCGATCAGCACCGGGCGGTCCTGTGAATATTCGACTGCCTCTTTCATGTAGCGGGTTACGGTTTCCTCGTCGTAGGCGATGACCATGGCGCGGCCGCCGAGGACGTAGGAGGGACGCACCAGGACGGGGTACCCGACGCGATTTGCTCCGGCGACGGCTTCTTCGATCGAGGCTGCCATCGCGCCTGGAGCTTGCGGGATATCGAGTTCCTCCAGCAGCTTGCCGAAACGTTTGCGGTCTTCAGCCAAGTCGATGTATTCCGGCGCCGTGCCGATGATGTTCACGCCCGCGGCCTTCAGTGGCAACGAGAGGTTCAGCGGTGTCTGCCCGCCGAACTGCACGATCACCCCGACCGGCGCGCCCGTCGAACCTTCGTGTTCGCAGATGGCGAGCACGTCTTCTAGGGTCAGCGGTTCGAAGTACAGGCGGTCGCTGGTATCGTAGTCGGTCGAGACGGTCTCAGGATTGCAATTAATCATGATGGTCTCGTAGCCGTCGTCGCGCAGAGCAAAAGCGGCGTGGCAGCAGCAGTAGTCGAATTCAATTCCCTGCCCTATGCGGTTGGGCCCGCTGCCCAGGATGATGACTTTCTTTTTTTGCGTCGGCGCTGCTTCATCTTCGTCTTCGTACGTCGAATACAAGTACGGTGTGTAGCTTTCGAACTCGGCGGCGCAAGTGTCCACGCGCTTGTAGACTGGCTTTACGCCGTGCTTTTTTCGCTGGTGGCGGACTTTTTCCTGGTCTCCTCTTCCGCTCAGCCGCCAGGTTCCGGCCAGGCGTCCGTCGGAAAAGCCCATGCGCTTGGCCTCGCGCAGCACCTCGGTTGGGATCGATTCCATGGGATGTTTTTCCAGCTCAAGCTGCATGTCATTAATTTCTTTGAGTTGGTAGAGGAACCAGGGGTCGATCGATGTCATCTTCGCCAGTTGCTTGACGGTGTGGCCTTGGCGCAGCGCGTAGCGAATGTAGGAAAGCCGCTCGGGATGCGGCGTCACCAGTCGCTGGGTGAGAATCTTAGGCTCAATTTTCTCTCCGCCGATGCGTTTGCCCGTGTCGAGAGCGCGCACAGCCTTCATCAGTGCTTCTTTGAAGGTGCGGCCGATGGCCATGACTTCGCCCATGGACTTCATCTGCGGGCCGAGGTTCTCGTCGGCGCCAGGAAATTTTTCGAATTGCCATTTGGGAATTTTCACGACAACGTAATCAAGCGTGGGCTCGAAGCAGGCTGGAGTTTTGCGGGTAATGTCGTTGGGGATCTCATCCAGCGTATAACCTACGGCCAGCTTGGCGGCAATTTTGGCGATGGGGAAACCAGTAGCCTTCGAGGCCAATGCGGAGGAACGCGAAACGCGCGGATTCATTTCGATAACGACCATTCGGCCCGTGCCGGGATGAATGCCGAACTGAATATTCGATCCTCCAGTCTCGACGCCGATCTCGCGAATGACAGCGATGGCAGCGTCCCGCATGGCTTGATACTCGCGATCAGTAAGCGTCTGCGCCGGGGCGACCGTGATCGAGTCACCGGTATGCACGCCCATCGGATCGACGTTTTCGATCGAGCAAATAATGATGACATTGTCTTTGAGGTCACGCATCACCTCGAGTTCGTATTCTTTCCAGCCCAGCACCGACTCTTCGATCAGGGCTTCGTGTACGGGAGAGAAATCGAGGCCGCGGGCGAGCACTTCCATCAGTTCTTCGCGGTTGTAGCCGATGCCGCCGCCGCTGCCGCCCAGGGTAAAGGATGGGCGCACGATGACTGGAAAGCCGATCTTGCCGGCGAACTCCAAGCCGTCTTTGAGATTGTTTACCAGCGCGGACTTGGGAACGTCGAGGCCGATCTTCTGCATCGCATCTTTAAAGAACAGCCGGTCTTCGGCTTTCTTGATGGCGCTGATCTGCGCGCCGATGAGTTGTC
>CAWISU010000013.1:0-60157 GCA_963838765.1 uncultured Acidobacteriota bacterium | reverse complement strand
CTCATTGAGGCCAATAATCGCCGCTTTCGCGCCGCTCAGCATGGAGGTCACCTGCTCCTGGATCTCCATGCCGCCAGCCATTGCGAACGCCTGGTCGAGCATCGTGCGGATGCCTTCAGACCAGACAGTAACCTGCTGCCTAGCCTGCTCGAGGCCGGCGGGCAGGGCGGTATTATCGGTCTGGACCTTGAAAACCGCGCTGCCGAGAGAGATTAGTCGCCTCCCTCTCGTCGAGGCCCAAACCACTCAAGCATGACGTTCGGTCAGACCTTCATGGGCAGATTCAGACTCCGCCGGAGAGACCTGGTTTTGCCCCTGGGGGACGAGCGGACCTGGCTCTAGGCTTAGACCTAAACCTGGAGCGGCCCGCGGCACGAATTCGACGCCGAACCCCAGCTGCGTCAGCTCAGCCGGCGTCTTCGACGCCGGCTTTACTTCTGGGTAAGCGGCGTCGAACTGCAGCCGCTCGATGACGTCATACTTAAAATCGGCGTTGACGTATGGATTAGCGGCGAGCAGCTCCTCGATGCGTTGGAGCGACGCGCGGGCGCGGAGCTTCGGCAACTCACGCCGGTAGACGAGCAACTGGACGACCGGCATCATCCACCATTCGCGCGGGCTGCCGCCATAGAACGCTTGGAGGGCGGGGACGGCCTCTTCCCAGTCGCCGTAGTCTCGGTCGAAGACTTCTGGGCAGTCTCCGGCCGACTCCCGAAAAGGTTTATGAGCCTGATCTTATCGTTGTCGTGGACGGCCGCCCACACATCCTCAACAGGACAATCGACGGTGAACGGCTTGAACACGAGACGAATGATCTTATTCACCGTGCCCATTAGCTGCTCGACGTCCTCGACGGACATATCAGCAAGCGTGCGGGCGGCGGCACCTTCGCCCGAGTACAGCTTCTGCATCTCAAGCACCCGGCGTTGATCCACCAGCCCTAAGCTCGTCGCTTGGAGCATTGTGAATTGCCAAGTGCGGCCTAAGTGGTCGATCTCGACGTAGGGCTCGTCATCCAGCCCCGTTGAGAGTTTGAGTAGACTGATTCTATCGGCCAACTGCTGTGCCTCCTTTCGGCTGTGCAGCTCAACCCTCGATTAAAACAACCGCGATCCCAAGTGCAGCGAGCCTAGCTTTTAGGACGGCGACCTGCCGCGCCAGCTCGGCCGCTCGCCGCCGTTTCTGCGCAGCCTCACGATGGAGCTGACGACTCTCAGCGTGCAGCTCGAGGCAACCGAGCCTGATCGGCCAACACGTCAACAGCCATCGCCTAACTATTTTGAAAGAGGATCGAGCCAAAGCGGGCGGCCACCGATGCGGCATTCGGGTCGACCATAGCGCGCCATTCGCAGGCATACAGGACTTTTTCGCCGCGGGTGTATTTCAGGGTCGGCTTGCCGACCTGCACAGCGACCGGCACCTGATACTGCGTGTAGAAGTTGTCGGCGTAAGGCGACGGCCCACGAGCGATCAGCGCGAACTGGGCGACCGATGGCCCCTGGTACGGAAAGATCTCGTGATAGCCAGCCGTAGCCGGCCCGGAGCCGGCCACCACAGAGGTGATCGCGGCGTCGTTCAATACCTGCGCGACGATCTCGGCGGTCGTATTTGCCAACGAAAATTTGAAGATCAGGTCTTCGACGGTACGGATCTCCTTCACCGGGCCGGTGAGCTGGTCAACCATAAGGTCAACCGTCGTCTGCGAGAGGTCGACCTCGACACCGCCGTCGGTTTGACCGAGGGCAAACCACGAGCCTGACGGCGCATTGTCCATGTCGGGAAACGCGGTGCCGACCGCTGCCACCCAAAGACTCGCCGGCCCAGCAACGATATTGAACGGTGCAGGCATATCCTACGCCTCCTGTTTATTTTGCAGATTCTGTGAAACTGGAGCACCAACGATAGCCAGCACGGTCGCCGGCCTCGGCTGCGAAACAATCGACCAGCGTTGACCGGGAGCGTGGAGCAGCCGCTCAACTGTCTCCTGCCCGACCTCTTTGGCAGCACCGCGCTGCCACGTCGTGCCCGACGTCGGGTCAATGCAGAGATCCGCCGGACCGAGATAGCACAACATCATATCGCGTCAGTTCCCAGCATCAGGTCGACGTAGAGCTGCTCCTGCCAAATGTCCTCGGTCTCCAGCGCGTGATTAGGACCGCCATTAACCAGCGACTGATGGACTAAAAACTGCTCGCCGGAGGATGCCTGCGGGAGCACGCGCCGACCTTGCTGGTGCTCAGTAAGATAGACTGCTCGCGCGATATACTCGACCGCCTCTTTGCTCGGGGCGTGGCAGAGGATGCCGATTCGCGCGTACTTCAGCGGCAGATACTCCTCTTCCTGAGAGGTGCCAGAATCAGAGAATGAGATCGCCCCGGCCATCTGCTGATCGAACGTCACCGTGGTGCTCACTCCGCCAGGGGCGGCAGCTTGAACGACCGCACTCTGCGACAGCTCATAAAACAGCAGCTCAGTCGGGCTCGGCCCCAGACCGGTGGGGAGCGAGATGCTCATGCTAGACCCTCTTCTGACATAGCCTGCTGCAGCAGACCCAGAAACCTGCCCTGCATTGACTGAATCGTCGGGGCCATATAGGGATAGCGTGTCTCGATCCTCTGCGCATACTCCAACCAAGAGCCGACCGACAGCGAGCCGACACTACCAGTCCACGTCACCAGCTCCGTCATATTGCCCTGGGCGGCTCCGACGTCTAACTCATCGCCACCGCGTTTGTGATCCTTGGCATGCTGCAAGTCGTCGATACTATCGGAATAGCTGTCCTGGGCAATATGGATCGAGCGCCCTAGGGTACCCGTCACTTTATGAACGATCGTCTTTGACTGTTGTGAAATGCTGTAGCCAAATGCTACGAGCGCTCGCTCGTGCGCCCGCTTCGCCTTGGCGAGCACCTCGTCGGCCGTCCAGGTAAACGCGACGGCGGTCATACGCCTACCAACTGCCGAATGCGAAGCGTTCTGAACGATAAGGTGGTCGACCATCCCGTCGCCGTTGTTCACCGGATAGACGGAGAGAATCGTCATATCACCGGCAGCGGCCGAGCCGTTGGCGTTCGTGATTTGCAGAATCCGCATACTCTCATCGATACCGGCCCAGGCCTCGAAGTTGACCGCCTGCAGGAGCCGCACGACGCCGCGCTGATTGTCGTCGAAAATCTGCTGACCAGAATTGCGCTTTAGGCGACACGGCACGTCCGTCTGGCTGATCTGCCAGTCGTCCACTTGGACACCGAGCCGATCTTGGCCGGCGAGCCTCGTCTGGATCACCGCGGTCTGCTGGAGCAAGTTGCTAATCGACACGGCTAGAGCCTAAACGCAATGAGCGTGAGGTCGCTCTCTTTACCAGACGGGAAGTTGATGTACAGGCTCCCGTAGTCAGCCGAGCCGGGGAGCTGGTTGTAGACACCAGGCGGGAACTGGACCGACCACGGCACGCCCGCCGGTGGTAGCCGTGGTGGGCACCGTTATTGCTAAGTTCGGCACGACCTGGCCATCAACCGTCACCGGAATTTCGATAGTCAGCACGAGGGTTGTGGAATAGGAATTGACGATGTTCGAGCCAAGTCTGGCCGTCGTTCACCATGACCTGCTGGCTCGACGTGCCGGCAACTCCGGTCGGGAGGACGGGCGTCGCACCCCGGTAGAGCGTATTAACTGGCAGCGCAACTCGGACCAATCGGAACCTCCTACGTCACCCGGACGCGGTGCTTTTGCGTGGAATACTGGCGAAGCAACGACCGCGCCAGCGGCGGAATCTGGTCCATCCGAACCGCCGGGCATGCTGTAGGAATAATCCGCCAACGACTCAGAGCCCAGACCGGTGGCAATCCGCGGCGCTTGCTGATAGAGCGACGCCGCGATCAGTGCCGTGGCGTCGCGGACGGTGGCGGGGACGGCGTTCACGCCTTGATAGCTCACACTCACATTGCTGTAGTAAAGCGGCAGCGTCTCGACTACCGCGCCTTCAAGCCCTTGCGGGAACGTAAAGCGCTGGTAGAGCATCTGAATAATGCCGCCATCCTGGAGCTGGTAATCAGCGTTCAGTACGAGCGTCGAGACTTGCCCGATCGGATCGAACTGCGCCGTGATTACGATGCCGTAGGCATTTGAGTCCATCAGGTAAATCTTGTCGTCTTGCCTGACGTTGTAGAAGGATTCGGTGACCGGTCCAGATGAGGCAAAATTCTGCTTACAGAAATTGACGACGAACTCGCTCGCCGTGTCGATGAACGGTTGGAGTACCGCATCGGCGAGCTGCTGCGCATTCTTGTGCAGCATGCGGCGTACGTCAGCTGTGACGCAAAGATCAGTGACGGTGACGACGTTGATGGCCAAACGACTGCCCCGGCCTTTAACCTCTACTCTACTAATCGACTCAAAACGACGGGGCGTGCAGTGCGGCTAGGACGGGATAGCTGCCGTAACGACGATCTCCCACGGCTCGCCGTTCGGATACGACTGCTGGGAGGTTACCTCTTCGACAGTTTTCGTGACGACCATCCGAGCCTCATAGACTCCCGGCACCGAGGTATCGTCGGCTCCCCACGAATACAGAACCTCGCCGTTCGTAGGTGAGCCGACGATGCTGGCGGCGGCGCTTACCTGCGCCGATACTGCATGCCAGAGCGCCATCTGAAACGTGATCGTGCAGCCAGTGAGATTCGGCGGATTGCCAGTCTGATCCTGCAAGATGACGACGAACTCAGGCAGCGTGTCGCCCTGACAGATCGTGAAGTCGGCCATCACAAAACTCCCGTTGTTTTACTCGACAGAATCGTACCGCCATCATCGCTTGCCGAGATCGCGCCGACCGCACCGCTATACTCGAGCGCACCCTCGTCAAGGTTAGCACCCACCGTGCCAGTTGTTCGACTCGAGCCTACTTCGCCGCTATCGAGCCCGGGGGTCGGTGACGGCGGCCTGGTAATCGCAAATACCAAAGCTTGCGCCAGGCCAGACAGTATGGTCTGTATACGTCGAATAAAGACGATGACGCCAGAACACCGCCGTGCTTAGACTGCGGCTAACCGACACGTGGCGAGCGAGAGCCTGAGCCCGTTTGATCGAAGGCGTGACGGTGAGACTGACGCTCAGATGCCGGAGCGCGTGGAATACTCGCTTGATCGATGGTGTGACGGTGAGACTCACTGAAACGTGGCGAGCGAGAACCTGAGCCCGTTTGATCGACAGTGTAAGCGACAGGCTAATCGACACGTGGCGAGCGAGAGCCTGAGCCCGTTTGATCGAAGGCGTGACGGTGAGACTGACGCTCAGAATGCCGGAGCGCGTGGAATACTCGCTTGATCGAAGGCGTGACGGTGAGACTCACTGAAACGTGGCGAGCGAGAACCTGAGCTCGCTTGATCGAAGGCGTGACAGCGAGACTCACTGAAACGTGGCGAGCGAGAACCTGAGCCCGCTTGATCGAAGGCGTGACGGTGAGACTGACGCTCAGACTGCGAAGGGTGTCGTGAACGCGCTTGATCGATGGTGTGACGGTGAGACTGACGCTCAAATGCCGGAGCGCGTGGAATACTCGCTTGATCGAAGGCGTAACGGTGAGACTCACTGAAACGTGGCGAGCGAGAACCTGAGCCCGTTTGATCGAAGGCGTGACGGTGAGACTGACGCTCAGATCCCGGAGCGCGTGGAATACTCGCTTGATCGAAGGCGTGACGGTGAGACTCACTGAAACGTGGCGAGCGAGAACCTGAGCTCGCTTGATCGAAGGCGTGACAGCGAGACTCACTGAAACGTGGCGAGCGAGAGCCTGAGCTCGCTTGATCGAAGGCGTGACGGTGAGACTGACGCTCAGAATGCCGGAGCGCGTGGAATACTCGCTTGATCGATGGTGTGACGGTGAGACTGACGCTCAGACTGCGAGGGGTGTCGTGAACGCGCTTGATGCTGGTAGAAGGTGCGACGGTCACACTAAGCGAGGCGGTGAAGGCTTTCGCGCCAGGAGCAGTCTGAGTAACTGCGCCAGTTAGGCCACCCCAGATGGGCATGGACCACCCCTACGAGCGGCTAATACTGATTTACCGACCAAGCTACACTGCGACCGGTGCCCGCCGTCTGCTCAAGCGTGAACACGAGCGCGCCCGCACTGGCCACCACATTCTCGAGCGGGCCGAACTCAAACTGAGGTGAGGCGGGCGTCACCGAGACCGTCGTCTGCGCGACCTGCGTCGCGCTGCCGCCAGAAGGTCACGATGCGCGTCACGGTCAGCACGAACACGTCGGACGGAAATACCCCATTCGAAAGGTCCACCACCCAGGTAAAGAGGCCGGCGACGGCGATGCTCTCGGCCAGCGGCGTGCCGACGGTGAGCGTTGTCGGGCCGTTTGCGACGACAACAGGAGTAACCGTCATGGGACCGCCAACGCCTGCACGGGAAGTTGCAGGCCCAACGCGGTGAGTGCAGCCGCCGGCGTCATAGCTGGATAGGTATGGACGTGCACTTGACTCGCCGGAATTGCGTCGGCGGCCAATGCCGTTTTCATCTGACCGATCTGCGCCGGCACCGCCCGGGCTCATGACGACAAACAGCAAACCGGCCATCAGACGGCTATCCCGTACGTTGCGCCGAGATAGCTGGTGACCTGGCCAATCTGCGCCGCCGTGAGCACGGCATTGAAGACGACGACTTCCGCCACCAGACCACCGAAATAGTGGCCACTCCCCCCGCCATCCGCAACCGTAAACCCGCTTTCGGTGAAGACGTTGATCGTCCCCGTCGTCGCTGACCCATTGACGGCTACGCTGCTGCTCGCTCCGTTCACGACAGCGCACACCACGGTTGGCGTGGTTGCGACCGCACCCGCGAAGAACTGCATTCCCGAGTAGAAGCCCCAGTCGCCAGTGTAGGCATCCAGCGCGACGTTGATCCCGGCATCGGTGACGACGTTCTGGATCGCGCTCGCGCTCGAGGTTTGCACGACCACGAATATCGTGCAACCGCCACCGCCCCAGCTCGCCGGTCCAGCAAACGAGAGAAAGTCGTCCACCATATCGAAGCTGAACACCGGCAGGCCGCCGATCTGGTTCGTCAGAAACGTCGGCTGATCGGCCACCGTGGTCTGCGTTAGATTATTGCCGGCGCCACTGAAATCCAGCGCTGTCGAGACGAGGGCATTGGTCCGGATGTTCTGCGCCCAGGCTGGCACCCAGAGAATGCAGCTTGCGAGATCGGTCGGCAGAAAACCGACGTACTGCGGCCCCGGCTGTGGCGAGGGTGCCGGCCAGCTGCCCGGCCAATTCCCAACCGAAGGCGGCGCGTAGATGCCCGCCTTGTCTAGGAGCATCGGCAGCGTCATGAGGCAATAATCACGTAGGTGCTGCCGGAGACGGGTGCTACACCGAGCGACCAAGCGTTGACCGTTGCCACCTTGGTCGAGCCGTTATAGGCCGTACAGTATCCAACCTGCCCGACGCCCGTCCCGCTGTCAAGGAAGATCAGCATGCCGACGTAGATGCTCGCTACGGCCGAATCACCGGCGGCCAACGTGATGCTCGTGGCGCTTCCAGCTTGCGCGGTGCCGGCGTCAACCGCGCCGTACGGCGGCCAGGTCTGGGTCCACGTCACGCGCACACAGCCGTTGCCGCCGCTACCTCCAAACTTACTGCCAAGCGTGCCGTTCCCGCTGCCGCCACCACCACAGCCGAACAGCTCGCCGCTGGCGTTGAGGGCGTTGTTATTGCCGTTCCCCACCGGCCTGGCCTGGCCAACCATCGGTTACCCCGGCCCCGCCAATGCCGCCGCCAGTCGCTATCCCAGTCCCGCCATTACCTCCCGCAGCTCCAGAACCACCGGATGCCCCGCCGCCACCACCACCATTGCCCGCCAGACCGGCTCCGCCATTGCCGCCATTATTCGTCGTCACCCCAGTGCTGGATGATGCAAGACCGGCCACGCCTCCAGCGTCGTTGCGGTTGCCGCCGCCGCCGCCCTGAGCCACAACGGTCGTTGAATTAAAGGTTGTGTTGCCACCATTCGACCCGTTGTTATTGTTGACGCCGCCGGCACCGCCAGCTCCAACGACGATTGCATACGCAGTCCCGAGCACGACGGGGATCGCGGCGTTATTCGCGTAGGCACCACCACCACCGCCACCGCCCGAGCTCGTGTTGTTATTCGCCGCGCCGCCGCCGCCCGCACCCCAGCACTCCGCAGTGACGTTGCCGGTAACGGGCGCCACCCAGTTATTATTGTTGTTAAACGTCGCGGTGAACGTCGCAGTTGGCATCTCAGCGGCTCACGGCAAGCGGCCCAAGCGCCCGCTCGACCTTCCAGTTATCGAGGACTTGGCGCATCCGCTCCACCTTCGTCGCGGTGTCAATCGTGTACTCGTGCCAGTGAAAACTGGCATTCGGCAGCCCAAGCCGCTGCTGGATAGCGAGCAGTGTGTCAAAGTGCAAGCCGAACTTCGCGATATTGCGGCTCAGCACATAATCGTCAATCAAATGCGCCGGCGTGATTACCGTGTTCAGCTCATTCGGCGTCGGATGAATACGGCTGATCGCCTCATCCATGCTCAGATCGTCCAGCGGGTGCCAAAGATCCAGGCACCAGTCCGATGCAATCGTGAGCCAATTGCACGAGCCGATATTCCGTCCGTCGGCGGGCGAGGCGGCCGGTTCAGCCATTGCGACAATAGCTTGCTGCACGACCAGAGCGCCAGAATCGGCAGTGCTGCAGGGAGGGCGCTGCGGCGGACGAACCACACCAGAAGACCTAATCCGAAGGCGAGGGCCGGCGTCCAATCCAAATAATTGTCGAGCCAGGTGCGCTTGTGACCACCAATTTCGGCCTGAGCTGAGGTTTCCCACTGCAAGAGCCGCTGCTGCGTTACCATGCGTCGAACCAGGGTTCGCACCACGGCGTCCAGCGAAATCAGCATTTGGTGCGCGAGGAAGGTCAGAGACAAGAAGACATTGATATCGGCTTGAACCAGCGTGTCCAAGGCGCCGCGAGCGATTGCTGACTTGCCTAGGATCGCGGCTCGAATCAGCTCGCACGTAAATTCAAACCATGTGGGGGCGAATAAGATGGCAACCGTCGCCAGAGTCCACAACAGCGGCGCCCCGGGCAGCACGACCCAGCCCAGCACAAGCAGCACCAGCGTGGCAGGCTCAACCAGGCTGCGCCGCAGGTTGTCGAGGATCTTCCACTGTGCCGCAATCGAAATTGGATTGGGGACCCGCTGCCCCGACTCATCCGGTACCCGCGGCAGCAGCCAGCCCGCGATCTGCCAGTCGCCTCGCAACCAGCGATGTTTGCGGCGATTGTAGGCACTGTAATGCGAGGGGTAATCTTCGATCACTTCGATGTCGCTGACGAGGCCGGCTCGCGCGTAAGCGCCTTCGATCAGATCATGACTGAGCAAAGCGTTGCGCGGGAAACGGCGATCGAGAACCTGGCTTAGGGCGTCCACTTCATAGATACCTTTTCCGGCAAAAATACCTTCGCCGTACAGATCCTGATACACGTCAGAAATGGCGCGGGTGTAGATGTCGAATCCGGTCTCGCCGGAGTAGATGCTCGCCAGCCGCGAGCGCGCGGAACTTTGAACGCTTACTCCGACGCGCGGCTGCAGGATGCCATAGCCAGCGACGACGATATTCTTTTCCGGGTCGATGATGGCCTGGTTTAGCGGATGCGCCAAGGCCCCAATCATGCGCTGGGCCGAGCCGCGCGGCAGGTCTGTGTCCGAATCAAGCGTAATTACGAAACGAACTCGCGACAGGATGGAGAGATCGCCGACTTTGACGGGGAAGCTGTCGTACTGGTGGCGTAGCAGCCGATTCAAATCCATCAGCTTGCCGCGCTTCCGCTCCCATCCCATCCAAACTTTTTCGCGTGGATTGTAGACGCGGTGGCGATGCAGGAGAAGGAACGATCCCATCCCATGATCCGCATATTTCTCGTTCAATCCATCGATTAATTCTGAACATAGGTCCACCAGCGGATCGCCTTCCCGAGGTTCCGAGTGCGAATCCGGCAGGTCGGTCAGGAGGGCAAAATGCAGGTTGCGATCGTGGTTGCCTAGAAAGCGCACTTCGAGGTCATCCACCAGCCTGCGCACCTGGGCTTCATCGAGGAGCAGACTTGGAACAGCCACCAGGGTGGTGCAATCGTCCGGAACACCCTCGGACAAGTCGAGCTTTGGAAGAATCTGGGGGCGCAGCAGCGATGTGACCAAGTAATTCGTTATTTGAACGGCCGCTTGGGAGCATGGCAAAAGCAATGCCAGCATTGAGAAAACAATGAGTCCGAGCGAAACATGGGGATCAATCAACAGCAAAACGGTCACCGACATCATGGCCAGAGTGACCAGGAGCGTGGTAGTGAGATAAAACTCGTCAGGGTATCTGCGGAGGATTGAAGATATTCGCTGGTACAGCGTAGGCGTGAAGCCCACCCTCTGATGCAGCAGGGCGGTTCCTTCTCCAAGCAGATAGTACCCAACATGCGAACATCGGAGGGCTACGCGCGGGTCCGTTTCTTTTCGCTGCTGGGCTTGTCTCGCCAGCGCGAGCACCTCGGTAGCAACCTGCATTTCGCTGAAATCGGATTGTTCGGCGATCTCGACAAGCCGACTGCGATAGAGGTCGCGGCTGTCCAGATCCATCCGCGAATAGGCGCCCGCCGGGTCTTCACGGAGCAGTTGATCGGGCAGAATCAGAGGTTCAAGAACATCCTTCCAAGTGGTTTGACTGACATCTCGGAGACTGGCCACGCACACGCCGACGTCGAACGATCCCGCGGGATTCGCAACCGCCTGGGAGCCCTGAACCGCGATCCTCTCCAACAAAGCCAACTCCAGCGCGGGAATTAGCGTCCACAGCTCTTTTATCTTGAGGACGGTTTTTTGTTGAAACGCCTCAACGAAGGTGGCGAACGCCTTGTCGCCAAACTGGTAAGCCGTTTCCGCCAGAAACGCTTCGGCTACGGCCGCAACGCGCGGAATGATGGTGCCATTCGGAGTGCGGACGTGGGGAGTTTTCTGCTGGACCTTGAAGGTTTCACAGACACTCTGCAGTTCGGAACGCAACAGGTGGACGTTGTCATACAACCAGCGGGAGTCGTCTGAAATAGCCAAGCCCGGTGAACGTGTCTCAAGTCTTTTCAGCACAGGTCCAAGCGTCTTGGATAGGGCGCGGCAACGCTCGAAAAAGTTTCGCGACCGGCTTTCACTCGGCAGCCAGGACAGATTTTGTGCCAACTCCGCGGCATTGGAGCGCAGATCGCGCTCGCGCGTCGGCATTACTCCCGAAGACTCGGAGCGTCGTACGAACTCGGGGCTTACCATTTCCAGATGAACGTTCTGCGGCATCTCTTTGAATTTCCTAGCGATAGCTGGCGGCCTGCATTTCGAACATTTCGGCGTAACGACCGCCCAGGCTGGCCAGTTGGTCGTGGCTTCCTTCTTCGGCAATTCTGCCTTTGTCCAGTACTACGATGCGATCTGCCATGCGCACGGTAGAGAATCGATGCGAAATAAAAAGAGCCATTTTACCAGTCGTAAGTTCAGCAAAGCGGCGGAAAACCTCGAACTCGCTGCGGGCGTCGAGGGCTGCGGTGGGTTCGTCGAGAATCAGAAGCTGCGCGTCCCGCAGGTAGGCGCGGGCCAGGGCAACTTTCTGCCACTCGCCGCCTGAAAGATCTAAGCCTCCATCGAAACGGCCGCCTAACATCTGATCGTATCCCCGGGGAAGTCGAGCAATCACAGTATCCGCCATGCTCTTGCGAGCCGCCATTTTCAACAACGCCAGATTGTTGATTTCCTCGACGCGGCCTATGGCAATGTTTTCCCGAGCCTTCAATTCGTATCGCATGAAATCTTGAAAAATCACACCGATCTCACGATAAAGGTCTTCCAGGCTGTACTCGCGCAGATCCACGCCATCGAGCAGGATTTGGCCTTCCGTTGGATCGTACAGCCGAGTGATGAGCTTGACGACCGTGGTCTTGCCCTGGCCGTTTTCCCCGATCAGCGCCACTCGCTCTCCGGGCTGGAGGCGGAAATTCATCCGGTCAAGAATAAGTCGAGGACTGCCGGGATAGCGGAAGGAGACGTCGCGAAATTCGAATCCGCGCACGATGGGTCTCGGCGTCATCAGCGCATTAGGTTTGGAGCGGATGGTGGGTTGCATATCAAAGAATGCCAGCAGATCGGTCAGGAACAAAGCCTGGTCGGCGATGCCGGAAAGAGTCGAGAAAATCTGCTGGATGTTGGTGCTGGCCTGCAAAATGGCGCCGGATAAAAACGTCAGGGTGCCAATGGTGAGCGCGCCTGCGATGGTCCGCCAAATCACGAACACGTAGGCCGAGTAGTATCCCATGGTGCCGATGATGGATAAGAATGAACCCGCAATCAACCTGCGACGCGACAAGGCGACGTTTTCCGTGTAGATCTCGTCGGAAAGACGGGTGAAGCGCTCGGTAAGAAAGCCGTTCAATCCAAATAGCTTGAGTTCCTTCGCAGCTTCTCTGCTGCCGCCGAGGATGCGCAGGTAGTCGAGTTGGCGACGGATCGGCGTTTGGCGGAAGTTCTTGGCGTACCCGAGAAATGCAAAATGGCTTTCGCCCAGAAATGCCGGAAGCACGCCAGCGATCAGCAGGAGCATCAGCCAGGGGGAGAAAAGCATGATCGAAATCGACAACGACACTACCGTCGCGACTTGCTGGACCAGACGTCCAATCGACTGGATCATTCCCAGACGATCAGTAGCCTGAACCCGAGCTCGATCGAGGCGGTCATAGAAGACCGGATCCTCATAGGCAAGCAGATCCAGTTCGGCCGCGTGTTTCATCACCCGGATGCTGACGTGGCGTGTGTACTTGTCGGCGAGAAGGGCATCCAGATAATCAATGATGCGGGTGAGCACTGGTGCTCAGAACTGCCAGGCCAAATTCCGCAGCCACCAGCCACCAAAATCCATGCTGTACCGGCTGATGGGTGTTTAAAGCGCGCACAATGCCGTCGATGATTAGCTTCGTAATCCACAGCAGTGCCATGGGCAGCAGGGACGCAAACAGACGGAAGATCAACCCCCCTGCCACTACCGCGGGCCCTGATTCCCATACGATTCGAAGAACAGGCGGAATATTCCGCATGGCGGCGAGTCGCTCGCGCCAGCCGGTCCAGAAGCTCTCCTGCTCCGCCATATTTTCGGATCCTAAGTCGATTGTTGCTTGAGGGGTTCAATAGAAATTGCGCGTCTGATTGTGTGAGCCTTGCTCATGTCACACTGCCCCTGTGTAAGCATAATACCGAACACCAGCGGAAATCAGTCGGCATTTCACCCTAAAAGTACGAAAGGCGGTCGTGAGGGTCCGAACGTCGACAATAGCCGACACTAACCCATGACCGCCTAAGCCCGCGTCGAAGACTTACCGACACACGGCTCCGAGTCGAACGCTCCCCAAGTTAACGTAGTGCGTTACTGCAAGGCAATCGGGTGTTCACCGTATTTCCAACTTAGATCAGGCGCGCTCGGAGGATCCCTCGACCTGGAAGAGCGTACCCTTGTCCAAGAGCGTTTCCACCGCCATGACCACTTCGCGACCACTACCCTTAGTCACGGCCCCTCGAAATCCGGCTTCGCGGGCCGCTCGCGCGAGTTCCGCTGATACCTCCTGCACGGTCAGCAGGAGCATAGTAGTTAGGGGAGACATGGCGCAAATTTGCCGTGCGGCCTCTATACCGTTTTTATCGGGCATTGCCAGGTCGATGATCGCCAGATCCGGCTCAAGTTGCTTGATCTTGGCGACGGCATCGTTGCCATTGGCTGCTTCTCCACACACTTCCCATCCTGGACGTTCTTCGAGAATTCGGCGAAGTAAAAAGCGTATGGACACGTCGTCATCCGCGATCAAGATACGCACCGGCATACCCTCCCCCCCTAAGAACCCTGGGAGCGACCTCCATCGAGTCCACGTTGCGTCAATGTTCTTCATTTGAATCCCCGCCGATGTTGCCACGGTAGCAGGCTTACTCTCAATACAGGTTTCCCTGTAGAAGTAGCAATGAGAACTGGTACGGAGTGGTATTTGCAAAGGTTGGTAAGACTTCATTCCCCGAGCTTTGCAGCCTGCGCACTGACCGAAGTGACCTTGATCGTGCCTCCGCTGACGACACCGGTGAGCCTTACTCGCCGGCCGGCAAGTTGGCCGAACTCTTCCCGGTTGCCTGCTAATTCGTAACTCTTGTCGCCGTCTACGATGATGTACCTGGAACCATTGCGCACGCACATCCTGGCGCACTCCGCCGCGCTGTGTCTCGAATCCATATGTCTGGGGCCGCAGTGCGAGTCGGTAATCATACCCGTAAAGGTCTGGCTGGGTACCAGTGGGTCCACCTGCTGCTCGTCAAGGGCTTGCGCAGATTCGCCACCGGCAAATACCGCCGTAACCCCGGCGAACACGACAGCAAAGATTAAGGATGATCCAAGCGTGATAACGGCAAAAAAGCCAAGCAGGGATAGCCACGAGCGATCGGTCTTTTTCACGACGCCTCTCAATCCACTCTTGGTTGTGGAAATGCCTGACAGGGTTGCACGGGCAGCTGAGTTGCTAGCGAAGGACCAGTTTTGCGGGCCAATAACAAATCTCCAAGCCAGCAGGAAAATTATCGGGCGGATACAGCATCGACTTGATAGTAACGAACAAATTGAGCTGCTATGCTCATCGAGTTATGAGACTCGTCACACGATCGAAAGGAAAGTCAATGAACAAGTTTCTCAAGCTATTGCTTGGCACCAGCCTCTATCTACTTGACCAGTCGGACAGCGCGACAAAAGGCGTACGGGATCGGGCAGTCGATCATATTTCAGACTTGCGCGACGCCGCCCAGGAGACGTATGAAACCGCCTCCAACCGTGTGGCGCGGGCATCGAAAGCCATTCGGGGCGAGGATAACCACGTGCTCGGTAACGTCCTTCGTTTCGTCGCAGGAGTAGGAGTTGGGCATCGGCGTCGGATTAATTCTCGCCCCAGCCAGCGGTGAAGAAACGCGAAGCGTCATCGCCGGTAGAGTCCACGAAATGGGCGATCGGGTGAAGAAGCAATTTTCGTCCGAGGACGATGCTGCGACCGGCACCCGCGGTTAAGGGTCAGGAACGCCGGACTTGCCAAGGTGATTCATGGACAATAAAACGAAGGATAAGTGTGCGCATCCCACATGCAGTTGCACGGCCGCCCAGGACAGTAAGTACTGCAGCCCTCACTGCGAAACAGTGAAAACAACTCCTGAAATCTCATGTAAATGCGGCCATCCGAATTGCGCTGGGAGCATCGCGTGAGCCGGCAGCAAGGCCCTGTCGAGTAAGTAAATGGACTGTGTTTTCCTTTTGGCGCGTGCGCACGAAATCAAACCAGCGCATGCGTCTTTATCTTTTCGGGCGCAGCACTAAGAAAAGGAACCGCGACCTCGACCAGTGTGCCGGGAACGGCGTTGGCCAATCGCAATTCTCCGCCAAACTCTTTTGCCCGCTGGCTCATTCCTCCAATGCCAATGCCAATGCTGCCCGGCCGTAACTCCACCACTGGGCTCCCAATCCCTTTGCCGTCATCCCGGATACTCACTGCCACACGATCGTCCGCTTGTATGAGGGTGACCCACGCTTTCTGTGCCCCCGAATGGCGATACACATTGGTGAGAGCTTCCTGAATGATACGGAAGATCGCGGTTTCCAACTCCGCGCCCAGGCGCGGGAAAGCCGGGGGCTGGACATCGAGCGCGGTAACGATGCCGCTGCGCTTGGTCAGACCGTCCAAGTACCAGCGCACCGCGGAGAGCAAGCCGACTTCATCCAGTAAAGGCGGATGCAAGAGGTGAGACAAACTGCGCACTTGCTGGATGGCACGATTAATGGTTTCACTGGCATCCTGGGCAGCTCGCCGGTTGGATTGGGCTGGGTTTTTCTCAAGAATACCGTCCATCATCATCTTTGCCGCGGCCAGTTCCTGTCCTAAGCCATCGTGCAGCTCGCGCGCGATGCGCCGCCGCTCGTCATCCTGCATGGTGAGCAGGCGGCCGGAAAGCCGCCGGAGCGCGGCGGTCCTGTCATCTACCAAGCGCTCCAATTCGTTTGCGCTCTCGCGAATCGACTGCTCCAACACCTTGCTGTCATGGATATCGGAGCAGGTTCCATACCATTTTAAAATCTGACCTTCGAAATCTCGGATGGGAACGGCACGAGCGCGGAACCAGCGGTATTGCCCGTTTCTCCCGCGTATGCGGTATTCGGATTCATAGTTCTCACCCGACTGGACGCAATGCATCCATTGAGCCATGCTGCGCTCTGTGTCCTCGGGATGCACGAACTCCAGCCAACCGAAGCCCTTCCCGGAACCTGCGGCAGCGCCGGTATACTCGTAAAATCGATCGCTGATGTAGTCCCTGGAACCGTCGGCCTGCCGGCTAAAGATGAAGTCGGGAGCGGTGCGTACAATAGCGTCGAGTTCCTGATTCTTTCGCGCGAGTTCACTGTTCAGTTCCTGCAGCGCTTCCGCTCTTCTTTCTAATTCCTCGGTTCGCTCGGTGACGCGCTGTTCCAGTTCACGATTGAGGTTTTCCAACTGTTTGGCTTTGCGATGCAGCTCGGCGAATATGCTGACCTTCGCTCGCAAGAGCTCCGGAATAACCGGGACGGAAATGTAGTCGACTGCCCCACGCTGGTATCCTTTTAGGCGGTCCAAATCGGTCAGGTACACGGCGGAAATGAAGATGATCGCTGTCCGTTGAAAGCGCGGATGCTGGCGAATCAGGTCGGCCAATTCAAAGCCGTCGAGATCCGGCATGCTCACGTCCATCAATACGACCGCGATGTCGGTCTTCAGCAGGTGCTCGAGAGCCTCCGTTCCCGAGGTTGCCTTCAGCAGATTCTCCCCAAGTTCAGCCAGTATTACTTCATAGCTGAGCAACTTGGCGGGCTGATCATCCACCATGAGAATGTTGACTTTTTCGTTTGCCGTCATTTTGGTTAGATACCCCCAACTGCGAACCGAAACCACTCCGAATTTATAGCCAATTTTATCTGTGCAGCCACATCCGCAGCGCAGAAAGCAATTGTTCAGTATTGACCGGTTTGGCCAGATACTCGGACGCGCCGGCTTCGAGACACTTCTCGCGATCTCCTTTCATCGCTTTTGCGGTCAGAGCGATGATGGGCAGGCGCCGGAACATCGTGTTCTGCCGGATCACCTGCATGGTTTCGTATCCATCCATCTCCGGCATCATGATATCCATGAGCACGATCGCCAGGTCAGGAGTGGATTCGAGTGTTTGCGATCGCTTCGCGTCCCGTTCCCGCCGTTAACACTGTCATTCCGCGACGTTCCAGAACGCTGGACAAGGCAAAGATGTTGCGCACATCGTCATCCACCACCAGCACCTTCTTGCCCACCAGAGCATCATCGGAACGATGCAGCCGGTCAAGCATTTTCTGTTTCTCGGGCGGGAGATCGGCGACCACGCGATGCAGGAACAACGCGGTCTCATCGAGCAGCCGTTCCGGCGATTCGACGCCCTTCACGACCACGCTGCGCGCCAGAGTGTGCAGGCGGGCGTCTTCCTCCGAGGACAGCTCTTTCCCGGTGAACACCACGACCGGCAGGTCGCTAAGCTCGGGAGTATCGCGCAGGCGCTCCAAAACGTCGAAGCCCGACATATCCGGAAGCCGCAAGTCGAGTACAACGCAGTCGAACGGCTGCTCGTTAAGCAGGTTCAGAGCGTCGTTGCCACTCGCGGCGACGGAGACGTCGATATCGTCGTAACCCAGCAACTCGCGGATACTGAGCTGCTCCGCCGGATTATCTTCGACCACCAGCAACCGCTTGCGACGGGGCGTCGTGTACTCCTTGATACGAGTTAGGGCCGCTCCCAAGCCCTCGGGGGTTGTGGGCTTGGTTACGAAGGCAAAGGCGCCGCGGGCCAGGCCGTGATGCCGGTCTTCGTCCAGCGTGAGCATCTGGACCGGGATGTGGCGAGTGGCCGGATCCTGCTTCAGATGATTGAGCACGGTCCAGCCCAGCATGTCGGGCAGGAAGACATCCAGCGACACGGCGGTGGGATGGAATTCGCGGGCCAACGCCAGAGCTTCTGCGCCCTTCATGGCAACCAGCACTTTGAATCCCGTATCGCGAGAAAGATCGCACAGCACCCGGGCATAGTGCGGGTCGTCTTCGACGATCAGCAAGATCGCATCGTCAGGCTGCAGATTCTCGCGATCATCGGGAACGTGCTCGACCACGACCTCTGTCGCCCGAACTGCGGACAACTGCAGGGGTGGAGTAGTGGAGCGAGTTTTCCGGTCCACCATTGCCGCACTGGCCGCGGATGGACCCACGTAGGTTTGAGGCAAATACAGAGTGAAGGTACTTCCCCTCCCTGGGGCGCTGCGCAGTTGAATCTCGCCTCCCAGCAGGCTGGCCAGCTCGCGGCTGATCGCCAGCCCCAAGCCGGTTCCGCCGTATTTGCGGCTGGTGCCGGCATCTGCCTGCTGGAATGCCTCGAAGATGATGCGTTGCTTTTCCGCCGGAATGCCGATCCCTGTATCGGTCACTTCGAAGGCCACGACCGACGCTGCCGCATTGAGAATCGGATGGTCATCACTCCAGCCGCCCGTCGCGAGCGAGACATCCAGATGCACGCCTCCTTGTTCAGTGAATTTAAACGCGTTGGACAACAGATTCTTGAGAACCTGCTGCAGACGTTTCGAGTCGGTGACCAAACTGCGGGTGAGGTGCGGATCGGAATGCACCTCGAATCCAAGCCGCCGATTCTCTGCCTCATGTCGGAACGGGCGAGCGACCATGTCCAGCAGGCTGGCGAAGAATACTTCTTCAGCCTCCACGGACACGGTTCCAGATTCGATCTTGGACAGATCGAGAATGTCGCTGATCAGGTTCAGCAGATCGGTTCCCGCGCCATGAATGGTGCGCGCGAACTCGACTTGCTTCGGGGTTAAGTTGCCGTCGGGATTGTCCGTGAGTTGTTGGCCAAGCACCAGAATGCTGTTCAACGGTGTGCGCAACTCGTGAGACATATTGGCCAGGAACTCGGACTTGTATTTGGAGGTCAGCGCCAGTTCCTTTGCCTTCTCTTCCAACGCGCCGCGCGCCTGTTCGATTTCCTGGTTCTTGCGTTCCACTTCCACGTTCTGCTCAGCCAGTTGCTGCGCTTTTTGCGCAAGCTGTTCGTTGGTCTGCTGCAATTCTCTTTGCTGGGTTTGGAGTTCGGTAGCCAGCTGCTGCGACTGCTTCAACAGGCCTTCGGTCTGCATCGTTGCCTCAATGCTGTTCAGCACGATGCCGATGCTGGCCGTCAGCTGTTCAAGAAACGCCAGATGCGACGCCGTGAAGTTGCTCAGCGAGGCTAGTTCAATGACCGCCTTGACATGGTCCTCGAACAGCACCGGTAGAACGATGACGTTGCGGGGAACAGCCTCGAACAATCCCGAACGAATGGGGACCGTATTTTCGGGCAAGTCGGAAATCAACATGCGCTTTTTCTCTGCCGCGCACTGTCCGACAAGGCCTTCGCCCAACTTGATGCGCCGCAGATGTCCGTCTTCCCCGTTCGCAGCAAATGCCGAGAGCAGCACCATGCCGGCGGATTCTTCGGTTTCCATCTGGTAGATGACACCCTGCTGTGCGCTCACCAGTGGCGCCAACTCGGAGAGCAGCTTTTGTCCCACGGTGGTCAGATCGCGCTGGCCTTGCAACATGCTGGTGAAACGCGCGAGGTTGGTCTTAAGCCAATCCTGCTCAGTATTGCGGTCGGTGGTGAGCCGCAGGTTGTCGATCATGGTGTTGATGTTGTCTTTCAACTCGGCGACTTCACCGCTGGCTTCCACCTGAATCGAACGGGTGAGGTCGCCCTTGGTCACGGCAGTTGCGACTTCCGCGATGGCGCGCACCTGGTTGGTGAGGTTGTCGGCCAGCAGGTTCACGTTGCCGGTCAGATCCTTCCACGTGCCAGCAGCGCCGGGAACGTTGGCTTGACCGCCAAGACGGCCTTCCACGCCGACTTCGCGAGCTACCGTCGTCACCTGGTCGGCGAAGGTGGCCAGCGTGTCGGTCATGTTGTTGATCGTTTCGGCGAGAGCCGCCACTTCGCCCTTGGCATTCACCGTCAGCTTCTGCGTGAGTTCGCCGTCGGCTACGGCGGTCACCACTTTAACGATGCCGCGCACCTGCTCGGTGAGGTTGGCGGCCATCACGTTGACGTTGTCGGTAAGGTCCTTCCACGTGCCGGCCACGCCGGGCACCTGAGCCTGACCTCCCAGCTTGCCTTCCGTACCAACTTCGCGAGCCACGCGCGTTACTTCGGCGGCGAACGCGTTGAGTTGGTCGACCATCGTGTTGATAGTGTTCTTCAGTTCAAGAATTTCGCCTTTCACGTCGACCGTGATCTTGCGCGACAAATCGCCGCGAGCCACGGCGGTAGTAACTTCGGCGATGTTGCGGACTTGCGCCGTGAGGTTTCCGGCCATCGCGTTCACCGAGTCGGTGAGATCTTTCCACGTGCCGGCGACGCCCGGCACGTTGGCCTGTCCGCCCAACCGGCCTTCGCTGCCCACTTCGCGGGCCACGCGCGTGACTTCTGCGGCGAACGAACGCAACTGCTCAACCATGGTGTTGAGCGTTTCCTTGAGCTGCAAAATCTCGCCGCGCACGTCCACGGTGATCTTCTTGGAAAGGTCGCCGGTAGCAATGGCCGTCGCCACTTCAGCGATGTTGCGCACCTGACCGGTCAGGTTGCTGGCCATGAAGTTCACGTTGTCGGTGAGATCCTTCCACGTGCCCGCCACGCCCGGCACCTGCGCCTGACCGCCGAGCTTGCCGTCGGTGCCGACTTCGCGGGCCACGCGAGTTACTTCGCCCGCGAACGCGTTGAGCTGGTCCACCATGGTGTTGATGGTGTTCTTGAGTTCGAGAATTTCGCCTTTCACGTCCACCGTGATCTTGCGCGACAAATCGCCGCGAGCCACAGCGGTGGTCACCTCGGCGATGTTGCGCACTTGACCGGTCAGGTTTCCGGCCATCGAGTTGACTGAGTCGGTGAGATCCTTCCACGTACCCGCGACGCCCGGCACGTTGGCCTGACCGCCCAATCGGCCTTCCGTGCCCACTTCGCGTGCCACGCGCGTCACCTCGCCGGCGAACGCGTTCAGTTGGTCCACCATCGTGTTGATGGTTTCCTTGAGCAGGAGAATTTCGCCGCTGACGTTCACGGTAATTTTCTTGGAGAGGTTGCCGGTCGCGATGGCAGTAGAGACTTCGGCAATGTTGCGCACCTGGCCGGTCAGGTTGCTGGCCATCGAGTTCACGGAGTCGGTAAGGTCCTTCCAGGTGCCGCCCACGCCGGGCACCTGCGCCTGGCCTCCCAACCTGCCGTCCGTGCCGACTTCGCGCGCCACGCGCGTCACTTCGGAAGCGAACGACCGCAACTGGTCCACCATGGTGTTGATGGTGTCCTTGAGTTCGAGAATTTCGCCTTTCACGTCGACCGTGATCTTGCGCGACAAGTCGCCGCGAGCCACGGCCGTTGCCACTTCGGCAATGTTGCGCACTTGGCCGGTCAAGTTGCTGGCCATGAAGTTCACGTTGTCCGTGAGATCCTTCCACGTACCGGCCACGCCCGGCACCTGCGCCTGACCACCAAGTTTGCCTTCGGTTCCGACTTCGCGGGCCACACGAGTTACTTCACCGGCGAAGGCGTTGAGCTGATCCACCATCGTGTTGATCGTGTTCTTGAGTTCGAGAATTTCGCCTTTGACGTCGACCGTAATCTTGCGCGACAAGTCGCCGCGAGCCACGGCGGTGGTGACTTCAGCGATGTTACGAACCTGACCGGTAAGGTTTCCGGCCATCGAGTTCACCGAGTCGGTTAGATCTTTCCAAGTACCGGCTACTCCCGGCACGTTGGCCTGACCGCCCAATCGGCCTTCAGTACCGACTTCGCGGGCCACACGCGTTACTTCACCGGCGAAACGGTTGAGCTGATCCACCATCGTGTTGAGCGTTTCCTTGAGCTGCAAAATTTCGCCGCGCACGTCCACGGTGATCTTGCGGGAAAGGTCGCCGCTGGCAATGGCCGTTGCCACTTCGGCGATGTTGCGCACCTGACCGGTCAGGTTGCTGGCCATGAAGTTCACGTTGTCGGTGAGATCTTTCCAGGTACCGCCGACGCCAGGCACCTGCGCCTGACCGCCGAGCTTGCCTTCGGTACCCACTTCGCGGGCTACGCGGGTTACTTCGCCGGCGAACGCGTTGAGCTGGTCCACCATGGTGTTGATGGTGTCTTTGAGTTCGAGAATTTCGCCCTTCACGTCGACCGTGATCTTGCGCGACAAGTCGCCGCGCGCCACGGCCGTAGTTACCTCAGCGATGTTGCGCACCTGAGCCGTCAGGTTTCCGGCCATAGCGTTGACGGAGTCGGTAAGATCCTTCCACGTTCCGGCCACGCCGGGCACAACCGCCTGGCCGCCGAGTTTGCCGTCGGTGCCCACCTCGCGGGCCACGCGCGTTACTTCCGACGCGAACGATCGCAGCTGATCCACCATGGTGTTGATGGCTTCTTTGAGCTGCAGAATTTCGCCGCGCACGTCCACGGTAATCTTGCGGGAGAGATCGCCGCTGGCCACCGCGGTCGCGACCTCGGCGATGTTGCGCACCTGGCCGGTCAGGTTGCTGGCCATCGAGTTCACGGAATCCGTAAGATCCTTCCAGGTACCGGCCACTCCGGGCACCTGCGCCTGGCCGCCCAGCTTGCCGTCGGTACCCACTTCGCGGGCCACGCGCGTGACTTCAGCGGTGAACACGCCGAGCTGCTGAATCATGGTGTTGACGATGTTGGCCGACCGCAAAAACTCCCCTTCGAGCGGTCGCCCATCCACGTCAAGCCGCACGGTCTGCGTCAAGTTGCCCTGAGCGACGGCGGCGATGGCGCGAGTCACTTCCGTCGTTGGCCGAAGCAGATCCTCGACCAGCGTGTTGACCGAAACTTCCATCTCGCCCCACGCGCCCCGCGATTCGTGAAATCGCGTCCGCTCGCGGGTTCGTCCTTCTTTGCCGACGACCTGGCCGACGCGCTTCAATTCCTGCGCCATTTGCTGATTGGCAGCGACGATTTCGTTAAAGGTGTCCGCGATTTTGCCGGCCAGACCCGTCCACGAACCCGGGAGCCGCACGGAAAAGTCTCCGTCGCGCATGGTCTGCAGGCTCGCGAGTATCGCCGTGAAATCCGCAGATGAGGGTTCGGCCATAACATTCGAATGCCCGTTGTTCTTTTCGCTCGCCTTTGGGGCACCATCAACGGTTGCGGTCGCCGCGTTTCGGTCATTTCTCTTCATGGTCGTCTCTTATAAGGAACGGGGAGTCATCTGCTTTGTGCAATCTGGGTTAATGTCCTTTGCCATTTTTCCACACAAGTTGCGTCGGGCAAAGCCATCACCAATGGTCCGTTCGCTAAAACGGGCTGGACTCAGATTCCAATCGCTGTGCAAAAAGGCGTGAAACTTCGGCCTTGCACAGTTATTAACACGAATGGTACCGCATTCGCTCTAGGGTATTTACTGTAGGACTTTGGGCACACGACCGCAGGCCGGAAGTGCAACGAATGCCACGACATAGATTATGGCCGGAAGGAAGTGCAGTTCAAGCGCAAAAAAGCCCCCGGCAGGTTCGCCGGGGGATTTTTCGTTCTCCGAAAGCAACGATTATGACGCTCGACGCTTTTCAACCTGCTCGGAACCTTCGTCATCGCTGTGCTGACGAGAATCGTCACCGTGAGAAGGGTTCTTCTTGGAAGGATCCTGCTGGTTCGGGTTCTGTCCGCTTTGTTGCGACGGGTTCTTCTTGGACTGATCCACCGTGCCAGCCGGATTTGGTTGCTGGTGGCGAAAATCCTTTTCAGTTTCGTTTCCCATGAATTGCTCCTATATAACGTTTTTGATCGCGGCACACACTTGCAGATTTGTGCCGTGTCCGGAAGTTTTAGTTGCGAAATCTGACTACGGGGTAGCCTGCTCGGGATGAGATTCGCTCGAGCTCTTACTAATTTATCTCGGAGATAATAACGCGGCGATGGACGATAACTTCGGGGAGAAAGGCAGGCGCCGACTAATAAATGAAAGATACAGTGCAACGCCTGCCTTCCACCCCTCGCGTTGGGGCTACCCTAGGAAATAAATCAGTTGCTCCAGAGGAACTATCGGTCAGAAGCCGTATTCGCGCAGAAGAGTTTCCTTACCTCGGACCTGCCATACTTCGTTTAGGTTCGCCTGTCGTAGAGAAAAAAGAACCGCCCCGGGGAGCCACGCCTTCACTCCCCGGGCCGGGTCATCTTTACGAACCTTGGTCGAGATCTAAATCCCTAGACTCTGGTACCGCCTCTGCCTGTCAGGTGCGTAGCGAAGGTGATGACGAACAGCACCAGGAAAACGAAGAACAAGAGTTTCGCTATCCCTGCCGCAGCCACGGCAACTCCGGTAAAGCCGAAGATCGCGGCGATGACCGCCACCAGCAAAAACATCAAAGCCCAGTAGATCATAAGTACCTCCGCTTGAAATTGTGTAATCCCTTACATCCACGTCATCGACAAGCCTAGACTGCGCCACACTCAGGTACGATCCGGCTGACTCTGTAATCTGGAAGGGCAATTCCTGTAGTAACGAGACGATTGGAAAATGGGGCGGGGCAGAGCAGCTCGAATGCCGCTCTGTCCCGCGAACTACTTAGGCGGCTGACCTCGATTTGCGACCGGACATGGTGACGGTTCGCTTGGCATTCCCATTTCGTCCCTGCGGAATGGAGACGTTAACTTGCTCGGCAATGCCGCCCAGCAATTCGTCTGCTTCTTTCTCTTCCTGCAGAGTCTTTTCGAGAAGATTCGCGGCCTCGCTGTCTCCGAGCAGATTGGCATAGGTCCGCACGCAGCCATATCCTGCCATTTCGTAATGCTCAACGCGCTGAGCCGCCGCGATGAGGGCCGCATCCTTTACGCCCTCTGTCATATTCTCTTCGATGACTTCGCTGCCTTCCTTAACCAGCCCTTCCATGGCCTTGCATTTTTGCCCCTTCGCCTTCTCGCCCATTCCTTCGAAGATGGTTTCAAGCCGCTGCGCGTGCTCCTTGGTTTGTTCAAGATGTTCCTCGAAGGCATTGCGCAATTCCGGCGACGAAGCTGCCTTTGCCATCTTCGGCAGCGCTTTGATCAACTGATTTTCCGCGTCATATAAATCCTTTAGCTGTTCCAGGTATAAATCCTGCAATGATTCCGCTTTCATTTCTTAGCCTCCAGATAGTGAATTGGTTTGGATACGCCCCTGAAGGTGCCCCTACAGATCGGGCTCTCTTACCGTGGTCCACAGCAGCGAGGGCGAGAAGCAGGAGCCGGCAGTGTTCGACCAGCTCCTGCTCGATAGGTGGGCACGTTGAGGAAACATTCCATGCGTGAAGCATAGGTCGATGGGTGAGCCCGAACAATCCCACCAAATCTGTACTGCTCGCAAGGATTCTCTGTAGCGGCGCTTCTTAGCGACGATGGTGACGAACCTAACGGTGCGAGTAAGGAATACGAATCAGAAAAAAAAAGCAGAGAACGAAATTAATTAAAAAAACGAAATTAATAGAAAAGAGGAAGAACCAAAAAAATGGGGCCCCGATGAAAAAACGAGCCAACGATGAATGTAGGGAACATAAGAAGAAGGACTCTATTATTGGTTCGTACTACGCAAATATCGCCATCTTCCGATACAGCAACAACCGGAAACGCCTACAGGCTGCACTGGATAGACCATTTTCAGTTTCGACTCTACTCTGCCAAATGTAATGTGACGAACGCTCAGTTTGGCTCGTCAGGCACGGTTGGACTTGAGGGTTGAAAGGAGACTCCGGTGAACAGCGATTCTACTACGGTTCTTGTGGATTCTGAGGTGGTCAAACGCGCGCAGCAAGGCGATTCGGATGCATTTGCCACCCTATTTCATGCGCACAAAGCACGCATCTATTCCGTGTGTTTGCGCATGACTAACAACGCCGCGGAAGCGGAAGATCTCACGCAAGACGCATTCTTGCAGGTGTTCCGTAAGATCGCCACCTTTCGCGGGGACTCGGCGTTTTCGACCTGGCTTCACCGCATTGCCGTCAATACCGTGCTGATGCATTTTCGCAAGAAGTCGCTGTCCCAGGTTTCTCTGGACGAACCGTACAGCAACAGCGACGGAGCAAAGATCCGACGCGAGTACGGAACTAAAGATAATCGCCTGGCCGGTTGCGTCGACCGTGTGGCACTGGCCTCCGCAATCAAGGAACTTCCTCCCGGCTATCGCACGATTTTCCTGCTGCACGAAGTCGAGGGCTATGAGCATCAAGAAATCGCGGAGATGCTCGGCTGCTCCGTGGGAAATTCCAAATCCCAATTGCATAAAGCCAAACTGCGAATTCGCGAGTTGCTGGCGAAGGCGCCGGAGGCCCGTCCCGCAACCGTCTCCGCAACTATAGAGGAGCGGACCACGAGACCGGCAAGACCGCTCTTCGAGGAATGGGACTTGGCACTCGCGCAAGGTATGACAATGCCGGCGCAAAGTGTGCCGCAACTGGCAGGACCATTGGCGTGAGGTACCTGGCCGCGCGGTTCTAAGGCATGCCTTGGCCGAATCTACCGCGTGTACCGGATAGATTGGAATTGGCGAACCGACATAGAGTCTTAGAGTTAGGAATCCTGGGTGCCCGCATCGGGTACGGAAGAAGGTTGAAGATGAGATTAAGAAATGGCGCAGCGAAATACTTAGTGACGGTCACCAGCGTAGCTTTAATTCTGGTTGGCATGAGTTGGGCAGCGGATAGTGATAAGGATCAGACTGACATCGGCAAGCGCATTGAAAAGTCGGCTGAGGTCCTCAATGAAATCATGGGAACTCCTGATAAAGCGATTCCCGATAAAGTCATGGATCACTCCAAATGCATCGCCGTGGTGCCATCCGTCGTAAAGATTGCCGTCGGCTTCGGCGGCGAGCACGGTAAGGGTGTTGTGACTTGCAGGACCGCCAGGGGATGGAGCGCCCCCGCCCCGATCAGCATTACCGGCGGAAGTTGGGGTCTGCAACTGGGCGGACAGGCGGTTGACTTGGTGATGGTAGTCACTAACGACCAGGGAATGCAGCACCTGCTCTCCAGCAAATTCAAGATCGGAGCGGATGCCTCGGCCGCCGCTGGACCGGTTGGTCGAAACGCCACAGCTGATACTGACGCGTCAATGCGCGCTGAAGTTTTAACCTATTCCCGAGCTCGGGGTATTTTTGCCGGCATTGATTTGAGCGGCGCAGTTGTCAAGCAGGATAAGGATGAGACTGCCCTGCTCTACGGCAAAATGATTCCCTTTGAAGACATTTTGAACGGGAAAGTTCCGCCGCCCGCCTCCAGCGAGCCTTTCTTGGCGGCGGTAAGAAAATATTCCGGTCAAGCCCGAGAACAAGGCGAGTTGAACAAGCCGTCCAACCCTGCTTCTGAAAGATAGGACGAGTCGCAGTTCGGCATTACGGCCAGGCCCGCTTGCGGTCTGGCCGTTATTCGTTTTTGCTGCATCTCAAGCAGCGCACGTTTTGTGACTGCCCGCGAATTACGATGCCTTTCGGGTCTAGCAGAAACGATGCGCAGAAAGGCAGATCCGAACGTGGCCGGACAAGCTGACAAATTGCCAGAGAGTCTCCCTGTAACTTCATCCGTTCCCGTGGAACTTCCGGAGAAGCAGGAGGGGCTCGCTCGCGAAGTGCTCGTGACGCTCGAGCAGCAGCGCATTCCTTATGCGGTCGCCGGCGCATTCGCATTGCTGCAGCACACCGGCATTTCCCGGTCCACCAAAGATCTCGATCTTTTCCTGACTGCCGAGAACTGGTCTGCCGCACTCAGATACTTGCAAGGCCATGGATTCCAATGTGAGGTCTGCGATCCGGTATGGCTCGCCAAAGTGCATCGGGATAATTTTTTCGTGGATCTCATCACTGGCATGAGCAATGCCGCGGTCAGCGTGGAGGACTCTTGGATCCGCAATGCCCAGCCCGCGTCAGTCCTCGGCATTCAAACCCGCGTGCTGGCCGCAGAGGAGTTGCTCGTGTCCAAGCTTTTCGTGACCCGCCGCGAACGGTTTGATGGAGCGGACATTGCCCACATCATTTACGGCACGAAAGGTGATTTGGACTGGGGACGAGTCCTTCACCTCGCCGGCGAGCATTGGGAGATGCTGCTCTGGGCGCTCGTCTTTTTCCGCTATGTCTATCCAGCTCAGACTCACTATGTGCCTGCGGTTTTGTGGCAAGACCTTCTCGGACGATATCTCAAGTTAGTATTGCAGCCGGACGGCCAAGGGCGATTTCGTGGCAGCTTGATCGATGACAACATGTTTGCGATCGACGTGAAGGACTGGGGACTCGACGATATCCTGGAAGAGTACCGGTCGCGCAGGCTGTCCAGGATTGGAGTGATCCCCGATCGCCTTTGCGGTTAGGGGTGCATCGTCTAACTATGAGAATAGCGGCTACCGCCGATTTGCACTTTGCCCCGCCAAACGCGATGGTTCTGCGCAATCAACTCGACAAGGTCCGCGATGATGCCGACCTGCTCATCGTCGCCGGAGATCTAACCAATTACGGCCGGCCAGCGGAAATGGAACCGCTCCTGAATACGATGGTGCGTCTGCGAGTTCCCATTGTCGTCGTACTCGGAAACCACGATTACGAAAGCGAACAGCAAGTCGAACTGATGCGCATGATGACCGCGGAAGGAATCAAGGTGCTGGATGGGAGCGCCTACGAGCGCGACAGGGTGGGCTTTGCCGGCACCAAGGGTTTTGTTGGAGGTTTCGGGCGCGGCGTTTTGACCGCCTTTGGCGAACCTGAAATCAAAACTTTTGTGCGGGCTTCGATCGATGAAGCGTTGAAGCTGGAGCGTGCCATGTCCCAGTTGCGCACTCCGAAGCGCGTGGTCGTACTGCACTACGCGCCCATTACCGCAACCATAGAAGGAGAAGCGCCGGAGATCGCTCCGTTTCTCGGGACTTCACGCCTGGCGGAGGTAATCGACCGTCACGGCGCCGATCTGGTGGTGCACGGGCATGCGCACAACGGAAAGTTGAACGGTCGCACCACTGCCGGAATTCCTGTTCATAACGTTGCCATCACTTTGCTTCAGTCCCAGCAACCGCCCGCCGCATACCGCGTATTCGACGTGTAGCACCAGCATGTTGGCGGTACAGCATGTAACACCGCGAGCTACCCAATTGACCGGATTTAAGGTCTACCGGCAGTGTTATAGCTTGAATGTCGTGATAGACGGATTCGTTTACTTGAACCGTCCGGCTAGCACTCCCGGTGGACGCGAGCAATTCTTAATGACCGGGAATCCGAGTGCGCACCGGCTTCGCGTGCCAGGTGACTCTTAATCAACGGAGCCAGTTCATGTCAACTATTCTGCTCATCGTTTTGGTATTGCTGCTAGTCGGCGCGCTGCCCACTTGGCCGTACAGTTCTGGGTGGGGTTACTACCCAAGCGGTGGCTTGGGTCTGGTGGTTGTCATTGTGCTTATTTTGGTATTGATGGGCCGGGTCTAGCGCAGCAAATTAATCGGAGTGGGCTCTCTATCGTGAACGCGATGGGAGCCTTTCTGCTTGTACCCCTTGCGCGGGCGCATTTGACCGCACCTTTACGTGCGTCCAAAGCTTCGATGATTCGCCCTGCAGGCAGGCTTCCGTCCGAGACTTACGCACTCGCAAGCTGGACGTTTTGCTTCTGGCTGACGTATTCACGCGGGCTGCTCAGCGATGGGTTCATCAGCCCTTGTGTATTTCCCAGTACTCGCAGGAAATACCTGGCATTTTCCATAGCCTTTTGCTCGCAAACTTGATCATCGCTGCCGCCATACAATTCAAGCGCCCGAGCTTCCAACGCCCTCTCAGCCTCGGCGATACGCTGTGGAATCTTGCTATTATCATCCTCGAAAAGTGCGGCCTTATAAATCTCTTTCCAGTCGTTAGAAATTGGAGATTTGTGCGCCCGAGCTTGCATCCTGATCCTCACAAAACGGCGAAGTACAGCTATATTTCTAGAATGGCGCCATATTGTGAATACAGCGAATACTGTATTTTGGTAGGGGATGGCCGAAGGGCATGATTGGCGAGGTAACTTTATGACCGTGAAGCAAATATGGATCTTTGCAACCGTGTCGGCCCTGCTATCGTTCGCAGGCGTGGCTAGGGCAGACAAGAGCCCATCCGCCCCCGATGCGGCATATCTCCAGTCGTTCGATAAATGGAAAGCCGAACTCGTCGACGACCTGAAGAAGAATTGGCTGCCCTTGGCGGGCCTATTTTGGCTCAAGCCCGGCGAGAACACCTTCGGTACTGATGCGGGCAATGCCATCGTATTTCCCAAAGGGCCTGCGAAGGCCGGCGTTTTCGACCTGCAGGGTACGGATGTGACGGTGAAATTCTCTCCCGACGCGCACGCCACCGTCGATGGCAAACCGGTGACCACGGTCAAGCTGCAACCTGATACCTCAGCCAATCCGACAGTCGTGGAACTGGGAAGCCTGCGCATCAAAGCCATTGTCCGCGGTCAGCGTATCGGCATCCGCCTGAAAGACGTCGACAGCGACGAAGCCAAGAACTATCGCGGCCCGGTTTTCTTCCCCCTCGACCTGTCCTATCGCGTCACGGCGACATGGGTACCATCGGAAGGAAAGAAAACGGTGGATGTGCCCAATGTCTTAGGCGACACCACGCCCACCCCAGTGGCCGGCACCGTCGTATTCAAGATCAACGGCCAAGAAGTGCGACTGACCGACTTAGGCGGCGATCCCTCGAAAGGCCTGTCCTTCGTGTTCAACGATCTAACCAGCAAGACCGACACCTACCCGGGAGGCCGCTTCCTCGAAACCGATCCGGTCGTGAATGGGACGGTGGTAATCGACTTCAACCGTGCCTACAACCCTCCTTGCGCCGTGACCCCTTACGCCACCTGCCCGTTGGCTCCCAAAGAGAATCGTCTGGCGGTCGCCATCCCGGCGGGAGAAAAATACGATCGCACCCACGGGCATCATTAGTGTAGGCGCGAGCGTCCTCGCTCGTGCGTGGCGCCACTCGAAATTCATAAGCTCCAGCGATAGGCCCTGCGCCACAAGGGTTACAATAAGGATAGTGTGGTTTTTTACTCTCATCCCAGGCTATAGATCGTGATCAATTCACTATTAGAACGCAAAATCGAAAAGCGCCCGGACAAGGTTCGGCTGCAAGGACGCATTCTCTTTCTTACAGAAGATCCCGAACTCATCAAGCGACAACTAGCTGGTGAAGACCTTCCCTGGGATACCAGGAACCCAGCCAAGAATCCAAAGCTGCGTGACGACATCTCGACCGACGAGATCACCCCAGCCCACTACTGCTTTTATTTTGACGAGACCCTGGGCGAAATCCCGTACCTCGGCCTCAAGTGCGGCAGCGTGTTTCCCATTGGCCGCTCCGACGTAAAAAAGGGCGGCTTCGTCTGCGCCGTCAGCGGCAAGCGCAGGGGCAAGGGATCGAGCCGCGAGCAATCGCCCTACGCCGAGATGTGCGCGGGCATTCGAGTAGTGATCGCTGAGAACATCGAGCGCATCTACAAGCAGAACTGCCAGAACCTAGGCCTGCTGACCTCGACAAACTTCTCGCTAATTGACCAGATTCGCGCGGGCGAGGAAATTCCGCTGCACGAATTCACCGCCGGGGAAGACGAGATTACGCAGCAAGTGATCGAGTACGGCGGCTTGTTCCCGTTCAACGTGGCGCGCCTACAGAAGAAAGTCTTTCTGCCCCCGATTAAGACAGAAAAACGGCCGATGACGTTGGCCGAAAAAATCTTCGCCCGCCACATGATTAACGAGAAGGGCGAAGTGGGCGTGCCGAGCGTGAAACCGGGCGACACCGGCTTTGCCCGCGCCGATCTGCGTTTCAGCCACGAATACGTCACCCCCATGGCCTCCATTTTCTTCGAGCGTTACGTAGGCAAGGACGCCAAGGTGAACGATCCCACAAGCATTTTATTTTTCCGCGACCACCTGACGTTTCTAGATGAGGTGATCTCAGAAGAAAAAAAGAAGCTGGGCCTACTCGATTTGGCCACGCAGCTAAAGCTAAAGCAGCAGGACTTCGCGGCGAAACAAGGAATCAGGCTGCACGGCGAACTGAAAGACCGCAAGGGCTCGGAAGGAATCTGCCATTCGATCGTGCTGGAGAGCTACGCGCTTCCAGGGCAATTGAATATCGGCTCCGACTCGCACACTCCCCACGTGGGCGCAATCGGATGCGTGGCCTTCGGCATCGGCACGACCGACGTGTTCAATTCGTGGATCACAAAAGATGTCCGCGTGAAAGTGCCAGAGTCGGTGAAGATCGTGATTCGCGGCAAGAAGCACCCGAACGTCACAGCCAAGGATTTCATTCTCAAAATTCTCAGCCTGGATTACGTCCGCAGCGGCAAAGCGCTCGCTAAGGTGATGGAATACGCGGGCGAAGCCATCGAGGAACTGAGCGTCGACGAACGCGCCACCATGACCAACATGGCCGCGGAAATCGGCGGCTTCACCGGAATCGTGGCGCCGGACCGCAAAGCCGTGGATTTCCTCGTGGAACGCCGCGCCATGGATCGCAAGCAAGCCGAAGCCATGATCGAAGGCCTGTACAGCGATCCCAATGCGCAGTACGCGCATGTAATCGAACTCGACGCCGCCGAGATTACGCCCATGGTAGCTACGCCCGGCGATCCCGGAAACGGCAAGTACATCCGTGAACTGAATACGCCGGTTCCGGTGGAACTCGCGTATGGCGGGACCTGCACTGCGGGCAAGAATGAAGACATGGATATGTACGCCCTCGTGCTCGCCGATGCGCTCAAGCACGGCAAACGCATTGCGGATTCGGTGAAGTTCTACATTCAGTTTGGATCGCAGGAGACGCGCGACTATTGCATCCGCAAAGGCTATCTCGAAGTTTTCCAGAAATCCGGAGCGCATGTGATCGAGCCCAGTTGCGGAGCCTGCATCAATGCCGGACCGGGTGTGACGACGCGGCCTGAGCAGGTGGTAATCAGCGCCCAGAACCGAAATTTCCCCGGACGCAGCGGGCCGGGGCAAATGTACTTGGCGAGTCCACTCACTGTAGCGGCCAGCGCCGTGGCCGGACATATCGTCGAATACGAACCCAGCGCGGAGCGCGAGTTAGTAGGGGCGTAGAAAACCCTGCGACGCTCGGCTTGGCATGAGCTTCGGCGGCCGGCACGCATAGAACCTTTGCTGCCGAATGCTGTACCGCAATCGGCATTCTTGTTAGAATGTGCAGTTCTGTTAAGTTCGGTTTACATCTCAGGGGGACACAGACTTTATGGCATACGTAATTGCAGAACCGTGTATCGGCACCAAGGACACTGCGTGCGTCGACGCATGTCCGGTGGATTGTATCCATCCCAAGAAGGATTCGCCGGCCCACGCGGAAGAAGAAATGTTGTATATCGATCCGGTTGAGTGCATTGATTGCGGGGCCTGTGTGCCTGTCTGCCCCGTGTCGGCGATTTTTGCACTCGATGACCTCCCGGAAAAATGGAAAAGTTTCACCGAACGAAACGCCAAGTACTTTGGCCGGTAATCTCATTCTCCATTGTGAATCAGGCGCGTGTCATATGTCTCCGGATGCGCGCCTTTTCATTTTGAGATGAGAAAATCGTCAGGATTCAAAACAAGGCTCAAAGAAATTTGATGTCCATTCGCTGGACCACTAGACTGCGGTAATCGTAGCGGCGCCTGATTCCCACTCGCGTGCTTCACGACCATGAACACCAAGAAAAGGACGACTGCGCCGCCAATAAAAACGCCGCGCCGCCACCCGTCACGGATTTCCGGCGGCGCCATAAGATGTTTCGCCAGGACGGCTCCCAACCCCAAGCCCGCCAACAGTCCGCCGATGTGTGCTGAATTATCGATTCCCCTCGCCACCGCGCCGAAGAACAAATTGTAGCCTGCGAATATGAGCAGGCTTTTCAGTGTGCCCTGAATCGCCTGCTTGGAAATCGGCAAATGGCCAAGATAGAGAGCGGCGATTAAAGCTCCCGCCAATCCGAAAATTGCCCCCGAGGCGCCGACTCCAACTGCCAGCGGATGCCACCACAGGCTCGCTAAACTGCCTGCGAGTCCGCAGAAGGTGTAAATCAGCACGTACGTCCACGGATCGAAGACCCGCTCGGCCAAAAACCCCAGGCTCCACAAGCACCACATATTAAGAGCGATGTGAATGATGCCACCGTGTACATAATTGGAAGCCAGCATGCGCCACGGCTCCGCGCTCAGTGAAAGTGGTCCGTAGTTCGCTCCCCACTTCAATAGTTGCGGGATGCTCGGCTCAACCGGAGATACGCCCGTCAGCACCATCGCCACGTACACGGCAACGTTCATTCCAACCAGTGTCGTCGTGATGGGCTGTTTATTTCCGATCATAAAAATTCAGCATTTAACTCCCGCAGGTCCCAAACACATTAACAGACGCAGCCTGGGAATGGAGCCGCCTCGGCGCATACGTCCACGTGAGATTACAAATCTTTTGCGATGCCGTGACAAATGGCCCACCCAGAAAAGTAAAAATGCCGCCAGGTCAGATTCGACGATGCCGCTGGCGCGGTGTCGAATCCACCAGAAACTCAAAGAGGAAAATATGACGATCAATCTCAAGAAGTTCGCAGGGAATTTCCGGTCGACAAGACTATCGCCGCTTGTTGTGTGCGCGGCTCTGGTCAGCGCTTCAACTCTAACCCTGGCACAGGCCGGGCATTTGGATAAGACCTTTGCTACTAGAGGAATCTTTAGTTTCCAGCTAACCACCGAAAACGGCAGCAACTGTATAGCCAGAGCGGTCGCGCTGCAGAGTGACGGCAAGATCGTGGCCGCAGGACAACTCGGAGACCAAAGTGGCCTGATCCGTCTGAACCTTGACGGCAAAGTTGATTCCACCTTTGGAAACGGTGGCGTGGTCGTCACCAAAATTGGCGCTGATATTGAGCAAGTGTTCGGCGGGTTAGCCATTCAGTCGGACGGAAAGATTGTAGCCGTCGCTACCGGCGTACCTCAGGGCGAGCAGGTCGCGCGCTTCAACACCGACGGCAGTCTTGATACGACATTCGGCAACGCTGGCATTGCCAACCTGCAGCTCAACGGCGCGGTCATGGCCTTGCAGCCCGATGGCAAAATCATCGTGGCCGGGCAAGGGCCGGCAACTTCCTCAACCTCACTGGCGCGCCTCACCAGCAATGGCCAACTGGATTCCACTTTCGGTACCGGCGGCATGGCGCCGCTGCAAACTTTTGGTCCTGACGCCATCGCGCTGCAAGCGGACGGAAAAATCCTGGTCGCATCCGGATCCCTTTTGGCCAGATACAACACGAACGGCAGCGTCGACAAAACTTTCGGCATTTCCGGCCAGGTCGCGTCAGTCGCCTCGGCGTCTGCGCTTGCGGTGCAGAGTGATGGCAAAATCCTGGTTGCGGGAACCGACACCAGCAAGGTCTCCGAGTCTGGAAACTCCACCGGCTTTGGTCTGGTTCGCTTCAATTCGGACGGAAGCATCGACACCACTTTCGGAACCCACGGTGGCGCCATCACCGGCTTCCCAAGGGAAACCGTCACCAACGCCTTTGCGGTTGCCCTTCAGCCGAACGGGGACATCGTAGCTGCGGGACAGACCGGGAATAACGCCCCGGTCGTAGAGGCGTTCGCACTGGCGCGTTACGCCGGCAGCGGGCAACTCGATTCCACATTCGGCAACGGAGGCCGCGTCACCA
Source organism: uncultured Acidobacteriota bacterium (assembly GCA_963838765.1). Classification (GTDB taxonomy): domain Bacteria; phylum Acidobacteriota; class Terriglobia; order Terriglobales; family Acidobacteriaceae; genus JABDBE01. The sequence goes on along the minus strand of CAWISU010000013.1, from coordinate 24,276 downwards.
CCAGCTTCGGCATCACCGCCGACGCTTTTATTACTTCCATCGTGCTCCAGAGCGACGGCAAGATCGTCGTGGCAGGCGCGGAACGGAGGAACCAGCTTGGAAGTGGCCCGCTACCTCGGCCAGTAGCCACAGGCACTTCCAGTCGTCGGCTGTGGAAGGTAACCGCCTGACACTTTGCCGCGGGTGCCCCACCCTTTCACGCTCTTCGCGAAAGGGTGGGCCATTTCATTCCTCCGATTTAGGCGCGAGCGTCCGCGCTCGTGCAAAGCTGCCGACTAAGTGCCGACTGCTGATCCTCAATCCCCAGTCGTTTCGACCATGGCGATGTCTTCCACCGCTGGCTTCTTCGTGACCTGGGCGCTAGTCACCAGAATCACCGAAGCCACCACGATCGCACTCCCCGCCAGAATGTAACCATCCACTCGCTCATGCAGCACCAGCCATCCCAAGAAAACCGCCACTACCGGATTCACATAAGCGTAAGTCGAAACCTTCGCAGTAGGCACATGGTTCAGCAACCAGATATAGGCCGTATACCCAATCCACGACCCGCAAACCACCAGATACACAGTGGCGCCAATCCCGCGCGGCGTCCACACAACTCGGGACAAATCTCCCCGGCTAACCGCGAACATCAGATTGGCTAAACCCGCGGCAATCATCTGCCAAGCCGTAGCCGAAAACGGATCCACATCCGCCGACTTCCAGCGCTTGGCCAACACCGAGCCCAAGGCCCAACTGAACGACCCACCTAACAGACTGATCGAGGCCCACAGCTGAACCCGTCCGAACGAAGTCGTCGCGGTCAGATCAGGCCACAATAATATGACCAGCCCCGCAACGCCCAGACCCAACCCGGCTTTCCCGCGCACCGACACATGATGATCGCCAAGCAAAAGCGTATCCAGCACCAAAAACCAAAGCGGCGTCACCGCAATGATCAACGCCGCCAACCCCGAAGCCACATACTTTTCCGCATAAGACAGCGTCAGATTCCCACCCATGAGAAGGAGCACGCCGACAATCGCCATCTGTCCCAACTGCCGCGGTTTGTACCAGATGTTTCGCCCACGCAGCCCGCAAAATGCAAGCATGAAAACGCCCGCAATCAGAAAGCGCACCCCGCACATAAGCGCCGGCGGAATGCGCTCCACCGCAATATCAATCGCCAGATAGGTCGATCCCCAAAAGAAATACACCAACCCAAAGGCAAGCATCACGGCAAACCGGCTCTGGCGCTCGGCGATTGGTCATGGGGTTTGTGTAGATCGTTCTTGAATGCCAAGTCGCGATGCACATCTGTGCGTTTCGTATCAGGATATGGCTTCAGCCATATCGTAGCTGTCCACAATCAGACCGGCTTCAGCCGCTGCTTGTTGGATCGAATCTCTGTCAGCAATCTGATAAGTATCAGACACACGAAAGCCAAGCAGAGATGCGGGATTTTTCCAAGTGCACCGCACCGTTAACAATTTGATTGGGTATTGATTCTCAGTTGTCGATCCACCAAGGGGACACAAATTCGATAGAAATGTCGACGGTGCCCATTGTTTCGCTTAATATTTTTTCGGTGTACTTTGCAGGATCTGTGTCACGCGCCGCCGGAAAGAATCGGTCACAAAACTCTCGCAGTGCGTCTGGGGAATACGTTTTCCCGCGCAGGTCTTGCCATGCGTCGATCAACTTTTGTGCCTTCGGGGATTCCAAGCCAATAATGCGGAGCTCGCCCCAGCGAAACACCTTTCCCTCGTCCACATAAATGTCGAGTCGAATAGTTGCATTGGCCTCGTTAAATTCGGGACTGGGGATGTGGGTGAAGTTAATGTATCCCGCAGCTTGGTAATGCTGCTGGAGCGCTTCCAGCCCTTTTGCGATCCGCGCCAGCCTGAAGACCTCGCCCGGCTGGATAGGGATAAGCTTCACCAACTCTTCTTCTGAAAATGCTTTCGCATTGATGAAATGTATTTCTTGAAGCCGGTATCGCGTTCCGTAGTCGAGAACCTTCACCACGATGTCAAACTGGCGGTCATCCGTGCCAGCAACGACCTCAGCCACACCGCTTACCTTAACTTTGAAGTAGCCCTTGTCCTGGCATCGTTCACGGACGAGTTCCTCGGCCATTGCAGCCGCATCGTCTGGCGAGCCGTCATCGCGTCGGATCCTCTTTGCGAGCGCACCCCGCTCCTGGTCCGAGAGCCTACCGGCATTTTTGAAAAGCACATTTCGGATCGATATTTCGGCCGGCCGCTGTAGCTGGTCTCCATAAACAAGATTGCCCGTTTGCCCATTCAGACGGAGCGAGGCTAGAAAACAGGCACAAACCAGAAGGCATCTCAACAAGAACTCACCTCTGGGCTAGGGCGATTATAGCTCCCCTCCCCGCACCCATGACGAACGGCCATGACCCGAATGGGGGTTACGCCGCGACCCGCCACACGCTATAATAATGTTGGAATGATTTCCGATGCGCCGCCAAAATCCCAATTCGCACCTGCCCGCGTGCTGGCTTCATTTTCTGGTATGCCCGCGCCGCTATCTGGCAGTGTTGCCATCACAGGCGCGTCCCAGCTTATTCGGTAGCGACTAACTCCTCCATCCTCTCTCGTCCGATTCTGGCTCAGGGTGCAAGTCCGCCTGGAAGCCAACGACCAAAGACGAACGACCAACGACCACTTCGGAGGATGCCATGTCAACCCAAACTCTTATCGGGCCCAAGATCATCACCGCTCTGCCGGGTCCAAACGCCAAGCGCGTTCTCGCCGGCGATAGCAAATATATTTCGCCTTCGTATACCCGTTCCTACCCGCTCGTAGCCCAGCAAGGACGCGGCATCGTAGTCACCGACGTCGATGGCAACGAATTTTTCGATTTCTCCGCCGGCATCGCCGTCACCTCGACCGGCCACTGCCATCCCCAAGTCGTCGCCGCCATCCAAAAGCAGGCAGCCGAACTCATCCACATGTCCGGCACCGATTTCTATTACGAAAACATGGTGACACTGGCCGAGCGCCTTTCGAAGATCGCGCCCATGCCCGGCCCGCATAAAATCTACTACGGCAACTCGGGGACGGAAGCCATCGAGTGCGCCCTCAAGCTCGCCCGCTATCACACCAAGCGCCAAAACGTGATCGCCTTCTTCGGCGCGTTCCACGGACGCACCATGGGCGCGCTTTCGCTGACCGCCTCAAAGCCGCAGCAGAAGCGGCGTTTCGGGCCAATGGTTCCAGGCGTAACCCACATTCGTTATCCCGACGTGTATCGCGGATGCGAAGGCGGCCCGCAAAATGCCGAAGCATTCGCCCTCGGCTGCGCCCGCTTCATCGAAGACAAGCTCTTCAAAACCACGCTTGCCCCCGAGGAAGTAGCCGCAATCTTCGTCGAACCAGTGCAGGGCGAAGGCGGATACGTAATCGCTCCCACCGTCTTCATGCAGGAACTGCGCCGCATCTGCGATCGTCACGGCATCCTGCTGGTCGTCGACGAAGTGCAAAGCGGCATCGGACGCACCGGCAAATGGTGGGCCATCGAGCACACCGGCGTTCATCCCGATATCGTTTGCTCAGCCAAAGGCATCGCCTCCGGCATGCCCCTCGGCGTCACCATCAGCAAAGCCGAAATCATGGACTGGGTCCCCGGTTCGCACGCTTCCACCTTTGGAGGCAACCCGGTCTGCAACGCCGCCGCAATGGCCACGCTCGATGTCATCGAGCATGACAACTTGCTGCAAAACGCCACCGAAGTCGGCAATCACATGCTGAAGCGCATGTCCACCTGGCCGAGCAAACAAAAGTTGGTCGGAGACGTTCGCGGCCGCGGCCTCATGATCGGCGTCGAAATCGTCAAAGACCAAAAGACCAAAGAGTACGCCGCAACCGAGCGCGACCGCATCATCCAAACCGCCTTCGAGCACGGCATCCTCTTCCTGGGCTGCGGCCCCAGCACCATCCGCATCGCCCCGCCGCTAATAGTGACCAAAGAAGAAGCCGACATCGCCATGGACACGCTAGAAGAATCCATTGCGACAGTGACCCAAGGCACAAAATAGAAATGTGGCGCGGGCGCCCTCGCCCGCGAGCATTGACGAGATAACCCAGGGGTGGCCCACTCAAGCCATTACGTGTGGCTTGAGTGAGGTATCGCGAAGGTCATGAGCCAGCCCACCACGATTACACCCGTAATGCTCGTTTCCTCTTTTTTCTCGTTAGAATGGGTTTTCATATATGCGAAGCCATTCCTGTCTGGCTGTCATCTTGCTCACGGCTGCAGTCTTCGCCCAAACCGCGACTATAAATCTCTCCTGCCAATCGGCACATGCTTTGCAGAGTGAAGGCGATGTCATCTCCCGGTCGGAACTGGCGTGTGAGATTCCTGCGGACGCGGATCAGCAACATCCTTTGCCGCGCAAGCTCATTGCAGCTCGGGAGGGAGAAATCAGCTCTGCGCCTGCACCGCAGAAAATCATCGTTGCCCATTATCGAGGTGAGCCCACCGCGCAATTCAGCATGAGCGACGACCGCATCCTTATCGCGGCGAAGCAGGACGATGAATTCGAAATCCTCAAAGTGATCGAATCGGAAACCGCCATTGTCGATGGCAAGCTTTACTCAGACAGCGATTTCGAGCCAGAACTCATCGACCTCGACGGAATGCATTTCCTCTATATCCGAACCAGGATCTCGGGTTCAGGTGGGATCGTCGAGCACGATGTTTATACAATATCCAGCGGCCGAATACTCTCGACAATTCCGTTTCAGGATGTGAGTAAGTCCACAATACTGAAACAAAACGAAGAACTGCGCAACGGCGGTTATCGTTTTGCTGAGGGTACCTTCACATTTGAATCTGGCATCTACAAACCACAAGATGGCGAATGTTGTCCTTCGTTGGGCGATTTTCATGCTCAGTTCAAGCTGGAAGGAAAGTTCAAGGAAGACGATCGCAACCACGCTTTCGAGCCGGACCTGAAGTTCGTCGTCGCGAAGGAGTGGCGAAGCAGCGACCATTAGTTTTGATCCTCAGGGAAGGCTCCCGGGCCAACCCTAACCTCCAATCTACTCTTCAGGGTGCCCCGTTCAAGCTTCCGCTTGGGCGGGGCTTTTGTTGGTACGAACGCGAACCGTCGGTATGATTCCCAGCCTTTCTCGCCGGCGCGCGGTCCATTGGGATTCGATCTCGACCACTCCGTCCGAGCCTGTGAAGTAGCGACGGAAACTGCTCCATGGCCAGTCCTCTGGCCGCTCCACCAATCCGCGCACCACCGGATTGCGATGCATGTATTTCAGCTTCTCCACAAACTTGCCCTCGCTCCACACGTTGAAATCGTAGTAACGCGCTTGCCAGAACGAATCCGCTGCTCGCAAGGCGAGCGTTCGTGCCACCGACTGCTTCAGCGACTGCAACCCCTCTCCGGTTCGTTGACCAGTAGGTGTACGTGCTCGGGCATCACGACGCAACCGTACACGCACAACCCGTAAGACTGGCGCACGCGTTCCAGTGACGATTCGAAACGTACGCGGCAATGCGCCCAGATTATCGCGTTCATTTTACTTCCGCCCTCGCCGGTGCGCCGCCCATTTAATCCATCCTCAGTTACAATTCTGCAGACCGGACGAAGATCAACACCTCGCTAGTATGAAGAAAAATCGCGTCCGATAGCTTGCGCTCCCTTTTTCCCCATTCTGCCGTACAATTACCTCGCAAACGTCAGCCACCGTGAGCGTGACGAAGCCGCGAATCGCAGGGATACGGAAGAACATCCAAATGTCGGTGGAGCCCAAGAATCGTTCCGGAATCGTAGACAACGCCAGTAATGCCCCCGATGATCGCATCGTGCAAGGTTCGCCACTGGCAACATTGAATGGCCGCCCGCTTCTCTCCAATCGAGGCATCCCGATCAATCTGGAGTGGATAAAAGACATTCGCGTGAATACCAGCGCCGTCGAGCGCCGCGCCCAAACTCATGTCGCCCGCCGTACGGTAAAAAAAGGCTGGCAAGCGGCATGGCTGCTGCGGGCAATCACTTGCATGGATCTCACCACGCTCTCGGGCGACGACACCGATGAGCGCGTTCGCCGCCTGTGCGCCAAGGGCCGGCAACCGATTGAGCATGCATTGGTAAAACATTTAGGAATCGAAGCTCTTAATATTCAGGTTGCGGCCATTTGCGTGTATCACCGATTCGTTGAAACCGCACGAAGAGCTCTGGAAGGCACCAACGTCCGAGTGGCAGCAGTTTCAACCGGATTTCCCGCCGGACTTTCTCCGCTCTCGGAGCGCATCGCGGAAATCCGCCATTCCGTTGAGGCAGGAGCGCAAGAGATTGACGTTGTCATCACCCGTGCTCACGTTTTCGGCGGCCGCTGGCAGGAACTTTACGATGAGATCGCGGCCTTCAAACAAGCATGCGGCACGACGCACATGAAGGTCATTCTGGGGACGGGAGATCTGCTCACCCTCCGCAATGTCGCCCGCGCCAGCGTCGTTGCGATGATGGCGGGCGCGGACTTCATCAAGACCTCAACCGGTAAAGAGCCGACGAATGCCACGCTGCCGGTGGGCTTTGTCATGAACCGTGCCATCCGCGAGTACGCGCAGGAAAGCGGCATGGCGGTTGGCTTCAAGGCCGCCGGCGGCATCCGTACCGCGAAGCAATCCATGGAATGGTTGGCTTTGATGAAAGAGGAACTCGGCCTCCCCTGGATGAAAGCGGAACTCTTTCGCTTTGGCGCCAGCGGATTGTTGAATGATATCGAGCGGCAACTGGAGCATCATGCCACCGGGCGCTACTCGGCGGATTATCGCCATCCCGTCGCTTAGGTTTCTGGTTGGGACGCACGGGCGAAGACGCCCGCGCCTACATTATGAGCATCGCTGAAAAGTTCGTTGCTATGGAATACGGGCCGGCGCTGGAAGACGCGAAAGAGGCGCTCGCCTGGCTTGACCACCACGGACGTCGGTTCCGTCACTTCATCAATGGGACCTGGGCTGAGCCCTCTGGCGGAGAATACTTCGATACCACTGATCCTTCCACCGGAGAAAAGCTTGCTAGTGTGGCACAGGGATCGGCGGCCGACGTTGACGCCGCTGTCCGCGCCGCGCGGGCCGCGCTTCCGGTTTGGCAGTCTCTTACTCCGCATCTGCGGGCTCGTTTCTTATACGCTCTCGCGAGGCAGGTGCAGAAGCACTCTCGCCGCCTCGCCGTGCTCGAAACCATGGACAACGGAAAGCCGATTCGCGAGAGCCGCGACCTCGATATTCCGCTGGTGGCGCGGCATTTTTATCATCATGCGGGATGGGCGCAGCTCTTGCAGCAGGAATTTCCGGACTACACGGCGTGTGGAGTCGTGGGACAGATCATACCGTGGAACTTTCCGCTGCTCATGCTGGCTTGGAAAATCGCGCCTGCTCTGGCAACAGGAAACACGGTCGTGCTGAAACCGGCAGAGTTTACGCCTCTGACTGCGCTTGCATTTGCGGAAATCTGCCAGGAGATCGGACTTCCCGCGGGCGTGGTGAATATTGTGACTGGCGATGGTTCTACAGGCGAAACGCTGGTCAAGCATGCCGATGTAGACAAGATTGCGTTCACGGGTTCGACCGAAGTGGGCCGCGCCATTCGCAGTGCGACCGCGAAGAGCCACAAACGCCTTTCTCTCGAACTCGGCGGCAAGTCTCCGTTCGTTGTATTTGAGGATGCCGACCTCGACAGTGCTGTCGAAGGCCTCGTGGATGGAATCTGGCTTAATCAAGGACAGGTTTGTTGCGCGGGCTCGCGCCTGCTCATGCAGGAGAGTATCGCCGAGCCGCTGATCGCAAAGATACGCGACCGCATGAGCACGCTGCGCGTCGGACCGCCGCTTGACAAGGCCATCGACATTGGCGCAATCGTCGCCCGAGTCCAACTTGATCGTATTCAACGGCTCGTCGATCAGGGAGTCGCCGATGGCGCGACTTGCTGGCAACCTCCCCTAGCAATGCCATCGCGCGGGCTCTACTTTCCTCCGACATTGCTCAGCAACGTTCATCCCACTTCGATTGTTGCGCAGCAGGAGATCTTTGGTCCGGTTCTGGCAGCCATGACTTTCCGTACTCCCAGTGAAGCGGTTGAGCTTGCCAACAATACTGTGTATGGTCTCGCGGCCTGCGTGTGGAGCGAGAGCATCAACGTCGCTCTTCACGTCTCGGCGCAGCTGAAAGCCGGCGTCGTGTGGGTGAATTGCACGAACTTGTTCGACGCCTCTTGCGGCTTTGGCGGTTACCGCGAAAGCGGGTACGGACGCGAGGGCGGCAAGGAAGGCCTGCTGGAATATCTGGAACCGGTATGGTTCAAGAACGCGCCTGTTCTGCCTGCCGCGAAACCAATTCTGCCAGAATCTTCGGACGAACCTAGAGAGATGCTTACTTCCGCCAATGACATTGACCGAACTGTGAAGCTTTACATCGGAGGAAAGCAGGCGAGGCCGGATTCTGGTTACAGCATGGAAGTTCGGAACAAAAGTGGCCAATTGCTCGGAGAAGTTGGGCTGGGCAATCGCAAAGACATTCGCAACGCGGTGGAAGCCGCGCGGAAAGCTGCGGGCTGGGCGAAGAGCACGGCGCACAATCGGGCGCAGGTTCTTTACTACATGGCGGAGAATCTGTCGCAGCGGCGCGACGAGATTGCTCACCGGCTGGCAGCAGCAGTCGGAGAAGCGCAAGCGTCGTCGGAAGTGAACTCCGGTATCGAGCGCATCTTTTCTTATGCCGCGTGGGCGGACAAGTTCGATGGCGCGGTGCACAATCCGCCGTTCCGCAGTATTGCGATTGCGATGAATGAGGCGATTGGGACTGTCGGCATCATTTGCCCGAATGATGCTCCACTGCTGGGGTTCCTGTCGCTGGTGATGCCCGTGATCGCTGTGGGTAATACGGCGATCGTTGTTCCTTCGGAAGCCTATCCTCTTATCACGGGAGATTTATACCAGTTGTTCGACACCAGCGATCTTCCGGGTGGTGCAGTGAACATCGTCACTGGATATTCATCGCAATTGCTTAAAGTGCTCGCCGAACATGATGATGTGGATGCTATCTGGTGCTTCGGGGATGAAGCTAGCGCAGCGGCGGCGAAATCATTCTCGGTTGGAAACTTGAAACAAGTCTTCACCAATGAAGGCCGCGCCATTGACTGGTTCGACGTGAAGCAAGGCGAAGGCCGATGGTTTCTGCAGCACGCGACGCAGGTGAAGAACATCTGGGTGCCTTACGGCGAGTGACTCTCTTTACCACAGAGTCACAGAGTCACAGAGAAAGCCTTTTTGGGTTTTTCTTCTCTGTGTCTCTGTGACTCTGTGGTGTATAGGTTCTTATGGCGAAACGTCCTCGCATTGCGGTGATTGGCAGCGCGAACATTGATTTGACTACTTTTGCTGACCGGTTCCCGAAGGCTGGGGAAACAATTTTTGGGCAGAAGTTCGACCTTGGCTTTGGCGGCAAGGGAGCGAATCAGGCCGTAGCTTCCCGGCTTTGCGGGGCTGACGTTTTCATGGTCGCCAGAGTTGGCAGCGATCTCTTCGGCCCGGCGACAATCGAGAACTTCAAGAAGCTTGGCATCGACACCACTCATGTCAAGCAAATCGAAGGAGTCTCCAGCGGCGTGGCGCCGATTTTCGTTGAGCCCAACGGGCAGAATCGCATCTTGGTGGTGAAAGGCGCGAACGATTTGCTCAAGCCTGCAGACGTGGATGCCGCATCCGATGTGCTGAAGACCGTCGATTGCATGGTTCTGCAGTTTGAAATTCCACTCGAAACGGTTTACTACAGCGTCGCATTTGCCCGTAAGAACGGCATCCGCTGTATCGTGAATCCTGCTCCCGCCCAGCCGGTCGACTTGCATGCTCTAGAGGGACTCGACTATTTCGTGCCCAACGAAAGTGAAGCCGAGAGCATCACGGGAATGTCGGTGCGAAACGTCGACGACGCCAAGAAGTGTGCGGAGAAATTGCTCTCGGGCGGCGTGAAGCGAGTCATCCTCACGCTGGGAGCGAATGGCTCGTTGCTCGCGGGTCGCAACGGCATGGAGCACATTCCCGCATTCAGCGTGAAGAGCGTCGACAGCACTGGTGCGGGCGACGCCTTCATCGGCAGCTTTGCGGTGTTCCTCGGCGAAGGCCTGACTGAGCGCGAGGCCGTGCGTCGCGCCAATCTGTACGCCGGGCTCTCGACCATGAGCGTTGGGACACAAAAATCATTTTATGATCGCCCGCGCTACGAAGCGGAGTGGGCGGCGAGAACCCCAGCCTAGCCGCACCAAGTAACATCGGAAGCGTATGTCATCTCACAATCTGATTTTCTGGGAAGTCGACACGCAGGCTGATTTCATGCTGCCCGGGGGAAAGTTGTACGTGCCCGGTGCCGAACGATTGCTTCCCAAGATCAAGCAGCTTACCGATGCGGCCCGCCACGGTCTCGTTTTTCTGGTCTCCCATGGTTGCTACCACGCGAAAAACGATCCCGAGTTCAAGATGTTTCGGCCTCACTGCATCACGGGAACGAAGGGCGCGGAGTTCGTGCCCGAAGCGCTGACGGAGCGAGCGCTTAGGGTTTCGAACGATCCGGGGGCGACGCTGCCGGCTGATCTTTCGCAGTACCAGCAGATTCTCCTGGAAAAGCAGACGCTCGACATTTTTGAAAGCCGGCATGCAGAGAAACTTTTAGAGTGCTTGGATCGCGAGGCCGAATTCGTAGTCTTTGGCGTGGTAACGGAATACTGCGTTCGCTTGGCGGCGAAAGGTTTGCTTGAGCGTGGACGGCGCGTCTCTGTCGTACAGGACGCGATCGAAACTCTCAATGCTGCAGATGGACAACGTGCCGTCGCCGAACTTCAGGCGCTCGGAGCAAAATTCATCACGACGGAACAGGCTCTTGCACTGGCTAGGCACAATAAATCTTGACTTTAGGCCGCGCCTCCAGTTAGATGGTTCGCATTGCAATCGGGGATTCCCAAACTTTTGCCGGGAAAAGTGCGCGTCCGTTCGCCACTCGACGGGCGCTGCCAAGGGAGAGATCGATGCTGACCAAAAGAACGCTGCTGGCCGTGTTCTGTTCGCTTGTATTTCCCATCTGCCCACTGCTGTACGGCCAGGCGACTGGAACTTTTTCCGGCACCGTTTCAGACAAGACCGGATCGGTGATCTCGGGTGCGACGGTGAGGGCCACCTCGCAAGGCACGGGCCTGGTTCGTGAGTCGAAAACCGATGACTCCGGGCATTACCTGATCCCGTTGTTGCCGGTTTCGAATTTCACGATTCGAGTCGAGTCGCAAGGGTTTCAGCCGGCGGAACAGAAGGACGTGCGGCTGCAGATCGACGAACATCGCGAATTGGATTTCACCCTGGTGCCCGCTTCGGTTGCTCAAAGCGTGGAAGTGAGCGCCACGGAAGTTGCGGTAGAGACAACCAATCCGACCCTGGGACAGGTTATTACCGCTGAACAGGTCGCCCAGCTACCGTTGAACGGCCGCAACTTCGTTCAACTCGCGACCCTGACTCCGGGTACGACGGCAGAAACCAACCCAAACAGTTTCTTCAACGGAGCCGCCAGCAGTGAAGCCTCGACGCGCGGATCTTTTTCGCTTTCCGTGGGCGGATCGAGGGCACAGAGCACAGATTGGATGCTCGACGGCAACGACAACAACCAATTGGACGAAGGCGGCATTGCGATTTTTCCCAATCTCGACGCGGTGCAGGAGTTTAAAGTTCTCACCTACAACTACTCGGCGGAATGGGGAGAACGTGCAGGCCCAACGGTTCTGGTCACCACCAAGTCGGGATCAAACCAATTTCACGGAAGCCTGTTTGAATATTTTCGGAACACCGATCTCGATGCCCGCAACTATTTCGCTCCGACCAGAAACAAGTTTAATCTGAATCAGTTTGGCGGTTCTCTGGGCGGTCCCATCCGGAAGGACAAAACGTTTTTCTTTCTCGATTATCAGGCGAAAATGCAGCGCCTGGGCGTGCCTTTCACCGGACTGGTTCCAACCACCGCTATGATGACTCCCGACGCCACCGGTGACTATAACTTTAATTTGGATCCGTTCGGCAACCCCCGGGGATCGAGTTTTTTTCCCATCCTCACTAATCCTTATGCACCGGCCGCAAACGCAGACAGGCACTTCCAGTGCATCCCTGGAACAACGACGCCCGAGCCTGTTGGCGCCAATGGAACCCAGCCGGCGGGGGCAGACTGCAGCGTAATTCCAGCAGCCATGATCAATCCCATCGCCGCGAAAGTAATTCAGCTTTACCCAACCCCTAACGCGGCCAACGTGGCTTCAGGGTTCAACTACGTCAACCAGCCAGTCAGAAAACTCAACGAGGGGACGGGCGACATCCGGGTCGACCACAATTTCTCCAGCAAGGATTCGATTTTTGCGCGTTTCAGCTACGACCAGGCAACCAACTATGTGCCCGGAGGCTCGCCGACATGGGCTGAAGTCAACGCCTTTGGAAGTAATCAATTCATCGACAACCACGGACGCAATGCCGCGCTTTCGGAGACGCACGTTTTTTCTGATCGCACAATCAACCAGGCCGCCTTCGGCTTCAGTCGGATTTTCAACCACATCCTCTCCTTCGGTACCGGCAGTTGCGAAGCCGCTATTATCGGCATTCCCGGCGCGGATTTAGGGAGCCATTGCGATGGCGTAACCGGTTACCCGTCGAGTCTGAACCAGTCCAACAAGGACTGCATCAGTTGCGGCATGACTTCGTTTCAGATGACCAGCTACATGTCGCTGGGAGATCGCGGATACGCTCCCTACCAAGGCGGCACCAACGTCTACTCGGTCTCGGAGACGCTCGACTTGATTCGTGGCAAACACGATATCCGCTTCGGCGGGGTCGTCCGCGCCGAGCAAATGAATATACGAAACAATGCATTCCAGGATGGCTTTATTTCCCAGAGCGGCGGGGCCACTGGCGACAACATGGCAGATCTGCTTCTTGGAAGCCTGGGGGGGTTTGCGGCTCACGATCAGACATTCCTGGGAGGCACGGTCGGCCGCCGCTGGAAGCTGTTCCGTCCCTTCGTTCAGGATGATTGGCGAGTAACGAACAAACTGACTGTAAACATCGGAGCTTGCCTGGGCTCTGGCTACGCCTCAAACCGAGGTCGAAAATCGTCAGGCGAATTTCGATGTTGATACCCTGAAGTGGTACATCCCATCTGGCAGCCCGGGATTGAGCGGCTGCACCAATTGCGTTGCTACCGATAACCGCATTGGTATCCAGTTTCAGAAAACTGCTTTCGAACCACGCATTGGACTCGCTTGGACGCCATTGGGCCCAAAGACAGCGATACGCGCCGGATATGCCATCTTCCACGATTCCGCATGGAATCAAGGCGGACAGGGACTGTGGCAGAATCCCCCGTTCTACGCCGAAGTGGATCCCTTTCCCACGGGAGTTTGTCCCACCTTCGGCGGCACCGGTTGCGGTCTCTCCAACGGTTTTCTCCTCCCGGCTGGCACTCCCTCTACGACTGCCGTCCCGGGCGGTGCCGTTTACAGCGCACCCGTGAACCCCGGCGCTTACACCGGAACCATCCAGTCCATGAACCGCAATTTCGTTCAGGGCATGGTCCAGCAGTACAACCTCAACATCGAGAATCAGGCCCCTGGCGATATCGTGCTTACCTTGGGGTATGCTGGCTCCCGCAGTAATCACATTCTAGTCAGCCAGGTGAACGAAAATGTCAGTTCGCCGTCTGCATGCGGCGTCGTCCCCGGCTACACTCTGGGGTGTGGCTTTCCCACGTTCCCTTACGCATTTCCGTTCCAGTCGGTTGACAGCAATAACAGCATAGGAAATGCGCGTTACGACTCTCTCCAGGTAAAGGCTGAGACCAAAAGCGCGCATCACGGTCTCTATGCTCTGCTCGGATACACCTGGTCTCGCACGTTCGATTCCGGCATGCCCGACGGACTGGGCAGCAATCCCGGCGCTCTGTACTGGCCGTTACCGGGAGCCAACAAACTGGATTGGGGATTGTCCCAACTTAATCTCAATGATGTTTTCACTGCCAGCGTCCTTTATGACCTGCCCTTTGGCAAGGGCAAGCGCTTCGGCGGCGATTGGAACGGGGCTACCAATGCGGTGTTGGGGAATTGGGAAATCAATGTGATTGAAAGGGCCGAATCCGGATTCCCGCTCTTCGTGGTCGATAGCGCTGATGAGTCGGGCGTATTCTTGTTCTACAACGGCTTAGTGTTGCAGCGGCCGAACGAAGTCGGCGACCCCAACCAACCGGGGCAGATCGCAGCGAACCCGACTTGTATCGGGCCGGCTCAGGTTCACACGCTTACCAATTGGTTCAATCCTTGCGCCTTCGAGAAAGCACCCGCTGGAGAACTGGGAAGCGCTCCCCGTGCGCCTCTCTACGGACCCCGTTTTGTGAACACCGATTTTTCCCTGATCAAACATTTCCCGCTCCCTTGGGAGAACATGGGGCTGGACTTCCGGGCGGAGTTCTTCAATCTCTTTAATCATCCTCATTTCTTCTTGCCGGGCATTGCCGGTACCGGAGAGCAGGATATTAATACGCCGAGCAGTTTTGGCGTGGTGAGTGAGACGATTAATCAGACAGTGAATGATGCGCGCTCGATACAGTTCGCCCTCAAGCTGAGGTTCTAGGGCGATCTGAGTTGGGCGAATCCACTGAACCTTTGTAGCGCCGGCATCTTGCCAGCTGTCCCGAGGGCGTCCGCCCTCGGAGGTGGAGGCGAGACACCTCCACGATAGCTGCCGAGACGGCGGCTCCACTCGGAACTGTTATTGTGGCTGTGATGCCGAACTCGAGCCGCGCAGCGTAAACACAAACTGCTGAATCTCGCGCCGCTCTTGCTGAGCTTCCTCCGCCGATTTCTTTGCTAGTTGCTGATAGAGCTGAAGCTCGGCCTCAGCTTTCGATTTGTCTCCCGTACGGTTGTAGGCTTGCGCCAGCCGATAGTGCGCCTCCTCCAGTTCCGGATTCGCTTCTGTCGCTTTTTGATAGGCGGAGATTGCGCGGGCAGAATCCTCCCGCTCCGCATACAGAATACCCAGTTGCAAATAAGCAGCGCCGAACCTCGGATCGAGATGGATGGCCTTTTGTAAAAGCGACTCGACCGACGCCAAATTCTCCGCGCTCCCCAAGCTCTCGTGGAGATTCCAAAGACCGAGCGCGTAATAGTAATTGGCCAGAGCATTCCCAGGTTGCAGACTTACAAATCGCCGCAGCCTCTCCAACAGGCATTCTGATTGTGTCGTGCGGACGCTTTGCATTTTGCCTAGGAATAGATATGGGTTGGGGTCGTCGGGATTCAGATCGGAGGCCTGGCAGACACGCTGGGCCGCTTGGTCGTAATCACCGCGCGCGTATGCAGCCACGCCAAGCCCAGCCAGCATCCGCGCGGAACGCGGAAACTGACGATTGCCCTTGGTGAAAACTTCGATGGCCGGCTCATACGCACGATGCATCAGCAGATCGGTTCCCCAATCGAATAGATTGGACTCGTTTGGATTCAGTTCTGCCGCCCGCTGGTACTCCCGAACGGCTTCGAGAGGATTGCCTATTTTCTCGTCAACGTCTCCGAGCAAGTGATGAAGTTCTGCCTCGCTCCTGCACTGATTTGCTCGGTCGAGCGAGCAGGCTTCGAGCTTGCGTGCGCCCGCGTTCGTATTGGCCCGCGGCCGCATAAGCGAACGCTAGTTCGTAGGAATTCTCATAATTGCCGGGATTGAGCTGAGAAGCCCGCTCCAGATAGGGAAGTGCTTCCCCAGCTTTTCCGTCATCGACCAGCAATTTCCCCAGCCGGTAATTCGCGTCAAAGTCCGTAGGCGATTGTTCAGCCAGTGTACGCAGAGATTTCTCTGCTGCGATGCCGGATGCAGCGGAAGCCGTTTGGAAATTATCGGATTCCTTGTTCAGAGGCATCTTGCCCAGCGAGGCGGTCTCCTTTGCCAGAGCCTCCGTGGTTCGCAGAATCGTATCGGAACCATGCCCGCCGGGATTCATGGCCTCGGTGACGCCCGCCACCGTGAATTCAGGCACCTCGAAAAACTGTGGCTGCTCGGCCTTAAGCGTCAGATCGACTCTCTTCGTCTCGTTCGCTCTGAGGACGCAGGGGCCGAAAGTGGTCTCGCCGTATCCGGCCATCTCAGCGCGAACGGTATAAGTGCCGTGCCCAAGCGCCGAAAAGTGAAAGGTTCCTCTTGAATCGGTGTGCGCAGTCAGACTCCGTGTTTTGGTCTCCTCCTGAAGGTAGACTGTAGCGGCGGCAAGCGGAAGGCCGTGGGAATCGCGCACCGATCCCTGCAATGTGGCCGAGTCCGCCAGTCCCTGTTGTGCCTGAGCCGGTTTTGCGGAAGCTGGAACGGCATGGAGAAGCGCGAACACCATGAAAACGAAAATTACGATACGATTTCCGCCAGCCGAAAAATGACGTGCGGTTTCGCGCAAAGGCAACATAGTGAAACAGGGAGTCGGAAGGTCAGCGAATTCGCGATGCTCTCGCCTTGAGACGCTATTCTAGTGATGACAGCCAGCATCTGCAATCGGCTGCCAAACGAGCAAGTCCGCATCCATTCTGGATCTGAGGTGAATATGAAAGTTTGTCGAATCTGGTTGTTGACAACAGCCGTCCTGCTGATGACTTGCCTGTTCTGCTCCGGCCAGAAGCGAAAGATCATCATCGACCAGGACGCGGCCGGACCCGGCGGAACCGATCAGCAGTCGATGTTCTTATTGATCCAGTCTCCGCAGACTGAAGTCTTGGGGATCACCGTGGTGACCGGTGATCAGTGGCTCAAAGCGGAAGTGGCTCACACGCTGCGCATGCTTGAACTCATCGGACGAACCGATATTCCCGTGGTGCCAGGAGCGGAATATCCGCTGGTCCGGCGAAAAGAGGAGACCGAACTTTGGGAGCAACTCCACGGCTCCGTTGCCTGGCTGGGAGCGTGGACGCCGCACTTCTATCACCCGGCAGACGAGTTGGGAGACATGCCTGAAGGCAAGCCAAGTGCAAAGCCAGCTGATGAAGACGCAGCCCATTTTCTGATTCGCATGGTCCACAAGTTCCCCAACGAAATCACGATTTACGAAGGTGGGCCGATGACGAACCTCGCTCTCGCCATCTCGATCGATCCGGAATTCGCCGGACTGGCCAAGGAATTGGTCTTCATGGGCGGGAGCCTGAGCCCGCAAACCACCGATCCCGAGTTCATCAATTCTCCTCGGCGCGAATTTAACCTTTGGTTCGATCCGGAAGCGGCTCACATCGTGCTACGCGCTCCGTGGAAAAAAGTCGTCTGCACGACCGTGGATATTTCGGTGAAGACGAGAATGACTTCTGAGTTGATCAACCAGATTAAAGCGGCCGACTCGCCGGTTGCACGTTACGTCGGCACCTACGCCCGCCTGCACGGCGAATACAATTTTTTGTGGGATGAGTTGGCGGCCGCAGCGTGGCTCGATCCCAGCTTAATCACGCAGAAGGAAACGCGCTTTATGGATATTAATTTGGACCGCGGTGCAGGTTACGGGGACACCCTGACCTGGGCCGAGCAAGATAAACCGAAGATCGAAGTCCGCCCGGTTGAGATTCAGGTGGATCTGGATCTCAAGAAGTTTTACAAACTGTTTGTGGATTTGTTGACCTCACCTACTCCGAAAAAGAATTAAGTGATGGAGGGCGAGACGCCAAGTCCTCGATTGCTTATCGCGATAATTCCTCCATCATTTTCTCTGCCTGCGCGTGGTCGGGATGCGCTTTGAGAAGTTCGAGCAGAACCGTCCGCGCTTTATCCGCCGCGCCCTCGATCATATAGACCCTGGCCAGGTTGATGTAAGACTGATCAAACGCGGGGGCAATGCGAATGCACTCTTCAAAACTCGCGACTGCTTCATCCCGCCGCTGCGTGCGCAGGTAGAGCACGCCAAGATTGTTCAAGGCCTCGGGATACCCTGGGCGAAACTTCAGCGCTCGCTGCAGATATTCGTAGGCGCGATTACTATCGCCAATTTGCGCGAAGACCATCGCCAAACTGTAATTTGCTTCCGGATCTTGCGGTCCCACAGCAACCGCGCGCTCAAGCACTTTGCGAGCTTCGTCCCACTGCTTTTGCTGGCGATAAGCATTGCCCAGATTATCGAGAGCGATCAAGTGATCGGGGTTTAGCCGCAGAGCCTCCTGAAAATACGGAATCGCTTCGGCAGTGCGGCCTTCTTGCGTGGCCAGAAGACCTAGATTGTTCCACGCATTTGGCACAGTATCAGGATAGCCGGCGCGAAGTTTGATCACCCGCTCAAAACTCTGGCGCGCCTCAGCCGTCTTCTGCTGTTTCAAGTAAACGCTGCCCAAACCGTACGCAGCCTCGGCGCTCGAGGGGTCGTCGCGCAGAGCCAGATTGAATGAAGCTTCAGCTTGATCGAAGTAGCCTCGTTGAAAAAAAACTGATCCATAGGAAAGATAGTTGCGGCGAAACTCCGTCGTCTCACTCACACCAGCGAACGGCAGCGCCTTCGCCACTCGCTTCGCAGCAGTCTGCGGAATAGAGCGAAAGTCTTGTGCAACGTGCTCGGGATTTACCGGTCCCTGATAAACCTTGACGATGTCTCCATTTTCACTAATCAAGAAGGAGGTCGGAGGGCTCAGGTCGCGATGCCGGTCAAATAAATAACGATAGAGAATGTTGTAAATGCCGGCCACGTCATCCGAACCCTGAAGGATGGGAAATGAAAGATGCAGATCACGCGCGAGCGCGCGAACGCTTTCGGCGCTGGTCGAATCGTCAACGTTCACAGTGAGCAACTGAAGACCCGGGTTCAGGGAAGACGAGCCCGCCCAACTTTTATGAAGTTGATTTAGGATTCGCAAATCTTCCCGGCAATTCGCTGACCCGGCGACCCAAAAATTGAGGAGCAGCGACTTTCCGCGAAAAGCGGATAGGGTTCGCGCCTGCCCGCTCAGGTCCGGAAGAGAAAAATCAGGCGCGGCAACAGGCGCCAGCAGCCAAGTTTCAACCGAGGCGGGGATCGCCCCAAATTCCTCTGCGCTGCGAATTCGGCAGAGCGCGCTATTGTGCTTTCGGGAGGGCACGGCTTCAGCCGTGCCGACGCCGCCCGTAAGAGACCCGGGCTTTAGCCCCTGAGGTTTGAACGGTTCCATTCGAGACGGTTCCGATCCCTCTTCGACCCAAATCCTGTGATTGATCGGAAGGTCGCGCAGTTCCTGTACCAACCCGTTAGGCCAGCGGATTGACGCCCGCACCGCCCCTTCGGCCTTGCCCAAACCGAAAAATACCTCTTTACTGTGCTGGGAAAGAAATCCTGATCCGGCTTGCAGCGTGCGCGTCTGGCGACCAGATTCAATTTCCACTGTGACGGCCGCCCCAATCGCGTCACGATTGCTCCTTACCCCGCGAAGCCGGAAAGAAATCGCCGGCGGAAGATCCTTCATTATGTTTTTTAACAGACGCAACTGGGGCCCATTCCGATTTTTCAAAAATACTTCCAGCCGGCCATCATGATCGAAATCAGCAAGGGCAAAGGCTCTTCCATCCTCGACAAAGTCCAAACCCACCACACCCGATACGTCGGAAAACGTTCCGTCCCGGTCATTCGCGTAGAAGACATTCCGCTCGAACCCGCTCCAGGTGCCGTCGGCGCGGATCAGTTCATTCAGCGCGTTCCATCCCTGTTCGTAATCGTGTGCGGGCTTAGCCTCGCTGGGAGAGTTGGAGATCACTTGCCGCCAAAAAAAACTATTCAGGTCTCCTGTTGGCCCTGGGCGCGAGGGTCCGGAAACCATGCCATTGGCGATGTAAAGATCAGGAAAGCCGTCGTGATCAAAATCCCACGCGTCGCTCGACCACGACCAGCGGCCCATTTCAACTCCGGCTGCTGCACTTGTATCTTGAAACACGCCGTTCGTATTGTTACGCAGCAACGAATTGCCCATGGCGTGTTTGCGATACATTGCCCGCACTTCTTCAGGCGCATCCTTCTGGAAAACTTCCTGCGTCGAGATGCGCATGCCAGCGGCGGACCACATGTCGGCGACGTAGAGGTCCTCAGCGCCGTCGTTGTCATAATCGAGCCAACAAACGCTCATACCTGCGCCGATGTCCTCAACCCCAGCCTGCGGCGCCACGTCGGTAAAAGTTCCATCGCCATTGTTGCGGTAAAGATTCTTCCGCCCGAAGTCGTTTACCACATAAAGGTCGGGCCAGCCGTCGCGATTGTAATCGCTCCATCCGCAGCAGAAACTGTAACGCGTGTTGTTCTGATCAAGGCCCGACTCTGCGGTAACGTCGCGGAAAGTGCCGTCGCGATTGTTACGCATCATGAAATTTGGCGGCCCGTTCTCCGCATCATAATAGGGAGTGGGATATCTGTACTGGTCTGTGCCCTGGTAGTAGATGTAAAGGCAGAAATAGATGTCCAACCAGCCGTCGCGATCGTAGTCTGCGACTGCCGCGCCGGTGAAAGTCCCTTGCGGAGGATTGGCAAACTTGAACGCGTCCGGCTTCTTGCGAAACTTGCCGCCGCCTTCGTTTAGAAATAACAGTGGGCCACCCGTGCGCACGACAATCAAGTCCTGCCGACCGTCGTTGTCGACGTCGGCAAAAAGCGCGCACGCCGTATTCTCGATGATCCCAACTCCAGATGCTTCGGTGATGTCCTCAAACGTCCCGTCCCCGCGGTTGCGATAGAGCCGGTTTGGAAGCCCGGCGGGCTGGCACACATAAAGATCATCGAACCCGTCACCGTCAATGTCTCCGACCGAAACGCCATTGTGTCCGTAGATGTCGATGCCGCACGCGCCGTCGAGGACCGTTCGCCAGTAGTCCGACCCTCGAAGCAACTGCGAAGCGTAGGACTGGTTACCGCCCAGCGCCTGCGCCGCAACGTCCACATAGATCGGCTCGGCAGAACGGCTCCATGTCTCATCAAGCGCCAGCCACTTCTTTAAGAGAAAGTTGCCAGCTGAATTCCCTTCCCACTCGAGATCCCACTGGCCCACTCTTTGTTCGCGATAGAAATCGCGGCCCGAGCCCACCAACTCGTAGCGCACGCGCGTCCGCAAGCCAGGCGGAAAAGCGCTGGCGTCCTTTCCTGCATTCGCCGCGGCGCCGGAAGAACAGCCGGGAACTACGGCGATACTCACCACCTGAAATTCAGCGGTGAGAACCTTCGAAAAGGAACTCATGGCAGATGGCAATCCCTTAAGAAAAGCATCTCGTCCGAGAGCAGCGCTGCGCGTGAACTTATTTTGACGAATTTCAAGTGCCGCTCCAGAACGCATCACACGCGATTCACTTGGCGCCAGGGCGGATCCCGAAAAGTCAGAAGTAAGAATCTTTTCGACCGCCCTTGTGTGTTGCGGAGATTCCATTAAGCTCGAGCACCAGTCCGCGAGAATCGCCGCGATCTGATCTTGATATTTTTCGCTCACGAAAGCGTCAAAACCCGCTTGCGTCTTGAGCAGCGCGGCATCGAGCGGTGTCTGGGCTCGATAGTGAGGATGCAGGTGCAACTCACCCGGCGGCAGCATGTTTTCAGACTCGAAAGCTGGGAAAGGAAAAGCCAGACCGCGCAGTCTTGCCGGAACGACTGCCGCAGAGACTCCTTGACAACACCGGATCAGAAAATCGCGCCGGCGAAGATCAACCGAATCACTCGTCTTCGCTGGCCGACTCAGTGCGATCCCCCCGGGATATTCAGGTGTAGAGCCGAAATCTAACAGTCGTGCCTCAGCGGGTCAAGCTTAGCCGCACCGTGGACATGTTCAGGAAAAGAACGCGGAGGTCTGCTATATTTACCCTCTCGCGGAGGTGCATTCATGTCCCGCATTGTGCGCTGTGGACTCATTCAGGCAGGGAACGTGCTGGGCAGCGACCGCTCGCTGCCGCAGATCAAGAAGGCCATGATCGACAAGCACCTGAAGCTCATCGAGCAGGCAGCGAGGAAAAAAGTGCAGATACTTTGCCTGCAGGAATTGTTTTACGGGCCATATTTCTGCGCCGAACAGAACATTCGCTGGTACGAGCTCACCGAACGAGTTCCTGACGGACCCACCACCAAGCTGATGCAGAAGATCGCGGCTAGACATCGCATGGTGATGGTGGTCCCGGTTTACGAAGAGCAGATGCCGGGGATGTATTTCAATACCGCGGCGGTCATTGATGCGGATGGAAGTTATCTGGGCAAATATCGCAAGCATCACATTCCGCACGTGCATCCCGGATTCTGGGAGAAGTTCTACTTCACGCCGGGTGACCTGGGCTATCCCGTCTTCAAGACCAAGTATGCGGCCGTCGGAGTTTATATCTGCTACGACCGTCACTTTCCTGAAGGCGCGCGCATCCTCGGACTGAACGGCGCGGAGATCGTGTTTAATCCTTCGGCAACTGTCGCTGGACTCTCGGAGTATTTGTGGGAACTGGAGCAGCCTGCGCACGCGGTTGCCAACGGCTATTTCGTGGGCGCGATCAACCGCGTCGGCACGGAGAAGCCGTGGAACATCGGCGAGTTTTACGGCAAGAGTTACTTCTGCAATCCGCGCGGCAAAATCGTGGCGCAGGCGAGCCGCGACAAAGACGAAGTCCTGGTCGCCGATCTCGACCTCGACATGATTGCGGAAGTCAGGAAGACGTGGCAGTTCTTCCGCGACCGTCGTCCTGAGACGTACGCTCCACTTACGGAGCAGACGGGACGGGCTGTGGCCGCTGATTGACTCCGATGATCACACAACAGTCTGTGCGTCCTCAGATTGAATCCAGCCCGCTTTACAACCCCGACCTCGCGCCCGGACTCGAGCGAGCATCGTCATTGGGGAACCTACAACTACGCCGCGCTTTGGGTGTCGATGTCGGTGAATATTCTTACCTACATGCTGGCGGCGAGCCTGATTCAGGGTGGGATGAACTGGAAGCAGGCGGTGGCAACGGTGTTTCTCGGCAATACCATCGTTCTGGTTCCGATGCTGCTGAACTCGCATCCAGGCGCGCGTTACGGAATTCCTTTTCCGGTCCTGGCGCGCGCTTCTTTCGGTGTGTTGGGTGCGAATGTCGCAGCGGTGCTGCGGGCTTTGGTGGCGTGCGGTTGGTTTGGCATTCAGACCTGGATCGGCGGGGAAGCGATCAGCACGCTGATCGCGACCATGGTTCCCGCGTGGAGAAATTTTCCTTACAGCACCGCGATTTGCTTTCTGGCTTTCTGGCTGATCAACCTCGCCGTCATTCTTAAGGGCGTGGAATACATCCGCGTGCTGCAGGGGATCAGCGCGCCGGTTCTGCTGGGCGTTGGACTTCTTCTGTTGGCTTGGGCTTACCGCACTGCTGGCGGGTTTGGTCCCATGCTCGCGGCTCCGTCGCGGTTCGCCACTTTTGCCGAGTTCCTCAAGTTTCTGGTTCCCGCGTTGAACGCCACTGTGGGTTTCTGGGCTACGGTTTCGCTCAACATTCCGGACTTTACTCGCTTCGCGCGCAGCCAGCGGCAACAGATGATTGGACAGGCGCTTGCTCTGCCGGCCACGATGACGCTTTATTCGTTGATCGGAATTCTGGTGACCTCCGCGACTGTTGTCATCTACGGGACGGCGATCTGGGATCCGGTCCAACTGCTGAGCCGGTTTCATTCTCCGGTTGCGGTGGTGATCTCGTTGCTCGCGATTCTGCTGGCGACGCTGAACGTGAATATCGGCGCCAACGTGGTTTCTCCGGCAAACGATTTTTCCAATTTGTGGCCGCGCAAGATCAGCTTCCGCACCGGCGGCGTGATCACCTGTTTCATGGGCATCGCCATGATGCCCTGGAAACTGCTTGGCAACTACAAAACCATGATCTTCGGATGGCTGGGCGGTTACGCGGCGTTTCTGGGGCCGGTGGCCGGCATCATGATCTGCGACTACTTCGTGATCCGCCGTCGCGAACTGCTGGTCGATGACCTCTACCTGCGCGGCGGCGCCTACGAATATTCGCGAGGCTTCAACTGGCTGGCCGTGGCGGCACTCGCGGCAGGTGCCGCAACCGCTCTCGTGGGCTTGGTGGTTCCCTCACTGCGGACCCTTTACGACTATTCGTGGTTCGTGGGCTTTGCGGTTTCCTTTGTTAGTTACTACGCATTGATGAAGGTTCGCCGGGAACCGCGTCGAGCCTAGCCTTTCTCTGTCCCAAATTGGGCTGGTTTTCCTGTTTAGTAACTTGGTACCCCCCCCTTCTTAAAATGCAAAATCCAGAAAACAAAGGTTTTATT
>CAWISU010000012.1:0-50981 GCA_963838765.1 uncultured Acidobacteriota bacterium | reverse complement strand
CGATCAGGGAAACATCGGCGGTCAGGTCCATTCGCATCGTTTCCCCGCGGCGAACACGGCGTTGCCTACAGCCAATGACGATGCTGAGCAGCTCAAACTTACTGAGGATTTCCTGAAGAGCGGAATTCTCAGCGTGGATATCTTCGCGCTCTCTCCGGCGCGGGCGCAAGCGAAGCCAGGAGTCGCGAACCACTCGGACCTGTCTACAACCCTTGCAGTGGGGGAGGAGAGCCGGAGACGAAAATCACTCCTAACGCGGAGGCTGAGGTTTCGCCAGTTACTGCACCGCTGAGCCGGGTACAGCCGACCGTCCGTCGAGGAGACACGGTACGGGTCGATGTGGTTGTCCGCACCAAGAAAATCGGACACTTCTTTCCCGGTGGCACGGTTGATGCCTATGACACCTGGCTCGAACTGAAAGGCACAGACGACAAGGGTCAAACCATATTCTGGAGCGGCATGGTCGAGGACAACGGCAAAGGCCCGGTGGAGAAAGGCGCACACTTCTACCGCTCACTGCAAGTCGATGCGCACGGCAACCGCATCAACAAGCGCAACGCCTGGGCGACGAGAGCGGTCGTGTATGTGCATCTGATTCCGCCCGGGGCTGCCGATACAGGTTCACTATCGCGTGCATATTGCCGAAAACTCCGGCGATAAAATCACGCTGCACGCCCGGCTTTGCTATCGAAAGTTCGCGTGGTGGAATACTCAATTCTCGTTCGCTGGCGTCCTCGATCCTGATCAGCCTAATAAAAATGTGACGCCTGATTACGATGACAGAAAGTTTACTTTCGCGGGATCGCTAAAAGGAGTATCAGCGAAAGAAGAAAAGATACCGGACCTTCCCCATCGTGGCATTGGCCGAAGATGAAGTCACGCTGAACGTGATAGGACGCAACGCCCTCGCGCCCTCGCCCACAATCAAGTTGCAGCCGGACGACTGGCAGCGCTGGAACGACTACGGCATTGGTCTGCTGCTGCAAGGCGATCTGAAAGGTGCCCAAACCTCGTTCGAGAGAGTGACGGAGATTGCCCCTAAGAATCCTGATGGCTGGGTGAACATCGGACGTGCCGCGGTGCAGGAGGGTGACATGGATCGCGCCCGCGCGGTGCTGGCGAAAGCGTTGTCGCTGAGTCCTGAGCTGGCGCGAGCCCATTTCTTCTACGCCAAAGTTTTGCGCAGCGATGGCCGTTACGACGAAGCTGCCGATCATCTCCGCAAGGTTCTGATCCAGTATCCACGAGATCGCGTTGCGCTGAACGATCTTGGACGCATTCTGTTTCTCCAGCGAAAGTACGCGGATGCGGTGAAGGTTCTGCAATCAGTTCTGGCAGTCGATCCGGAAGATCTGCAAGCGCATTACAACCTGATGCTCTGCTACAACGGCCTAGGAGACCAGACGCAGGCCCACGAGCACGAGCTGCGTTACCTGCGTTTCAAAGCTGACGAATCATCGCAAGCCATCACCGGTCCCTACCGGCAACTCAATCCCGAGGATAACAACGAACGCCAAGCCATCCACGAACATGTGTCGGTGCCGCTGACTTCAGACCATGTGGCGACGGATCTTCGTGTGGAGACGGGTCTTCGACCCGTCCGGGCCGAGCGAAGCTCGGCTGGCCGAATCGCCACGGCGGGAGCGTCAAGATAATGGGCATGCTCGCTATTTTCCTAGAAAGGATGTCACGCTTCGTATCAGAGCACGGCTTCAGCCGTGCCGCAAGTGGTGCTCTAAGAAGAACGGCTTTAGCCGCTGGAACAGCAGCGGCTAAAGTTGGTTTTCATTTCGCATTTTTATCGGCACGGCTGAAGCCGTGCCCTGATACGAAGCCCTTGCTACCGAGCTGCATTGCGGCCGTAATGACCCTCGGGTTTCTGATTTCATTTGCAACTTCGCCCGTCTCCGCACAGCGCATCCAATTTCGCGACATCACCGCACAGGCCGGCATCCACTTTGTCCACAACAACGGTGCTTTCGGAAAAAAATACCTGCCCGAAACCATGGGCTCCGGTTGCGCTTTCATCGATTACGACAACGATGGCTGGCCTGACATTCTGCTAATAAATAGCGAGGACTGGCCGGGCCACCAGCATGCTGACTCCACGCTGAAGCTCTATCACAACAACCATGACGGCACCTTCACCGACGTCACTCGCAAGGCCGGTCTCGCGGTTTCCATGTACGGCATTGGCGTTGCCGTTGGCGATTACGATAACGATGGCTACGATGACATCTTCATCAGCGCCCTCGGCCAGAGCCATTTGTTTCACAACAACGGCAACGGCACGTTTACGGACGTGACGAAACCCGCCGGATTGTGGGGTCCGAACGAGTTCTCCACCAGCGCCGCCTGGGTGGACTACGATCGCGACGGCAAATTGGACCTCGTGGTCGCGAATTACGTGCAGTGGTCTGAGAAGGGCGATCTGTACTGCACCCTCGATGGGGCGCACAAATCGTACTGCACGCCGGAATCCTATAAAGGCTCCTCAGCGCGACTGTGGCATAACCTTGGCAATGGGAAGTTCGAAGATGCCACCCAGAAGGCGAAATTCTACGATCCTACTTCTAAGAGCCTGGGCGTGGCGATCGTCGATTACGACGGAGATGGCTGGCCCGATATTCTGCTGACCAATGATACGCAGCCAAACAAGCTTTATCTCAACAAGCACGACGGCACATTCGAGGAAAAAGCCGTTTCTGTTGGAATCGCATTCAGCGAAGACGGCGTCGCCCGCGCGGGCATGGGTGTGGACGCCGCTGACTATGATCGTTCCGGGCGCCCGAGTTTCATCATCACCAACTTTGCCAATCAGATGCTCTCGCTCTACCACAATGAAGGCAACGGCCTGTTTGTGGATGAGGCGCCGCAGTCCGAGGTTGGACGCGCGACCTTGGTCACCCTTGGCTTTGGCTGTTTCTTCTTTGATTATGACAACGATGGCTGGCCCGACATTTTCGTAGCCGACGGACATATTGAGAACGAAATCGAACGCGTCCAGAAGCGAGTGAGCTATGCGGAACCGCCGCATGTTTTTCGTAACCTTGGCGGCGGAAAGTTTCAAGAAGTGACGGCCTCTCTGGGATCCGCATTTGCCAGTCCGAAAGTCGCTCGGGGCGCGGCTTACGCCGATATCGATAACGATGGGTCGCTCGACGTCCTGATGACCACGAATAACGGTCGAGCCTACTTGTTTCACAACGAAGGCGGCGACAATCACAGCCTGCGTGTAAAACTACAGGGAACGAAATCGAACCGCGATGGCATCGGGGCCATTGTGCGCCTGACCTGCGGCAAAGATCCGTCGTGGCAGACAGTGCACAGCGGGTCGAGCTATTTGTCCCAGAGCGAATTGGTGTTGACCTTCGGGCTGGGCGAAAGAACCAAAGCCGATGCGATTGAAGTGCAGTGGCCCAGCGGGCAAATCGACAAACTGTCCAACGTGGCTGGAAGCCAAACCATCACGATTCAGGAAGGCAAGGGCATAGTCGCGAGCAAAGCGTACAGCAAGCCTTGGGCCTTTGTCATAGTTAAATAGGCACACGTAGCCCAGGACGCCTCGTCCGGGGCTCATCGCTCATCCGATGTGCTAACTTGTTCTTCGCATGACAAAGATGGTTCCCCTAGTTTGTCCGGCGTCCTTCTGGCGACGATTGCGATCTTCGCAGCCGCGCCGCAAAACGCGCCTTCGACAAGCCAACTGGAGAAGTCCACGGAAGCGGCGCGTCTCAACAATCTCGGCGCGGCCTACATGAATCAGCAGCTTTTCGAAAAAGCGTTGAAGGCCTTTGAACAGGCTGCGGAGCTAGATCCGAAATTCGAGATCGCTTACATGAATCAGGGCGTCGCTTTGCTCAACCTCGGTCGTATCGATGCAGCGAGGAAGTTTCTTGAGCAAGCGGTCAAGCAGGGTCCCGACGATCCCCATGCCTGGTACAACCTCGGCATGCTGGAAAAGAATTCCGCGAATTCGCAAGCCGCAGCGGATGCGTTCCGCCGGGTCACCGAAATTGATGCGAATGACGCGGACACCTGGTATTTTCTCGGCGCCTCCTACGCCCAGAACAAACAGCATCCCCAGGCGATCGACGCTTTTCAGCATGTGCTGAAGCTGAATCCATTACACGCTTCCGCCGAATTTGGGCTCTCGCGCGCCTATCAGCAATCGGCCGATCTGACTCACGCTCGCGAACATCTGGCACGCTTCCAATACATCACGCAAAACAAGCTTGGCTCGCCCATCAGCCTGGCCTACGGCGAGCAGGGAAAATATTCGCTCACGGAAGAGTCGCCGGAAACGGTTCAAAAAGTTCCGCCACAGATTCCGGTGCGGTTTGTCGAGGTAACCGAGGCGGCTGGACTGAAGACAAAGGCCTCGACCGCAAAGGATATTATTTCCTACCTCGGGCCAGGAGCGTGCTTCCTCGATTACGACAACGATGGTCGCCTCGACATCTTTCTGCCCGACGACGGCAAGGAAGGTGGAATGGCGCTCTACCACAATCTGGGCAACGGCAAGTTTGAAAATGTGACCGGGAAAGCGGGGCTTGATCCGGCATTGCACGCCACTAACTGCACGGCTGGCGATTACGACAACGACGGTTTTACCGACCTTGTCGTGAGTCTTAACGGACGTGTACTTCTTCTTCGCAACGAGAAGAACGGCACGTTTAAAGATGTCACCGAGGCTGCTGGCATCAAGATCGAACGCTTTGACGCCGGGTTAACGTTCATTGACTACGACCACGATGGCGATCTCGATTTGTTTGTCACAGGCGATCCCGAGAAGCCGGGGACGGCGGTGTCCAGGAAGTTGACCGGCGCAAATGTGATGTGGCGCAACAACGGCAACGGCACGTTTACTGACGTCACGGATTCTGTTGGCCTCGAGGGTGACACACCAAATCATTCTGCCGTCGGTACGGATTACAACAATGATCGCGCTGTGGACATTGTCGTAACTGGCACGGGCGGCGGAAACGCAGCGTCCGTACAAAGTTACCTCGGGACCTTGATTTACCAGAACCCGCGGGAAGGCCAATTCATTAAACGTGCGCTCTGGTCTTCTCCCATGACTTCTGAGACTGGGAGTGTCGCTGTTCTTGATTTTAACCATGATGGCTGGATGGACATTGCCTTTAGTCACTGGGGCACTCCTGCTCTGACGCTTTGGCGTAATAGGGAAGGCAAGAGCTTTGAACCAATCCCGCTTCCCACCACGAACTGGGTTCGGGGATGGGGAATCGCTGCCATCGACTACGACAACGACGGCTGGGTCGATCTCGTGGCTGTCGGCGAAACCAAAGACGGTAAGGGCGAAGTGCGTTTGTTCCGCAATCTCGGGCCTGACGGTTTCAAGGACGTCACCGTCGACGTCGGCCTCGACAAGATTCAGCTCAAAGATCCGCGTGCCATCATTACCGGCGACTACGACGGCGACGGTGCGACCGATCTGCTCATCACGCAGAACCATGGTCCAGCTGTCTTGCTGCGAAATGAAGGCGGGAATAAGAATCACTGGCTGCGCCTTAATCTGAAAGGGCTTGCCGACAACAAGAGTGCGATCGGGACCAAAGTCGAAGTTTTCGCCGGAGGCAATCGGCAGAAATTCGAGATCTACGGATCGAACGGTTATCTTGGACAGAATTCGCTTTACCTCACGGTTGGCCTCGGACAATCGACTCAGGCCGATGTTGTGCGGATGCTGTGGCCGACTGGAGTTCTGCAGGATGAAGTTGAAGTCGCGGCCGATCGCGAACAAAAATATATGGAGATCGACCGCCGGGGCAGCTCCTGCCCCACCCTTTTCGTTTGGGACGGGGAAGGCTACAAGTTTGTCGGCGACATGCTCGGGGCTGGCGTCGTCGGACACTGGGTTGGGCCCGGGCAGCGCGATATTCCGCGTCCCACGGAATACATCAAAGTGGACCGCAGCACCATCCGCGAACGAGACGGCAAGCTCAGCTTTCGCTTCATGGAGCCTTTGGAAGAGGCCGTCTATCTCGACCAGGTGAAGCTGCTGGCTGTCGATCATCCCGCGGACCTTGACGTTTATCCCAACGAATACTTTGCCAGCAATCCGCCTTATCCTCCATTCAAAGTGGTTGTCAGCCGCGATGCGCGGCCGCCGGCCGCGGCGCATGATGAGCACGGGCACAACGTGCTCCCCGAACTGCTGGCGCACCGCTACTTCGGTGATTTTGGCTTGACCCAATTCTCGGGCTTTGCCAAGCTGCACAGCCTGGAACTCGATCTTGGCGAGTCCTACGACGGCGGCCCGCTCTGGCTGCTGCTGCACGGCGAGGTCGAGTATTATTCCGCCAACAGCATGTATGCCGCGTCGCAGGCCGGAGTCGAATCCATTTCTCCCTACGTCGAGGCCCTCGATGCCAAGGGCAAATGGGTTCGCGTGGTCGATGACATGGGCTTCCCCGCTGGCGCTCCGCGTACGATTACCGCGGACTTGACTGGAAAGCTGCCTTCAGGCACGCGGCGCATCCGCATCTCGACCAACCTGCAGATCTATTGGGACAGTATTCTCGTCGACCGAACCAGTCAGGATCAGGACGTGCGGCTTACGCCGGTTCCGCTCGCTCGCGCCGATCTGCGCTTTCACGGATTTCCGCTGAAGATCGAAGGCAAGCCGCCGGGGAACGTGATGTACGTTTACGAACAGGCTAGTCCTACCGGGCCTTACACGCGTCCCGCCGGTACTTATACGCGCTATGGGGACGTGCTCCCGCTGCTTGCTTCGCTGGATGATCAACTCGTTGTCTTTGGATCGGGGGATGAAGTCGCTCTGGATTTTGATCCGTCGAAACTTCCCGCCCTCGCCGAAGGCTGGGTCCGCGACTACTTTTTCGTGGCCAATGGCTATGAGAAAGATATGGACTTTTATGCCTATGACTTCACCAGCGTCGATCCGGTTCCCTTTCGTGATATGGACGCGTATCCTCCCGGCAAATCGTTCCCGATGGATGACGCGCACTTGAACTACATTTTGGAATACAACACGCGATACATGTCGGGCAATGAGTCCCGGGGTTTCCGGTTCGATTATCCGCCACAGAAGTAAGTGTTTCTCATTGCGCTTGGTGCGTCGGTGAGTGCCTTTCCCATTCTGGCTTCCCTTACGCAGTAACCGAAGACAAGGGGTATCCCCCTCCCCCCTCGATCTTTTGGAATCATCGAGTTAGGGCCGGACTACCACCAAAATCTTTGAGGAATAAGGACTTATACGCAAAATATTGCGAAATAAGGAGTTACCTGATATTCCAAAACAAGAGGTTGCCTGTCCATCGCGGTATGGCTCCGGCATATCCGTTTGAGTCGCCTGGTTGTCAAAGAGCTAAATTGTCTCACATACATAATAGCCGACTAAGAACCAAGGTCAACTTGTAAATTTGTTCCGCTCGCCTGCATGGGCGGGACGCCCGCGTCTACATTATGCGGTGCCATTTGCGGGCTGTTCCCAAAACGGGAAGTCCGTCTGCGAGGTAACCGCGAGTTAAAACCGGCCGTAATTTGTTACCCCATCGCTCTGCACGTATAACCAGCACAGTGTCCGATCGCGCCGCGCGGATTGTCCGGAGAGTTCGTTCTCGCTGAGGACGCAGGGCTGATCTGGAGGATTAATGCGAAAAGGGTGGGTAACTCTTGTTGTGATGCTAGGGTGTTGGGTATACGTGCACGCGCAGACTACCAGAGATGTCGCCGACCTGGCGCCAAACGGCAAAGGATGGGGTGTCGAACACAAAGTCTCCAACGGGACTGAAGCTGACGCCAAGAAGGCTGTGGCGAGCAACGGCATCAGCTACCACGGCGGTCCGGTCATGCGCGCCAACACGGTCAACGTATATTTCATCTGGTACGGCAACTGGACGAATGGCCCCAAAGCTTCGGATACGCGCACTACCGTGAACCTGCTGAACATTCTGTTTGGGCCGACGCGCGGCATCGGCGGCTCCAGCTACTTCAAAATCAATACGACTTACAGCGATACCATTGGCCATCCAACTGGAAATATTTCTTTGCTGGCGTCTGCCACGAACAATTACAGCCGGGGAAAGAACCTCTCGGATAACGACATTCAAAGCATTGTGAACAGCGCGATCGGCAGCCGGGTTTTACCCAAGGATGTTAATGGCTTGTACTTCGTGCTCACCGCTTCCGACGTGGCTGAGACTTCAGGATTCTGCACAAAGTACTGCGGCTGGCACGATCACAGCCTAATCGGTGGAACTGACATTAAATTTGCATTCGTGGGCAATGCCGACCGTTGCCCATCCGCTTGTGAAATGCAGTCAGTTGGTCCGAACGGCGACAGCGGTGCGGACGGTATGGCCTCCGTGATGGCGCACGAAGCCGCCGAAGCGGTTACCGATCCTGACTTGAACGCATGGTACGATTCCGCCGGCAACGAGAACGCGGACAAGTGCGCCTGGAAGTTCGGTCCGGTCACGGGAGTGCTGGGCGAGCACGCTTACAATCAAACCTTTGGCACCTACAATTGGCTGATCCAGATGCTGTGGGAGAACAGCCGTGGCGGAGGCTGCGATAAAACTTTGGGTGGGAAGTTCTACAACCAGTAGGCGGGCCGGACGGCCAGGTAGGTGCAATCGATGCAATCCATACTTATCATGCTGAGCGGAGGCGTCGTTCGCGAAGCGAATGACGCGTAGTCGAAGGACCCCGGTGCTGCTGGTTCAGCGAAGAGGCGTCGGGGAATTCTCACCGAGTACCGTTTACGATCTCGAGCGAATGCCTTTCCACATCATCGTGCCGCGATCATCTTTGGGTCCTTCGACTCCGCAGATTCTCCGCTTCGCGGAGAGTCTGCTGCGCTCAGGATGACAGAGTTTCGTCTGCACGAAATCGTTTTAGTATTGACAGTTTCGCCGGCGGCATAATCCAATACCCGCACATGGCATCCGCTTCCACCGGCACCCCTGCGGCCGCACGTCTGCGGCGAACCCTGACACTTTGGGACCTGATTCTTTACGGCGTGATTGTGATTCAGCCGGTCGCGCCGATGTCGGTTTTTGGCGTGCTCAGCCAGCGTGGGCACGGCCACGTGGTCACGACCATCCTGATTGCAATGGTGGCCATGCTGTTTACGGCGATCAGTTATGGGCGCATGGCGCGGGCTTATCCCAGCGCCGGATCGGCGTTCACTTACGTCGGACAGGAGATAAATCCCGCGCTCGGGTACGTTACCGGATGGAGCATGGTGATGGATTACATGCTGAATCCGATGATTTGCATTATCTGGATCAGCCAACAGGCGCATGTGTTTGCTCCCGGCGTGCCGTATGGGGCTTGGGCGGTTTTCTTTGCTCTGGTCTTTACTGCTTTGAACGTGCAGGGAGTGAAAACTTCGGCGCGGGTGAATACGGCGCTGGCGGCGGGGATGGGCGTGGTGATCGCGATATTCTTTGTGGCCGCGGCTCGCTATGTGTTTGGAAATCCGCATGACGGGGCGGCGTTCCTCACGCGGCCTTTTTACGATCCGCAGTCGTGGAATACGAAAGCGGTGCTGGGCGGGACTTC
Source organism: uncultured Acidobacteriota bacterium (assembly GCA_963838765.1). Lineage (GTDB taxonomy): Bacteria > Acidobacteriota > Terriglobia > Terriglobales > Acidobacteriaceae > JABDBE01. The sequence continues at coordinate 41,426 of CAWISU010000012.1, read as the reverse complement.
TGTTGCCGTGCTGACCTATATCGGCTTCGATGGTATCTCGACGCTTTCAGAAGAAGCCGAGAATCCACGGCGCAATATTCTGTTGGCGACCGTCCTTACGTGCCTGGTCATTGGAATTCTGTCGGCAGTCGAGGTGTATGCGGCGCAATTGATATGGCCGGCGTCGCAGCCTTATCCCGACGTGGATACGGCGTTCACCTTCGTGGCTGGCCGGGCGTGGGCGCCGCTCTTTGCCATTATCGGATTCACCTTGGTTGTGGCTAATTTCGGTTCTGGCATGGGAGCGCAACTGGGCGCGGCGCGATTGCTTTATGGCATGGGCCGCAGCGGGGCCTTGCCCAAGTCTTTTTTTGGTGCAGTCGATAGCAAACGGCATGTTCCCCGCAACAACGTGCTCTTCGTAGGCGCGTTGGCTCTAGCTGGCGCTTTCCTTTTGCCGGCAATAGCTGGAGCGGCGACCGGGTACGAACTGGGTGCGAACTTGCTTAACTTCGGTGCGCTGATTGCGTTTATGGGCGTGAATGCGGCGTCGTTTGTTCGCTACTATCTGCACGAAGAGGAAAAAAAGCTCAGCAATTTGCTGCCGCCGGTCCTCGGGTTCGTGATTTGCCTGCTTCTGTGGTTGAACCTCAGCACCAAGGCGCTGATCTTTGGCGCCATTTGGATGGCTGTCGGGATCGCCTTTGGAGCGTGGAAGACGCAGGGTTTCCGTGGGAATCTGGTGGATTTCGAACTTCCGCCGGAAGAAGCCTGAACTCGGCACGACTTGCTATCTCCGCGCCCTCCGCGGGGGTTCTCCGCCTTCCCTGCGTTTTAAGGTTTTGCCGAGCAGAAAAAATCCTAAATCGCGGAGGTCGCGGAGAACCGCCGCAGAGTGCGCCGAGAGGTGCGGTATAATAGTTGACTCGCCCTTGTGCTCCGGAGTGATTAGACAATGATTCGATTTTTGCAGACCCCTGGCCCGATCAAGAAGATTGTTCTTGGCGGACTGTTAACCATTATTTCTGTTTTCATGGTGATCACCTTAGTCCCTGGCTTTGGCAGCACCGACTTTTTTGGCAGCGCGCCGAGTCGCGGGGTGGTGGCCAAAGTTGGTGGAACCGATATCACCAGCCAGGAAGTGCAGCGTCAGGCTAGGCAGATGGTGCAGCAGCAATTTCCGCGCGGCGGGTCGCAGGCTTCGATGTTGCTGCCGTTCTTCGCATCCCAGGCGGCGCAGCAGTTGATTCAGCGGCAAGCCTTGATTGCGGAGGCTGAGCACCTTGGCTTGCATGCTACCGACGACGATGTGCGCGACGAATTGCAGCATGGCCGCTATGCGGAGACGTTTTTCCCGGGTGGAAACTTCATTGGGCAGGCGCAGTATGAGGAGTTGCTGCAGCAACACGATCTCACCGTTCCCCTGTTCGAACGCGGGGTGAAGGACGAGATTCTGATTGACAAGCTGCGCAGCCTGGTTGCGGGCGGCGCCATGGTGAGCGATGCGGAGATTCGGCAGAAATTTGAGAAAGACAACACCAAGATCAAGTTCGACTACGCGGTGCTGAAAAAAGACGACATTCTCAAAGGGCTGCATCCCAGCGATTTGGAGTTGAAGGCTTTCTACGATCGCAACAAGGCGACTTACAACAACTCAATTCCGGAGAAGCGCAAAATCAAGTACGTGCTGATCGACACGGCGAAGCTGCAGAGCGAGGCGCAGGTCAGCCAGCAGGATCTGCAGAAATATTACGATCAGCACCGGGATGAATATCGCGTGCCGGAGCAGGTCAACGTTCGCCAGATTCTGATCAAGACTCCATTGCCCGGAACCGACGGCAAAGTCGATCAGAAGGGCATCGATGCAGCACGCAGCAAGGCCGAGGACGCGCTCAAGCAGTTGAAGGCTGGGGCCAAGTTCGAAGATTTGGCCAAGAAGTATTCCGAGGATCCGAGCAGCAAGAATGGAGGCTCGGTCGGTTGGATCAAGCGCGGAGGATTTCCCGTCCCTGAAGTGGACAAGGCCGCATTTTCGTTGGCGAAGGGTGGAACCAGCGACGTGATCAATGCTGGCTACGCGTTCGTGATTTTGCGCGTGGACGATAAGCAGGATGCGCATTTGAAGACGCTGGCGGAAGTGAAGGATCAGATCGAACCCATCCTCAAGCAGCAGAAAGCGCAGCAGGCGGCCGACGCGGGGGCAAGCGCGTTGGTTTCGCAGGCACGAACCGCCGGTCTCGACAAAGCGGCGGCAGCAAAAGGCATGCCGGTGGTTGCGACGGACTTTATCAGCCGCACGGATTCGTTGCCGGGAATTGGGAGTTCGCCGCAGTTCACCGAAGCGGTGTTCAGCGCGGCGGAAAAATCTCTACCCGACGAAGTGCAGGTTCCGCAGGGATTTGTGGTGTATGAACTCGAGGCTATCAAACCGCCGGCTACGCCGACATTTGAAGAGATTCGCAGCCGCGTGGAAACGGAGTTCAAGAACGAGCGGGCCGCAACTTTGCTGACGCAGAAGACCCAGGAACTTTCCGATCGCGCTAAGGCTGAGCACGATTTGAAGAAGGCCGCCAAAGAGCTCGGCGCTACGATGAAGACCAGCGATTTCGTTTTGCCGGATGGGCAGGTGCCAGATATCGGCTCGATGTCGGGAGCCGCATCTGCAGCTTTCACGCTCAAGCCGGGCGACATCAGCGGTCCGGTTGACAGCGGTAATACCGGCGTGGTGCTGGCGATTCTGGACAAGCAAGCGCCTACGGACTCGGACTTCGCCGCCAAGAAAGATCAGATTCGCGATACGCTGGTGCAGAACAAGCAATCCGAATTATTCGGGCTGTTCATGGCGAACCTGCGCGAGCAGATGGAAAAATCGGGCAAGATCAAGATCAACGAACAGGAGTTGAAAACCTTGACCAAGCAGCAGGCCGAGGGGGACGAGGGCGAATAGCGGAGAGGTTTACAAACCTAGATACCAGGTTTCGAAATTCATCCATTGAGCTTTGCATAATATATTGACAAACCTCACGTTCCAGTCATTCCGAGCGAAGTCGAGGAATCTGCTGTTTCTCCGGAGCGAGCGAAAAAGCGGGTTTCTCGACTCCGCCGCTCATCCGCATTCGCGGATGAGCTCACTGCGCTCGAAATGACGATGGGAAAGAATTGGCGAGAAACGCGACTCCGGTCTCGCTTCGGTCCAAATCACAGCCTCATAATTTCGATGGACTTGTAGTCATACATGTCATTTCCTCGCTTGAGCGGAATTCTGCTGCATCCAATCTCGCTGCCGTCGCGTGGCGGCATTGGTGATTTCGGACCGGCTGCTTACGAGTTCCTCGACTTCCTCGCATCCGCCCGTCAAGGGCTGTGGCAAGTGTTGCCGCTGGGACCGCCCGCGGATGGGAACTCCCCCTACTCTTCGACCTCGGCGTTTGCCGGCAATCCTTTGCTGGTGAGCTTGGAGCGCCTGGCTGAGCGGGGATGGATCGAAGCTTCGCAGCTGAAAAGACTTCTCAATTCGAACGGCCACATCGACTACGATCAGGTTCAGGAACACAAGCTGCCTCTGCTGATGAAGGCGGCTCGCAAATTTCTGGACTCTGCGCGGGAACCATCGCGATCCCGCTTTGAACGATTCTGCGCCGAGAATGCGTGGTGGCTGGAAGATTTTGTCCTGTACGATGCCCTGAGAAATCGCTATCGCAAGGAATGCTGGAATACCTGGCCGACCGGACTAGCGCGCCGCGAGGCGGGAGCGCTGCAAGCTGCGCGCAGGGAATTGGCTTCGGAAATGGCGGTTCGCAGCGTCATCCAGTTTTTTTTCTACGAGCAGTGGCATGCCTTGCGGCTCTACTGCGCGCAAAAATCCATCCGCGTCGTCGGAGACATTGCCATCTTTGTGGATTACGACAGCGCCGACGTATGGGCAAATCGAGAGATATTTCGGTTGAAAGACAACATGGAGCCCGAAGCAGTTTCAGGCGTGCCGCCGGATGCATTCAGCGCCACCGGCCAGCGCTGGGGAAATCCTCTTTACGACTGGAACGCGCTGCGCTCGCAGGGTTACAAGTGGTGGGTGCAGCGGTTGCGCTGGGCAGCTCAGGCTTGTGACTTCATTCGCCTCGATCATTTTCGCGGCTTCGCCCAGTTCTGGGAGATTCCCGCCAGCGAACCTACCGCAATCAATGGCCGCTGGGTCGATGGCCCCAAAGACGAGCTGTTCAACAAACTGCGCGAGGAATTAGGCGGCCTGCCGTTCTTCGCCGAAGATCTGGGCTACATCACGCCCGACGTGCATGCGTTGCGCGAACGCCTTCACATTCCCGGCATGGCAGTGTTGCAGTTTGGCTTCGGCGATCCGGGTGCGCATATGTATTTGCCGCACCGCCTCACTCCGGATCGCGTGGTCTACACTGGGACGCACGACAATGACACAACTCTGGGCTGGTGGAATTCCAGCGCAACCGAATATGAGCGACGGGCCGCCGAAGCCTATGTCGGAAATTGTGAAGACGGAATCAACTGGGCGCTCATCCGTGCGGCCCAAACTTCCCTCGCCAGCTTTTCCGTGTTTCCGCTCCAGGATGCGCTCGGACTGGGCAGCGAGGCCCGCTTGAACACGCCGAGTGTAAAGACCGGCAACTATCATTGGCGATACCAGCCGGGATCGCTGACGCGCGAGTTAGCCGAGCGTCTGGCGTCGCTCGCCGAAGTCAGCGACCGGCTTCCGCAGCCAGTTTCTGTGCCGCCGACTGAAGACTTTGTCGCCTGATCGGCGATTGTCCACTGCGAACTTATGAAAAAAGACGCCGGGCTCCGAACCATTGCTCCGTACCGGCTGTGGTCTCTGTTGCCCCCGCTCGAGACCTCACGGTTGCCCGACCTGCTGATGTTCGCAGCGGCCATCGCAATGTTCTACGGCGTTTTGGTGGTCGGGCGAACCTGGCTTGGTCCATTCACCCCCTCAGTTGAGATTTCGCAGAGTCCGCTGGCCCTTCCTGGGTACGCCGCGTTGTCGCTGTTGCGCATAACGCTTGCGTATGGGTTGAGCCTGGCGTTCGCACTCGTCTACGGCTATATCGCCGCCTACAACGCCAAGGCTGAGCGATTGATGATTCCGCTGTTGGATGTTTTGCAATCCATCCCAGTGTTGAGTTTCTTGCCCGGTGTGATGCTGGCCATGGTCGCACTTTTTCCCAGCCGCCAGTTGGGCGTGGAATTGGGAGCCATTCTCCTTATTTTTACCGGGCAAGTCTGGAATATGGCCTTCAGTTTTTATGCATCCCTCAAAAGTATTCCCAACGAGATGCGTGAAGCGGCCAAAATTTACGGATTCAGTTGGTGGCAGCGCTTCACCGAGATGGAACTGCCTTTCGCCGCAATTGGCCTGGTATGGAACTCGATGATGTCGGTAGCCGGCGGATGGTTTGCGCTGATGGCCTGTGAGATGTTCGTGCTGGGCTCGCGCGACTTTCGCCTGCCGGGCCTTGGCTCATATCTGCAAACTGCCGCCAGCGCCGGAGACACGCGATCCATCTTGTTGGGCGTCTTCACTCTGATCGCGGTGATCGTGCTGCTCGATCAGTTTGTCTGGAGGCCGGTAATCGCGTGGGCGGAGAAGTTCAAAGTCGAGCAAGTGGAAAGCGCGGACGTGCCGCATTCCTGGGTGCTCAATCTGCTGCAGCACTCGCAGGCCTTGGCACAGCTGGAGAAAAAAGCAATCTTTCCATTGCGCGAGTCTCTGATGTCGTATTTTTCGCGGCGTCACAGAGCCGAGACAAACGCCGAAGCAGGAACCAACTGGAAGACTTGGGTGCTCGCCATTCTGGGCGTAGCTGCCTTGGGCCTCACGGGATACGCAGTGGTTCGAGTTGCAATCCTGCTGACCGGACTCGATCACTCCGAAATGGCTGAACTCGGCGGCGGGCTGGGCGCCACATTTCTTCGCGTCATCGCGGCGCTGTTGATTGGCGCTGCCTGGACCATCCCCGTTGGGGTGAAGATTGGCTTCAGCCCACGCCTGGCTCGCGTGGCGCAACCGTTGGCGCAGATTGCTGCGTCCGTCCCAGCGAATGCGTTCTTTCCGGTCATCCTGCTTATCCTTATTCGTCTGGGCGGCGGACTGGGCATCGGCTCCATCCTGCTGCTTTTGCTCGGAACCCAGTGGTACATTCTGTTCAACGTGATTGCCGGCGCCATGGCGATTCCCACCGACCTTAAGGAAGCGTGCTCGGTATGCCGCATCACTGGATGGCAACGCTGGCGAAAGCTGATTCTTCCTGGAATTTTTCCTTATCTTTTGACCGGCATGGTGACTGCGTCGGGCGGCGCCTGGAATGCCAGCATCGTCGCGGAATATTTTCATTTCAAGGGGCAGACGTTTTCGACCATCGGCCTGGGTTCGACGATAAGCCGTGCGACCGACACGGGAAATTTCGACCTTCTGATAGCAGCCACAATAGTGATGGCGGCGATGGTCGTCACGGTGAACCGCCTGGTTTGGCGCCGCTTGTATAGGCTCGGCGAAATGCGCTTCCGCCTGGACAGCTAGAAAAAAAGCCGGAATCTTTCGATCCCGGCTGCAGTTGGCTGGTTGCCCGGAAAAATTTGAGGCGCTTGCGCGGCGTGAGCGAAGCGGGAGTCGCGCGCCGAAATCCTGAGCGTTGCGAAGGATCCCTTACGCGCTTCTTCGCGGTCGCACCGTCAAATCCCGCACCTGGGTCAGAATGCTCGACATCTGCATCCCATTCAACTGATTCACAAACGGCAGCATCTCCGCGATAAACGGATCCTGCACCAATTCGCGAACCTCCTCCTGCCGATTGCGCTCGCCCCCGCTCAACAGATCAGGCACAGTAACCTCCAGCGCCCGCGCCAACCGCTCCAGGGAAGAGAGCGTGGGCGTCGCTTTTTCGTTTTCGATTTTGGAAACGTAGGTTCGCGGCACGGACATACGCGCCGCCAGTTGCCGCTGGCTGAGTCCATTGCGCAGCCGCATCGACCGGATCGATGCTGCCAGGTGCAAATGCCCGCGCCCGTGGCCATTGGTCGGCATCACCTGCGGCGGAGGCGGCGCCGCGACTACTTCGGGCTCTTCTTCATCTAACGATGCGTGGCAGCGCCGGCACAGATCGTTACTGGTACGGAATTGAACCAACAGGCAGCGATCACAACGGACAACTTCCCTTGAATCTACTGGGGCAAGAGTGGTGGCCATCTAAGGTGTGGGAGGGCCAGAGCGGGCTTCTCCTGGAACCGAGTGAACCAAACTAGATACGGTTCCCAACCTGCAGCGTAATCTGCGGTATAACCCCTGTGGATGTCAAGCACAATCTGCGAGACAAAGTCGAAGTATCATAGGGTGAAGCAAATTGAACACGCGGTGATGGGAAAAGTACAATCTCTTCCGCTCGCACTGTTCGGACTGACGTGGAAGGGCACGGCTTCAGCCGTGCCGTAGAGGCCTGATAAATACTGGGCTTTAGCCCCTGAGTTCGAAAGCTACTATACGGCGCCGAACCGAGACTTTGAGAACTTCAAGGAGCAAGATGACGATTGATCGCGAGACCGCATGGGGTTTACTAACTGAGTTCACCCAGTCAGAAAGTTTGCGCAAACACGCCTTGTCGGTCGAAGCTTGCATGCGCGCGTACGCCCGCAAATTCGCCGGTTCCAAGGAACAAGAAGAACTCTGGGGTGTAGTCGGACTTCTCCACGATTTCGACTACGAAAAATATCCCAGCCTCGACGACCATCCTTATAAAGGCAACGAAATACTAAAAGACCGCGGCTACCCGGAAGAAATTTGTAAAGCAATTATGTCGCATGCCGAATACACCGGCGTCACGCGGGACACTCCGATGGAAAAGGCGCTCTTCGCTTGCGACGAACTCGCCGGATTCATCACCGCGGTCGCACTGATCAAGCCGGGAAAGTCACTCGCCGAAGTAGACACAAAGTCGGTAAGAAAAAGAATGAAAGACAAAGCCTTCGCCCGCAAGGTGAATCGAGACGACATCGTAAACGGAGCTGCGGAACTGGGCGTGGACCTGGAGGAACACATCACCTTCTGCATCGAAGCCCTGAAGCCGATCGCCGATAAGCTGGGTCTCGACGGAAGCGCCGCGAAATCGGCGTAATAATGTGGGCGCGGGCGTCTTCGCCAGTGCGGGCCGAGAGAAGCTCGTCTTTCGTGACACTTAATTACCTCAGCACTTCCGCCACTCTCCCGCTCGCAATCAACTCCGCGATCCGGGCAAAATCCTGATACATTACCCGATCTTTCTCCATAGTCGGACACACCGAACGAATGGCGGCATAGGCCGCCAGTCCGCGCTTGCCGGTCTTCAGCGGAGCCACGAAGTCCAGCGCCTGCGCTGCAGCCATGGCCTCGATCGCCATTGCATTGCGGGTGTTTTCGACAATGCGCTGCAGCTTGAGCGCCGCCGTCATTCCCATCGAAACGAAATCTTCCTTGTTGCCCGAAGTCGTGATCGAATCCACCGAAGCGGGATGCGCCAGGATTTTGTTTTCACTGGCCAACGCGGCCGCCGTGACTTGCGGCATCATGAATCCAGAATTCAGTCCCGCGCCCGACGGCAAGAAACGGTGGCAAGCCTTCATTCAAAGCTGGATTCACCAGTCGCTCTAACCGGCGTTCGGAGATGCCGGCCAGTGCGCTCAGCGCAATTCCGAGGAAATCCAGCGCAAAGGCTACGGGCTCACCGTGGAAATTGCCGCCCGAAATCACGTCGCCTTTGCCGTCCGCCTTGCTTCGGGTCGTTCACAAAAACCAGCGGATTATCCACCGCCGAGTTGACCTCAGTCTCCATCACCTCGCGGCAGTGAGCGAGTGTGTCGCGCACCGCGCCGTGGACCTGCGGGATGCAACGCAGAGAATACGCATCCTGCACGCGGCCGCAATCGCGATGCGATTCGCGAATCTGGCTGCCTTCGAGCATGCGCCGCAAATTTTCCGCCGTCTTCAACTGGCCGCGATGCGGGCGCGCCTTGTGAATGCGTTCATCGAAGGCTGCGTCGGTCCCGCGCAACGCGTCGAGTGTAAGTGCGGCAATCACGTCGGCAGAATTCACGAGGATCTCGGCCGCGAGCAGAGCCAGAATTCCGACCGCCAGCATTCCCTGTGTCCCGTTGATCAGCGAAACCGCTTCTTTGGCCTCGAGCACCAGCGGTTTGATTTGAGCGCGCCGCAAAGCTTCAGCACTTGGGATGCGAACGCCCTTGTCGTCCAGGCACTCGCCTTCGCCAATCAGAGCCAGCGCGAGATGGGCCAAGGGCGCCAGATCGCCGCTCGCGCCCACGCTGCCCTGCGACGGAACAAATGGCGTGACTCCGCGGTTCAGCATCTCGCAGAGCGCGTCGACGATCTCGGCGCGCACGCCGGAAAAGCCTTTGGAAAGCGAATTGGCGCGCAGCAGCATCATGGCGCGGACTTCAGCCGGCGCCAGCGGGTGGCCCACCCCTACGGCATGGGACCGCACCAGGTTGACCTGCATCTCGCGAATCTGGTCGCCCACAATGCGCACGTCGCTCAGTTTGCCCACGCCCGTCGTGATCGCATAGGAAACTTTGTCGCTCGCGACCAGCGCGTCCACTACGGCGCGGGCGCGGCCAACCGCGGCCCGGGCATCAGGATCGAGCAGCACGGGCCGCCGCTCGACCGCGACTTCCCGCACCGCTTCCAAAGTCAAATCGTTGCCGTTGATGTGAAGTGCTTGCAAGGGATTATTCAGTCATCTTTCAGATATGTGTGCCCGTTCTCGAATGCTAGCCTTCAGTTCCCATCGCCGCCCGGAACGCGGACTTATACTTTTCCGGCAGCGGTACTTTTTTCATTTCCGGATCTACCACGATGTGGGTGGTGTCGCCCTCAGCCAGCAAGGTTCCATCGTTCGCCCGTACCAATTCATATTCGAACTGTATCAGGGATTCACGAAGATACTTCAAATGGGTGCGCACGATGACTTCATCGTCATAGCGCGCCGGAGCCTTGTAGCGGCAGCGCGCATCGATGACGGCGATGCCGCAGCCATCGTTTTGCTCCATGTCGCGGTACGAGAAACCGAGTTGCCGCAGCAGTTCCACGCGGCCGATTTCGAACCAAACGAAATAATTGGCGTGATAGACAATGCCCATCTGATCGGTTTCAGCGTAGCGCACGCGCATCCGAGCCTCGCTGACTACGGGATGATGGTTTTCGCCTTTGCTCATTCGCCGCTCCAGCGCGGTTTGCGCTTTTCAAGAAAGGACGAGATGCCTTCGCGAAAATCGGCCGTGGCGCGGATCGCTGCATTCTCGCGCACTGCGGACTGTATCTGCGCATCGAGTGCAACCCGCGCATTCTCGCTGAGCAGACGCTTGGTGCTCGCCAGCGATGCCGGGCTGTTTTCCATAAGTTGCAACGCTAGTTCCCGTGAGCGCTCGATTAACTTTTCCGCGGGAACGATTTCATTGATCAGGCCGAGGCGATGTGCTTCATCTGCTGCGATGATCCTGCCGGTCAGCAACAAGTCGCGCGCATGTTTTTCCCCGACTTGCCGCAGCAGAAAAGTCGAAACGATCGCCGGGACGAATCCGATTCGTACCTCAGTGTAGCCGAACTTGGCTTCCGGCACGGCCAGCGTGAAGTCGCAGAGGGTAGCCAGCCCGCAGCCTCCGGCGATCGCTGCTCCGTTCACCGCCGCAATCGTCGGCCTGGGGAAGTCGTAGAGCGAGCGAAATAGGTGGGCCATGGTTTCGGAATCTTTCAGATTCTGTTCGGGTGAACGCCCGATCAGTGCTTTCAAATTGTCCAGGTCCATGCCCGAGCAAAATGCTTTTCCGGCGCCGGTAAGAATCAGTACTAGAGCGGATGAATGGCCAACTTCGTCCAGCGCCGCTAGTAAATCCTCGATCAATTCGTAGCTGATCGCATTGCGCTTCTCCGGACGATTGAGGGTAATGGTGGCGATTCTGTTGTCGTGCCCGAGATGAAGAGTTTTGTAATCCATTTCAATCGGCCGCCGCTGAATTGGTGTACCTCGCGCCGATCTCGGCCGTCGCACGCAGCAGTACGTCAAACGGTTTCAACGACGGCAAAGTCGCGCCCCGTGCTGCCAATGCCGCCACTACCTGCTCCGTCGCAATGTTGCCAACCAGAGCATCCTGCGCGAACGGACACCCACCCAGTCCGCCCAACGCGGAATCGAACCGCCGGCAGCCGGCATCATACGCAGCCGCTATTTTCTCTGCGGCTTGATCAGGCCGGCTATGCAAATGAACGCCAATTTCCAGGTAGTCGTATTTGGAAACCACCGCGGAGACTACTTCAGCAATCAGCTCCGGGCCCGCCATCCCAACCGTGTCGGCCAGCGAAATCGTGCGCACACCGTACGATTCGAGCAAGTCGACTGCGTCGACGACCTCGCCGATGTTCCATTGGTCGCCGTACGGATTTCCGAACGCCATTGAAATATATGCGACGGTCTCAAGGCCAGCCTCTTCGCCTTTGCCTTTAATTTTCTCCAACTCGTCGATGGCTTCGTCCAGCGTCTGGTGCTGATTATTCCGCAAGAACGTCGGTGAAACCGAATAAGGGAATCCGAGCGTGCGCACCGCAGCGGTATTGATCGCCCGCTGCGCCCCTTTTTCGTTGACCACGATCGCAATAATTTCGACATCGTCCGGAGGATCGAGTTCCTTCGCGACTTCCTCCGAGTCGGCCATCTGCGGCACGGCCGTCGGAGACACGAATGACATGGCATCAATGTGCTTGAATCCAGCGCTAATCAAAGCCCGCAAATATTCCAGCTTGATGTGCGTAGGGATCTGCCCTTTTAACCCCTGCCATGCGTCGCGCGGACACTCTACGAGTTTGACTGTTTCCGACATTCCAAAACCTGGGCCATTGATTGGCACGGACTCTCACGGGAAAATTGACTTTATTCTTGTCCGTGAAATCCGTGGCTATGTTTGCAAAACTCCCACCTTGAACTCGGGCACATCCGGATTCAGCGCCGCTGCTTCCAACGCCTGCGTAATCGCATCGCGCGTTTCCGCGGGATCAATGATTTTATCGATCCACAGCCGGGCCGCGCCGTAGCGCGGATCGGTTTGCTCGTCGTAGGTCTGCTTCGTCTCTTCGTATAGCTGTTTCTTTTCCTCTTCGCCCAACTTCTTTCCGCCGCGCTCCAGTTGTTTGAGCTTGATTTCCACCAGTACGCTCGCAGCAGAATCGCCGCTCATTACTGCATAGCGTGCTGTCGGCCAGGCAAACAGGAAGCGCGGATCATACGCTTTGCCGCACATGGCGTAATGTCCGGCGCCAAACGATCCGCCGACGATCACCGTAATCTTGGGCACAACCGAATTTGAAACCGCGTTGACCATCTTGGCGCCCGCTTTAATGATGCCGCTCCACTCCGCGTCGCGACCCACCATGAATCCATTCACATCGTGAAAGAAAACCAGCGGAATGAGATTCTGGTTGCAATCCATGATGAAGCGGGCAGCCTTTTCCGCAGATTCGGTATAAATCACGCCGCCAAACTCCAGCCGCTTGTGGCCTTCATGGTCGGTCGCCTGCGCATGCAATTTCTGGTTCGCAACAATTCCCACGGCAAATCCACCGATGCGCGCGTAGCCGCACAGCAAAGTTTTCCCGTACTCCGGTTTATATTCGTCGAAGCGGCTGCCATCTACGATGCGCGCAATAATTTCTTTCATATCGTACGGGCGTCCCGGAGACGAATCGTAAATTCCGTAGATTTCCTCTGCGGCCAGCGCCGGCTCTTCCGGTTTCTTGCGGTCCCAGGGAGATTGCCGCCGGTAACCCCACTTTTCGACGATGGCGCGAATCCGCCCCAGGCAGGCTTCATCAGTCGGTTCGCGGAAGTCGACAGTGCCGCTAATGGCAGAGTGCATGGCTGCGCCACCCAACTCCTCGGCGGAAACTTTTTGTCCGATCGCCGCCTGCACCAGCGCCGGACCTGCGAGAAAAAGCCCGCTGCCGTCGGTCATAAGCACGTGATCGCACATCACAGGAAGATACCCGCCGCCTGCGACGCACATACCCATGATGGCCGCGATCTGCGGAATGCCCATCGCCGACATCACCGCGTTATTGCGGAACACTCGGCCGAAGTCGTCGGTGTCAGGAAATACATCCTCCTGCAAAGGGAGAAACACGCCGGCGGAGTCGACCAGATACATCGTCGGAACACGATTTTCGATTGCGATGTTTTGCGCCCGGATGACTTTCTTCGAGGTCATGGGGAAAAATGCCCCGGCTTTTACCGTCGCGTCGTTGGCAATGATCATGACCAGCCTTGTATGGATGCGCCCCAACCCTGTAATCACTCCCGCCGCGGGTGCCCCACCCCACTCTTCATACATGCCGTAGGCTGCGAAAGAACCGATTTCGAAGAAACTGCCGGCGTCGACTAACAGATTAATGCGTTCGCGTGCCGTGAGCCGACCCTTGCTGTGCTGGCTCTCGATGGCTTTTGGCCCGCCGCCCTCGCGAATTTTCTCCTCTTCATTACGTATCTGCGAAACCATGTCGGCCAGGAAACGCATGTTGGCTTCGAAGCGCGCGGATGTAGCATCCACACGCGTTTCGAGAACGCTGGAACTGGAGGGCGTACTGAATTCGCTTCGGTCGGCCATGAAGGAAAACAGACAGGAACCACTTACGGTATAACAGTGCAGCGTCGCGACGCAAACGGGGATTCTTTTTTCACACCGACAACCGAGACCGGAGACGAGAGCGCAGATCTTTCACACGCGGTAGTGAATTTCGAACATCAGAGCCTTGCTCGGCAAGGTACAACCAATCACGCTTGCGCTCTGATCTTTCTCTGATGCATGAGCTGCGCGTAAAGGCTGCGGTGCCTGACCGCTTTGTCGAGATCTCCGCCGGGCTGGCTGTGCAGAGCCGCCAGCCAGCGATGCGCAGCGACTAGACCGGGGAGCATGCTCAAGCAGGTTTCGAACGCGAGCATGGCACGCTGACGATGGCCCAGACGCGCCAAAGCTACGCCCAGATAGAAGTGGCCCAATGGCAGGAAGTGCTGCAGGCCGACGGCTAACAGAGCCTGTTCCGCGGCCTCTTCATTCCGGCGTTGCCGCAGACGAACCATGGCCAGGCCGAGGTGCGCTTCGGGGCTGTCACCGTCGATGTCCAGCGCTTGCTGGAAGGCACGGTCGGCATCGTCGGTCCGCTTCTGCCGCAAATAGGTTTCGCCGATGCGCAAATGCAAATTCGGCAAGCGCGGGTCGGATTGCTCGGCCTTAAGCAGGCTGGCGAGCGCCGCTTCCATGTTGCCTTCTTCAAAATGAATCACGCCCATTAACAAATCTGCCCACGGCCGAGGGTTCGGTTGTTTCGTGGATGGCGCTCCTTCGACTGCGGGCGTATCCGGCGCTTGGGCTTCCTGTAATTGGGCTTCAGCGGGCGCTTCCGGAATTGCGGTTTGTGGCGGTGCCTCAGGCACTGCAATTATCGGGGTTTCGATTCCAGGCATTTCGGTGGCCTGCGCTTGCGTTTCAGGCACGGTTGCAGATTGATCCCCCTGCTTGCCCTTCGCCGCCTCCGGTTCGGGCGGGTTTAAATCTGCGGTTATCAGAGCTTCCAGAATTTGCTTCGCGTCTGCGCGCCGGCTGAGCGCCAGATAACACTGCGCCAGATGCATCTGGAAGCGGGTCTGCTTGGGATCATCCTTGGCCAAGTCTTCCAGCAGTAGCAGAGCATCGTCGGGACGGCCACAATCCAGATAGTCGCGCGCCAAATTGTAATTTGCTTCGCGCACCGCACTGGCCACGGCTTTAGTCTGATCTTCGCTGGGCGGCTGGATGTAACCAAGCGCGACAAATTGTTGCAGGACGGCTTGAGCCGCAGCGGGGTCCATGCGCAGATCGCTGGGATGCATTCCACATTCGCCCGCCTCCTGCTCCCAACTCGGAATGCGCGTAATCTCGGGCGGCTCTTCGAAGGCTTGCACCAACACGCGGCCGTCCATGTCAGCGCCCACGGGCAATCCAAACAGGGTCAGGATGGTCGGAGTCACATCCAGCAGGGTCGCTCCATAAATGCGCTCGTCCTGCTGGACGTGCTGTCCTTTCATGCAAAAAATGCCGAATGGGCGATGCTGAATTGCTGGCCCAGCCGGCTCTGCCGGAATGCCGCGCGGCCGCAGATGGTCGGAGTGGAATCCGTGATCAGACACCAGCAACACCGTTGCTTCCGGCCCAGCCAGGTTCAGCAACGTTTCCAGCATCATGTCGTGGAAGCGATACGCTCCATTCACCACATCTTTATAAATTTCGTATCGCTCCTCGGGCACGCCTTCCATGCGCGGCGGATGGTAGTGCATGAACCCGTGGCAGAAGTGGTCGATGCCGTTGTAATAAACCGCCAAAAAATCCCAAGGCTCATTCTGCAGGATCCACGTCGCCGCATTGTGGATGGAGCAGTTTTCCGACAGAATCTTGGCAAACGACATCAAGCCCTTGTCCTTCTCCTGATCGATCTCCGCCGCGCGCGGAATCCAGGGAAGAATCGCCGCCTCGGTCACATCGGCGGGATGCATCCGCAGTTCGGAGAAAGTATCGCGCATACGCTCCGGATGCACCGCCCCTGGCGGCAGTGGCCAGGGCTTATCCGGCGGAGCAGTAGCGTAGGGATAAAGATCGGAAACCGAGATGCCATTGATCGGCTCGGCCGGGTGACCGGCAAACCATCCCAGGACGTGAGTCTTATACCCACGCTGCGTGAGAATGTTCCAAAGCGCCTTGACCTTGCGCGAGGTGCTCGATACCGGCCGGATGCCGCCATTTTGCGTGTCCGGCTCCATGAATCCGTGAATGCCGTGCTTGTTGGCGCGCTTGCCGGTGGCAATCGAATTCCACAACATGGGAGAAAGGATGGGCCGCAGAGTCGCCAGATTTCCCATAACGCCGTGATTGATAAAATCATCCAGCGTCGGCATCAGCCCCTGATCGAGCAGCGGGTTGATCACCTTCCAATCGGCCGCATCCCACCCGATCAGCAGAACTTTCTTGGCAAGAGGTTCGGGCATAACAGCACATATAGCCGGGGGCCCGGCAGGCGCAACAGTCTATCACGATTTGGTCGACAGTTTGTCTGCGTTCCTGAGTCTAACGTTTTTCAAGATTTAGAATGTCCTTGCCGCACCTGGGTTCAGATAAACTCATGGTAACTGCAATGAAGCTGCCTTTCCTGCTGGCCATCCCGATCGCGCTGTCGCAGTTTCTTGCGTCGCCTGCAGGCGCACAGGACGCGGGATCGCCTCAGGACAAGGGCTCGATCGCCGGCACGGTAATCGATGCGGTCAGCGAACAGGTGCTGAAGGGCGCAGAGGTCCGGCTAAGAGCGATTCCGACCGCCGCTACCCCAGGATCGCAGCCCGCGGCGCAGTCGATTCCGCAGGCTACGTCCACGAGCAGCGATGCCAGCGGCCGCTTCGTGTTTGAGAACCTATCGGCCGGCCGATACTTCATGCTGGCTTCGCACGACGGCTACGTTAACAACAACCGCGCCTACGCGGAACTACGCGGCAAAATGCTCGTGCTTGCCCGTGGCCAGCATATTAACGACATTGTGATTCGATTGCTGCCGAACGGCACCATCGCGGGCCGAGTTACCGACGAGATGGGCAAACCGCTGCGCAGCGTATTCGTGCAGGCCATGAAATCGTCCTACTTGCATGGCAGGCGCGAATTTCATGAAATGGCTGTGGTTCCGACTAACGACGCCGGCGAATATCGGATCCCGGCTCTGATGCCTGGGAAATACTATATCCGCGCCAAGCCCCCGGCTTCGCTAAAGGCCAAGGCGGGGAGCGATAAGGCATACGTCCCGCTTTATTATCCCGCTGCCAATGACCCATCCCACGCGGTTGCGCTGGTGCTGCGCGCCGGGGAGGATCTCGCGGGCATTGATATGAATCTCGCGCCGGTTCACTGTGTCCGCATTCGAGGCCAGGTTGTGAACGCTCGTACCTCTTTGCCGAGCCAGGAAGCCGAAGTTACGCTGCTGGCCGATCAAGGCGAAACTGTCTTTTCGCCAGGCGAAACCTTCTCTAAGGGTGGGCAGGCGAACTTTGAGTTTCAGGGAGTGCCTCCGGGATCGTACGTCCTGGTGGCTCAGCAACCGAGCAATCCGCACGAACCCAAGACCATGTGGGGGCGGACGTCGATCGAGGTTAAAGATACGAACGTCGATCATGTTGAGATCACCGTCGGTCCCGGAGTCGACGTCAGCGGGCGCATCCGGGTGGAAGGCGACACCACTGTCGACCACAGCAAAGACGTGAATCTGATGACCGGCAACTTGGATCCGCTGGAGGCTTCATCACTGGGCGGCCTCACGCCCGACATTGACAACGCCACGGTAAAGTCCGACGGAAGTTTTATTTTCCGAGAGGTTCCTGAAGGCAGCTACCGGGTTAATTTCTTCCCCCTCCCCGCAGGGTTCTATCTGCGGTCGAGTGGTGCGACCGATGTGCTCGAAGCTGGCATCACCGTCGGCCGAGGACATTCTCCGCCTGCCATCGAACTGGTGCTGAGCCCCGGGGCCGGGCGAGTTGACGGCACCGTGGCGAGCGACGAGCAATCCGCCTCGGGCGCGTCTGTGGTGCTGGTGCCGGAGGGCAAGGGCCGCGGCCAGCCGAGTGATTATCGGCAAGCGGTCACTGACCTGTTAGGCAGATTTGCCATGCGGAATGTTCCCCCCGGCGATTACACGCTCTTCGCGTGGGAGCAGATCGACCGCGGCGCCTACTACGACCCCGAATTTATTGCCCGATACGAAGACCGCGGCAAAGCTGTCCATGTTGACGAGGATGGCCACGTGAGCGTGAAGCTCGAGGTGATTCCTGCTTCTGACACTGCTCAATGAGATTGCCGGGTTGCAGAGGAAGATCGAGGAAGCAAATCAGGGTTCCAGATTCACCTGGAATCCGTAGGCCTTCAGCAGGTCGGGAGGCACATACTTGTGGTCCTTGTTGCGCAACACCCATTCACGAAGTTCAGGCGAGGTTTTGTACTGTTCGGGCGAGAGCTTGAGAGAATCGACCACTCTTTCAAACGAACTTCCCGAGAATGAATGCGCATTCGTCTCAGCGGGCCGGGTAGAGTTCGAGCTTTCACGTTGGGGGGACATCATGGCCTCCGTGACTCAAGCATTATAGCTGGTCGGGGTATCAGGTCAATTCTGCCAGCAGAGCATACCTTTTGTCACGTCCCCTGTACCTGTCCGCCGGATAGATGAGGCATGCAATGCGGCCTAACGATTCGCGAGGACGGAAACATCTCGGGCCTTGAGCAGATGTTCATCGGCGGTGACCAGGGTGAGCTCAAAAACTTTGGCGGTGGCTAGCAGGAAACGGTCCGCGGGATCACGATGGGGAAGTCGCAGACGGCCGGTTTCTCGCGCTACTTCATAAGTGACCGGAGCTTCTCTGAGAGGGACGGAACCCAGCTTGTGTGCAATCCAAGCATCCACTTCTTGGTCAAGGGTCAGTCGTCCCTTTTGACACAGGATGACTAGCTCCCAGATGCTGATCGGCGAGAGCCAGAGTTCATTGCCGGAATCTCCAAGTTCATTAATAACCCGCTGGGAAAGACGTTTCCTGTCGACCAAACTCCATAGCCATATGTGGGTATCGAGCAGCAGCTTCATTAGCGGAGAACTTCCCAGTCGTCCTCGTCAGCGGCGGGGGAAACTATGTCTCCGACGATCCGGGCAGTCCCGGCGAACGACCCGATCCAATTCGCCGGCCTTTTTGGAACTGGCGGAGGAACAACTTCGGCGACCGGTTGACCGAAGCGGGTTACCAGCACAGGTTTTCCCGTTTTGCGCACCTTCTCGAGGACGGCCAAGCAAGTCGCTTTGAACTTCGAAATGGCGATCTCTTCCATCACACCGAGTATACCATGGTCAACGACCATGGTCAAAATATATCGTGTCGTCCTGCGTCGGGGCGATTTGATCGCGACGCTGAATTCTAGAGCGGTTCTGTGATGGGGTAGAGAGCGCTGAACAGTGCTGAAGTACTTGTAAATCAGCGTTTAGGGTTTGAAGGGGCGCAACTTCCAGTGTGTGCCGACGTTGCTTCTTAACGACTTCTGGCGCGGCTTTTTAGCCGCGCCGCGACTACGTTTTGCACGACTTACGGCACGGCTGAGAAGCCGTGCCCCTTCAAAACTCCAACGCCTTGAGTTTTTCCGCAAGGTCTAAACTCGTGCCCTCCCGAATTCAGTGGTTCAGGCCCTGGATCTGCAACGGAAATAAAAAGGCTCCTCCCGAAACCACGAGAGGAGCCGAAGAGCCGTCTGGTGTTTAGAAAATAATCTTGCCCACCAGTTGCATGTTGAAGGGTTCGCCAGGGCCAATCCCAGGCGCGCCGTTGAAGTCGCCGATGGTGTCACGCACCGAGCCATCCGAGCCCACCGATCCGGCGCCCGTAGCCAGGTTCTTGCGGTTGAACAGATTGAACATTTCCGCGCGCAGTTGCACCCGGATGCGTTCCGTCACTGGAATATTCTTGATCACCGACAGATCCACGTCGGCGAAGCCCGGGCCGTAAAAAGCATTCCGCCCGAGATCCCCATTGGGATTCGTTGGCCCCGGACAAGTTGCCGCACCGGGTATACAGAAAGCCGCCGGGTTCACCCATTGTTCGCCGGGAGTAGTGCCGCCCAGGGCTTTTGAAAAACTATGCGAGACGCCGGCAAACGGGTCCGCGATCAAGTCCAAGCCCGGCCGCTGCGTGCCCGACAAATCGGTACCCGCGAAGTTGAACGGCTGACCGCCATGGAATGACCATAGGCTGCTGATCTGCCAGCCGTGGGTCAGGATCTTCGGGCCATGCGATGATCCCGGTATATCGTAGGTCCAGAACGCGGTAAAGTTTTGCCGCGTGTCGAAGTCCCCGCTGCCGTAGTCCAGCCTCGGATCGCTGTTGTTAAACAAAATCTCGCCACGATACTCCGTCATAGTATCCAGTTCATGCGCCCAGGTGTAGGCGAACTGCGATGAAAAGCCGTGCCACGATTTTGTCCGAAGAGTAGCCTGCAGAGAATTGTAGTTGGAGTTGCCGATGCTGTTCTCCTGGATAACCGAACCGATGTTCGGATAAAGAGTTGTGTTGGGGGGGAGATTCTCCATCACCGCCAGCTTGTGTCCCGCACTGCCGACATAACCAATCTGCAACACCGCGGCATTGCCGAGCCCCTTTTCAATGTTGAGGTTGTAGTTATAGAAGTAGGGTGTGCGGAAATTTTGGTTGACGGAATAAACGTTGTAGGTGTTGGTGCCGCAGCCACTCAGCGTTGGGCAGGTGGTGACCCCAGGGAAAATATAGGTCCCAGCGTGCCAAGTGTACAGATCAGCGCTGTAGTTGTCGACTGGGTGCGGACCGATGGGGTTATCCTGCAAACCATCGGCTCCGCTGATGGGCGGACGGAAATCAAGGAACGGGTTCATATTGACCTGGTCGAAAAATACCCCGATTCCGCCGCGGACCACGAGGTCTGCACGGTTAGTCGGTTGATAGGCAAAGCCGAACCGAGGGGCAAAGTTGTTGTGATCGGGAGGGAAAATTGAGCTGATGCCATTCCCCTGAATCTTGAGTCCCTCGTTCGGGATAAAGACTGCGAGATCGTTATTGGGACTGTGGAGTGGCCCAATATAGTCATAGCGCAATCCGTAGTTCAGGTTCAATTTTCGCGTCACTTGCCAGCTATCTTGACCGAAGAAGTCAAAACTGTTGACCCTGACAAACCGTTCGGCGTCCCCGACAGCAATTGAGGACGAGCTGACGTCGCCTGCAAGAAAGTCGGCAAGAGCGCAGGTCGGATCGCCACTCGCACACGTGCCAGCCCACGGATTCGCGGGAACGAGGGTTCCGCTTGCGTTAGTAGTACCGTACGCCCCAGTGAAGTTGAAAGCCCCCAGCGAACGGCGATAGTAGAACTCGTCCACCCGCCCCTGCCGGACTTCGCCGCCGAAACGTAACTGGTGTTTGCCCATGGTGTAAGAAATGATGTCGGTCAAATGGCCGGTGATGTCATTGCGGCCTTCCGGGGGCGTAATTCCCACCTGATCAAAGCCCGAGATGGCAATGTTGGGCGCGCCGGGAATTGTGTTCCCATTGATCAGCGCGCCCGGACTGGTGAACAAACCAAGCGCCTGCTCATTGAAGGTATTGTTCGCGTCATGGAAAACCTGGTTGAAGTAACTGACGCCAAACAGGATCTGATTCGTCAATTTAGGCGTGAACACCGAATTCAACACTAGCGAATAATTCTGCACGTGTATCGGAGCCACCTCGAAATAGTATCCGAGGTTGGAGCTGGCTGTAGCCAAAGCCAGACTGGCTCCTGGCGGCTGGCTCTGGCTGCCTTGTCCCACAAACCAGTGGAACGAGAGATGCTCGTTAGGCGTGAAGTTATGATCGAGTTTCACCACCCCATTCTGGCTATAGCCCGTTCCAGGCACGGTCGCAAAATAGTTACTGGTGATTGCCGGTAGGCCGACGATGGAACTCGGCCAAAGTGCTCCCAGCAATGATTGCGAAAGCGGGCTTACCGGAATTCCGTTTGCCGTGAGTAAACCCGTGGCTTTCGATACCCAGGCCGCCGACGGTTCCGTGGACAATCCTGTCAATCCAAAAATGTAGTTCTGCTTCTCGAATCCCAGGAAGAAGAAGGTCTTGTCCTTGATGATCGGACCGCCGAGCGTGAACCCGGTATTGTAGTTGCGTAGTCTCGGCGACTTGGGGAAGTCCGGCGTGGGCACAAAGAACGGCGAAGCCGCGGCATAGAACTCATTGCGGTTGTAGTAGTAACCAGTCCCGTGCCATTGGTTGGAGCCAGATTTGATGGCCAGATTGATGGTTCCGCCCGCATTGCGTCCGGTCTCAGCACTTGATTGCGTCTGCGCCGAGAATTCATCGATGGCGTCAATTGGCATCACCACGCCCGCGATCCCGGAAACGCCACCTTGATTTACGGCAGGGATGTTGTGCCAGAAATCGTTGTTGTCGGTTCCGTCGATCTGCCAATTCATCTGATTAGCGCGCGTCCCGTTGAGCGACCCGAAGCCGCCCACCGAGTAGCCTCCGTATCCGGGAGCAACCGCGATCAGTTGCGAGAAATCACGTCCATTCAATGGCATATCCTGAAGCGCTCGCGTGGTAATGGTGTCGCTCTGCGTAGTCGTGGTGGTATCCACTTCCAGCGCCGCCGCCGACACTTCGACTGCCGTCGTCTCCCGGCCCATCGTGAGTTTCACCGGCACCGTGAATACGTTGCCCGCTGTCACCGTGACGTTCTCGACGTTGGTCTGCTGAAATCCCTTGACCGTTACCGTAACTCTGTACGTGTCCACCGGGAGATCCTGGAAAGCGAACTCACCGCCAGATGTCGTGATCGTGCTATGCACAATCCCGGTCGCGATCTCCGTGGCTTTTACATCGGCTCCCGCTACCACTGCACCGGAAGGGTCGGTGACAGTGCCATTAATCGTACCTCGGAACGTCTGCGCGTACCCAGTCGCTCCAACCAGTACCAGTACCACCAGGGCTCCCAATAAACGTCGCATCCTACTACCTCCATCCTTATGCTGTTAGTTGACTTTCTGAAATCAAAAAGGTTTGCATTTCGGTGTCACTGTTGACGCCTTTCTATGCGTCTCACACCACCATTCGGAAACAGAGCTTGAAGTGCACTCCCGCCCGCGCCAGCCTACACCGCTCCGGATACAGTAGATATGGCCAGAAAACACCCTTCTTTTTTGAAGCCCGTATTGTATCGCATGCCGGGGACAAAGCAAGCCGGAAGCGTTTAGGCAGTAAACACCGACTTTTCGAGATCAGGCATTGTATCGTACGCACAGCACAAAGCAAATGCGAGGCGGGTTACCTTGTAGAGAACAATGGAAGAGAGGTTTGAAGATATTAAGAGATTTGTGTAAGGACGGGCGTCTGTCTCCCGTCCAGGCGGAGCAAGACTCCGCAGTGCTTTTGAGTGGGTGCGATGGCCTCCGAGAGCGAAAAGCCTCCAGTTACATCCTCGTCAGCGTGAAGGTGCCCGATCCCCTACATCCCCCGGTCCCAGTTAAGGTCCACGTGCCGGTGACCGTGTTGTTGTTCAGCATCCCCTGCTGCAGAATCAGCGTGTTGCCCGGGGGCGTTCCGGACGTGATGGTCAATTGGAAGGTGCCGGTGATATTTCCATTGAAGTTTCCATTCAGAACAAACGACCCGGTCTCTGATCCTCCCGAAGTAAAGCAGGGGGTGGACGTCGAGAAACTGAGATTCGTCCCGGTCACGGTTGCGCTGTCGTTGCCCTGGGTCAGCGATGTGGTGAACGCGAGAGCGAGCGTTCCGTCGTTGTTCGTCAGCGTTGCCGCCCAATTCCCAGAAACCGTGTTCGAAGTGTTCGAACTCCCGCCTCCGCAAGCGACCAGGATTAGACCCATGGCCAGGACAATAGCGATTCCAAACTGCTTCATACACACTCCTGCAATCTTCTCTTTAAACCCATGCCGCCCTCTCAAGTCGCGCCCACCGAGTCGCCAATGCAAAAATATTAGGATGAGCAATTAAGACGAAAAAGCAGATAATGACATCACTGCTCAAAGACGCGGCAGAAACCGGTTTTGAAAATCCAAAAAGAAACGCCCAGCCGTGAGGCTGAGCGCTGCGATAAAAGTGAGTTGACAGCTAAAAGTTGAGTGCCGGCTGCTCTAACTCTTCACCTCGTCCCGCTCCACCACGCCATCCTTGATATGAACCACCCTGTGAGCATATTCGGCGATGTCATGTTCGTGGGTGACCAGGACAATTGTGTTCCCCTGGGCTTGCAGGCGATCCATCAGCGCCATGATTTCGTTTCCTGTCTGCGAATCCAGGTTCCCTGTGGGTTCGTCGGCGAGAATGATGGATGGGCGATTCACCAGGGCACGCGCAATGGCTACCCTCTGGCGCTGGCCGCCGGAAAGCTCGTTGGGCTTGTGCATCATGCGCTCGGCCATTCCCACCGAGGCAAGCGCCGCTTTCGCCCGTTCCGCACGTTCTTCAGCGGGAACGCCGGCATAGATCAACGGCAACTCCACATTGTGGAGCGCAGTGGCTCGCGCCAGCAGGTTGAAAGTCTGAAACACGAAGCCAATTTCCTTGTTGCGAATGCGGGCCAATTCGTCATCATCCAATTCGCTGACTTGCTGGTTATTCAGCCAGTACTGCCCCTTGCTGGGAGTGTCCAAACACCCTATGAGGTTCATCAGGGTAGACTTTCCCGACCCCGACGGCCCCATGATTGCGACGTACTCGTTGCGGCGGATATTCAGATTGATTCCGCGCAACGCATGCACCTGCTGCTCCGAACCCATATCGTAGGTCTTCCACAGGTCCCGAGTGCTGATCATAAAAGTTTCGGGGGAGAAGGACACTGCGGGTTGCGCGATGTTGATTACTTCAGCCGTTGCCATTCTTTTCTCCATTTCGTCGTCGGACACTTGCCCGCGCTCCGATCTTTGCTCCCGGCTTTCGGTTGGACGCGCCGTCGGCGCGAAGGTTAGATCATGAACTACTTTCTTCTTCTTCCTTCTTGGGGGCTGCGTTATCTACTTTTACGCTGCTTCCTGGGCGCAAGGTGCGCAGCACCTTATAGCTGCCGGTCACGATCTCGTCGCCCTCTTTCAGTCCCTTGATCACTTCGATATCGGTGGTGCCTGCGATGCCGGTATCGACGGGAACGAATTCGGCCTTGTGGTTGCGCAATATGAAGACGCCTTGAATTTCCTGCTTGTCTTTTTCTTTCGACGCCTCGGTCTGAGGCGTTGCCGCCTGCACCGAGCCTTTTTCGTTCTTCGGGACCAGGTCTTCCTGGCGCCGTACCGTTAAAGCCTGGATTGGAATGGCCAGCGCATTTCCCCGGGTCGCAGTTGTGATCTTCGCGGTGGCGGAAAGACCTGGGCGCAAGTCATCCGGCGGGTCCTGCAAGGTCACTACGACCTTAAAATCTTTCGCCTCCTGGCTGGTCGATATCTGTTGCGACGTGGATACGCCGGTCGAGCGCACGATCGCGTTATCCCCGATTTCGGTCACCACTGCCTTAAAAAACTTCTTCGGGATCGCATCAATCGTTACCTGTGCTGCCTGACCCATTTGCACGTTCACAATATCGGTTTCATCCACCTTAACCTCGGCGGTGATCACCGACATATCGGCGAGCGTCATCAGCGTGCTGCCGGGGGAATTCTGGATTCCGATGACTACCGTCTCGCCTTCGCGCACGGGCAAATTCGTGATGACTCCATCAAAAGGAGCCTGATAGGTGGTCTTTTTCAAAACATCGCTGGCGTGGGTCAGGTTAGCGTCGGCCTGCCGAATGCGGCGATCCGCAGAATCCTTCTGCGCCTTGGCTTGCGCTACCCGTGCCTCTGCTTGCGCCAATCCGGCTACGGCGGTTTGGTGCGCCGCTTTTTGCATGTCGTAGTCCGACTTCGAGATCAACGCGTCTTTGTAGAGGCCCTGGGCGCGGGTCCAGTCGAGGTCGGAGCGTTCCGCATCCGACTTTGCTCGATTGAGATCAGCCATCGAGGTGTTGAGCGCGGCCTCCGCAGCGACTGCGTCCGTGCGCGCCGCTTCCAGCGAGGCTTGGGTCGCATCCATATCGGCCGCGGGTTGGACGTTTTCGAGCTGCGCCAGCATCTGTCCCCGCTTCACCCGGTCGCCTTCCCGGACGTACAGCTTAGTGATCTTGCCGAAAGCATTGGCGCCAATATTCACATACGTCTTGGGCTTGACCTCGCCGGATGCGCTCACCACCGCAAGCAGATCCATCCGCTGCGCCTTGCCCGACTGCACCGTGACCACATTCTTGTGGCTCTGATAGACGGTGAAACCCACGATGGCGGACAGCAACACCACCGCTCCGGCGCCGATCGCAATTTTTTTCCAGGTCTTCATAGATCAGGTCTTCATAAATCAGGTGCTCAAGACTCCACTGTCAAATCCCTTAACGGTCGGCAGAGAACCTCTTGGACTTCATCGCCCTCGCCCCGGCAGCTCTGCCTTCGATACACCGACCCTGTCGAGCCAGGAGGCACGTCATCAGATACGGCTCCCCCCAGGCAAAAGTTCCCCACTGCAAAAACCAGGCAGCGGATACCAGAAAAGGCGATGGTGCCACGGGCCGACACGTCATTATAGCTTGCCCGGTCGGCTGGGGAAGTCCCCGGATGTAAGCCTTGGCGCCTGACGCAGTATCAGGAATCCGCTTGACAAGCGGTTTTGGATGATTAGGCTTGTTGCGCAGCATTGTTGATTCGGCGTATTGAAGCCCCCACCAGGAGAGTGGCATGTCTCGCTTGCAAATCCGGATATTTGCGAAATTGGCGTTGGTTTTGCTGTGCACAACCGTAGTGTTGATCCCGGCGTACGGCCAGGATGGGCCGAGTCAGGGGGGGTTGAAGACCATCGACAATCCGGGCGGCGGGCAGATCGTCTATGGACCGGTCACCGGACAGACCTCGCTGCAAGGCGCCATGGGAACCATGTTGCGTAATGTGCACAGCCATTTTGGAGAGCGTCCTCAGATTGGCAGGTTCTTTCAGGCCGGAGGCAGCGATTCGGTCGCAACCTTTTTCACCGTAACGGCAAAGAGCCAGGGCGGGAAGCACTTTGCCGGGATGGTGATTGTGTCCATGCCAAGCGGAAGCCAGCCGGCGGGAGCCGTGATCTACGATGACGCCCAGCGATTTGGCACAACCGCGAATCCGATGTTGAAGAAGCTCAACGAAGTGTGGCACATGGATCCCGCGAAGCCGGCAGCGGCGGCGCAATCTGGATCGGGCTCCGGGGCACAGGCTGCGGAATCGGTTCCGGCGCTGCGCCAGACTCCCTTTCCCGATGGGAGTGGCAGCATCGGCCTACCCGCCGGATGGCAGATCACCAGCGCTGCCGGTGGCGCCGTGCATGCCGCCGGGCCTAATGGAGAATCGATCCACCTCGGCGTCTATTGGCCAATCCTCGATCCCAGAAATCCACAAACTCAGATGTCACTCAGGAGTGGCCGACCTTTGCCGGGAGCGTACACTGCATATCCCTCCGGCGGCGACCTGGTGCAGGCGTTTCTCGCCGTCGCCCAACAAGTTCATCAGAAGCAACACATTCCTATGCCTACCATCAACGTCACCAGCACGAAAAAGATGCCAACGTCGCAAATGGTCACCGATTCCGTGTTGTTGATGGCTGACATCGATGCCCACGACGGTAAGGGACCCATGGCCTCCAGCATTCTGGTCTCTGCGCTTCGCCCGATCACCGGTGGGAGTTGGGCCATAACCATAAATCAGGGAACCGTGCCCAAGCCGCTTGCGGACAAAGAGTGGCCCACGATAACCGCCATCGCAAACAGTTGGCGGCAGAACGGCGCCGTCATTCAAGCGCAAACTCAAGCCGAAATCGGCCGAATTCACCAGATCGGCGCCAACGCCAAAGCCCAGGCCGACGCCGCCCACGCCGCCGAGGACGCCCACAATGCGAGCGTCGAAGCGAGGTGGGACAGCCAAGCCAGAAGCAATCAGAATTTTTCGAATTACCTTCTGGATCAGACCGTCGTGCAAGACAACAATACCGGCGCACACGGCACGGTTTGGAATCAATACGCCGACTCGCTGGTCAAGAACGATCCCAATCGCTATCAGTACGTGCAGTCGCCAGATTTTCTAAAGGGCATCGACTACTAGATAGCGAGCCGAGGGTCCGTGTTTAAGGGCGGTGAAATCCCAAAGCACGCATTCTCGTTTGTCCAGCCGATTAGAAATCATCAGTCGCTGAAATTCTGGGCCGGGTTCGCCGGTCGTGTCGTACGTCCAAACATGATCCCAGTTTCCACCTCGACCGGATGCCGATCGCGGAGATACGGCTTAAATTTCCACTGTTTGAAGGCGTCGGTGATGGCTTTTGTCTGATCTGGAAATGCGCTTAGAAAGTGAATGTGTTTCACTTTGCCTTCTTTATCGATGATGATCCGGACGGGCACGGAGTTGAACCGGTGCTCAGTGAAAACCGGATCCACACGTGCAAGCACGTGTTCATCAGTTGCGTAATCTTTAATACACACTGGCACATCGCCGCCGCCCGTGCCAGCGGTGGGATTGGCTTCCGCGGGCAACTCCATCTTGTTCAGGTCCAGCATCAAGCTCTCAAGCAATTTGGTGTCACGGCTGGTTAGCACGAACTGCACCGCGTGGCAGCGGATTTCGGTGGCCAGAACATACCAATGGAGCTCGGCTACTGGAGACCAATAGGCAAAGAAAGTAAATGGGCGGCCGCCAATCTTGGTTGGCGTAGGCGACAGTTCCAATTTGTAATCGGCCTGCAGGTTGTCCTTCGAGTAATTGATCAGCTCCAGCGCATTGGCGGCGGGCAACGGGGTGAAGAACATATCCTCGGCGGTGATCAGGAGGCTGCCTCGCGCCGGCCCTTTGAATGTGGGGGCAGGCGTGAGTTGCGCCAGCGCGTAGCGTCCGCTGTCTGATGGCGGCGGTCCTTTGTATTTCTCCGTCCAGTCCTTCGGCAAAGCGTAGGTCATTCCGAAATATTGGTCGCGGAATACATTGTTGGTCACGTTCCCGCCCTCGGGCACCGGAGTGGAGGAATCGCTGGCGCTCGGCCAAGCTCCCTTGACCAGAATGACTCCGGCCGGCACTTTCGTCTGGGGCTGCGTGTTATTAGAAAAGTCGCCGCCATTCTTGGGAGCATTTTGCGCTTGGGCACTTTGACCCCAAGCCGTGAACGAGACTGAGGCGAGAAGGACCAAGAAATACAACCATCGAGGATGCATATTTCCCTCCGATCTAAGTAATTTTGCCCACGCCCTGACTGAGCCGCGGCGAGTCAGAGCCTAGCGTGGAAAAGCTGGCGAGACACACCCAGTGCCTCGCCAGGGAGGAGGACTACAACGAGCGCAAGAAATCCAAAATCTCCTGCTGCTGGTTCGGACTGAGGCTGTCGAAATTGTCCTCCACGGGAGTGGCTTCGCTGCCATTGCTCGCGTGGGCCTCGATGGCGGCGTTCAAGTTCTGGGTACGCCCATCGTGCAGCAAGAAGATACGCTGGCCCAGGCCCCACAAGGGAGCCGTGCGGAACTGATCGCCACCGGCGCCGCCCTGCGAGACGTTATCCGCCAAGCCCCCGCCCATGTGATGGATCTCAATATCTGAGAACGCATTCACCGGAGCCTTGCTCAACGCCGGAACGAAGTTCGACACCTGCGTCGAGCCCGGCGAGGCATTGTGACAAGTCGAGCAGCCGATCGCGCTGAATAAAGAGGCGCCGGCATTGATCGTCGATTGCGAGACCTGCGTTCCATTCAGCACTACACCTCCGGTTGGTGGCGGAGCCAGAAACCGCATGAAGTTGGCGAACGCGGAGACGTCATCCAGCACCGCAGCCTGCGGCGTTAAGGTTGGGTTGGACGTGTCTTCCGGGTACCCGGTTCCAGTAAGATTCAGGCAGTTCGATGGCAGCCCGGTGGAGCCGGTACCGCCATTGCCGTCTTCCCCTGGCAGTGGGCGATCTTGGGGGAAGAGTTCATTGCTGACACCCATCTCCACGTTGTAGGCCTCACCGGCAAAAATGTGCAGCGACTTGTTCTGTGCCTTCCAGCCGAAACGGGTGATGGTGCCATCGTTGCCGCTGTGGTTGAAAGTACCCGCGACGCCGAAATTGTTGTTGAGATTGTTTGCCTGGTTCTTTAGCAGAGTTGATTCCTCCAGGTTTTCGATCAAACCCGCGCCAAACACCGGCGTGGGGATGCGGAAGATGATGTCGTTCGCCTCCTCTGCGGCAGCAAAGCTGGGTTGCGGCAGGGTGCAACTGCCAGCATCGGTGCGTCCGCTAACCGTGAACAGATCTTCCACTCCGCCATTGGGATTGCTGGTGTTGGCGCTGCCGTTCGCGTTGAAGAAGAACGGGAAGCGGGCTTCGCGCGTGGGGCCGTTGGCAGTAATGAAATACGGGGTCGAATCTTTAGGAGCGACTGAGCTGCCGGCAAACGCGAATTGCGGATTTGCGGCAGCGCCGGTCCCGCCCACCGCAGGTTGCGCATGACAGGAACTGCAGCTATTCGAGTTGAACCGCGGTCCGAGTCCGTTGTTGCCGGTCGGGCTGTTGGAAACCGACTCCACGGCCTCGAAGCGAGCCTGACCGTCCGTGAAGAACGGCAAGAAGCCGTTTGGGTCGGTGGTAATGATTGTCGCGCCGGTGCCGCGGTTGCCGCTCTGAACTCCTGGGTCAGTTTGAGCGAATACCATCCCAGCGAGGAACAGCACTGCCAAAGTTGAAACTAATGCGAGCTTCGCTGTCTTGATCACGATTCCTCCTTGCAAGGTTTCTCGCGACTTCCTCATGGTTTTCTCCTTAAGTCTGGGTCCCACAAAATACCCCGGGGGATTTCGCCATGCAGACCAGTGAGCAGGGTCCGCAAAATATGGCGGCTGAAGGTTTCGGAGGACCGCTTCAGGCACACCTCTAGCCCCTGAAGCGTATCCAGTTATGGAGCGTGCTCCAGTGAAATTGTCTTGCCCTTCAACGCGGAGGTTCTTCAACGCACTTTTTCTGGGTGGAAGCTAAAAGCATCCTCAGTTTCCAGGATGCGGTACGGCGCTCACAACCAGCGAAGCCAACGCAGAAGCGGCAAAGCATCGGTTGAGTGGCAGCAGCCGAAAGTGCCGCAAAGAGTAGTACCAAGAAAGATGAGAGTCAATAGAAAAATGCTTGCGCGTGCACTTTCTATTCGCGGGCAACACGCATCCTTCGCAGAATGTTTACTGTAGCGTCTTCCCAATTCGGGAACGGGCGGACCAACGCAATGTCCAAGTGCTAGACTATCTCGGCATCCGAAAGGCGCTTCCATGGGCGACGTCCCCCACCTCAGCACAACCATTCAGAAGACGCTCGAACTCGCGTCCCGCTGTGCCCAGGTTGAAAACAGCGATAACTATGGCGCTTTGGGCGATCAGGTAGAAGAACTCGAAGGCCAGGCGCGAGAAGCTTTTCAGTCCAGGATGGACTTCGCATCGCTGCTGCCAAAGCTGAAGGCGGGAAAGCCCCTGACCCCCGAAGACTTGAAGACGTTGGAACTGCTGATCGTTGGAGACGCTGAATACTTCCTGAAGTATGAAACCGAATTCGATCATTGGAAGAGTGAAGTCCAACAGTTGGTGGGGGAAATATCCAAATTGCGGTCGTCTGATTTGGATGTGGACGGGCTGATGCATTTGCGCGCGCTCTGCGGTGAAGTTCGCCGGGTGCTGCCTGCTGTCGTCTATTACCTCGATCAAAAGGAGCGGGCCAGCAAGTTCCAGCAAGCGACGCAAGGGCCGATAGACGCGGAAGCCAGTCGAGTCCTGGCCGAGATCGTCGAGCAGATGCTGGTGTCGGACAAAATGTAGCCGTATAGAAGCGGGTAGCCTGATACGTCATTTTCACCGGAGGATTTTTCTTGACGATGGATCCTGTTTTGATTGTCCATGGGGGGGCGTGGTCCATTCCGGACGAGATGGTCGAAGCTCATCTCAACGGAGTGCGCAACGCGCTGGCTGCGGGCTGGCAAGTTCTGCACCGTGGCGGCTCGTCGCTCGATGCGGTCGAGGAAGCAGTCGTTGTCATGGAAGATGACGAGACCTTCGATGCCGGACGCGGCAGCTTCCTCAATCGCGAAGGCAAGGTGCAACTCGACGCGCTGATCATGGAGGGGGCCACGCTGCGCGCGGGAGGCGTTGGCTGCGTGGAACATTTGCGCAATCCGGTGCGGGCCGCGCGCAAGATCCTGAGCGAGAGCCCGCATGTGTATTTCGTCGCCGAGGGTGCGGAGCGCTTCGCGGCCGAGCACGGCATTCCGCTGTGCAAGAACGAAGACCTTATCATTCCGCGCGAGGTTGAACGGTTGCGCGAATTTCAAGCGCACGACGCGGAGCAGAAACCCGATCTGTTTGCTGCGACCTTGTCTCACGACACGGTGGGCGCCGTCGCGCTCGACGGAAACGGCGACATTGCCGCAGCTACCTCCACCGGGGGCACGCTCAATAAGGCTCCCGGGCGCCTGGGAGATTCGTCGTTGATCGGATGCGGATGCTACGCTGACAACAAGACTGCGGCGGCCTCGACCACGGGCTGGGGCGAACCCATCATGAAACTGGTACTGGCCAAGTGGGCGGCCGACCGCGTGGCCTCGGGCAGTTTGCCGGAGTGGGTGGCGGCCGAGGCGATCAATTACCTGAAAGCGCGGGTGAACGGTCATGGCGGAATGATTTTGCTCGACGCTCGCGGGCGTTTTGGAATTGCCCACAATACTCCGCGCATGGCTTGGGCGCTGAAGACTATGCGGGAAGAAGGTTCCGGTATCAGCCGGACGAGCTAGATAACGTCGGACGCTTCCCGGTTCGGGATGGAGTTTGTGTTCACCATTCGGTACCCCCCTCCCCCTCCCTACCCTGCGCAAAATCCAGAAAACAAGCGGTTTATTCTATCACTCTGTGCTAGATCTTTGAGTTTACAGGAGTTACACGCAAAATCTAGATAACATTGGAGTTACGGGCGGGTCTTAAGGGCGTGCCGTTCCGTTTTGGGAATGCGCTTGGCTTCTTGCCATCCTCGACGAATGCTTGTCACGGGGATTTCGGGACGGCGACTAACGCCTTGCGCCGTTGTTGGTTCAGATTGTCAAAGAACGCTCATTATCCTACAGATAATGTAGGCCAACATAGGTTATCCGATTGGAAACGCGGAGTCAATGTGAAACGTCGCCGCGGCAATACGGTTTGCTGAAAAACTCTCGTTGTTGGCCTCAGCGCCTGAAGCCGTGCCCCTTCAAAACCAGCAAACTGAGTAGCTCGAAAATGCGGCATTGGGTTCAGATCTTCTGCCGGTCGGACTGATGATTTCTTGAAACGGAACCTGATACGGAATCTTGCTTTAGGGGCGCTCGCCGAAAAGCAGGTTTCTCGACTCCGCCGGATCATCCGCATTCGCGGATGCTCCGGCTGCGCTCGAAATGACAAATAAAAAAAATGACAAGTGGGAAATTGAACGTCACTTATTTTGCAAAGTTCAATAAGCCCGCGCACGAGCGATGACGCGCGCGCCTACATTTAACCAACCCGATGCTCCTTAGGTAATCCAGCTTGCTTTATGCGAGCGGCTTGATGTACAAAGCAGCCGAGCGCGCCTCTCAACAATGTTTGTCCTCAAGCCTGCCGACGAATTCGGATTGGCTATGGCCTTCTGCCCGCAAAAACTGGGCGTCTCCCTCGTCAGTCATCTTCTTCCGGAGAAAACTTTATGACAATGCGAAAGCTCGTCTCGCTAATGGTCCTTGTGCTGGGGTTGACCGTGTTCGGATTCGCTCAGGGGGTGGATACCGGCGATCTGCACGTCACGGTGAAGGATCCCAAGGGCAGCCTGGTGACCAACGCCACAGTTATTGTGCGAGATCCGGCGAAGGGTTTGGAGCGCTCTGGGAGTGGGAATAGCCAGGGCGAGTACCGGGTTCAGTTGCTGCCTCCGGCTACTTACCAGGTCACGGTCGAAGCTGCGGGATTCGCGAAAGCCACGGCGGAGAATGTGGTCATCACGGTGGGACAGATCGCGGACTTGCCAATCACGCTGGCGCTTGCGGGTGCGCAGGAAGTGGTCAATGTCAGCGCGGGGGCGGAGATCATCGAAACCAGCCGCACTTCGACGACTGACACGATTGAGCAGCGGGCCATCGATAATCTTCCCATCAACGGCCGCAACTACGTTAACTTCGCGCTGACGGATTCGCAGGTGCTGCGCGACAACGCTCCCAACATTGGAGCGGCGCCTACGTCTGGGCTGAACATAAGCGGGCAGCGAGCGCGCTCGAACCTGGTAAATGTGGACGGGGCGAATGCGATCGATAACTCGACCAATGGCGTGCGCTCGACGGTTTCGCAAGAAGCAGTGCAGGAATTCCAGATCGTCACCAACAGCTATGCGGCGGAATATGGGCAAGCCGCGGGAGGCGTGATCAACATTATTACCCGCTCGGGATCGAATGAATTTCACGGTGATGTTTACGGCTATTTGCGTAATCGATACATCCAGGCCACGAATCCTTTCAGCAATGTCTCCCAGCCGGCTTATACGCGGGTGCAGGCCGGGACCGCGTTTGGTGGACCGATCAAGAAAGACAAGACTTACTATTATTTCGCTTACGAAGTCACGCGGCGGCATGAGACCGGATTTGCCAGCATTGGGCAGGACAACTTTGGCCTGGTTCCGTTTGACGCGACCAACATCTTTGCGCCGGGGCTGGCGCCTCCGGGCACTTTCAACATTCAGGTCACGCCGCAACAGGCTGCTTTTCTTAGCACTCCAGGGCTGCCAGCCGGTTTGCTGCAGCAATACGCATTTCTGGCGGGCGGTTCTTCCGCGATTGCGTTGAATGGATCGTATCCGCAGTCGTTTGGATTGCTGGCGGCACTCGGGGCGATTCCAAGTCCGACGAACGGAACCAGTCCGCTCACCCAGTTCCCCAGTTCCTGCAATTCAGGCAACACCCAGTGCAATGGCTTGCCGGCGTCGTTCCAAACGCTGAATGCGCAGGTTGGGAACTTCCCGGTCTTTGAGGGCACGAGCCTTTATTCACTGCGGATCGATCACAACGTGAACAGCAATAACCGGATCACATTGCGCGGGAACGTCAGCCCCAGCACCGTGACTGGTATTGAAGTGAACGGTGAGAATCAGACCTTCGGGCAGAACGCGTATTCCAGGACTTCGCAGCAGACTTATCGCGACGTGACCGGAGTGTTCCAGGACACTTGGACCATTGGCAACAATAAAGTGAATGAGTTTCGTTTCCAGTATGCCCGGCGTGGGTTGTCGTACTTTTACTCGAATGCACCCGACGGGTCGGACGTCGCGGTGAACATTCCGGGATTTGCGTACTTCGGACGCGAGCCTTACTCGTATATTCAGCGAACTGAACAACGCTACCAGTTCACCGACAACTTTTCCTTGACCCGTGGACGGCACGGCATGAAGTTTGGCGTGGACTTTAACTACATTCCAATCACAGCAACATTCACGGTGAACTATGGCGGGGTGTATGACTTTGGCAGCCTGAGCGCGGGCGAGGTTTTCCCGAGTGCAATTTTCAATTCGCTGCCTCCAAGCTTGCAGCAAGCCATCCCCGGCCTCTCCGGGCTGCAGGCCTATGGTTTGGGTGTGCCGCAGGACTTGATCCAGGGGATTGGCAATCCTCATGACTCGTTCTCCAATAAACCGCTGGGAGTTTACTTCCAGGACTCGTGGCAGGTGTGGCCCACCCTTACGCTGAACCTGGGCCTGCGCTATGACATTGAATTCCCGCCGCAGTTTGCTGCACCAGATCCGCTGGCTCTGGCCGCTTACAATTCACTGGGCTTGCAGAAAGGCATTCAGACTGCTACCCACAATGTGCAGCCCCGCATCGGCTTGGCTTGGGACCCAAAGGGCAACGGGAAGTCGGTGCTGCGCGCGTCTTACGGCATTTTCTTCGATCACCCCTTGCTTGGTTTGTATTTCCTGGGTGATGCTTCGGATGGATCCAAGAGCGGGCAATTGCTTTTTCCGGGCGGAAGCCCGTGCAGTCCGGGCGTGGTGCCCGGCGCCGGCAGCTTAAACGGAACCAACATTTTTCAAGGGATTCTGAACTCGCCGGACTGCCTGCCCAACGTTCCCGGATATCAGGCCGGTGGACAGCGGTTTAATCCCGCGCCATTCACCGGAAATTCCCCGGCCAATCCGTTTCTCTTCGTGAATCAGAATTACCTGAATCCTTCGACGTTTTTCCCGCTGGCGTTTCAGCCGTTCGGATATCCGCAGTCGAAGAATTTTGTTTACGCTTACTCGCAACAAGCGAACCTGACCTTCGAGCAAGATCTGGGCGGTGGTTTCGCTTTGAGCCTGGCTTACAACTTCAACGGCGGACGGCACCTGAACCGTCCGATTAACGCCAACACCGTCCGCGGAGACTTGCTGGTAAAAAACTGGCAGGTGGCTTTGACCGACCCGACTTCGAACGCGGCAGCGGGTCCGCTGAGTGTTGGTGCGGGTGTGGCTCCTTGCGGGGTCAATCCCAGTGGGGCGCCGTGGGTTTCTGCGGCGCTGGTGAATTTCTTCCGGCCGTCAGGATTGAATCCTGCGATTGCCGGCGCATTACTCGCCGTCCCTGGGGCCGCGCCTTGCGTGGGTTTGGCGCAGCAGATTCTGGGAGCAGAGGGCCTCAGCACCGCTTGTAATCCTGCCACGCTGGCGAACTGCGTTCCTTTCGGCGATATGGACGCAAATTATTCCAATGGCAGTTCGATTTACAACGGCTTCACCACCAACCTGCGCAAGCGCTTTCGCAATCACTACGAGTTTCTGGCGTCGTACAGCTTTTCGCACGCGACTGATGACTCAACCGACTTGCAGTCACCGCTCGCGCCTCAGGATAGTTATTTTCCTCAGCTGGAGCGCTCCAACTCTCTGTTCGACCAGCGTCATCGTTTCGTATTTAGCGGCGTGTACCAGTCGGGGAAACTGGGCGGAGACGGCTTTGCCAAGAAATTTTTCAGCAACTGGACGGTTGCGCCCATCGTCGAGGTCGGCTCGGGGCGTCCGTTCCTGATTATTACGGGCGACAACACTAACTTCCAGTTCGCGCCTACGGCGGCTCGTCCGAATGTGGTGACTGCTTCTGCTGCCGGGGATGGCTGCGGTCCACTGGTGGCGTCCAAGTATTCACCGACCGGGCTGTTCCAGGAGCCCTGCTTCACTGCCACCTCAAACACCACGCTGCTCTCGCTCGATGGCGACCTTGCCCGCAACGCCGGCTTCCAACCGTGGACGGTTTTCAACGATCTCCGCATCGCCCGCCGCATTTACTTCGGCGAGCGGATTAATTTGGATTTGATCACGGATATGTTCAACATCGCTAACAAGTACAACGTGGCGGCGGTGAACCAGCTTTGGACCAATGCTGGAGAGCCGACTGCGGCTTACGATCCGCGGCAGTTCCAGTTCGCGATGAAAGTGAATTGGTAAGAAAGCAGCATTCAGCATTCAGCCGTCAGCGTTCAGCACTCGTCGAATCGCGGAAGTGACCGCGTCAATGTTAACTGCTTTATCTCAGGCAGAGGGACCGCGGCCGAGTGTCGTAACCTCCGTAACCGGCCTAGTCCCGGGGCGCATAGTAGAATTCGAGCATGTCCCCTGAAACTGCCAGTGCCGTTTCGCATCGTGCGACGCAACTGGAAAACGCGCTGCGCAAGGTCATCCGGGGCAAGGACGATATCGTTCGCCTGGCGGTAGTTTCTCTGATTGCTCGCGGACATTTGCTCATCGAAGGCGTTCCCGGCGTTGGCAAAACTACTCTCGGGCAGGCGCTGGCGCGGGCTCTCGACTGCACATTTCAACGGGTGCAGTTCACCAGCGACATGCTGCCGTCGGACGTTTTGGGGATTTCGATTTACTCTGCCGTGGAACAACAGTTCGAATTCAAACGCGGCCCGGTCTTCACCAACGTGTTGCTGGCCGATGAAATCAATCGCACTACGCCTAAGACCCAGTCCGCGCTGCTCGAAGCCATGAACGAATGCCAGGTGACGGTCGACGCGCACTCCTACCCGCTGCCGCAACCGTTCCTGGTAATTGCAACGCAAAACCCGGTCGAACACCACGGCACTTATCCGCTGCCGGAATCGCAGCTCGACCGTTTTCTCATGCGGGTGCGGATGGGCTACCCTGACAGCAGCGCCGAGCGCGAGATTCTGCGGTCCCAAGCGGGTACGGCGCAGTTGGAAGCCATGCAACCCGTGCTAAGCGGCGCGGACGTAATGGAAATGCAGCAGGCAGCTGGACAAGTGCGAGTGGACGAATCGCTGGTCAGCTATGCGCTCAGTATTGTCAGGAAAACGCGGGAATCGGAACAGTTCTCGCTCGGGGTCTCGCCGCGCGGTTCGCAAATGCTCTATCGCGCCGCGCAAGCGATGGCATTTCTCGATGGCCGCAGCTTCTGCACGCCGGAAGATTTCAAGCCGCTGGTGGTGCCGGTCTTTGCCCATCGCGTGGTGGTCAATGGACTTTATTCGTCTACGCTGAAGAAGTCGGAACAGGCAGAGCAGGTGATTCAGGAGATCGTCGAGAGCACGCCTGTGCCGACCTAGTTTGAGACTGTCTGAGCAGTCGAAGGGTTCAGTCACGCGATTCAAGCAGAATGCGTCTGGAAGTTCTCCTTCTTCGTGTGTTGTGAGAATGCCTTGCAGCGTTGTTGATCGTGCATATCTTTCATGGGTCCTTCACTGCGCTCAGGATGACCGGGTAGGCGGCGGGAACGCTATAATTCCCTCCATGTCATTTCTTCGTTATCTGATGCTGTTGTCTTTGATTGTTTGGCTGGGCGGGCTGGTCTTCTTCGCTTTCGTTCTGGCGCCCACGGCTTTCTCAGTCTTACCGACGCGGCATTTGGCCGGGACGCTGGTCGGGCGGTCGTTGGGCACGTTGCATTGGATGGGCATCATCTCCGGCATCATCTTTTTGGTTAGCTCGATTCTTTACAGCCGATTCACCCGAGGTACGTTGCATATATTCGCCGCGCGCCACGTGCTCATTTGCCTGATGCTGGTGCTGACTTTGATTTCTCAATTCGGCATTATCCCTCGCATGGATGGGCTTCGGGCATCGATCGGCGAAATCGATTCCGTTCCTCCCGATAACCCAGCCCGCATGCAATTCGACGCTCTGCACGTGTGGTCGACCCGAGTCGAAGGCGGCGTGTTTCTGCTGGGGCTGGTGGTTGTGTATTTGACAGCCGTTAGCTTCTAGCTGCTGGCTTCTGGCTTTTCAAAATCGCCCCAATCAATTTTCGTAACTCCGGCTCATCGTTTATCCTTCACAGGGACTCGCTAGAAACTAGTAGCTAGAAGCTCTTCTTATGAAAACTGGCATTATTGGCCTGCCGCAGGTAGGCAAGACATCCCTCTTCGGCATTCTGACGAAGGCGCATCTCTCCGAGCAGGCTTACGCCAATCCGCGCGAGGCGCATATCGGCGTGGCCAAGGTGCCTGACGACCGGCTCGACCGCCTGGCCACGCTGTACAACCCCAAGAAGTTGACCCACGCTTCAGTGGAGTACGTGGACGTCGGAGCCATCGGACAGGACGCGCTTAAAGAAACCACCTATCTCGCCCATTTGCGGGGCGTGGACGCGCTTGCCCACGTTCTGCGGGCATTTGACGATCCCGCGATTCCGCATGTCGGCGGCATCGATCCTCTGCGCGATATCAAGAATGTCGAGTTCGATCTCATGGTCAGCGATCTCGGCCAGATCGAAAAGCGGCTGGAGCGCTTAGAAAAAGATTTAAAGAAAATGCGCACGCCGGAACTCGAAAAAGAATTTGAACTGCTCAAACGCGCAAATGCGCATTTGGGAACTGAGCGCCCGCTGCGCGAAATGGAAATGACACCTGACGACAAGAAGCGTCTTCGCGGATTCATGTTTCTCAGCGAGAAACCCATTCTTTACGTTTTAAACGTTAACGAAAGTACGGAACTCGGCAAGGATCTCGAAGCTGCCGCTGGCAAGTACAAGCTGACAGAAGTCGCTTCCCGCCCAAACGCCGGGGCCGCAGCCATATGCGGAAAAGTCGAAGCTGAGCTCGCGGAAATGAGCGACGCCGATGCCGCCGAATTTCTCTCGAGCTATGGCCTCACCGAGAGCGGCCTGGTTCGGCTGATCCGCACGACTTACGTGCTGCTCGGCTTGATGTCCTTCTTCACCGCGGGCGAAGATGAATGCCGTGCCTGGACCATCCCGGTGAATACGCGCGCGCAGGATGCGGCGGGCGCAATCCATTCCGATTTGCAAAAACATTTCATACGCGCGGAAACCATTCGCTGGGATCAACTGCTCGAAGCCGGATCAGAAGCGAATGCCCGCGCTCGCGGTACGCTGCGTCTGGAAGGGAAAGACTACATCGTGCAGGATGGCGACGTGATGCACATCCGGCACAGCGGATAACTGCGATTCCTACCTTCTTACCAGCAATTCGGAGAATTGAAAAACGCGATCTACTGTGACAGCGGCAATTCCCGTCGCAATTACGGTGGCCATCTCGAAGGTCAATTTCCTCATGACAGTCTTGTCCCGGGTGGTTCGCCACACGATGGGTAGGTTCACAGCGGCGCTAGTTAGGGACGTGAGCACGGTAGTGCTGCCAGCGAGTGAAGCGCTTATCTTGCCGTGCATTGCCATAGTGGCTGCCGCAGCGGTGGTGCTTGCACTGCTCACGAGACCGCCGAAAATGCCCGTGGCCAGCATGCCATAGCTGCCAAAGATTCTCGTGAGTAGCGAGCCGGCGATTTGTATGGCAATAAACAGAGTTCCAAACCAGATAACTTTTGGCAGTGAGATCGGCGACGTGAGCGTCAAAGTTCCGGGAAGGCTATCTTGAATCCTGTGATCCCGCCATACCCAAAAACCGGCGACCAGCGTCATCGCCAATAGCGGGACTAACGTGCCACTCAGGGAGCGAGGCGAGAAAATTGTGGCGAGGATTAGATTTCTGGCAAACATCGCAATGGTCGTCAATAGACAAAGCGCTGTGGCTCGGCTAACCAATCCTGCTTGTCGGAGCCTGGCGCCCAGCTCTGCGACCGTGGCGCTGCTATTGACCAAACCGCCGAACAGCGCACCAAGGTAGAGGCCCCGCGTGCTGTATATGCGGAGCAATACGTAATTCACAAAACCAATTCCTGCAATGGCAATGACACTCAGCCACGCATCACTAGGATTGAACAATTGCCATGGATCTACGTAGCGGTTGGGCAGTACCGGATAAATGACAAAACCGATGAGGCCGAGCAAAACCGCGCTGCGGATTTCCGATGGCTGCAAACCACCGGCAAAACGGCTCAGTTCAGTCTTCCAAGCCAGGAGCATGGTCATAACGATGGCTCCAGCTATCGGAGTAAAGATATGACCAAGACCGACCAGAACACCCAGCAGGTAGTTCAAGATCAAAGCCGCGGAGGTGGTGATCTCCAATGAGCGGTCGGCGAAAATGCTGCGCGTATTCATAACCGCAACCAGCAAAAGCACTCCGACCAACGATGCGATCACTACGCTTTGGCTGATGAGGGAAGCGAGCATCCCGAGCAAGGAAACGATGGCAAAGGTTCTAATTCCTACGTCTTTGTTGGACCACTCGCGCTCCATCCCGGCGAGCATACCGATGCCGATGGCTACAGCCATTTTCAGAGCGATGGGAGTGGCCGGGAAATGTGCGGATTCTGTTTGCATTCTTGTTTATGTCCCGCGCAACTCATTGAATGCTAATACAGAAGGCGGGGGCTGTCGCGTTGTGG
>CAWISU010000011.1:0-30013 GCA_963838765.1 uncultured Acidobacteriota bacterium | reverse complement strand
ATTGATTGCTTAAGCGAGTTTCAGATTCCACCCGCGGTGCTGGCTGCATTTGCCATCTTCTTCCTCATGGGTTACATGTTGTACAGCGCGATTTATGCGGCCATTGGAGCCATCAGCACGACGGAACAAGAAGGCCAGCAGCTCCAATTCTTTGTTGTGATTCCTCTGGTCCTCTCGATTTTCATGCTTGTTCCAGTCGTGCAGAATCCCGACGCCCCGGCGATCGTATGGATGTCGATGATCCCCTTCTTCGCGCCGTTGCTGATGTATGCGCGCATCGTCGTACAAACCCCGCCAGTGTGGCAGATCGCTCTATCGCTGTTCTTGTTGATCGCAACCATTGCCGGGATCTTGGTACTCTGCGCCAGAATTTACCGCATCGGCATTCTCATCTATGGGAAACGTCCAACCCTACCCGAAATCCTGAAGTGGATGAAATACGCGAAAGCATGACGAGGGTAGACCAACTCGTTCACAACTCTTTACTTGTTTTTACTCTCGATTAACACATACGCTCAGCTGTTCAACTATGTTTGGTCCGGGCTGGTGATCGTCCGCACGGGCAGGCCGCCTGCGCAGGAATAGGAGGAGACTGTGATCAACATCAAACCCATTCGAATGTATCTCCTGGTGTGCAGCCTGGCTGTCGTCTTGCAGCCGCTTCAAGCACGCGCACAGCAGAATTCAGACCCATCGAAAACCAGCGCTCAATCCGCTCCGACGGAACGCGATGGGCAGCATGATTTTGACCCCCTTATTGGCAAATGGAAATATCACCTGAAGCGACGCCAGAATCCCCTGACTGGATCGAATACCTGGGTCGAATTCGAGGGCACCGGAGCATGCTTCAAGGTGTGGGATGGCGGCGCCCAAGTGGACACGATCGAGGTCGATGGCCCAACCGGCCACATCGAAGGTCTGACCCTGCGCGTATACAATCCTCAATCCCATCAATGGAGGCTCTACTGGGCCAATCGCAAAATTGGGATCTTGGACCCGCCCCAGGTCGGCGAATTCAAAGATGGACATGGTCAGTTTTTCGCCCAGGATACGATCAATGGAAAAACTATCCTTATTCGATTTGATTGGACGAACCTGACCAGCAACACGCCCCACTTTGAACAGTCATTCTCCGATGATGGCGGCAAGACCTGGGAAGTAAACTGGATTACGGACCAGACGCGGGTGCAAGACGACTCCGACAGAGCGCACTGAATTCGGGTGCCCCATCCTTTGCGCCCAAAAGGATGGGGCACGTCCGGAGGTTGTTCCGATTTCTCCCGACTATTTCTCCAAATGCTTCTTGATAGCTCCAACCAGTCCGGGCCATCCCTGACAGTATCCGGCTCGCGCAGCGGGCAGTTGCGCAAGTCCACTATGTGTGACCTTGAGCTGCGTCCCGCGTTGGACTGGGTTTCAGTTCCCACCGCACCACCGTTTTGTGCGAAGGATTTTCGTGCCAGTTGGCGAACCAGGTGTAAGCCAGCGTCCGCGGCGGATCGACTTCGAGCACTTCGCCGTGATGTTCAAATTCGCGCGAGCTGCCATCCGGGTTTTTAACCCCTTTTTCGTGCGAGATGAATTGCCACTTCCCTCCCGGCCGCACGTCCATCTCCCAAACCGTCATCTCGAAATTTCCCCCGGAGCCCCACTGCATCGCCTCACGACGATCAATGAGCGCCTGGAACACGCGCTCGGGCGGAGCGGCAATTTCGATTTCGCTGACAATCGCATCCTGGTCATCGGTGATTCGAGTCGTCGACACTGGCATCTCCTTAAGGAATCTCTAGATTTAAACTTCGCTGTTGCTCGGCTGTGGAGGGCACGGCTTCAGCCGTGCCGTATGTCCTTTAGGAGTAAGCACGGCGCGCGTCGAATCTCCACCCGTTCAAACTTAAACGCCGATTCTTAACTTTTTCCGCAGCCTCCCGTGAACCGCAGCTCTTACCTGCGTGTCAAATCGAAAACTTCCTTCATCTCTTTGCCGTGGTCGGTGAAGTTCCACTCTTCGGTATGGTGATTGGCGTCGAGCATTGCGATCACCACGTGGTCCATGTGGCCGGATTGCGGGCTGTCGAGATTGGTAGCGTCAAGAAACTTGAAGGTGAAGGTCTTGCCATCAGGCGAGGCAACGGCTAGCATGCGCGGTTGGTTGCCCACGGCGCAATAGTGGGTCAAGAGAAGTCGATTGGCGCCGTCAAAGTGAATCATGGAAATCATCTGCTCGCCGTGGCCGTCGATCTCGCTCATCAAGGCCGACCCTCCCGCGGTCATGCGATAGGAAACCGTCACTGGCTCGCCCTGCGAGTTCTTCCCTTCCCACGAACCGGTGAGCGATTTGAGTTGATCAAACGATTTCTGCGCGTCGGATTGGCCGAATACGACCGCGGCGGACAGCATGATCAGTATGCAAGCTGCAATGCGCAATGCTTTCATTTTCCTTCCTCCCGTAAAGTTTATTTGTGTTTTGCCCGATGCCGGACATTTTCCTTCGCGTACTCCGCTTCGACAAAAGTTTTCAAGCTGGCCAAACTGGTCTGCCAGAACACGCGATACTGTTCCAGCCAGGAATCCACCGCCTTCAAGGGCTCCGGATTCAGCTGGTAAAAACGGTGCCGGCCTTCGCGTCGTTCCTCCACCAGGTGCGCCCGTCGCAACAGGCGCAAATGTTTCGAGATGGCCGGTCGCGAAACCGGAAAGGCCCGCGCAATCTCTCCCGCCGGCCGGCTTCCCTTCCGCAGCAAGTCGAGCACGGCGCGTCTGGTCGGATCGGCCAGGGCGCTAAACGCAGCCTCCTGATATGTAACCGATCGGTTTCGCATAATGCGTAACTATACGGTTACATGACGAACGATGTCAAGAGGATTTTTCATTATTCCAAGAAATATTCTGAGGACCTGACGGTTGAACAGCCCAGCAACGGTGTCAACTGGCGTTTAGTAGAACGCCGGCCCAACTAAAGACACGGCAGACGTATGCAATCAACTTTGTCGACCGATGTACCAGGGCGCACTCACGGTAAAGATGCGTTCATTTCCGCGGGCGAGAAGCACCCATTCCAGAAGGCGGCCGCGCTGATTGTGAAGGATGTATTCGTACCACTTGTCCTCCACGAGCTCAGGTATGACCACGATGATGTTGCGATCGGGATGCTTTTTTGAAAGATCCAGAATGAATTGAACGACGGGAACAATAACGAAGCGGTAGGGCGAAGGCAGGACGTGCAGAAAAGGCGGCTCCTTGCCTACTGCGCGGAAGGGTTTTTCAACGTAGTGTTCCCACTCATCTTGAAGCAATTCGGAATGCGGGCTGGGTTCGACGTGCAAGGCGATCACTTCGGAGGAAAGCCGGGCAGCAAATTCGATTCCCTGCCGAGTGATCGCGCTCCAACGGTCGATGGCAATGACCGCGATCGGGTGCAGGCTAAGACCCGGGACGTCGACTGGAAGTTTGCAAGTCGTGATCACTTTCACGAAGTGGTAATGGCGGCGCACCACCGCGAATACAGCAATCGTCAAGGGAATGAAGAGCAGGGTAATCCAGGCGCCTTCCACAAATTTCGCCACCAG
The DNA here is from genome assembly GCA_963838765.1 of uncultured Acidobacteriota bacterium. Taxonomy (GTDB): domain Bacteria; phylum Acidobacteriota; class Terriglobia; order Terriglobales; family Acidobacteriaceae; genus JABDBE01. The sequence goes on along the minus strand of CAWISU010000011.1, from coordinate 26,444 downwards.
AACCACAAGTGTCGTGGTACCGGTAACCAAGGCGCCGAGTCCATTTACGAATGCGCTCTTCAACCAGTTCGGGCCGCGCTTTTTCCTCCAGTGCATGACCATGCCAGCTTGCGAAAGGGTGAAGGCCATAAAGGCGCCGACGGCATAGAGTGGGATCAGCCGGTCCGTAATGCCGCCGAAGAGGATGAGTACGCCGCCACACAGCATCGCCAGAACCACGATGCCATAGGTGTAAACCAGCCGGCGTCCGCGATAGCCGAAGACGTGTGGAAGGTAGTTGTTTTGTGCAATGGCACGGCAGAGACGCGGGAAATCAGCAAAGGCGGTGTTGGCGGACAGAGAAAGAACCACCAGGATGGAACCGATGGTTAGATAATAAAATAACCCTTTGCCGAAAACGGCGGAGGTCAGCATGGAAAGAACGCTCTGGTAGCCGGGCTTGCCCGGATCGGTCGCGACAATTCCGTAAGTCTTCACCAGATAGGAAATTCCCGCCAGCAGCACCGCCAGCACAAAAATAATCACGGTGAGAGTCCGCTGCGCGTTTTTCACCGTGGGCTCCCGGAAAGCCTTCACGCCGTTGCTCACAGCTTCCACGCCAGTCAAGGCCGTGCAGCCGCTGGCGAAAACCTTCAGCAGCAGCCAGTAACTGACGGCTTCCATCATAGGCGGCGGAGGCGGAAGTGGAACCACCGGCGTGGGATGCCCTCCGCTGAGGAGAACACGAAAAAGTCCTGCCGCAATGGTGATGACAAGTGTTCCGACGAAAAGGTAGGTGGGAACCGCGAATACCGTGCCAGCTTCGCGCACCCCGCGAAGATTGAGAATGGTGATCACGATCAGAATGCCCACACAGAGAGAAACAGTGTGCGGCAACAATGACGGAACCGCAGAAACTAAGGCACCCACTCCTGCGGATATGCCTACCGCAGCCGTCAGGATGTAATCGGCGAGGAGAGCAGCCGCGGCTAGCAGGCCCGCGGGCGCGCCCAGATTGAAACGCGCCACAGTATAGGAGCCACCACCGGAAGGGTACGCGGCAATGGTCTGGCGATAGGAGAAATACACGATCACCAGCAGCGTGATGATAGCGGCGCTGATGGGTACGATGTAACGAACACCGAGGAGCGCAAGCGGGATCAAAAGGCTGAGGGCTGCTTCCGGGCCATAGGCAGCCGAGCTAAGCGCATCGAGGCCAAAGATGGGGACGCCCTGCGCCGGGCCAATCTGCTCCGCGCGCTCGTCGCTGGTTTTGATCGGCTTGCCGACAACGAGATCAAGTATGTTCATGAAGGTGGGTAAGCCGTGGACTCTTACGCCGGGAAAACGAGATCCAGGTTGTGACCGCGCTCACGATATCTGGGCACAGACACGATAGCATTGCTGCGGATTTGCAATCAAAAAAGACTTCAGGCGGAGTGACGTATCGACGAACGCGCCCTGTTCGCAAATTGCTCTGTCGCGCCTGGGAAGTCAGCACGCGAGCAGGCGCGTGTCACGCAGGCCTGGCTTCATTTTCGCACCAGGTCCAAGAAAGATTGATGCACGCGCGTGTCTTCGGAGAGCTCCGGATGGAATGTTGCGGCCATTACATTTCCCTGCCGCACCGCCACCGGATCCCCGCCCTCGGTCGCGAGCACTTCAACGTCGGGACCGACGCGTTCTATCTTGGGGGCGCGGATGAACACCATTTCCAGCGGCACCTCGCCGAGCTTTTCTTCGAGAAAGCGCCCCTGGCGAATCGAACTATCAATCTGCCGTCCATAGGCATTGCGGCGAATGCGAATATCGAGCGCTCCCAACCCAGACTGTTTCGGGTTCTCTACTTCATCAGCCAGTAGAATCGCGCCAGCGCAAGTACCGAAAGTAGGCTTCACGCGAACAAACTGCTTCAGCTTCTCAAATCCCGCCTCGCCCAACAACTTGAGAAACGTACCTGATTCTCCGCCGGGAATAACCAGGCCGTCGATCTCGTCAAGCTGCTCCGGCTTCTTAACGAGCATAACTTCCGCCCCCAGCTCTTCGAGCCGTTTGCGGTGCGCGTCAAAATCACCCTGTAGGGCAAGGACACCGATTTTCATTCGTATCTACCTCCATCGGATAGCCGGGCCATGCAGGCGGCGATCGCAGTTTGATCTCTTCGGACCACGCCCGGTGTCTAACTCCAGGGATTGAACACCGCTTTGAGCAGTTGAAAATGCGAAACATCGCGGGTCACCAGAGTCAGGCGATGAAATTCTGCTGTTGCTGCAAGAAATGCGTCCATTGCGTCTATCGGCCGCCCCGCTGCGTCGCTGCGTGAAACTGTTTTGCCCCAGGCTTCTGCAATGTTGGCGTCGACGGGCAATATTCTGCCCTCGAATCGCAGCGGCACTTCGTGACTTAGCCATGCCTCCAGCCGACGTCGACGCGCTCCAGCCGCCAGGCGTTCCACCCCGTAGCGAAGCTCTGCGAGCGTGATGACGCTTATAAAAACCCGATCCTCGTCGCTAGATTCCATCCATCTGATGAGACCGGGATTAGGTCGCGGTTTGGTCCACTCCGAAACCGCATTCGTGTCCAGCAGAAAGCTCATAGACTAATTTTCCGAGGGCGCTCTTTGAGTCGACGGATCTTCAGGCCCGATCCCCGCAGCGGAGACGCCGCAAAGAATTCGGCGAGGTTGCCCACGCGCTGTGTCTTTCGTTGCCATTCCTCCGCCCCGACGACCACGGCCGTAGTGCGGCCATTTCGAGTAATGGTCTGCGGCCCCTCGGACATTGCTCGCTCGATGATTTCACTGAATTTTGCCTTGGCTTCGGCCACGGTCCACGTTTGCGAACTCATTTGCGCTCTCCCTAGTCTAAAAGGTCATCATAGTCATTATAGTCATTTACGAAGTGAAGAGCAACGGCGCTCGCAAAGCAACGGCATTGGCAAATATGCCGAGACAGATTCTGGCCTGGCCGACTATGTTGGGCGAGTGGAGCTCTAACGACCGCTCGCAATTCCTCGTTCACCAGCCTCGCGTTTGCAGCATGTGGGCTTCGTCCAGCGCGGCTATGGCTAGGCCTTTCATTGCTCCGATCAGGTCTTCGCTGACTTCGAGTAATACTCTAGGGTCGTCGTAGTGCGTGGCGGCTTGCACGATTGCCTTGGCGCGTTTCGCAGCTTCCTCGGGATTGGCAAAGGTCGTCGAATCCTGCATGAAGATTCCCGACCCGACGAATACGGATTCGGCGCCGAGCTGCATGACCAGCGAGGCGTCGGCAGGAGTGGCGATGCCTCCGGCGGAAAAATTCGGGACTGGCAACTTCCCTTCTTTGGCGACGATTCTTACTAATTCATACGGGGCTTGATGCTCTTTAGCTTTGGCGTAAAGTTCTTCCTCGCCGAGGACGGTCAGGATCTTTATCTCCTGCACGATCTGCCGCATGTGCTTCACAGCGTGGACTACGTCCCCAGTGCCAGCTTCGCCCTTGGTACGAATCATGGCTGCACCCTCAGCGATGCGGCGCAAAGCCTCGCCCAGATTGCGCGCGCCGCAAACGAACGGAACCGTGAAGGCGTGCTTGTCGACGTGGTGCGCTTCATCCGCGGGAGTGAGCACTTCGGACTCGTCGATGTAGTCAACGCCCAGTTCCTGCAGAATTTGGGCCTCCGCGAAATGTCCGATGCGGCACTTGGCCATCACTGGGATCGAGACCGCGGCCATGATCTCGCGAATCTTTTTAGGCGAAGCCATGCGGGCCACGCCGCCTTCCGCCCGGATTTGCGCGGGAACGCGCTCGAGCGCCATTACCGCAACGGCGCCGGCTTTCTCGGCAATTACGGCTTGCTCGGCGTTAGTAACGTCCATGATGACGCCGCCCTTCAGCATCTCGGCCAAGCCTGTCTTCAAGCGCAGACTGGTGTTGCTTCCGTTATTGTTCGACATAAGTCCTCTTTTCAAGCGAATCTAGATTTTTACAGTACAGACTTATTGGCTAGCCTGGAATATCCATTTTACTATATTATTTCCATACCACTTTTGCCCTGTCATTCCGAGCGAAGCGAGGGATCTGCATTTTCGCTGGGCAAACGAACTGCAGATTCCTCGCTGCGCTCGGAATGACAAACTACGTAAACCATGGCAAAAAAATCGAGCACGCTCCCGTTGAACTTGCGAGGCCCCAAGCCGCGAATGCCCTTGTATCGCTGGCTGTACGAAGAACTGCGCTCAACCATCCTCGCCGGACGTCTGCACCCTGGTGCCCGCCTCCCGGCAACGCGCGATCTCGCCGCGCAATATGGAATTTCCCGTCCCACGATCGTCACCGCCTTCGAACAGTTGCGATCCGAAGGTTACGTAGAGGGCAAAGTAGGATCGGGCACTTACGTCAGCCAAACTCTTCCCGACGAACTATTGCAAGCGCCCCGGGCAAAATCGCTGGTGCGAACTCGAAGGCGCAACATTACCCTATCCGCTTATGCGCGACGTCTGCGACCGCTGCCTCGATCGGAGTCCCGCCCTGCGCGGGCATTTCGCGCCAGCCAACCGGCGCTCGATGCTTTTCCCACCGGCCTTTGGGCGCAGGTGGCGACGCGGCGCCTGCGCCGGGTTTCGACTCGTTTATTGGCGGGCGGCGAAGCGCTCGGCTATCGACCCTTACGCGAGGCGGTAGCGGAATATCTGAACACGTCTCGCGGCGTGAAGTGCACGGCCGATCAGGTGTTGATCATCTCCGGCGTACAACAGGCGCTGGATCGCGCCGCCCACTTACTGCTCGACGTCGGCGATCCGGTGTGGATGGAGGAACCGGGATATCCCGGCGCGGCAGTCGTGTTTCGAGCTGTGGGCGCGAAAATCTGTCCCGTACCCGTCGATTCCGAAGGCTTGAACCTCGAAGCCGGACGCCGACGTTGGAAGCAACAGCCTCCCCGGCTGATTTACGTCACTCCCGCACACCAGTTCCCTCTCGGCGTAACCATGAGCCTGCGCCGGCGCTTGTCGCTACTGGAATGGGCGCGGCGCTCGCGCACGATTATTTTTGAGGACGACTACGACAGCGAATACCGTTACTCCGGCACGGCCGATTCCCGCGCTGCAGGGCCTCGACCGGGCCGCAGTCGTCATCTTCGCCGGCAGTTTCACCGACGCTCTCTTCCCTGCCCTGCGGCTCGCCTATCTCGTGGTTCCATCCGACATGGTCGACATTTTTGCTGCGGCCGAGTCGGTGAGTACGCATCACCCACCGCTGATCGATCAGGCTATTTTGTGCGATTTCATCAGCGAAGGTCATTTTGCGCGGCACGTGCGCAGGATGCGCGAGCTCTACGCCGAACGCTTGTCGGTGCTGCTGGAGTCTGCTCGCGAGCGGCTGACCGGGTTACTGGAAATTCCCGCCATAGAAGCCGGTTTGCGGACAGTTGCATGGTTGCAAGGCGGAATTGTGGCCGAACGAGCGGCGCAGGCGGCGGCAAAGTACGATGTCGAAGTGCTGCCGCTGAGTCGTTATGCCTATGGCCGTGCGCGCCGCGATGGCATCGTGCTCGGGTTTGCGGCGGTCGACGCGCGGGAAATTCGCCGGGGAGTTGAGCAGTTGGGAAGAGCGCTGGAGACGTGTCGTCCTTGAGAAAGCAGGGACGCGGGCGCGTCCTACATACTATCTTTCTACAAACTTGGCAAACATTTTCTGCGGATCGATAGCGACAAACAATCCGCGGCTGCGCGCGAGCACCTCGCCTTTGAGATTAATGATCTCCGCCATGTTGATGTGCTCCCGGCCGCTGACTCGCACTTCCCTGGATTCCACGCGCAGCGGCGTATTGAGTGGAACCGGCTTGAGGTAATCCACCGTGATCCGCGAAGTTAGCGCAATCACTTGACGCAATTTGTTCACCTTGCCCATGGCCTCGTCCAGAATCGTGGCAATAATGCCTCCATGCGCGTGGCCCGGCGGTCCGGTGTAGCGTTTGCCCAGCCGGAAGCGGCAAACAAAACGATTGCTCTCTTCGTCATAATTGAACTTCAGCCGCATGCCTTCAGAATTATTCTTGCCGCAGGCAAAACAATAATTCTTCTGCAAGCGCAGGGTGGGAGTATCGTGGCCGTGGCCAGTTGATTTCTTTGGCATGACGTCACAACATTAAACCACGAAGCACGCGCTTCCACACCTCAGTGGGGGCCAGCCACAGCATCAATCTAGCAAAATCATTAGTGTCCTTTGTGGTTTATTGATCTTGCTTTATCCGGCAACGAATCTCGGCTCGCGCCTTTCCCGCATCGGTTCCCCGACGTTCCCGAATCGGTTCCTTCCACAACAAGAGCTTGCGCGCATCACACTTGGCTGTGATAAACTTCGGTGCCAAACACAGCTTCGGGCTTTTTGAAAACGATTATGACCGTGCACAAACCACGACCCCTGGAGGTCTCGTAGATGGGTCTCGCTCTGCTTGCGATTATCTGGCTGATCACCCTTGTTAGCACCTACTTCTTCGCAGCAAAAACCTGGTGGTTGCCGCATGGCGCGTCGACGTCGACGCCGTGGATCGATCACCAGTTCGCGTTGACTTATTTGCTGATGGGGATCGTATTCGTGGCCGCCCAAGGCGCGCTCGGTCTCTTCGTGTGGCAGTATCGAGATCGCGGAAGTGCCACCAAGGTCACCTACTCACACGGCAACACCAGGATGGAAGTGATTTGGACCGCCTTGACGGCCATCCTCTTTATTGGACTGAATCTCATGGGCAGCCCTATCTGGGCATCCGAGCGCTTTGCTCCAGCTGAAGCCGGCTCGGTTCCGGTGGAAGTCACCGGCATGCAATTTGCCTGGTACTTTCGCTATCCGGGGCCGGATGGAAAATTCGGCCGCACCGATCCCAAACTCATGGATCCCTCCGCCGGAAACGAAGCAGCGCTCGGCTTGGATACAGCCGACCCCGCCGCGAAAGATGACGTCGTCACCGGCACCATGTATCTCCCCGTGAACCGCCAGGTAGACCTAACCTTGCGCGCGGTCGACGTGATCCACAGCTTCTTTGTTCCGCAAATGCGCTTCAAACAGGACGCGGTTCCCGGACTCATCATTCATATGCATTTCACACCCACCGAGGTCGGCGAATATGAAATTGCCTGCGCCGAGCTGTGCGGACTCGGGCATTACAAAATGCACGGCATGCTGCACGTTGTGAGTCAGGAAGATTTCGATAAATGGCTGGCCACTCGGGAGGCGGAGAAACAGTAATGGCGACTAGCGCTACAATCCACTCGCACGCTCCTCAGGGTTTTATCCGCAAATATATTTTCAGCCTGGATCACAAGGTAATCGGGCTGCAGTACTACTTTCTCGCCCTGGTGGCCGTATTCGTCGGCATGTTCCTGTCAATCCTCATGCGCGTTCACATGATCTGGCCGACCGCGGTCCTGCCCCTGGTAGGCGAAATCAAGCCCGAAACCTACTTGAGCCTGCTCACCATGCACGGCACCATCATGGTCTTCTTTGTGCTGACCACGGCGCCTCAGGGCGGCTTCGGAAATTATTTCTTGCCCATCCAGATCGGCGCGCCAGATATGGCATTTCCCGTCCTGAACATGCTCTCGTTCTGGACCACATTTGTAGCGTTCGTAGTAATACTGGCGGCATTTTTCGTAACCGGAGGCCCTCCGCTACACGGCTGGACCGGTTACGCTCCACTCAGCGCCCTCACCAACTCCGGCCCCGGCGAACAACTAGGCGCGGATTTATGGATTACGAGCATCGCGATTTTCTGCATCGCATCACTAATGGGCGCGCTCAACTTCATCACCACCACCCTCGATCTGCGCGCTAAGGGCATGACCATGATGCGCATGCCGCTGACCTGCTGGGCGTGGTTCATCACCGCAATCCTCGGACTCCTGGCATTCGGCGTGCTCCTCTCCGCCGGCATTCTGCTGCTGCTCGATCGCAACCTGGGCACCAGCTTCTACGTTCCACTGGTGGTAGTGAACGGTCAGGTCATGGCCCACAGAGGCGGTTCGCCGCTATTGTGGCAACATCTGTTCTGGTTCTTCGGACATCCCGAGGTCTACATCGCCATTCTGCCGGGGATGGGCGTGGCTTCGCAGTTGCTTTCGACCTTCTCCCGCAAACCGATCTTCGGTTACAAAGCCATGGTGTACGCGATTATGGCCATCGGCTTTTTGGGATTCATGGTTTGGGGCCATCATATGTTTATGAGCGGCATGAGCCCCTACACCGCTTTTGCCTTCTCATTAATGACCATGGCCATCGGCGTTCCCTCCGCCATTAAAACTTTCAATTGGCTGGGAACCCTCCATGGCGGCCGCATCCGCTTCCAGACGCCGATGCTCTTCGCCATTGGCTTCGTTTCCCTGTTCGTCTCCGGCGGATTGAGCGGACCTTTTCTCGCGCAGCCCGTGCTCGATATTCCGTTGCACGACACCGCTTTCGTCGTAGGCCACTTCCACCTCATCATGGGCGTGGCGGCCATTTTCGGCATGTTCGCCGGGACCTACTACTGGTTTCCCAAAATGTTTGGCCGCATGATGAATGAGACCTGGGGCAGAGTTCATTTCGTCATCACTTTGATCGGGACCTATTGCATCTTCATGCCTATGCACTATCTGGGCATGGCAGGCCAGCCGCGGCGCTACTCCCAGTTCACGGAACTCACCTATCTGCATAATCTGATCCCGCTCAACGAGTTCATGACCTACGCCGCAATCATAACCGTGGCGGCTCAATTCATCTTTGTCGCCAATCTGTTCTGGAGCATGTTCAAAGGCCCGAAGGCCAGCGACAATCCGTGGGAGGCAACAACCCTGGAGTGGACTACCACGACGCCGCCTCCGCACGACAATTTCGGAGGGCATACGCCGGTGGTACACCACGGGCCCTATGAGTACAGCGTGCCGGGCGCGCCGCGGGATTACATCATGCAAACCGATCCCGCCACCGTGGCATCGCACTAGAGAAAATTGCGGGAAAACAGTGCCCGCGCTGCGCAATCAACGCATCTATCAGTCATGGCAACTTTCAGTTCTCCAGTTTCGATCGACGTACCCAAGACAGGCCAAGGCGGCGGTGGCACTCGTCCGCCAGTTTACGGTGGTGGCGGCGACGGACCCGGCGACGGTTCGCCCGATTACGGTCAGCGTCTGCGGCGGGTCCGCCTGGGACTCGCAATCGGACTGACTTCCGTCACCATGATTTTCGTTTCCCTGACCAGCGCGTATGTCGTGCGCCGCGGCTTGCCCACGCTCGATGAACGCACCAACACTTATACTCGCGATTGGATTCCGGTTGACCTCCCAGTCGCGCTGCTACTGATGAACACAGCTCTATTGCTAGTGAGCAGCATTACGGCGGAACTCGCGCGGCGCCAAATTGCGCGCCAAGCAGCGCTCGCGCCGATTCGTTCCATCCCTGGCATTTCGCTGGGAGACGACAAAGGGTTTCCCTGGTTGGGGGTCACGGTCGTGCTCGGCGCCGGATTTCTCACCGGGCAGTGGATGGCCTGGCGCGAGCTCGCCGATCGCGGATTTTATCTGGCCACCAGCGCCAGCAGTTCATTCGTTTATCTGCTGACCGCAACTCACGCCGTCCACCTCGCCGGAGGCATTCTGGTGCTGCTCTACGCGGTCGCAGTTTCGCTGCTGCACAAGCCGGTCGAGGCGCGGCGCATCGTGGTCGACGTCACCGCGTGGTACTGGCATTTCATGTTTTTGTTGTGGCTCTACATCTTCGGCCTGCTGTGGTTTGTCCGGTAGGGAGGGGACGCGGGCGAGGGCGCCCGCGCCACACCAACTTTTAAGGAGACTGAAAACATGTCTGAAGTCGCCGTGCAGCACGGGATGGCCGACGTCTACGAGCCCTCCCTGTTCGGCACCTACTCCAAAAAAATCGGAATGTGGCTGTTCCTGCTCTCCGACACGCTGACCTTCGGCGCCCTGCTGTTCGCCTACAGCTACGGCCGCATCTCCAATCCCGACTGGCCCACTCCATTCGGCAAGGAAAGCATCACCAACGCCACCATCATGACCGGCTGCCTGCTTTCCAGTTCGCTGACCATGGTGCTCGCAGTCCTCGCCGCCCGCCGCGGTGATCGCTCGTGGACCCGCAACTGGATTCTCTTCACCATGTTCTTCGGCACCGCATTCATCGTCCTTCACGGCTTGGAGTGGACTCACCTGATCGATGAAGGCATGACCCCATTCAAGAATCCCTGGTCCGCTACCGTCCCCCAGTTCGGCGGAACGTTCTTCACCCTGACCGGCATGCACATGTTGCACGTCACCATTGGCGTGATCTATCTGGGCGTGGTTTCGCTGCGCAAAACATTCCTGCCGATCCTGCTGGCAATCTGGGCGGTCGCGTGGTGGCTGATTCCATCCAGCAGCGTCTTCCACTACGGAATCCACGTCCTGTTGGCAGGCGTTCTCGTTGCCGCCGTGATCCTGATTCTCAAACCAAAAGATTACGACGCCCACGACGTAGAAATCGCCGGCCTCTACTGGCACTTCGTAGATTTAGTGTGGATGTTCATTTTCCCATTGGTCTATCTGATGTCCACACGAGTTTGATGTTGCGTTGAAGAAGCCGTTGACGTCATCCTGAGGGGCGCCAGCCCCGAAGGATCTCGCGAGCAGCACCAGAAATCTGAAAGTCGGAGAAGACGCTGAATGCACACCGCCGCCGCAACGCACGATGAAGGCAAAGGACAATACTTCTGGGTCTGGGGAGTCCTCCTGCTGCTCACCGCAGTCGAGGTAGTCCTCGCCTACAGACGGGTCTTCGAGCCCCTGCAAATGCTCGAAGCCCTCATGATCCTCTCCGTCATCAAGTCCGCCCTGATCATCGGCTACTTCATGCACTTGAAATACGAGATCGCCGCCATGAAGTGGGTAATGATGACCGCCGTGGTAGCATGTCTATGCCTGATGTGTATTTTCTTCCCCGACGCTTTCCGCATCGTGCACCTCGGAGTCCGATGAAACTGCGCCTGGCCACACTCGCATTCCTAGCCACCCTGTGGGCCACCCCCGCGCTCGCCCAGAGTTGCGCCATGTGTTACAGCACCGCCCGCGCCCTCAACAAAGAAGGTCAAAACGCAATCACCCGCGGAGTCGTAGTATTGCTGATTCCTCCAATCGGATTCATGACCATCGGAGTCGGCTTGGCCCTGCGCTACGGCAAAAAGCGCGACGAAGAAGCGGAATAGCCTAGGCAGTACCCATGCCAGCACCCCTAAAAGCCATCTTCTTCGACGTCGGCAACACCCTTCTCTTCCCCAACCGCACGCACATCCTGGCTCCACTCCACCAGCGAAATCTAACCCCCACCCTCGATCAATGGCACGCCATCGAACGTAAAACCAAAAAAGAATTTGACGACATCCTGCAGCACGACGGCAAAGCCGATCACAGCTTCTGGTATCTTTTCTATTCCCACCTGCTCCCCGAACTTGGCGTCCATGACGATGCGTTGCGCGATGCCCTGGTGAACGCCACGCGCATTTCCGCAAACTGGTGCGACATCCGTCCCGGCACGCGCGAGACTTTGCAGCGCCTGGGACGGCGCTACCCGCTGGCCGTAATCTCCAATGCCGACGGCAAAATCGCCGACGTGCTCAACCGTTGCGGAATCGCCGATTGTTTCCAGCAGATCATTGATTCAGGCTTGGTCGGATACGAGAAACCGCATCCAGCTATTTTCGAGACCGCCGTCCGCAGCATGAACGTCAGCCCAGAGCAAAGTTTGTACGTGGGCGACGTCTACTCGGTAGATTATCTGGGAGCCACCGGTGCTGGCATGCAAGCAATCCTATTCGACGTAGCCGGGACGTATCGCGAATCCGGCCTGCCCCGGGTCGAATCCCTGGAAGAGTTCGATAAAAAAATGTAGGAGCGGGTGTCCACGCCCGTGCGGCACAACGTAGATGAAAATCCCGCCAAAAGGCCCTTACAACAACATAACCTGATGATCGACGCAGTCGCTGTGGATCGCGTCATACACACCCCGCAAAAATTCCACCCCATAACGCGCAACAAAATAGATCCCAGCGATCTCTCGTTCCTGCAGAATCTTATTCGGATAGAGCACATTGGACAGCAAGTCGGCGTGCCGACCCAAAACTTCCGTTTGCCGCAACTCGGCGCGAGCGGCCCGAGCACGCAGCTGCGAAAGTTGATGCTGCATCTTGGAAGCCGCATTCGCAGCCGAGTCAACCAAAGTCGTATCCAACCGCGCCAGCCCCTCGCGAATCGCCGCCAAAGACTTTTCCAGCGAAGCTTCGGCCTGATCAAACGCCGATTGCAATTCCTTCGGCAACGTGCGCGACGCCATCAACTCGCGCAAAGCTTCCGGGCCGGCGAAAAGCTCAGGCAAACGAAGTCGATAGCGTTCGAGTAATCCATTCAGCTTCGGCTCTACCACCGTCGCCGACAAACGCGGAACAATGGGAGTAACCCTCCCCACCAGCGCCTCGTAAACCATGCCCACTTGCGCAAAGTAAGCCACTTCCGCAGATCCCCCGACATACGCAAGCGTCGGCAACAAATAATCCTGAATTACAGGACGCAGTAAAACATTGGCGCTGAAATCCTCTGGCGAGGACGCCACGCGATTCAGCAAATCCGCGTCTGCAATTCGTTCCTCTTCGATCAGAAACTCAGCACTTCCCTGCCCATTCACCCGGCGATGCACCGGCACTCGCGCCCCATTTCGCACCGTAAACAACAGCGTCGACGACGGCGTAACCTTGACCTGCTGATGGTAACCCGCCGCTTCCAACGCCTTGCCCCGAACCAACAGCGCCTCGTCCAACTCGGCCGCTCGTTCAATCGCAGCCTGGTAGATAGGCTTCGCAATATGGTGAAATTCTGGATCAGCCGCATCCAGCAGGATCACACCCCAATCCGCAAACAGCTTTGCGAACAAGCGGGCAAAGGCACTGCCGAAACTCTCGCCCGGCCGGTATGCTTCCCGAAGAAAATCAGAAAGTTCAGAAGGCCCCAATAACCCCGTGGCTGCCTCCACAACACTCTGAATTTCCGCGCCGAACCGCACGGTTCCAACCGGCGCAGCCGGCAATCCCTCGACCGGCACAGTCAGCTTCTGCAAAGCGCCATCGGCCCCCGGCACTGCCGCCTGATTCACTTCCTCAAGATCATGATCCTCAGTAGCCAGCCAAAATACAGGCACGCAATCCACCCCAGCCCCAGTCGGCCTGCTCGGCCAGTTTGACCGCAGTAAGCGCTTTAAAAATCGCGAATAACGGCCCCCCGAAAAGTCCCACTTGCTGCCCGGTCACCACTGCCGCCGCCCCCGCCCGCAGTCGAGCAATATTCTCCTGCGTCTTCGCCCCCGCCCCCCACGCCCGATTCTGTCGTTCGAGAATCAGCGAAACACGCTCTCGCCGCTCGAAGTCATACCGCAGATTCGACGCCTCATCCTTAAACCATTGGTTGAAGTAAGCGGATCGGGGGTAAAACGGATGAACCGTGGAAGAACCCAAAAGGAAGTCGGCGAAAAGCTTGGTGGTATGCGGGATCTGGCTGAAAGGCAAACACTCCGACTTCACGGGCAGTTCTCCTGACAGCGTTGGACGATACAGTTCATGTTAAGTCAACGCCTTCCTTCTGCAGAACGAGCGCTCTAAATCAGATGTAGGCCATGATGGGAAGATGCAAAAACCTGAATCCCGCTCGCTAAAGAAAAACCGCCTCTTGCCGATGATTCATCAAAGAGGAACAATCGTCCATGCAGACCGACTTTGACGCGCAGAAACTGCCCGAGGCTCCGCAAGACCGCAGACGCCATCCGCGACACCGGCACAGCGTGCCCATTACCATTCGCACCACCGATGGCGCGGTCATCCCGGGAATCAGCATTGAAATCAGCACCAGCGGTATCTCCGCCATCATCGCCGAGCCCTTGCAGCTAAACGACACAGTAGAACTGGAGCCCATTGCTGCCGCCAAGGTACAAGCCCTGGTAAGACACAACATCGGCAGAATCTACGGCTTTGAGTTCCTCAACCTCACCGCCGACCAAACTCAGCGAATTACCGAGAGCTGCAAGATGTTTCCCCTGTATAGAGGCAAATTGTTAGGGATCTAGCGGGAGCGCTTCGAATCTTTTTCGATTCCAAACCCGGTCCGAACCTAGCCAGGATCGCGGTGAAACTTGCCCCCTGACTCCTAATTAACCGTCAAGACCACAACGGAGCACATCAAATTCGGCAGGATTGTGTAACTTCGTGTCCTTTGTGGTTAATGAATTTAGGACACTACCCCTAAGCCGGGCAGTTTGTGTTCTGCCGCAGGCGCATCGTACAATAAATCTGCAAGCGAGTCGGGGATCAGTCCCTTCAGCAAAAATAACCATTGCACTCATTTTCCCGAGGAAAATTATTTCCCGGAAGCATCCTTGCTAAGCACAAACGGTCGGAAGCACCCACTCAAGGAATTGTTAAGCACATGGTCATACTGATTACCATCATTCACATCGCAGTTTGTTTGTTTCTAATCATTGTGGTGCTGTTGCAAAGCGGCAAAAGCGGCGACATTGCCGCAGCCTTCGGCGGCATGGGCAGCCAGACCGCCTTCGGCCCGCGCGGCGCCGCCACAGCTCTGTCGCGCGCCACCACCTGGTCGGCCATCATCTTTATGGTGACTTCGATTACGCTCTCAGTCTTTGCATCGCGCCACGCCGGCACGAATTCGGTGCTGCAGGGAGTCAAGGCCGCCCCAGCCAAATCACAACCGGCAAAGCCAGCCACACCGCAAAAATAGTCGTTGGTCGTTAGTCGTTGGTCGTTAGCCAATATATCCGGGGCTAACGACCAACGACTACCGACCAACGACAGACCCCCATGATCCACGAAATCCTCCCCGTCGGCCCGCTGCAGTGCAACTGCTCCATCATCGGAGACGAGACCACCCATGAAGCCCTGGTCATCGATCCCGGCGATGAAATCCAATCCATCCTCGCCCTCCTGCGCAAGCACAACTTGCAAGTAAAGCAAATCGTCATCACCCACGCCCACATCGACCACGTCGGCGGAGCCATGAAACTCCGCGCCGCCACCGGAGCCCCCGTCCTGCTCAACCAGAACGACTACGATTTACTCAAGATGCTCGACGTCCAAGCCACATGGATCGGAGTGCCCTCACCCGGCAAAGTGGAAATCGATCAGAACATCGGCCAAGCCGACACGGTAAAAGCCGGCTCCCTCACCGCCAACGTGCTTTTCACCCCCGGACACACCGAAGGCAGCATCTGCCTCTATTTCCCTACCGAGAAAAAACTCATCGCCGGAGACACCCTCTTCGCCGGCAGCATCGGCCGCACCGACCTGCCCAGCGGCTCGTTCGAAAAAATCATCCACTCCCTCCACGACAAACTCCTAGCCCTCCCCGACGAAACCGTAGTAATCCCCGGCCACGGCCCCACCACCACCATCGCCCAAGAGCGCGAGCACAACCCCTTCCTGAAAAGCTGAACGCAAAACACCCCGTTGACTCCCAATCCCTCCCGACGCATAATTGCCCACTGTTCAGGGAGGCCTTATGAAACGCTCTTCCCGGCCCCGTAAGACCGCGACCACCCTTTCAGCCTCAATCTCCCGCCAACTCAATATGTATGCGATCGCGGCGGGAGCCGCCGGAGTCAGTCTGCTGGCCATGGCACAAGGGGCTGAAGCCAGGATCATCTACACCAAAACTCATCATGTCATCGGCGCCAACGGCGTCTACAATCTCGACCTCAATCACGATGGCACTGTCGATTTCCTGATTCAGCAAATCGGATACTGCAACTCAACCACCTGCCTCGGTTTTCAGAGGTGGCTTTTGGCCAAGGAAGCTCTCGGAAACGCCGTCCAGGGGAGCGTTGGGAAGTCCAACCGGCACTACGCCGCTGCCCTCAACCTGGGCGCTCGGATCGGGCCCCACCAGCGCTTCATCAGCGGCGGGAACAACGGCCAGTCAATGATCTTCGTCTGGGAAGATCAGGATCTTCAAATACCGTACACCTACGGAAAATGGATCGACTTAAACAATCGCTACCTCGGGTTGAAATTCAAGATCGGCAAAGAGATTCATTTCGGCTGGGCTCGCCTCAGCGTTCACAACCAGGCCGGTAAGATCTCAGCGGTCTTGACCGGCTATGCCTACGAAACCGTCGCCCGAAAGCCAATCATCGCCGGCCAAACTGAAGCCGTGGCAACTGCAGCAAATGCCGCGACCTCGAGCACATCCGCCGCGAACGCTGAAACGTCAGGTTTCGTCCCTCAGCAACCCGCATCCCTCGGCGCTCTCGCCCTCGGCGCCCAGGCTGTTCCACTTCGGAGGCGGCCATGAACTACAATCTTCTGATTTCACTTCGCCAGCGAATAGCGCTTCTAGTCCTTATCTTTTTTTCTCTCTCGATTCTTTCCCGGCCAGCGCAAGCCCAAACCTTCACCGTACTGCACGAGTTCACAGGCGGTGAGGACGGAGGAAACCCGCTAGGAGGCGTGATTCTCGATTCCAGCGGCAACTTATACGGAACAACATTGGTAGGCGGCGCCTTTGGCTATGGGACGCTGTTCAAATTGGATCCCACCGGCAAAGAGACCGTACTGCAGACTTTTATGGGAAGCAACGGCCTATGGCCCAATTCCCGCCTGCTTCGCGACTCCGCCGGCAATCTCTACGGTACGACTTATGACGGCGGCACCTCCGAAGGTGGCGCATGCGTACACGGCTGCGGAACCGTCTTCAAAATAGACCCAACCGGCAAAGAAACCATCCTCCACGCCTTCACTGGGAAAGCGGACGGGAGTAATCCGGACGGGCCCCCCATCCGGGACGCAGCCGGTAATTTATACGGTACCACCCCGCTCGGAGGCAGCTTTTCCGGCAGCTGCTTTGGCGGATGCGGTGTGATTTTCAAACTGAATAACGCCGGCACGGAGACCGTCCTCTACACTTTCACCGGACCAGACGGCGAAGGGCCTGACAACCTGCTTCGGGATGCAGCCGGCAATCTCTATGGCACCACAAGTTCCGGCGGCGCCTCCGGCCGGGGAACCATATTCAAGCTCGATCCCGCTGGCAAGGAAACCGTGCTCTATAGCTTCACTGCAAACACCGACGGCGGATATCCCGACAACCTGATCCGCGACCGCGCAGGAAACTTCTATGGCACCGCCTCCCTCGGAGGAGATTTGTCGTGCCAGTCCCCCTACGGCTGCGGAGTCGTCTTCAAGCTGACTTCCTCCGGCAAGTTCACCGTACTCTACAGTTTTACCGGCGCCGATGCGGTATTTACACCCGCAGGAAGTTTAGTAAAGGACGCAACCGGCAACCTCTACGGCACCACCGTAGGAGCCTCCGGTGCAGTCTTCAAACTGAACCCAAGCCGCAAGCTGACCGTACTCCACAATTTCACCGGAGGCGGCGTAGATCCCATCGGAGGCATCATCATCGACCAGCAAGGCAATTTCTACGGCACCACCGCCTCCGGCGGCAAAGGAAATTGCCACTACATCAACGCAATCGGCTGCGGCGGCATATTCAAGCTAACTCCGTAACACCCGAACAAATCGCCAATAAACTCTTAATGCGGATGAAACGTCGAGTAGCCACTGTGCCTGTGTGGGTACGTTCCTCATGTGGGGACGTTGCCTGTGTCGGGACGGGCACCCACGCCCGTCCAGGCGAACAAAGCTCCGCAGGCTTTTGCCGGACCGGGTGCCCCAGGCCTCAGCAGATGAACAAAACAGAGGCTGCCCCGCTCCTTGGGTGGTAACCGCGTTGACACACATGCGCTGATTATTGCACGATGCGGTTGCCGCGACTGGATGCATCTCGTCTAAGTAGGGCCGTGAGCATGGACTTGTTTCTTACCATCGTCATTGCATCACTTGTCTTTGTTACCTCTGGCCTTGGCGGTCACTTGGCCTCCACTAAGTCTTGGCATAAGTTGGTGTTTTGGGGCCTTGGTTTCTTGACCTTGATACTGATTATCATCCAGGCCACGCTAAATGCCAGCAATAAGCCTCTTACCTTCAAAGAGGCACAAGACTTGTTCAGCAAAGCAACAAGCACAACCAGCGCACAAGTTCCTACGAGCCCGCCAACAGATGACGCAAACAAGCCGATAACTAAAGCCGACTTTCTAAAACTTATTCAGCACTATCAGTCATCTCAGAGCACCCGCGATCTAAGACAAAAGGAATACGAGCTTTCAAAACAACTTCGTAAGCTCGAATCGGATCATCGTGCTGCATTAGATAGAATAGAGAGAAACAGGCCACCGCCCGGTAGTCGTAACTGGACTCCCACTGGGGGTGTAGCGGCGACATATGCGGAAAACAGGGCATTCGATGACATCTTTGAGACCCTCTATCTTGGGAGGGCCATCAGTTTAAGAAACGAAATGCTAGCTAGGCTGCCTCTGCAGCCGCGTCCCGAGCAGTCAATACCGGCACTGGAGGGGTTTGTCGATACCGGCACAGTGAATGAACTCGTTGATTATTTAGACGAACTCGCCGCAAAGCTGCCGTAGGCGGCAGGGTCTGGAGGCAGCCGTCACCCTCGAAGACCTTGCCGCATTGCCAGGAAATCGTTTTGAAGCGCTAAGAGGAAACCGCAAGGGACAATATAGTATCCGCATCAACGACCAGTGGCGGAT
The DNA here is from genome assembly GCA_963838765.1 of uncultured Acidobacteriota bacterium. GTDB lineage: Bacteria > Acidobacteriota > Terriglobia > Terriglobales > Acidobacteriaceae > JABDBE01. The sequence continues at coordinate 7,800 of CAWISU010000011.1, read as the reverse complement.
TTGCTTCGAGTGGTGCCAGGGTGCACCAGGACCCTCGAACGTGGAGATCATCGACTACCATTAGGAGAACGTCATGGCACGGACTGCAATCCATCCCGGAGAACATTTGGCAGAAGAGCTCAGTGCGCTCGAAATGAGCGCCGCCGAACTGGCACGCCAACCGGGTGTTCCAAACAATCGCATCACCGAAATCCTCAACCGCCGGCGGGCTATCACCGGCGACACCGCACTGCGTCTCGCTCACTTCTTTGGCACCACTGCGGAATTCTGGCTGAACCTGCAAAGTCTTTATGAAATCCGCCAGGCTGAACAAAGATCAGGAAAGTCCATCCGAGCCTTACCCACCCTAAAGCACTTCGAACAGGCCCACGCCTAAGAGCTGTCATTCTCCGATGTCGGCGCGGTCGTCCTCACCCGTGGGAAGAGCCCGATCACGCCCCTAAGCGGACGAAAATAGAACAGCCCCGGTAATCACCCGGGGCTGCAATCTTGGTACCGAACACTGTCCGCCAAACACTTTCTATGTTAGCTCCTGCGACCGGCAAAGTCAAGCAGATTTGCGTAAGTCGAGTGACTACGGAGGGCGAGGGAGTTGAACCCTAATGGCTGATAAGGCCACTCGACTGTTTGGCGAACAGCGTCCAGTACCCACTGGAAACACCCTCCAAACACCGCCCGCTACCAACATTGTATGGGGCCAGAACGGCGAGTTCGCGCCCTTGGCAAACTAAATCGGAGCTGCGTCCCAAACCGGGAACGCGCTGGCCATCCGCCAAACCGCAACCCCGCTCCCTTTCTTCATTGACTCTGTGCCGCAAACCAGATAACCTTATGTGAGACACATTATCTGCAAGATAATGATCAGCTCTTTGACAATCTGACCGCGGAGCAAAGTTCCCGGCCCCGTCCAGGGGCCCGCTAAGCTGTCGATGCGGGCGAAAGCACTTGGGCATGCTAAGCGAATGTTTCCCAAAACGGGAAGCCGGCGCAGCCGTAACTCCCATGTTCTCTAGATTTTGCGCGTAACTCCCGTAAACTCAAAGATTTAGCACATAGTGGCAAAATAACTCAATTGTTTTCAAGATTTTGCAAAACAAGAGGGGGGAGGGGGGTACCAGTACTAAACAGTAAACTAGAGCCCAAAACGGGAAAGCCGCGAGATCTCCGCCGACGCTTGTGCTACCCGATCTAAGCCTTCTTCCGCGCCAGCCGATCCACCAAAACCCGCAGCGTGGTCTGCGCCTCCGGACTCCACCAGGTCGCGCTCACCTGCTCCAGCTCCACATCGAACGACCCCGCAAAAAGTTCGAACAAGTCGGCGCGAGCCCGACGTCGCGTCGCCGCCATCGCATCGACCGGCAAGGCCAGCAACCCGCGGCTCCACTCGACGGCCCGGTTCACCACCCGATCAAGCGCAACAATTTCGTCGACCAGCCCGATGCGGACAGCCTCGTCGGGAGAGATCAGCAAACCGCCGACAGCAAGCCTCTCAGCCTGATGCGCACCAACCAACCGCCTCAGCCCCGCAAAAATCACCGGCGGCAAAGGCAGTCCAACTTGCACTTCATTCAATCCCAGCTTCCAATCGCCCTGGGCCGCAATCCTGTAGTCACAAAAGATTGGCAACACCGTTCCGCCCGCAGTCGCGTGGCCCGTGATTGCCGCCGCAATCGGTATGGGAGAAAGCGCCAGCGCGCCGAGCAGCGCATAAAACTCGCGCCACAAAACCGCCATCGCGGGACGATCCAGCGTCAACAACAACGGCACGTCGAGGCCAGCCGAGAATCGACCGGTCGCAGCCGACAACACCAGCGCCCGCGCGCCATCTTGTGGCGCACACTCGACCGCCTCTCTCAGCGCGATGATGAACTCTGGCGAGAGCGCATTCGCGGGCGGACGATTGAGCTGCAATTCGCGGACAGCTCCGTGATCGATCGTGAGGATCATGCCAGTCGCATCGCTTCGCGGCACTGTGGTCCGTGCTCGACAAGCTCGATCCAACAGAACGATCCTGTTCCTGGTTTATCGATTCTGGCCATGTGCGGAGTATAAGTGCATGGGGGGGCGAAGTGGAATCCAACTTTTGCACACACCATTCTTCTACACAGCAGAGCACTGTTTAGTTAGCTTCTGCTGCGAGCGCTACGAGCCCAACAGCTCAAGCAGCCGCGCAATTCCCTGGCGAAAATTTTGCGGTGGCGTGATCAGACTAACGATCAGGTAGCCATCGTTGGGAAAATCATAAAAATGCCCTGGGTGAACAAGCACGGAGAGCTTACGCAGAATTTCGATGGCAAGTTCTTCATCCGATTGCGTCACCGGTACCCGTAGCACTGCATACCATCCGCCTTCAACCTGCAGACGGCTGCAGGTTTTCTGTTTGGCAAGTCCGCGATCTAGTTCGCTCAGATTCGCCCGCACTCGATCCAGCAGCAAAGGCTGAATAGACTGGCGCTGCTCCAGCAGCACCGGCGCAGCCAATTGAATGGGCGCATTCATGGAGAGATAAGTATCGGCAATCACCTCCAGCCGCGCCAGCGCGGCGGACGATTTTTCGCTGGGACCGCTGGTTACGATCCACGCCAACTTCATCTGCGGGAGCGCCGCAATTTTCGATAGACCACTCAGCGTAAACGTCAGTACGTCATGATTGGTAGCGAATGTGGGCCGCAACGCGCCATCATGCGCGTAGTCTAGAAAGACTTCGTCGACAACCAGAGCCAGATTGTACTCGCGGCAGAACTGGTTGATTGCCCGTCGTTCCTCATCCGCAACAAACGATCCTGTGGGATTATTGGGATGCACCACTACTACCGCCCGGGTGCGATGGTTCACCGCCTTATACAAAGACGGAAAGTCGATTTGCCAGCCGTGATCGTAGAGCAGGGGATACGGCACCAGCTTCACATCCTCGAGGTCGGCCAGAAACTCAAACAGCGGATAGCTCGGCTTGGGCACCAGGATTTCATCTTCCGCATTGCACAACAAACGCAAGACGTAAGAGTAACCCTCGCTGGTACTGGTGGTAAGCACGATCGCGTCCGGATCGATTTCGTCATGCTGCTTGCGATAATACCCAGCCACCGCCTCGCGCGCGCTGCGCAAACCTTTGGGCTGGGGATCGTAATCCATCGCCTGAGGATTGACCAGCGCCTGCAGGATGGTCTCCGGGTCGTAATGCAACTCTGCGCGCGTGGGATTCGAGATCGTCAGGTCGACCACTTCCCTGCCCGCGGCCATCAACTCCTGCTGCGCTTGAGTGAAGCGGTTCGGCGTAAGCTTCCAGTCGGTGCGATGGGAAAACATCACGGACCATAATACGCGGAGGAGGTGGAGGAATACGGTTCCACTTTTGCGCGCCTCAACGCGAAGATTTCGGAAGATTGTTCGGGAAGCGACGAGAGCCTGCCGCTGTTATCGAATGGAATAATACCCAGTTAGTACCCTGCCCCCCTCCCCCCTGTGTCTCTGCAAAATCTCTAAAACAAAGGACTTATTTTATGACTATGTGCTAGATCTTTGAGTTTTAAGGACTTATACGCAAAATCTAGAGAACATGGGAGTTACGGGTGGCGCGGTGTCCTATTTTGGAACAGCGCGCATTCGGCATTTGAAGCGAGGTCTAAAAAGCCTGCCGTCGCCCGGGTCGGATTGTCAAAGATCTAAAATTATCTTCTAGATAATACACTTTGCGGTAGCTTATCGGATTTGAGGCGCGGGGTCAATGATAAAGCGTGGTGGCCTGAGGGCTTGCGAAAGTCCCAGGTCTCGAAAACCGCGAGACCTGGGGCACCCTGCACGAAATCCAGGCAAAGGGAAGAAAGACTTGCGACAGGTTCGGGCCTTCTCACCGAAGCTTCGCAAACTCAGCCTTCGCTTGTTTTAAGACGGGAATGTTGGGATCAGCGTCTTTCCAGAGAGTGAGGAAATTGTTGTAAGCAGCGCGGGCATTGGCCGTGTCGCCCTGCATGGCGAAAGCGCGACCGAGTTGAAGATGAGCAAGAGCGCCGATAGGTGAGTTCCAGACAATTCCACGATGGTCGAGGATTTTCTGAAACTCTGCCGCCGCCTCGCTTCCTTGATGAGCGGACAAATAGGCCTCTCCCCGAACAAAAACAGGATACAAGCCATTCCAGGCGTACTCGCCGCTAAACGTGGTCTGTCCCAGTTCATACGGCAGGGCGGCTCGAAGCATCTCCAACGCCTCCGAAGGATTTCCTCGATTGAGCGCGAGCTTGGCGCGGACGGTTGGCAGGTAATTGAACTGCACGGTCGTGGCTTCGGGGAACCGCTTGTTCAACTCATCGGTCAAGCCCTGTGCGCGCCCCGTATCTCCGGCATATGCCAAGGCGAGCGCGGAGGCATACTCCACATCGACGCCAGAGGAACGTGCCACGGCAAGCGAGGCACGCCTCCGGGCTTCCCCGGCGTTACCAAACAGGGCCTCCCTTATTCCAGACGTGGCGGAATAGCTCGCGGATATCTCTTTTTCGCCGGAGCGCTCGGCTGATTCCATAGCCCTCCCAGTCAATTCTTCCGAATCCCGCACTCGCCCGTCATAGGCCGCAGTATCAGCCTCGTATGCAAGCAACGTATCTTCTACCGCTGGCTGACTCGCTGATCGTGTGACTTGCTGCTTCATCGTCGCTAAATCGTTCTGCAAAAAAGCAAGGTGGTACAAAGCGGCAGGATAGTAATGGTGGTACAGTTTGCGTTCGAGGGCTTGCCCATACGTGGCGATGGCTTCATCGAAGCGATTCAGAGCCAAATAGCCATCCATGAGCAGGACGTAGGGGACAGGGTAGTTCGGCTTCAGACGAATTGCTTCTCTGGCTTCTGAAACCACTCCGTCATAGCGACCTATCGCCGGGTAAATTCCGCCTGACAAGTAAGTATGCGGCATTTCGGCGCGGGGATATACCTGCATCCAAAGCTTGCAGGTTTGTTCGGCTTTTTCCATGTTTCCCTTGACTTCTTTGTAGTAGATGACCGATACGAAATACCTCTCAGACTCACTGGCGTGGTCGCGCAACTCGTATCCCCTTCGAGCATATTCGGCCGCGATGCTGGGTTCTCCAATTGATGTGTGCCAGATACCCAACCACGTATAGGCAACTGCGAAATTCGGGTCGAGTTCGATCGCGTGTTCAAGAAAGGAAATAGCAATTGGGGGGGACGCTGCCTGACGGCCGGAGCTAAAAGCTTTCAGAGCTTCGAGGGAGGGCGTTGTCGCTTCGTCAAGAGGGGTATCGAATTTTTCTACCGTGCTCAGTGACTCGCCCAGTTTGTTTCGCATCTCCGCTGCCGTCTTTCCCAGTGCGTCGAGCACGTGATTCTTATCGCTCGCCTGTGCCTCCGTGCTTGCCAGAGTTTTCCCATTGGAGCAGTTGACCGCCTTCACGGTCAGAAGGTATGGCGTACCAATTTGCGCGATCGAGCCCTCGAGCACAGCGGCGCTTGCCGTCCGCTGGCAGAGTTCTCGCGCAATCTCCGACGTTAGCTTCGCATCTGGCTTCTGGCCCATCAGGCTCAGGGTTTGCTGGATTTGCTGGTCCGAGACAATGCTCAGGAAGGGTGACTGCTCCAGTTGTGCGGAGAGTCCTTGCCGGAGCGTGCCGTCGAACACTGGGTCGCCGGTGGAATTGGCAAAATCCGCCAGAACAATAGTGTCATTGGCGGTCAGTCTGGGCGCGCGATGGAGATAGAAGTAACCAGCGACTGACAACACCAGCGCAGCCACAGCAGCGGAAATCATCACTTGCCAGCGTCTTTTGGTGCCACTTTCAACTCCGGTCTTCGGAGTTGCTGTCACTCGCGCCGAATCCGTCTCCCGCTTCAGCGCTTGCAGGTCTGCTCGCATCCCGGAGGCATGCTGGTAGCGCTGCTCACGGTCCTTTGCCAGCGCCTTCACGATGATTGCATCCATGCCAGCCGGTAGTTCTTGGTTTACACGGCTGGGGGGCACCGGCTTATCGTTCAGGATGGCATTCATCATCAGCACACGATTCTTGCCAACGAACGGCCGTTTGGCGGTCGCCGCTTCGTAAAGCACGACCCCTAAGGAAAACAGATCGCTGCGCGCATCGATCTCCTCTCCCCGCACCTGCTCGGGAGACATGTAAGCAGTGGTGCCGGGGATAACACCTTCCTCCGTTAGCGATTCCTCGTTGGGCTCGATTTCCGGCCGGTGGGTGGGCATCGCTTTGGCCAATCCAAAATCCAGAATCTTCACTCGCCCCGGACCAGCCATGAAAATGTTTGCCGGTTTTATGTCCCGGTGTATGATCCCCTTCGCGTGAGCCGCTGCCAATGCGTCGGACATCTGAACGCCAAGATCCAGAAGTTCGTCGGCGGCGACTGGTCCCTTGCCGATTCGTTCTTTCAGGCTCTCGCCTTCCAGCAACTCCATGACGATCACGGGCTGACCATCCTGTTCTTCCACTTCATAAATGGTGCAGATGCCCGGGTGGTTCAAAGACGGAGGCAGCATAGGCCTCACGTTTGAACCGCTGCAGGGCTGTAGGATCATGCGCCAGATTGTCAGGAAGAAATTTCAGGGCAACTCGCCGTTTCAAACGGATATCTTCGGCCTCGTAAACGACTCCCATGCCCCCGGCTCCAAGCTTGCCGATTACGCGGTAGTGCGAGACGGTCTGGCCGATCGGGGAGTCGTCGGTTTTCTGCTTGTCTTTATTCTGCTGGCGCGCGAGAGCCTGCGCGGCCGCCAGTATCGCCGGAGTCTCTAGGAAGCTTCCAGCCTGCTGCTGTGCTCTCAGCAGCGAGCGTACTTCGCGCTCCAGTTGTCCGTCCGCCGCGCAGGCGTTCCGCAGAAACGCTTCGCGCTCTTCGAGTGGACGCTCCAGCACCGATTGCAGCAGGCGATCGACTTGTTTCCACCGCTCAGAGTCCATCGCCAGCCCCTCCGGTCAGTTCGCGGTAGAGCCAGGCCTTGGCTGTGCTCCAGTCGCGCATCACGGTGACGGGCGAGACCTTCAGCACCTCCGCCGTCTCTTCCACGCTGAGTCCGCCGAAGAAACGCATCTCGACGACCCGCACTTTGCGGGGATCGATCCGGGCCAGCGCATCCATCGCGTCATCGAGTGCCACCAGATCCGCGGCTCGATCGTCGCCCACCATGGCCGTCTCTTCCAAAGAAACGTGTTGCACCCCGCCTCCGCGTTTCAGATTGTGACGCCGCGCATGATCCACCAGAATGCGCCTCATCAGCTGCGACGCTACCGCGAAAAAATGGGCCCGATTCTGCCACTGCATGTTCTTGTAATCCACCAGGCGCATGTAGGCCTCATTCACCAACGCCGTCGTCTGCAGGCTGTGACCGGGGCGTTCGCCTCTCATGTAATGCCTCGCGAGTCGCCGGAGTTCGTCATACACGATGGGGGTCAGCCGATCGAGCGCGGCTCGATCTCCGTCGCCCCAGGCTCGCAGCAATCCGCTTACTTCCGCAGGATCGGGCCCCTGCGCCTCACGGTTCACCGGCTGCCCTGAGTTCCCCATGCCCACACTCCGGTGAATCATACCCCTGCCCAGCCAGCCCTTCAAAGAAAAGACATTTCCGGATGATAGTTCCGCGCCCCGCATTGCGCCTATTTAGACAAGAGCGAAACCAGCTCAAAGATCAACCGCATATACGCGGACAAGACTTAGGAGGCCATATGAAATCTCAATCTCTGCTGTCCCTTTCGGCGTGGTTCTTGGCGGCGCTGGCGATGCCACTGACCGCTGTCGCGCAAGACACGTCGTCCCGGCAACCTACCCTCCAAACCAAGTACACAGTCGTCG
>CAWISU010000010.1:0-16284 GCA_963838765.1 uncultured Acidobacteriota bacterium | reverse complement strand
CCGGTCACACTGATATCGATCGCGGTTTGTTCGACAAGATCCCACTGGAGAGTGCGTCATCGTCAGTGAGTTCACTGGTTACACTCGCCTCCCCGGGAGTCGCGGCAGACTCGAACGGGTTGTTTCACGGGTTGGGAGATCACGCGGAAAACTCGTTTTCGGTGGATGGTCAGCCGATTACTGACCAGCAGAGCAAAGTCTTCTCGAATCAGATTCCCGTCGATTCGGTTGAGTCGTTAGAGGTGATCCAAGGCGCACCGCCCGCTGAATATGGAGGCAAAACCAGCTTGGTGATTGTAGCCACGACCCGCTCCGGCCAGGGCGTGACCACGCCTCACGGCGCCGTTACTGCTTCTTATGGCTCCTTTGGATCTTCCAACCTTGGCTTCGATCTGGCTTACGGGGGGAAAAACTGGGGAAACTTTATTTCCGTGAATGGCCTAGACAGCGGACGATTTCTCGACCCACCAGAGTTCGCGGTGATGCATGACAAAGGGAATGAAGAAAACATATTCGACCGCGTGGATTACCAAGTATCGAACTCGGATTCCCTTCATCTGAATTTCGGTTATTCCCGTTCCTGGTTTCAGAGCCCTGATTCGTTTGACCAGGAATTTCACTTTGGTGTCCCCAATCCAGTGACGGGTAACCCTCTGGCAGCGACCGATCAGCGGCAGAAAATAGGAACCTTCAACATCGCGCCCACCTGGACGCACGTGCTCAATCCGTCTGCGGTGTTTACGTTCGGGGCCTATGTCCGGCGTGACGACTACAACTATTACCCAAGCGGCGATCCACTTGCCGATTTTTCCCCGGACCTGCAGAGCGAGACGGTGAGCCAATCTCGTAGCTTGACCAACGCAGGCCTTCGAGCCGACATCACCTACGTTAAAGGTATTCACAACGTGAAGGCGGGAATCACCTATCAACAGACTTTCTTGACTGAGAACGAGAACATCGGCATTGTCGATCCCACGTTTTATCCAGCGGCTGCCGCGTTCTACAACTGCCTCGATGCGAGCGGGAATCCCCTTCCCAATACCCAGTGCGCGGCCCTGAAGCCTTACGATTTGACGCGCGGCGGAACTCTATTCCCCTTTCACGGCCACACCGACGTGAAGGAGACTGCTCTATATATTCAGGACTCGATCAGCAAAGACAATTGGAGCTTTAACCTGGGAATCCGCGGGGACTTGTATAACGGATTATCGATCGGGCGTCAGGCCGAGCCCCGGCTGGGGATCGCCTACAACATCAAACCGAGCAATACGGTGCTTCGAATTTCGTACGCGCGAACGCTGGAGTCGCCGTTCAACGAGAATCTGGTCATTGCCAGCACCGGGTGCAACATTCCTTTCCTTGCCGCTTTGGTGCCGCCTTTTGGTGTGCCCTGTAACTCGGGGCCGATAACTCCTGGTTATCGCAACGAATTCCACGCCGGGTTGCAGCAGGCGTTGGGAAAATATCTCGTTGTGGACGGCGAGTACATCTGGAAATATACCCACAATGGCTACGACTTCGGCGTGGTCGGCGCAACCCCCATCACCTTCCCGATCGAGTGGCACAACTCCAAAATCCCGGGTTTTACCCTGCGCGTGAGCGTTCCGAACTACCACGGATTTAGCGCATTCGTGGCGATGTCAAGCGTGGCCGCGCGCTTCTTCCTGCCGCAAGTCGCCGGGCTGCCCATTATTCCCCCTGCGACCGGCGTTTTCCGCATTGACCATGACGAAAAGTTTAACCAGACCACGCACTTTCAGTATCAGCCGTGGAAGAATGGGCCTTGGATGGGCTTCAACTGGAGATATGACAGCGGCCTCGTTGCCGGCGCAACGCCTTGCTATAACCCGTTAACTGCAACGTGCGCGGGGGCATCGACCATGCTCAATGGCCAACCTGCAGTTAACCTGATCAACACCATCTCGGGCGCGCCGCTGACTGCTGACCAGGAATTTCAGGCCGGCTTCACCTGCAACGGCGTGCGCGCAACCATCACTCAACCCCTGCCCAGCCCGTGCCTCGCCTCACAGTTCGGATCAACCCTCATCAACGTTCCGTCGCCGGGGACGGAAAATGACGATCACAATCCGCAGCGCATCAAGCCGCGGAGCCTGTTCGACATCTCAGTAGGGCATGACAACCTTTTCCACGGCGAAAGGTACAAGTGGAGCCTCCAGTTGACAGCCATTAACGTGGCGAACCAATATGCGCTGTATAACTTTCTTTCAACCTTCAGCGGCACGCATTACGTAACCCCACGCGCATTAACCGCTCAGATCGGGTTCCATTTTTAGGCAGTTCTAGGTTTGCTCTATGGGGAAGCACGAACGCGAGGGCGCGGCTTCAGAGGCTGCGGAAAAAGTCTCGATTCGTATCAGGGTATGCCTCCAGGCATACCGTAAGCCGCCGAAAATGAGCCCGTCTTTAGACGCTGAGCAGAGTCTGGCAAAGGTAGACGGCCGGGGAGGAGAGCCGGCCGTCTACCGCGGCTGCATCCGTCACTATGCAGCCAGCGCTTCCAATGCCGTGCGATTGCGGATCACCAGCGTGGACCCGTCTAAACGAATGAATTCTTTCTTCTTAAGTTCGCTGAGCAAACGGGTCACCGTCTCCCGCGACGAACCAATCATCTGCGCCATCTCTTCGTGGGTCAGGCTGGCCCGGACGCGGATCTCGGGAGGCTCGAATTGTTCTCGCATTGGCGTCCACGACAGCAGCAACCTTGCCAGCTTGCCGGCGGAAGAACGCGCCAGCACTAAATCATGGATGTCCCGGTAGGCCGACTGGAACTCGCGGCTGAGAGCTTGCGTGGCACGCAGGCCCAGTTCCCCGTTCTTTTCCACTAATCGGATCAAGGCCTCCCGTTCCACGAAGTTTACCTGGCACGGTCCCGCCGTCTCAGCGGTTAACTCAAAGGGCTCGCCCGCAATTACGGCGCTCAATCCGAGCACCTCGCCCGCTTCGGCGATTTTCAGAATCAGCACCTTGCCCTCACGCGAAGTGGTCGAGAGCTTCGCTTTTCCCGAGCACAGCACAAACGCCCCTCGCGGCATCTGGCCTTCCACGAACAGGACAGCATTGCCAGGATACGTGCTCAAATGGCTCGCTCCGCTCAGCAGTTTCAGAACGTCAGCCGATAAGCCGCAGAACCAGTGATCCTTCCGCAACTTGCAGGTTAAACAGCTCTCTACGATTTCCAAGCCATACGGTGTATTCATTTCGTGAGCCTTGCTGGGCGCTTGCCCATGAGCGCGCGGCAGGTTGTGCACAGCCGGCTTAGGGACATGAGTTCGGGCGCGACGCAGATCCCGAACCAAAAGGCGTGAGTGTTCCGTTTTCGCCAGCAAAGCGGCTGCCATATTCCGCACCTCTCGGTCCGGCGATCGCAAGAAATGGATCAAATCCCAACCCGCAGTGGCGTCTCGCTGTTGATGCCACAATACTCCGCAAGAAAACAGATACAAGGGATCGACCGATGCGCCCGGTTCCTGGAGGTGTTTTCCCTGCAGCGTCGGCCGGGCCAGGTCCCCTGCTTTTGCTGAGTTGATTTGGACTAGGATCGGAAACGGCGGTATCTGGCCGGTTAAGTCGCCCCGTCCCCGTACCGCTCTGCCGGACAGGACTGGCTCGACGCTTCCGCGACATCTCGCAGTGCCAAGTTGGACGAGCAAGGAATTCTCCTCTCCTCCTCGAATCTGCGTGAGCGTCCTTGGGGATAGGCGCTACACAGCCGTACGACTCACCCCGTCTCGATCGCATTAGCCCTCGATCTGAGCTCTGAGCAACCCATGTAAATCACACCTTCGTGAGCATGCTCGCGGCTGCCTTCGCAGCCCGCGTGCCAAACTCGAACGTGGCTCCAAGTGGCAGCAAAGAATGGGGAACTCCAGGAAATTTCGCACCAAAATGCACGTTTCTTAGGGCGAAGTTGCCGAGCCTGCGGCAGAATGCCGACATATCGTCGTGGAGGACAGATTGACCTGGCGTGTGAGGTTAAAACGGATCTAGTTGTCGTAGTCTGCGCGCGTAATCCCCATCTTCTGCATTCTGGACTGCAGCGTGGTTCGCTTCATGCCCAGCCGCGCCGCAGCTCCGCGCAAACCGGAAATCACGCCGCCGGTCTCGCGCAGCACGCGAAGGATGTGCTCCCGTTCCAGACTTTCTAACGTGGCATCGTGACGAGGGCCCCCGTGAACGGGCCGCAACTCTGATAACGGGACGTTGAGAATCGTTCCCTCCGAGAGAATCACCGATCTTTCGATAAAATTCTCCAGCTCTCTCACATTTCCCGGCCACTCCCAGCGAGACAGCGCATTCATGGTTTCCGTGGGGATGGTTTCAATCTGCTTGTTCATCCGGCGGGCGAACTTCTGGACAAAGTAACGCACCAGCAACTCAACATCCTTCGCCCGTTCCCGCAAAGGAGGCATGTGGACGGGAAAAACATGCAGGCGATAGTAGAGATCGCTGCGAAACTCCCGCGCCGCCACACTCTTCGCGAGATCCCGATTGGTAGCGGCGATCAGGCGTATGTTCACCCGGATCGTCCGCACCCCGCCCAGCCTCTCAAATTCCTGATCCTGCAACACCCGCAAGAGTTTGGGCTGCAACTCCAGCGGGATGTCTCCTACCTCATCCAGAAACAGCGTCCCTTTATCCGCCAACTCGAGTCGTCCGATTTTTGCGCTGACGGCGCCGGTAAATGCCCCTTTTTCGTGCCCGAAAAGTTCGCTCTCCAGCAGCCCGGTGGGAATCGCAGCACAGTTCAGCTTGATGAAACTGCTGTCTTTCCGAGAGCTCATGCGATGAATGGCGCGAGCAATTAGTTCCTTGCCAGTTCCCGTCTCCCCGAGGATCAGCACCGTGGCATCGAGTGGCGCCACCGTATTGACCTGGGTCAGAACGTGCTTGAGAGCCGGGCTTTCGCCCACGATCTCTTCGAAGTTAAGCACCGAGCGGATTTCATCTTGCAGGTAAAGCTTTTCCTTTTTTAGCTTGTCCGTGTGCTCCTCAATCTCGCGGTATGCCCTTGCATTGTCCAAGGCCATGGCCACCTGGGCCGCTACTTGCTTCAAGAAGCTGACGTCTTGCTGAGCAAAGGCGTGGTCAGCCGTGCTACCCAGGTTCAAAGTCCCAAGCTTTCCCTTTCTGGTGATCAGGGGAATGGAGCAGAATGATCGAATTCCAAGTTCCAGCATTTGCCTTACCGCCGTAGAATCGATCGCCGCCAACTCCTCGCGGGTGCTGACTTTGGTCTCCCCTTTCAAGAACGCCGGCCCCGCCGCAGACTCCACAATGGGCACCGCTGCATCGGGAGCGATCACGTCATCGGCAAGCGCGGAATCCAGGGCATACACTCGCAGCCAACGGTGGGTTTCTTCATACAAGGTCACGCTGGCATAGTCTTGCCGGACCACCCTTCGAATCAGCCCTGAGATCGCTGGAAACAATTGCTGCACGTCGAGATTCGACATCAACGTCCTACCCACCTCCAGCAGCATCTCCAGCCGTTCCTTTTCTTCCAGGAAGGCGGCCCGGGTCATAACGTTTTCCAATCCCAGCGCCACCAACTCGGCAACTCGCCGCAGCAAATGCACATCCTCTTCACCGTACGCGTTGGGACGCGAACTTCCCAGGCCCAGCGCGCCGAACTTCTTTTGCCCGGTCGTGAGCGGAAGTCCACAATAGGAGCGAACCCCTTTTTCTGTGAGAATATGCACCGTGCGCCGAAACCGGGTTTCCTGCTGCAGGTCAGGCCACACCATCGGGCGCTGTTTTTCCCACACAAAACCGCAAGCCGATTCTTCGACTGGCAATTCGGTCGTGTCGGAAAGGCGCTCACTTCCTTCCCAGAAGCGCATTCGCATCACTTTTTTTTCGGGATCGTACAGAGAAAAGCTGGCAAGTTCAAACGAGGCCACTTTGTGCAACCGCTGCGCGAGTTCCGGCAATAGGTCAGGCACGTCACGATGGTGAACCACAAGGTCCGTCATCTGCAACAACGCATCGTAACGCGCTACATCTTCTGCTTCGAAGTGGCGATCAGGGTCCATTTGCGCAAATCCGCATAAGGAAGCCCCCTCGATGAACTCTTCCGGACTAAACCCAACTTGCTTTCCAAAATCATAAACCCTATTTTCCTCCAAGCATAACCTTTATTTTTTGTTATGGCACTTTCGTGCCCAGCTTGGCACTCCTCATGCCCCCATGCTCCATTCAGGCTGAAAATCGGCGATTCGTTTGCCCAAATTCGCGCCATCAACCTGTCTAATGCTGAGACAAAACTGACGATCGGCCACAACTTGGGCAGGTATAATTTCCGCATGGCGCGGGGCTGGGAGAGCAAGTCGGTCGAGGAGCAGCAGGCTGAAGCGGTATCGTCCCCCGCTCCGGCCAAGCCGCAACTGACTCCCGCCCAAATTGCCAGCCAGCGCCACATGCAGGGTTTAATGCTGTCCCGCCAGCACGTGCTCCAGCAACTCGAAGCCGCCCAGAACCCTCGCCACCGCGAAATCCTGCAAAGCGCGCTGGCAGACCTGGACACGCAACTCGCCCAACTGGTCTAAGCCGCTCGTGCACCACCCTCCGCGTACCGCGTGACGTATAATAAAAACTCCCCCATGAAAGCTTATGTGTATGTTTCACTGAAGAAGAGCGTCTTGGATCCTCAAGGAAAGACGATCCATGGTGCTCTGAAGAAAATGGGCTACAAGGGCCTGGAAGAAGTCCGCCAAGGCAAGTATTTCGAGCTCACGCTGGACGGCGGACTGACCCGGGCGGAAGCGGAAGCGGAAGTTGGGCGCATGGCTCGAGAAGTTCTGACCAATCCGGTCATCGAAGAATTCCGTTTCTCCCTCGAGGAGTAGCGATTAAGCGGGAAACTCTCATCTGCTAGGTGTCATCCTGAGCGAAGTGGATTCTCCGCGAAGCGGAGAATCTGCGGAGTCGAAGGACCCCAGCGCTGCCTGATTCCACGATAAGGTGTCAGGGAGTTCCGCGAAACAAAGCGCAGCTATGAGTCGACTTTCACAAGAGGTCAATTAGCATCTGAGCAAATATGTGCGGCATTGTGGGATATGTGGGCAAGAAGAGCGTGGTACCCGTCATCATTGAAGGGCTAAGGCGTCTGGAATATCGCGGCTACGACTCCGCCGGAATCGCAGTGTGCGGCAACGGCGAAGGCCTGCAAGTCCGCCGTGCCGAGGGCAAGCTGCGTAATCTCGAAGAAGTCATTCGCCTCAAGCCGCTCGACGGAACTTACGGCATTGGCCATACCCGCTGGGCTACGCACGGTCGCCCCACGGAAGAAAACGCGCATCCTCATCGTGACTGCACCGGAACCATCGTGGTCGTGCACAACGGCATCATTGAAAACTACGTCACCCTGAAACGAAAGCTCATCGAAGAAGGTCACAAATTCACCACTGAAACCGACACCGAAGTCATTGCCCACATGGTCGAAAAGTATTACCTCAAAACGGGCAACGGACATCGCCCATCACTCGCAGAGGCGGTGCGTAAAACGGTCGGTCAATTAACTGGCGTGTTCGCTCTTGTAGTCATAGCCGGGGATGCCCCGAACACCATCATCGCCGCTCGCAATGGGCCGCCTGCGGTGATCGGCCTGGGCAAGGACGAATACTTCGTCGCCTCCGACGTGCCGGCCATTCTCTATCACACCCGCGACTTGTTCTTCCTCGCCGACGGCGACCTCGCCGTCATCACCCCGCAAGGTGTGCAAGTCACCGACTTCGACGGAAAGCCCCTTGAGCGCAAGGTTCAGCACGTGACCTGGGACCCGATCATGGCTGAAAAGGGCGGGTTCAAGCACTTCATGCTGAAAGAGATTTACGAGCAGCCCCGAGCCGTTCGCGACACCACGCTGGGACGCATCTCGCAGGAAACCGGCCACATCTTCCTCGACGAAATGGAAATCAGCGACGCCGAATTCAAAGCCGCCAGGAAAATCAACATCGAGGCGTGTGGCACCAGCTGGCACGCGGGACAGGCGGGCAAGTTCATGATCGAGAGCCTGGCGCGCATCCCAGTCGAAGTGGACTACGCCAGCGAGTGGCGCTATCGCAATCCCATCGTCGAACCCGACACCATCACGCTAGTGATCTCGCAATCCGGCGAAACCGCCGACACCATCGCCGCTCAGCGCGAAGCCAAGGCCCGGGGATCGAAGACGCTCGCCATCTGCAACGTCGTAGGCTCTATGATCACGCGCGAAGCCGCGGGCACCATCTACACCCACGCCGGACCGGAAATTGGCGTCGCCTCGACCAAAGCGTTCACTGCCCAGCTCACAGCTCTTTATCTGTTCTCGCTTTATTTGGCGCAAGTGCGCGGCACGATGAATGAACAGCAAGCCACGCGGGCGGTGCATGAACTCACTCTGATTCCCGGCAAACTTGAGCAC
This sequence comes from uncultured Acidobacteriota bacterium, assembly GCA_963838765.1. GTDB lineage: Bacteria > Acidobacteriota > Terriglobia > Terriglobales > Acidobacteriaceae > JABDBE01. Next base: position 7,862 of record CAWISU010000010.1, on the reverse strand, counting down.
TTGCTGACGCACGACGAAGATTGTGAACAGTTGGCGAAACAGTACGTCCGCGCACAGGACTTCCTCTTCCTGGGCCGCGGTATTCACTATCCCATCGCGCTCGAAGGCGCATTGAAGCTGAAAGAAGTTTCCTACATCCACGCCGAAGGCTATCCCGCGGGCGAGATGAAACACGGCCCCAACGCCCTGATCGACGAGGATCTGCCAGTCGTAATCGTCGCCACTCGCGACCCCAACAACGAACTCTCGATGGTGCGCTACGAGAAAACCATTTCCAACTTGAAAGAAGTAAAAGCCCGCTCCGGCATCGTCATAGCCCTGGCCACCGAAGGCGACGAAGACATCAAAGAAGCCGCCGACCACGTGCTGTACATTCCTCCGGCACCGGAAGAGCTCTCGCCGATTCTTGAAATTGTCCCCCTGCAGCTACTCGCCTATCACATCGCAGTACGCCGCGGCTGCGACGTAGATCAACCAAGAAATCTGGCCAAGTCAGTAACGGTGGAGTAGCTTCTAGCCCGCATCAACCAACCCGTTGTCATCCTGAGCGCAGGCGTCGTACGCGAAGCGAACGACGTACCACGCCATCCCGGGGGGTTCTCACCACCCAGCGTCGCAATCCAGAATTAATTCATCTAACCAAGCAATGCCACTCCAAACCTTCACCGCACGCCTCACCCGCTCAGTTCCCCTCTCCGAACTCACCATGCATCTCGAATTCGAAATGAACGCCATCCCCCGCTTCGCCTTCGTAGCCGGCCAATGGCTCTCATTCAAAACCAACAAGCCCGATGGCGAAGAGATCACCCGCGCCTACTCCATCGCCTCCCCGCCAGACAGCACCAATAAGTTCGCCTTATGCCTGAACCGCGTCCAGGACGGCTTCATGTCCAACTTCCTTTGCGACATGCAAGAAGGCGACGAAATCCCGTGCCAGGGACCATTCGGCGATTTCATCCTGCGCCCACCGATGCGCGACACGATTTTCATCGCCACAGGCACAGGGATCGCCCCATTTCGTTCCATGCTGCAATGGCTCTTTAACTCAATGGACGACGGGCGTCCTCGCCCATCTTCGCCGGACGCCAACAATGCACGTCACCAAGGCAAGCAACTCTACCTGATCTTCGGCAATCGCACAGAAAACGACATCTACTATCACGATGAATTCCAGCGCCTGGCCAAGGATCACGCAAACTTTCATTACCTGCCCACGCTCAGCCGCGGCGAACCGCAGTGGGACGGCCTGCGAGGCTACGTGCAGAAACATGTTCCCAACATTGCCCGAGGACGTGTCGACATGCATGCCTACATCTGCGGCCTGGACAAGATGATCAAAGGCAACCGCGAACTCCTGAAGTCGCTGGGCTGGGACCGCAAGTCGATTCGGTATGAGAAGTACGACTGAAAGCACGCCAACGCTTATCTGGCAGCCGCGTTTCTACAATTTCAATGTTTGGACGGAGAATAAGCGCAGGGTGCCATCCCCGTTTTCTGTTGCGCCGACTGGAAATCTATGGTTTCAGGCGGTAGCTATCGCCCAGTTTTCCCGCTGCCTGCAGGTGTTTTCGCGCTCTCACCAGCTCAGCGATCTGCCGGATATGTCCCAGATCGTGCATGGTCCACTCATGCAGCATTTGTTGCAGGGTGATTTCGCCGGCCTCCTGGTGCCTCGCGCGGCGTTCCCCGGCGCTTCGCGGCAAGCTCCGCAGATACTCCACGTTGCTCTCGCGCTGCTCTGCAAAATGGTCGAAGGCATCTTCCGCATTGGCGTTGCGGTACAACTCCAGGTACATCTGCGCATCGTCCGGCTCGAACTCCGGCAGTTCCTCACTCACGAACCGGTCCACGCGGGTTCGATAGCAGTGGCCCTCGGAATGGGAAAGATGCGCGAGCACTTCCGCCACCGAAAAGCGGTCGGGCGCGGGCTTCCATTCGGTATCTTCGACCGACAGGCCGCACATCAATCCGCGCAGGATCGCGGGGGTCGCTGCCAACTGGTTGAGGCAGTCTAATTCCAATTCTCGCGTCATGCGATTCATCCTACGATGTTCTCCCCGCCGTCTGCATGCAGAAGAAAACTTTTCTTGGACGATTTGTCGAATTCCGGTCCGGCCGTTCGACTATATAGTGAAGGCAGGGCAACCGGCCCGCCCAAAGACTGAAGAATAAAGACCGTTACAGGAGAAAGTGAAGCTATGCCACAGTATCTAGTTGCTAACTACCTCCCCGACGACTTCGACCCGTCCGTCGTAACCGAAGCGATGGTCGAGAAGATTCACGCTCTCAACCGCGAAATGATTGCTGCCGGCGTAAGAAAGTTCGCCTGCGGCATTTCCCCGGCTGGCAGCGCGAAGACGCTGCGGGCCCAGCCCGACGGCAAGGTGCTCGTCACCGACGGGCCGTACATCGAGACCAAGGAGCACATGGGCGGATTTTGGATACTGGAATGCGCCGATATCAACGAGGCGCTGGCATGGGCGAAGAAGGGTGCCATCGCCTGCGACGTGGCCGGCGAGGTGCGCGAGCTTCTTTTCTACCCGGCTCCGGAGAAAGCAGCGCAATAGTCTCACCCGCCGCGACTTCGGAATATGCACCGTCTTGAATGGGATGAACGAGCCAGCGCGAAGCTACGCCGCTGGCTCCCACCCGGCGTGGAAGAAGGAGCATGAGCGACCCCGTCGAGCACCTGACGCAGTTCGTGGTTCCCGTGCAACGCTGGTCGGACGGAACGGAAGGTTGTTAAGCCGGACTGTGCAAAGGGCGCACAAGCGCCGCTACAATAAGCGGGTCAGGACAATCAAATGAGAAATGTAATCTTCGCAATCAACCTTACCCTGGATGGCTGCTGCGACCACACCAAAATGATTGCCGACGAAGAACTGCTTGGATATTATACGCAGCTTCTGCGAGATGTTGACCTGCTCGTCTATGGCCGCAAAACCTATCAATTGATGGTTCCTTATTGGCCTGATGCCGCAAAAGACCCTTCTTCGACAAAAGCGGACAAAGAATTTGCTCAAGCATTTGACTCCAAGAAACATCTTGTCTTCTCGCGATCATTGGATAGCGTCGAAGGAAAAAATACGAGAATTGTTCCTACCAACCTTCGCGACGAAATACTTAAATTGAAGCAAGAACAAGGCAAAAATATTTTGGTCGGCGGTGTAGATATTCCTTCGCAACTTATAGAGCTTGGTCTGGTTGACGAATATCGTTTTGTCGTTATGCCAATCATTGCTGGAGAAGGGAGACGGTTGTTGGAAGGTGTTAGCCTGCCGAAGAACTTACAACTAAAACTTGTTGAGTCAAAGACTTTTAAATCAGGATGTGTTGCGCTTCGTTACTTGAAACAGTGACGGAACAATCTGCGGACGCCGTGCTGGGGGCTGGCCCGCCCCTTTCGTTACGAGTTGTTCGAGCGGGTGCCCCGTCCTTGTCCCTGCGCTCTTTGCAGGGACAGGGCGGGGATTTCGGCTTCGGCTCCATCCTGTCCGAGGGAGATCAAATTCCCCGCCCTGTCGCAGAAAACGCGACAAGGACGGGGCACCCTCGAGAGTTAAAATAAGAGAAAAAGGGTGGGCCAGCCCCCCAAGGAGCGGGGCACCCGTCGTCAAGGTAGGGCGGCGAGTTTTTCAGCGATAGTGTCACACTGGTCCCGTAATTCCTTAACTTCGTGGTCAATACCGTTGAGCTTTGAAGTTAATTCGCGCCGGGTCGCTTCATCCAGAGCTGTAAGCTTTGCTTTATACACGCGAAGCAGATCACAGGACTCTTTCCTTTTCGCTTCTTCAGCGTCGAGGATGAGTTGGAGGGCGATTTGCGATTCCATTCGCTCCCGCGAAGTTTTGACATTGTGACCGCCTTGGCGCGAGTCGGACAACCAAATCATGTCCTCACTGACGTACTGATGCACGGTGAACGGGCGCCCTTGCCCCGGATAACATGTATCCTGCCACCGATTCATCAAATCGTTGAAATGTTCCATTATTCCTCCATTGTCTTCTACGGCGGGCGCGGGAACAGGGCGGTCACTTTCCGCGTCGCTTCTTGCCCCGGGGCGTGATGTTCATCATGTAAGCACACTTCGCAGTATCGATGTGAAGCAGGCCACGGAGAACCGCAAACTCCGCACCTTGGTTCAGAAAAGACTGCGCGTTTCGCTATCGGGTCGTACTGGGCAACGTTCATCTCGCTTCCATCCCCGGCGACAGCGTAGACATATGCATCTTTGAATAACGCCCCTCCTCCAAAACGAACGGACATTGTACCGACGACGGGGGATTGAGCCTGAACGTTAACGACATTCGGCGGATCTGCGCGACCCGTCCACCGACAACGTCAAGGCCGCAGTGAACCTGGTCGCGATTAGGTCCGATAACCGCCCAATGAGCAGCGGCACTTACTGTTCCTCTGGCCTTACCTTGTCTGTACGCGACATCTCTTACGACCTTGATACAACGGGCCACAATCTGATTGATGTTTTTAGTTTTGATGGTCTCGCAAACAGCCCTCAGATCGGCCCGCGGAGGCAGAACGCCAGTTGCTACTCCTCTGAGCTCAGCCCCCGGTTTGGGTAGGGACTCGCTTTGCCACACTGTTTCACTTCCTTTGAGCAATTTCTCGCTTCCATCAAGTGACTCAAAATTCGAGATGTGATAGAGCGCGCTAATGCCGTTGTGCCACGCGCCGAACGTAAATGTGTGCCTCGCTATCTTCGGACCATATCTCGTACGAAGAGGTCTAAGCCGAGCCTCCAAATCAGTCCTGACTCCTTCGAGCACGTCATGGAGCTTGCCATTAAAAAGTGTCCTCTCTGCGAGCTGCATCAGCCAGTCGCTCGGCGTAAGCCCGTCGAGATCCGTTCCGATTCCGTTATACACGATGACCCCATGCGCGTCCGCACAACCAAATACCGTCATCTTCGTGGAACGGTTTGTTGTAACTTTCCTTGAGATGAAGTCTGTCAATCGGCGGTCAGAGACTGCGACTATCGCGATCGGCCACGCTGTGACAAGATTGAGAGACATCGGCTTCCAATTTTAGAGACGCGAGAGGCAGATCGAAGCTGCATCCCCTTCTCGAATCATAGCATCTAAACCTTGACAACGATTCACTCAAGTCTTAGGATGGGGTCGTTCGTAATCATGAATCAACTGATTACACAGGACTTATCTAGTTTAAGGAGGAGCCAGTTATGGCCAAGATTATAGGAATTGACTTGGGAACCACCAACTCGTGCGTCGCCGTGATGGAAGGCGGCGAGCCGAAGGTGATCCCCAATGAAGAAGGTGGGCGGACTACCCCGTCGGTCGTTGGATTTACCAAGACCGGCGAGCGGTTGGTCGGGCAGGTGGCTAAGCGGCAGGCCATCACCAATCCGGAGAATACGGTTTATTCGATCAAGCGGTTTATGGGACGCCGCTTCGACGAAGTGACAGAAGAGATCAAGATGGTCCCATATAAGGTGGTGCAGTCGGGCGACCACGTCGCGGTGCTGGCGCAGGGTAAGGAATTTACGCCTCCGCAGATTTCCGCCATGATTCTGCAAAAGCTGAAGAAGGCGGCCGAAGACTACCTCGGCGAGAAGGTGAACGACGCGGTCATCACCGTGCCGGCGTACTTCAACGATGCCCAACGGCAGGCCACGAAAGATGCGGGCAAGATCGCCGGGCTCGACGTCAAGCGCATCATCAACGAGCCCACGGCTGCGGCGCTGGCCTACGGTCTCGACAAGAAGAAGGATGAGACCATCGCGGTTTATGACTTCGGCGGCGGGACGTTCGATATTTCGATGCTCGAAGTCGGCGAAGGCGTGATCGAAGTGAAAGCCACCAACGGTGACACCCACCTCGGCGGCGACAACCTTGATCAACGCATTGTCGATTGGCTAATCGACGAGTTCAAGAAGGACGAAGGTCTCGACCTGCGCGGCAAGGGCAACGAGATGGCGTTGCAGCGTCTGCGCGACGCGGCGGAGCGGGCGAAGATCGAACTCTCCACCACCATGGAGCACGAGATCAATCTACCCTTCATCACCGCGGATGCCAGCGGTCCGAAGCATCTGGTCAAGAAGTTGACCCGGGCGAAGCTGGAATCGATGGTGGAAGACATCATTCAGCGTTCGGTCGGTCCGTGCAAGCAGTGCATGAAAGATGCGGGCGTCGACGCCAGCAAGATCAACGAAGTCGTGTTGGTCGGCGGCCAGACTCGTATGCCGCGCATTCAGGCGCTGGTAAAAGAGCTGTTCGGCAAAGAGCCGCACAAGGGTGTGAATCCGGACGAAGTCGTCGCGATCGGCGCGGCGATTCAGGGCGGCGTGCTCGGCGGCGAAGTCAAGGATCTGCTGTTGCTCGACGTGACTCCGCTGACCCTTGCGATTGAAACGCTGGGAGGCGTAGCCACGCCGATGATTCCGCGCAACACGACGATTCCGACTCGCAAGACGGAAACGTTTTCGACCGCAGCCGATAGCCAGACTTCAGTCGAAGTTCACGTTCTGCAAGGCGAGCGTCCCATGGCGGCGCAGAACCGCACTCTGGGCAAGTTCCACCTGACCGGGTTGCCCCCGGCTCCCCGTGGCGTGCCCCAGATCGAGGTGACGTTCGACATCGACGCCAACGGCATCCTCAACGTGACTGCGAAAGATACGGCCACGGGCAAGGATCAGAAGATCACGATCACGTCGTCTTCCGGTCTGAGCAAGGATGAAGTCGAGCGCATGGCCAAAGAAGCCGACGCGCATTCGGCCGAGGACAAAGCCCAGCGCGAAGCCATCGACGCCAAGAACCAGCTCGACTCCATGGTCTATGGCGTGGAGAAAATGCTGCGCGAGCAGGGCGACAAGATTTCCGGCTCGGAACGTGGCGACGTCGAAAACGCAATCGCCGACGCCAAAAAGGCGTTGGAAAGCGGCGACAAAGCAACCATGGAAAAGGCCCGCGAGACCTTGACCCAGGCTTCGCACAAGCTGGCCGAGCAGATGTACAAGGCAGCCCAACCGCCGCAAGGCGCGCCGGGAGCAGGCCCTGAAGCCGGTCCGGGAGCGGGAGCCTCGTCCAATGGCCACGCCAAGAAAGACGAAGGCGTAATCGACGCCGAGTACGTAGACGTCGAAGACAAGAAGTGACGCCGTTTGGTGAGGCGTCCGAGCCTCACCGGCGTCATCCCGAGCGTAGCGAGGGATCTGGCGCGCATGGCCACGGATCGGCGCGGATCATAACGGATCCGTAAAATCCGTGGCTAGCTTTTCTGACCCAGGGGAGATTGAAATTGCAATTTGAAGCGAACGGATGATCTGGTAGTTGCACCCGACGGTGCCGCCGAAAAGGCCGCCGTCGACGTTGAATGAGTTGTTGATCGGCAGTCCGGCATTCGCCGGGCCCACGGCCGTATGCTGGCTTTGCCCCCAGGACCCGCCACCTTCGATGCCGAGATAACAGCCGGTCCAACTGAAAATCGGCGTCGGTGGCGGCGCCTTGACGTAAGGTGCCGCGGGCAAATCGGCAGCAAAAGCAGAGCCGCCCGCCAAAGTCGCAAGCAAAGCGGCACCGACAAGCCAAATTTTGTTCATGACACGAGCCCCGACCACGCACGCCTTCGGTTTTTACCACCATTCCGGGTACGCGGCTGTGACATACGCGCAACGACTTGCAAAATGTTGGGCGGCCGGCGTTCATCCAGGCGCCATTGTTCGGCGCCCGTCATCCTGACGATTCTGTCTTGAAATCAACGGGTTGAATAGATCGCGCGGGTCCCCTCCCGCCCGACCAAATTTAGAGAAAACTTACGATAGGAAAAGTTCTTCGAGCCTAGACCATCGACACGGGAAAGCGTCGATGCCGCAGCGCTTTACGTATTCA
>CAWISU010000009.1:0-47727 GCA_963838765.1 uncultured Acidobacteriota bacterium | reverse complement strand
CTCGACTGAAGAAAATAAACATAGAGCAACAGGAGCGAGACCAGCTAAAGCAAGGAGGAAATGTTCTATGTCAGGCGTTCGCAGACAAGGATAATGCGCTGGCTTGGGCTGTACTAGCGCATGAGTTCGGGCATAGCGTTAATGACGAGCACGCGATTTCACAGAGCATCTTCCCCGGCGAGGGATGGGATGCGCAGATAATTGGTGAGACGGTCGCGGACTTCGTCGCCGCGCACGTGTTGGGCCCTGCCTCCCTGTTGCCGATTCTCTTCATTGAAATGATGCAGCCTCAGCTCAAGGTGCCGGACACGAGATCAGCGGGACATCCGCCCACTCCTCTTAGGGTACAGCTTGTACGCGACTATTTGTCAGGCCTTGGAGTTGAGACGGATGACTTCGAGAAGGAATTTCAAGTTTACGAGTATGACTATAACTGGAAGGTTGAGAGGGTGGAGAAGAATAAGCGAGAGGGTCTCCAGAAGAGAACGTCAGAAATCGAGCAACTGCTTAAGTCTAAGTCCAAGGAGATCGCTTCGAAAGTAAATGAGCTTGGACTTTCGCAATTCGACCGTACGAATGCCGATAGAGCCAGGGAGGCCGCGCGCGAGCTTCAGTCGACCGCAGATTGGGGTCAACCGATCGCCAGTCGCCGGGCTCGTTCGGATACGGACTTATACGAGGCGTTGGACGCGCTCAAGTGCGGTGAAACCACGATTGACCGCGCTTATGAGGTTCTGTTCGGATTTGATGAGCTACCGGTCCCGAGCTCCGAGATTCTGACTGCTGGCTGGAATCTATAGGCTCTCGAGTTTCGAAGCCAAGTTGATGGAAACTTTTCCTGGAGCTGGCAAGAAGCCATCTCTGGAGGTCTATTCTGACTATGTCGAGAAGGTCGATCGTCGATTGTTGAAGTCGCTGGAGCTGGCGGCCGTGCATGCGGAACTTCTTAAGCGACCCGGCGCGGTGTAGTGAGTTCTATGTTGCTTTCTGATATTGAAATTGCCAAGCGTCTGGTCGACCCCGACCCGAGGAAAAGGTTGGTCGTCACGCCGATCATTAGGGCGGAACGGCAGTTCGGACCGTCCTCACTCGACGTGCGCCTGAGTACGGACTTCCAGAAGCTTGAGAACATTAACCGCCCTTACCTTAATCTGGAGCAGCTTCCGGACGAGGAAAAAGTTTACACGGAGACGCTAATCTTGCCTGCGGAAGGGAAGTTCTATCTACATCCCGGCGAATTCGTCTTGGCCTCAACCTTGGAGTACTTCAAACTGCCAGGCGATCTTGCAGGGCGCATAGAAGGCAGAAGCTCTTGGGGAAGGCGCGGGCTGTTGGTGCACGCGACTGCGGGCTTTGTGGACCCTGGATTTGCGGGTGTTCTCACATTCGAACTTAGTAATGCCGGTCGGCTACCACTCGAGCTCACGCCTGGCCTACGTATCGGGCAGGTTTGCTTCTTTCAGATGTCTCCAAGTCTCATTCCCTACAACGCGAAGCGCGGGGCAAAGTACCTTGGGGCTACCACTCTTGAAGCCAGCAAGGCGGGTTTTGATCCCGAAGTGTCGGCAACTCCAATTTCTAGCCAAAAGAATCAATAATACACTAAAAATACCTTGACAGTAAGTACATTTAGTGTATATTTGGTATATATTCTAGGGGAGAGCGTACATGCCAAAGCTCACAGTTGAATTTAACGACAAAATGAACGATATCTTGGAGCAACTAGCGGACGAAAAAGGAACGACCAAGGTGGACGTTCTAAGGCGCGCGGTTGCGTTATATAAGTATCTCGACGGAGAGAAGAAGGACGGTAAAATAACCATTTCACAGGACAACAAGACTAAGGACGTTGTCCTGCCATGAACGACGTGCAAGGAAGCGGCGGGGCCAGCGGCAAGAGGGAGGAAGCTAACCCTCTGCCGAGTGACATTCTGCAGAAGCTCCGGATGCGAAAGTTAGAACCGCTGCAATGGGTCGGCCTTTGGCTGGCCCTTGCTTTTTTTGGTTACATCATTCTAGCCTCGGGCGCGATTTTCTTTGTGTCCTTCCACTGCTTGCAACTCCCATCGCCTCCGACGACGCCGCCGAATTCCGGCGACGTTGAGCAATACAAGGGGCTCGTGGATGCCTACAAGCAGTCAGCCGAAATTTATCAGCAGATGGCGAAGCTCCAAGTAGAGCGCGCCACACAGCTTTTTCAACTTGTTGTGGCGTCTTCCATTCTGCCGGTCTTCAGCGCCATACTTGGATACATTTTCGGCTCCAAACGATCCGGTGAGTGATTCTTCGCTGAGTTTTGGGCGTGAATCTTGTCCGGAGTCTTTAATGCAGCGCTGAAGCGCTGCTCCACCCAAAACCTGGTCTCTCGCCGGTCTGTTGGGGCAGGTGGCCGAGGGGCTTATGCTTGGTCAATTTGGTTGGGAATTCTACGTCGGGCCGCACGGGCGTGGACGCACGCGCCTACATAGGTGGCGCGAGGAGGGGGAGTGCAGAGATCCTTCGTTGGGAACCTTCGCTTTGCGAAGGTTCCACCGCCTCAGGATGACGGCTTGTTTGCTTCGATGGCTGTACTTATCTACATGTAGCGGCCTGTCGAGCTTCGCTCGACTGGGCAGCCGAGGGCGGCTGTCCCCAGGTGCGTTATTTCAGGTTCTGCTCGAAGTGGTCCTCGATCATGTGGTGGAACGAGCCAGAACGGGCGGAGATTCCCTCGACAGGCTTGGGGCAGGCTCTTGGTCGGGAACCTTCGCTTTGCGAAAGTTCCGCTTCCTCAGGATGACTGCGTTGTTTTTGGGATGACTGAATTATTGGGTGGCGGGGTGGCCGAATCTGTAGGTGATCGATAGGCTGGCGTAGGAGGGGATGCGGACTCCTACTACCTCCTGGATATCGGACGGGTAGAAATTCTCCGTGGTCTGGCCGGTGTAGCCGGTGGCGATTAGGAAATTTACGCCGGCGGTTATGCGGGCGTTCAGGAAGGGGCGGATTAGGGCGCCGCGAAATTCTTTTACTGGTGTGCCGGTGCATTCCGCGGTCAGGATTGGGAGGCATCCGGTGCCCAGGGGCTTGGTGGCTACGTATTCGAATTCTCCGCGGGCTTGCAGGTGGAGCGGTAGCTTTTGGATGGTTCCCAGCACGTCGAAGATGGTGCGTGGGGCTTCTGGGGTGGGTTGTCCGGTGTTGAGGTCGCGGGCGTCGGCTTTTGAAAAGGTTGCTAGAAGTGATGTTGAGCGAAAGTTTCTGCGGACTGCGATGGTCATGAAGCGGAGGCGGCTGGGGCCTTGGTTGAATTGCAGTCCGGTGTCGGGATCGATTTTGGCGAGTTCGGCGCTGCTGGTTACGTGGCCGAGAGTTAGTCGCACGTCGGTTTTGTGGATGGTCTTGGAGGCTACTAGTTGATAGGAATGCGACGTAGCTACTGGAGTGCCTGCGGTCGTGCCGGTTCCGATGCGAGGGTCTTCGGTGAAGAAGGCTTGGCCGAAGCTTAGGGAGAGTAGGGGGACGTACCAGGAATCCTTGGGAAGAAAAGATAGGGTGGCTTTTGGGGAGTTCACGCCTGTCCATTTTTGAAAGGAATTCTGGGCGTGCAGGAGGTCGTCGTTGTCGAAATCAATTTGGTCGCGGCGCCATCCTAGATAGTAGCGGAAGTAGCGGGTGAGCGCGCCTTCGGCGGCGATGTACGGCGAGAGCGATCCTATGGTGACGTTGTTTGCGTCCACGGGAGTGAAGGGGCCGTAATCGTTTGGCTGGCTGGGATTGAAGAATCCGTAGTGGTCGAGGTCGTCGCGGCGGGGGGCTTCGCGGTTGTAGTCGAGGCCTGCGAGGAAGGATAAATACTCGGTAATTTTGTTTACGTAGTTGGCGCTGGCTCCGGCGGCGGTGCGGAACTCGCTTTGGCGGATCAGGCCTTGTCCGAAATCTGAGAATAAGGAGAGATTGTAGGTGCGGAAAAAGCCGGAGAGCTGCAGTTGCTGGCTTCCGCTGAGTTGCCAGACATCGTTCGCGGCTATGAGTGCGGTGTGGGTTTGGTCTTTCTGGCGGGGATCGACGGTGTCTCCGTAGTTGGGGGAGATTGGCGTCGGCGGAATTTGCGGGCGAAGATCGGGACCAGGCCGGGAACGTCGGAGAAGCCGTAATAGCCGATGCCGAAGAGAGTCACGCGGTGCTGGCCGAGGTGGAACGCGCGCTCGCCGTTGAATTTGTATTGTTGGCGATGTTCGAGGCGACTGAGGAATCCGTTGCCGTAGGAGGCTTCGAAGGCCATCCAGGATTCGGGAGTGGGGCTCAGGCCGGCTACGACGTCGATGTCGCGGTAGTCTCCCGTGACTGTGAGAAATGGGTCGAGGCGGGAGCGCAGGCCGTAGGTCGCGGCTAGATTGACGGAATGATTGCCTTCGCGAATGTTGAATGCTCCGCCGTCGATTTGAACGCTTTCCAGAACCTGGGGGATGAAAATGTTGGGATCGGCGTAGCCGTTGCCGTGCGCGTTCGCGGATAGATTATTGGGCACGAGGTAGGAGCCGACGGCGATGTACTGGGCGATGGGTTCTCCGTGATCTCCGGCTACGCCGGGGGCAAAGTATTGCGGGGCTTTGATGCCGCTGGAGGCGGTTTCGATGGGATATCCGGGGATGGAGACTGGGGCGCCGGGACGGCCGGGATTGGCGTCGAGCAAGTCCTGACTGACGAAAACTTTTTCTCCGGGATCGGGAGAGAGGACGTCGGATTCGTTGACGTCGGCGGTGACTGTGATGTTCTCGATCCGCGAAGTGAGTTGGGTCATTTGGATCTCGATCGCGGGGTTTCCAGTTGGGCGAACGATGAGCGGGCGGATGATGGGGCGGAATCCGGGAGCGTCGGCTTTAATGACGAATTCGCCGGGCGAGGTGACTTTCATCAGAAACTGGCCGTCGGGTCTCGAAGTGGCTTGGGCTCGAATTTGATCGTGGTCGATGAGTTGGACTGAGGCGATAGGTAGAGCGTTTCCGTCGGGGTCGATGACGCGGCCCTTCAGGATGATCTCCTGCGCGCGCAAAGAGCAGGGCATTAGGAGCAAGGAGAAAATGATGATTTTGAATCCCTGCATGCTGCATTTTCTCCCTTTGTGCTCGGATAGCCAATGGCGGAGCGCCCGGTGACGGCTTGCCCTCTTTAAGTATTACGCTTTTCAATGCGGGTTTGGATTGTTCAGTTTTGCCAATATAACTTGGTTACGGGACGAAAACAAAGGGTAACAGGTTGATACGATCGCAGCATTTTCGCGGAGTTATGCGGCGCCGTAGTGTCGTGTCCACAAAATACCTGCCGCACCTGCATTTCTGTACAACGTGCGAGAGTAAAGCGCTGCAAACAGAATGCATAGATCCTTCGCTTTGCTCAGGATGACGGCGCGGACTTACCAAAGGCAGCGGACAGGAGTGTCCGCCCTACACTACTTCAGTTCGTGCTCGAAGTGGTCTTCGATTTGGTGGAAGAGGTGGTCCCGGTCGTCCGCGCCGCGGATGCTGTGGGTTTTGTTGGGATAGACCATGAAGCGGAATTGCTTGTGCGCTTTGATTAGGGCTTCGACCATCTGGATGCTGTTTTGAAAATGCACGTTGTCGTCGCCGGTGCCGTGGGCAAGCAGCAGCGAGCCTTGCAACTTGTCGGCTACTTTGGGTAGGTTCAGATCGACGTAGCTGGTGCTGGTTTTGTCGTTGGGCAGGCCGTTGTTGCGTTCGGTGTAGATGGAGTCGTAGTTACGCCAATCGGTGACTGGGGCTACGGCGGCGCCTGCTTTGAAGATGCTTGAATGGGTCATGGCATAGAGCGTCATGGATGCGCCGTTGCTCCATCCCCAGATGCCTACGCGAGTGTGATCGAGTTGGGGATATTGAGTGAAGAGTTGGTCGAGGGCGGTTAGCTGGTCTTTCAGTTCGATTCCGCCAAATTGATGGCGGACGGCGGTCATGAACCTGCGGTCGCGGTTGGGTGTGCCACGATTGTCCACCGTGAAGATCGCGAATCCTTGCTGAGCTAGAAGTTGATGGAAGAGTCCGGAGGCTCCGACCCAAGGGCCCTCGATCCAGCTATTGGTGACCAGCTGGGCGGCTGGGCCTCCGTAGATATTTACGATGAGCGGAATCTTGGCGGCTGGCGCGCTTTCTGTGGGAAGCAGGAGTTGGCCGTAGAGGACGGTGCCGTCGTCCGCTTTGAATTCCAGGAACTCGGGCGGGGTTAGTTTGTAATCGTCGACGCTACGCGCTTTCCATACGTTCTTGCAGTTGTTGTCCGTACTGCAAATCAGGGTGCGCGGAGGCGTCATCAGAGCGGAAAATTCGTCGACGAAATGTTTCCCATCGTCGGCGAATATTGCGTGATGGGTTCCATCTTCCTCGGTGACGGGTTCGAAGCCGGAGCCGTCCAGCTTCACTGAGTAGACTTGGCGCTCGCGGGGATCGTCCTGGTTGCAAGTGAAATAGACCACGCCGGCGTCCTGGTCGATGGCCTCGACGCCGAGCATTTCAAAGTCGCCCTTCGTGAGTTGGCGTTCGAGCTTCGCGTCGGAGGCGAGCGGGTTCTCTTTATCGAAGCTATAGAGATAAAGCTGGGTGGTTCCGTCGCGCCAGCTTGACCAGAGGAAACGGTCTCCCGACTGTAGGATTTTCATGTCGTCGTTCACGTTAACCCAGGCGTTGGCAGCAGTCTCGGTTAGAACCTTGCGGGAGCGACCGGAGTGGGCCTCGATGAAATAAAGGTCGAGGTTGTCTTGAGCGCGGTTCAATACTTCGGCCCAGAGGATGCCATCGCGCACCCAGCCGAAGCGTGGGATGTAGGTGTCAGGGTTGTCGGTGAGAGAAAAGAATTTTGTGTCGCCGCCAGAAGCGTTGACTACTCCCAGGTGCACAACCGGATTGGGATCGCCAGCTTTAGGATACTTTTCCATATCCACGGTGGGATGCGTGGGCATCCAGTCGGTGATGGGATACGTGGGGACGCGGGTTTCGTCCATGTGCAGATAGGCGATGCTCTTGCCGTCAGGCGACCAGAAGTAATTGCTGCGCACGCCCAGTTCTTCTGCGTAGACCCAATCCACTTCGCCGTTGAGAAGATTGCCTTCTTTCTCTTTCTCTCTTTCTTTGTCCTTGTCGTCTTTGTCTCGGGTAAGTTGTTTTTCGGTGTCGCCAGGAAAGGTGCGCACGTACAAGTTGTGTTTGCGCACATAGGCGAGACGGGTGCTGTCGGGCGAGAACTTGGGATCACGGCTTGGGTCGGAGGACGAGCTGAGTTGGACGGCAGTGCCGGTTTCGAGCGAATACAACCAGAGCTGACCGTGGGGAACGAAGAGCAAGTGTTTGGCATCGGGCGCCCAGTGGTAGGGATCGACGTGGTAGCGGGTGATGCGTTCGATTTCGCGCTCGTCTTTAATCTTTGTGAGCGGCGGAGCGAGCGTAGCCAGTTTGGTTTCGCTGATCAGCAACCGCTTCGCGCCCGTGGCGGCGTCGACTGACCAGAGGTCGCCGTAGTCGCCGGAGTCGTCGCGCTGGATGAAGGTGAATTTCGTGTAGTCGGGCATCCATTGGATGGTTTCGGGGGGGCGTCCGGTGATGCTGCCCTGGGCGAAGATGGCTTCGATGGTGAGAGGTTTCCTGGCCGGGTTGCTGGGAGCAGCGGACTGGGCAATGGCGAGGGGAATTAGTAATGCGTGCACGATCACCCGACCAACGAGTCGATTCACGAGGCATCTCCGGGCATAATTCAGCTCTTCTAGGACGAAGCTGAAAAGTGTACACCGGCAGAGCGGGTTCGTGCAGGCGAGATGTTGCAAGCAACGTGGCTGCAGATATGCGTGGTAAAATCGGAACAGCGAAGATGCTTCCTGACGTACAAAATCTGATCGCACTGCAACAGGCGGATCGGGAAATCCTGCGTTTGAAGGATGAAATCGCCGCCTTGCCCAAGCGGGTGGCTGCGATTGAGGAAAGGCTGGCCGGGACCAGGGCGGTCCTGGAAAAAGCGAAGACGGCGGTAAAGGCCGATGAGGCTGCCCGCCGCAAGTACGAGAGCGCGATTTCAGACCAGCAGCAGAAAATCTCCAAGTACCGCGACCAATCGCTCGCCGTCAAGACCAACGAACAATACAAAGCTCTGCTGCACGAGATTCAGTTCGCGGAGCAGGACATTCGCGCCAACGAAGACAAGATTCTGGAGTTGATGGTCAATGCCGAGATTCGCGAGAAGGATGTAAGAGCGGCGGAAGTGAAGTTGAAGGCGGAGACGGCGGAGATCGAAAAGGAAAAAGTCGAAGCCCGTCAGCGCACAGCGGAAGACGAAAAGCAGTTGGCCGAGTGGAATGCCAAGCGAGACACGGCGCGAGCCGGCGTGGATGGCGATCTGCTGCGGCAGTATGATCGAGTGGCGAAGCATCGCGGGACGGGCATTTCGGAAGCCCGCGATCACAAGTGCCTGGCGTGCCAGGTGATGCTGCGACCGCAGACCTACAATGAGGTGCGTGCGGCAACTCAGGTGGTTTTCTGCGAGTCCTGCCAGCGGATTCTTTACTACGATCCAGCGAATGACGAAGTCGCCGACCCTGCAGTGGTTGCCCGGCGACGGCGGGCCCACCCTAAATTTGAATCCAGCCAAGCCTGGTATTACCGGCCCAACTTCGAGGATCATGGGGAAGTGTTCGTGGTCTATATAAACAACAAGGGTGACTCGAGCCGCCACGTGTACGATAGCTCGTCCGGGCGCGGGGTTGGCGACATCCTGGTGCGTGAAGGCGAGTACCGGTTGGCGTTTCCGGAGGATTTCGCCGATGATGTCATCCGCCTGAATGGAAGTTGGAGCGAGTCGGAACTCGAGGAGTGGGGGAACGAGCTTCCCACGGCTACGCTTGACGCTCTGCATCGAGACCTGGATTTGGCGCGGGCGGAATCGCGCAAGCGCGGTCACGCCAGAAGCGAGGCTGTTGCTTCGGAGCATCCCGCCGCTAGCTGAGGGTCTGGCCTGCCTCAGGTCATTTCCTTCGACGTGAAGAACCAAGATCCCTCGCGTTGCTCGGGATGACAAGACCAAAGGCGGGATGACAAAACCAAGGGTGGGATGACAAAACCAAGATTGGATGACAACTAAGAACAGCTAGAGTGTGGCGCTCTTTTCGGCAATCAGCTTTTTGATCTTCTCCACAAACTCTGCGGCCCGCATGTCTTCGGTTTTCTCCTTGCCGCGGGTGCGGACGTTGACTTTGCCGGCTTCGGATTCCTTGTCGCCCACCACCAATAAAAACGGCACCTTCTGCATTGCGTGCTCGCGGATCTTCGCATTCATCTTTTCGTTGCGAGCATCGACTTCGACGCGCACTCCAATGGCCTTGAGTTGATCGGCGACCTTGTTCGCGTAATCGACATGGCGCTCGGCGATCGGAATCATCACCGCCTGCACCGGCGACAGCCAGACCGGGAACGCGCCCGCGTAGTGCTCGATCAGCACGCCGAAAAAGCGCTCGATCGATCCAAACAGCGCGCGATGCACCATCACGGGCTGTTTGCGCGTCCCATCTTCGGCGACATATTCGAGGTTAAAGCGCTGCGGCAGGTTGAAGTCGACCTGGACGGTCGAAAGCTGCCAAAGGCGTCCGATCGCATCCACCAGCTTGATGTCGATCTTCGGCCCATAAAACGCCCCTTCGCCGGGGATCACCTTGTATTCCATGTGCCGCTGCTTGAGCGCATTTTCGAGCGAGCGGTTGGCCATGTTCCACTGCTCTTCCGATCCCAGAAAATTCTTGCGGTCATTCGGATCCCAGGTAGAGAGCTCAGTCTGGTACTGGTCGAAGCCGAAGACTTTCAGGACTTCGAGCGCAAAATCCAGGCAGCCGCCAATTTCGGCTTTCGATCTGTTCCGGGGTGCAGAAGATGTGAGAGTCATCCTGAGTGAAGCCGCGAACCCGCAACAGCCCGTGCATCACACCCGAACGCTCGTAGCGATAGACCGTCCCCAACTCACCCAGGCGCACGGGCAGGTCACGGTATGACTTCAGCGAATCTTTGTAAATCAGAATATGGCCCGGACAATTCATCGGCTTCAGCCGGTATTCCGCATCGTCCAGTTCCATCTGGTCGAACATGTTCTGCGAGTAATAGCCTTCATGACCCGAAACATGGAAGAGTTGCCGCCGCACCACATGCGGCGTGTAGACGAGCGAATAGCCGCGCTTGATGTACTCGGCGCGCATCCAGTCTTCCATTTCTTTGCGGATGATGCCGCCCTTGGGATGCCAGAAGATCAGTCCCGGCCCGGCCAGTTCCTGGATGGAAAACAAGTCAAGCTGTTGTCCCAGCACACGGTGGTCGCGCTTCTTGGCCTCTTCCTGCTTGTTCAGGAAGTCGTCGAGATCTTTCTTCGAGAAAAACGAAGTCCCGTAGATGCGCTGCAGTTGCGGATTCTTTTCATCGCCAAGCCAGTAGGCACCCGCGATGCTCAGCAGCTTAAACGCCTTGATTTTGCCGGTTGAAGGCACGTGCGGTCCGCGGCAGAAGTCGGTGAACTTACCGGTGCGATAGATCGAAATCTTTTCATCGGGCTTAGTGAACTGCTCGATGAAATGACACTTCATGAAATCGCCCTCTTTTTTGAACTCCTGCAGTCCCTGCTCGCGAGGCAGAAACTCGCGCGCGTAGGGAATGTTCTGCTGCACCAGCTCCTGCATCTTCTTTTCGATCTTCTCCAAATCCTCTGGAGTAAACGGAGTTGGGCGATAGAAGTCGTAGAAGAATCCGGTTTCAGTGGCAGGGCCATGACCGAGCTTGGTCTCAGGAAAAAGTTCGAGCACGGCGGCCGCAAGCAAGTGCGCAGACGAATGCCGGTAAACTTCGAGAGCTTCGGGATCGCGCTCGGTCAGGATGCGAAGGTCGGTGTCTTTCTCCAGCGGCCGGGTGAGGTCGATGAGATCGCCATTGGTTTTGGCCACTAGTGCAGCGTCAGCAAGCCGCTGGCCCACGGACTTGGCGATGTCGAGCGCGGTGCTGCCCTTGGGAACGTCTTTGACGCTCCCATCGGGGAGTTTGATATGAATGCTGTCTGCCATAGGATTCCGTACCAGTATAAAACACGTAGGGGCGGACGCCCTCGTCCGCCCGACGGCGCGAAGCGCCGCAGCCTCGCGACGATGTCCCTGGCTACGTGGATCTCGCGTCTACCAGCCCACCTTCTGGCCTTTATTCTGCTCGTCGAGCCACTTTTGTAGGGGAGCGAAATACTCCAATAGCGCGCCTGCGTCCATCTGGCGCTGTCCGGTCAAAACTTCCAACTCGTCGGGCCAAGGTTTGCTCTGTCCCATTTCCAGCATCTTGTTGAATTTTGCGCCAGCTTCTTTTGAGCCGTAGAATGTGCAGCGATTCAGCGGGCCGGTGTATCCCGATGTCTGACACAAGGCGCGATAGAACTGGAACTGCAGGATGCGGGCGAGAAAATATCGAACGTAAGGCACATTGGCGGGGACGTGATACTTGGCGCCGGGATCGAAATCGGCCTCGACTGCGTGCGACCGGCGGAGCGACGCCCTGATATTTCAAACGAAGATCCCACCATGCCTTGTTGTAATCGGCGGGAGTGACTTCGCCGGAGAAGACCTTCCAGCGCCACTGATCAATCATCAGGCCGAAGGGCAGAAACGCCACTTTGTCGAGAGCTTGCCTCAGCAGCAGCGGAATATCGCTGTCGGCGGAGGGCACTTTGTCGAGCAACCCAATGCTCCGCAGATACTCTGGCGTGATCGCCAGTGCGATGGTGTCGCCAATGGCCTCGTGGAAGCCGTCATTGGCGCCGCTCTTGAACAAGTATGGCTGGTTCTTGTAGGCGCGCTGGTACATGTTATGTCCAAGTTCGTGGTGGATGGTGACGAAGTCGACATCGCGAATCTGGATGCACATCTTGACTCGCAAATCGTCTTCGTTGTCGATGTCCCATGCACTGGCGTGACAAACCACATCGCGATCACGGGGCTTGGTCAGAAGCGAGCGAACCCAAAATGTATCGGGCAACGGAGCGAAGCCTAGCGATTTGTAGAAACCCTCGCCATAGCGCACCATGCCCTTGGCATCAAGGTTCCTGGCTTGCAACAGCCGAGTTAGATCGTAGCCGCTGCTTTTCTCGGTCAGGCCGAGGATGGGGAAGACATTGCCCCACTCCTGCGCCCAGGGATCGCCGAGCAGATGCGCGGGAATGGGGCCATCCGGGGGAACAACTTGCGGCCCGTACTTTTGCACCAGCCGTGCGCGAACGTAGGTATGCAGAGAAAGATACAGCGGACGAACCTGCTGCCAGAGCCGGTCTACCTCGGCGCTGAACTGCTCCGGAGTCATGTCGTAACCCGCGCGCCAAAGTGCGCCGGTGTCCTTGAAGCCCAGTTCCTCGGCTCCCTGGTTCGACAGTTGGACAAAGCGTGCGTAGCGCTGGCGCATGGGGGCGCCGACTTTGTGCCATCCCAGCCAGACGTCTTTCAGCTCGTTGGGATCGCGGCTTTCTCCCATGATCTTTTCGATGGCGGTGATGTCGAGGCAGTCATCCGGCTTGCGGCAGTATTTGCCTTTGCCGTAATCCGCATCCAGCGATGCGCCGATCTGGGTCATCTCTTTTCGCAACGCCGGATCTTTCGGCGCGGGCGCGGTCAGGGACAGCCGCAGCAGCATGAATTTGCGGGCTAGATCAGGCGGGAGTGAAAGTCCGTCGAATCGCTTGGCCTGTTCGATCAGCTCCGTGGTCGCGGCTGTAAGCTGGTCCTGGCCATCCGCTGACAATGCTTGCGTGTCATCGGTGATGAAGTTCTCCTGCACCCAGCTGGCTCGAGCTGCCTTGACCTCGATCTCGTTGAGGCGCGCCTCGGCTTGTTGCATGAACTGCTCTGCATCGGCGACGGTGGGTTTCGAGGCGGCCTGAGCTTGAACGACGAAGACAAGTGAGATTAGGAATAAGACAAGGCGAAGTTTCATCCAGATCCTCTGGCTCAGCATTATGAATGAGTCGCGGCGAAATGTCAGGTTTTGGTCAACTCAGCGGCGGGCGCGAATCGCCCACGCCCGCGCAGGGAGTTCGATTGCACCCTCGGAGTTGGCAATAAGCGAATCCTGCAGGCGCTCGCGAATTGCGCTTCGAGTAGGCTCATCGCGGGTCGCAAGGTAGGTGGGAGCGGAACCTTGCCCGGTCAGGAGGGGTTGCCAGTAGTCATCGAAGCTTGCGAATCGTGTAGTGATATCGAGCGCGCGAACTTGCACTGGCTCCAGGCGAGCGTCGTTGAAAAGCTTGCGCAATGCCTCGGGTTTGCACAATGGGAAGCGCTTGGCCTGATCGTATGCCGAGGCTTCGTGGTCGACGGCGGTGGCTGCATCCCAGAACTCGCGCAGAAAGCGCGCTCCGGCGGCGTAGTCCCAAACATAGGCTGCGATGACAGCGCCCGGGATTGTCACGCGGCGCATTTCCTGCAGCGCACGTTCAGGATCCGGAACGAAATTCAGTCCCAGGCCGCAGACCGCAACATCGAAGCTGGCGTCAGCGAAAGGGAGAGCCATCGCATCGCCGGTTTCGAAACTGACAGCCGGTTGGGCGCGATGCTCGCGGGCAAATCGAATCTGCTGGGGCGATGCATCCAGGCCCGCAACTTGAGCGGGCGCGACTTTATCAACGATGGCTTCTGTGAGCACGCCGCTTCCGCAGCAAACGTCCAGCCAGCGCAGATTCGGCAGCAAATTCAGCCAGCTCAAGAATTCATGCGCCAGCAGGCGGCTCCAGCGCCCCATCCATTGGTCGTAGTCGGCGCCGGAAGTCCATTTGTCCATAAAGCTTACGTGGGGCGGACGCCCTCGTCCGACCAGCCGGGCGAAGCTCGGCAGTTTTTCTGCAGCAAACACTTCGAACTCAGCGAAGGAAGATCTAGTTAGGAGCACTACCACGGCTCGCAGCGCTCGTCTGCCCGGACGAGTCGTCCGGGCCTACGTGAGCATTGCCCCCGTAATACAGATCTTCCATCGCCTGATGAACCTTCGCCGAGAGCGTTTCCATTTCTCGCAGCGAATATCCCGCAGTCGAAATCGGCTTGCCGACCCGCATCTCCAGTGGGCGGGACTTGATGTGATAGGTATTCATCGGCAATAGTTCGTAGGTCCCAATCAGCGCGACCGGCACGATATCAGCCTGCGCCTTGATCGCCAGATAAAACGCTCCCGGCATGAAGGGCTTGATTTCGCCATCGGGAGTACGGCCGCCTTCGGGAAATATTACTAGTGGCATTCCGGCCTGCAGACTCTTCACGGCTGAGCGGATGTGAGCAATCGATTGAGTTGGTTTCTGCTGATCGATGCAAACCTGCCCTGAGCGCCTCAAGTGCCATCCGATGATGGGATAGGAGAGCAACTCCTTCTTGAACAGGATGCGGAATTGGAATGGCAGGTAAACGTAGAGTACAGGAATGTCGAGCGCGGAGGCGTGGGTCACGGCGTAAACATGCGGCTTCGAAGTGTCGATCTTTTCCAGGCCGGTGACCTTCACCGGCGAAAGAATTGTCTTCATGATCAGCCAGGACCAGAAGCGCGCAAAACCATGCAGGATGCGGCTCTTCCCGCCGAAGAGCGAAACCGGGATGGAGACAAAACCGAGAACAACGGTGTACAGCCAGATCAAGGGATCGAAAATTAAAAAGGAGCGCAAGAGGCTGAGCCAGCCATATTTTTTGGCTGAGAAAGGGTGGGCCTGCTCTTTCAGGGCAAGTCTGTCAGCGCCTTTCGAAGACAGGCTTACGGATAGAGGCGTACTGCTCTCCGCCTGCTCTCCCACGGATGTGCGCACGTCTTGCATTTGAACGGCTAAACCTTTACGCCTAAGGCCCGCATAGCCTCTCCTACAATGTATATCGAACCGGCTATAACTACTACGCCCTGTGGTCCGGCCAGCGAAGTGGCTCTGACCAGCGCCGAGGCCACGTCTTCTGTATATTCGATGTCGGTTGCGGTGCGTGCGGCTGCCTCTCGAATCTCGTCCGCTGTGGCGGATCGCGGGTTGTCGGCCCGCGTGACGATTACGAGTACCGCCAGGGGAAAGAGGATTTCTGCCATCTCGCCAATCGCTTTGTCACGCATGGCTCCAAACACGAAGGTCAGCGGACGGTCTTCATAGCAGGTGGAGAGAGTGGAGCGCAGAGCCCACGCGCCTGAGGGGTTGTGCGCCACGTCGAACACGTATTCGGGTGCGCCGCCTGCAGCGGGCTTGATTTGGAAACGCCCCGGCCAACGGGTTTCACGGATGCCGTGTTCGATTGCTTCGGGCGTAATCGCGAATCCCTGGTGACTGAGAACTTCCGCCGTCGCAATCGCCAGCGCGATATTCCGCAATTGATGGCGACCGACCAGCGGAGTTTCCACCAAAATTTGCTTGCCCATGACTTGCAAGGGATAACGTGAAATGGGTTCGGCATTTGTTTCGCGATTTTTCTTTCGCCCCGTTGGGGTTGGGTCACTTTCCGGCTCTGCCCCACGGCTTACGCCGTGGGCTGCATGCTTGCGCCGCTGCGCGGCTGGTTCGGCGCAGCGCACCAGATACTGTTCGCTGCCCGGGGAAACCGGCGGCACATACGGCACGGCGCTCACCCCCTGTGCTCCGAGTTCTAGAATCGTGTTTCCAATCACGTCATTCGCCTGGGGTTGTTGCGGCAGGGTTACCACGACTCCGCCGGGGCGGATAATTCCGGCTTTCTCGCGCGCGATTTCGGCTACGGTGTTGCCCAGAAACTTTTGATGGTCGAGCGAAATGTCGGTGATCACACTCACCCGGGGGTCGATTACGTTGGTCGCGTCGAGGCGGCCGCCCATGCCTACTTCCAGGACCGCAATCTCTACCTTGTGTTGGGCGAAGTATTCGAAGGCTATAGCGGTCAGCATCTCGAAGAAGCTGGGATGCCAGGGCAGCTCGCCTTCTTCGACCAACCGCTCCGCGGTCCGATCGACCACATCGTGCAGCAAGGCGAAATCGTCATCGCTGATTTCGTCGCCGCCGATGCGAATGCGTTCGTTGATCCGCACCAGATGTGGCGAGGTGTACAGTCCGGTGCGCAGACCCGAGGCTCGCAGGATTGAGGCCAGGGTCGCTGCCGTCGAGCCTTTGCCGTTCGTACCGGCGATCAGGACGCCTGGAAACTTGCGTTCGGGATGATTCAACGCTGCCAGCAGCACGCGCATGTGCTGCCAAGTCGAACTTGTGCGACGGTGCATTCGCCAGTTCGTGGCCCAGCGCGTACATGCGTGCAAGTGCAGTTTCGTAGGACCTAGACAAGCTATCAGCCTTCAGCTATCAGCTTTCAGATTACCAGTTTGCTGGTTGCGATTCGGAGTTTGCCACGTTTCAGCATTCAATGTGGAAAGATGCGGTCTGAGTGGGGCAAGCAGCCGGCTTGGCTGAAAGCTGAGAGCTATAGCTTATGCAGCCGCCATGAATTCCAGCGCGCGCCCAATATATGGTTTCAATTGCTTTCGGGGTACGACTGCATCGAGCATGCCATGCTCCAAAAGAAATTCGCTGCGTTGGAAACCCTGGGGCAGTTTTTGGCGGATGGTCTGCTCGATTACGCGGGGGCCGGCGAATCCGATCAGGGCGCCGGGTTCGGCGATGTTCAAATCACCGAGCATGGCGAAGGACGCGGTTACGCCGCCGGTGGTGGGGTCGGTCAGCACCGAGATATAGGGAACATGGGCTTCGTCCAAGCGGGCTAGCGCGGCTGAGATCTTGGCCAGTTGCATGAGGCTGACGACGCCTTCCATCATGCGGGCGCCGCCGGAAGCGGAAACGATGATGAGGGGAGCTTTGCTGTCAACTGCGTGCTCGATGGCGCGCGTGATCATTTCTCCCACCACCGCGCCCATACTTCCGCCGATGAACGAATACTCCATGGCACTCACGATTACCGGGCGCCCGTCCAGCTTGCCGCGTGCGTTGATGACTGCATCTTTCAGGCCGGTCTCGGCCTGCGCCTGTTCCAGCCGCGATGAATAGGATTTCAGGTCGACAAATTTCAGAGGATCGGTGGAGACCAGGTTGGCGTCGAAGACTTCGTACTGGTTGTCGTCGAGGAGAAGCGACAGGCGGGTGCGGGCGTCGATGCGGAAGTGTTTATCGCACTTGGGGCAGACGTTGAGATTTTCTTCGAGATCTTTTTTCCAGATGATCTGCCGGCAATGCTCACACTTTACCCATAGGCCTTCGGTGCGGACTTTTTTCTCGCCCGTGGCATCCAGTTCACCGGATTGTCGTTTGAACCAAGGCATGGTTCGCTCTTAGCTGCTAGCTTCTAGCTCCTAGCGTTCCAGTTGGAAGCTAGTAGCCCAATTACTCAATCAGTACTCGATTCCTCGCTGCGCCATTACTCCCTTTTCGTACGCATGTTTTACCTGGCGCATTTCGGTGACCGTGTCGGCTACGTCGACGATTGCCGGATGCGCGTTCCTGCCGGTCAAGATAACATGAACCATCTCCGGCTTGTTCTTTAGAGTCTCGGCTACCTTCGCCGCATCCAGCATACCGTAACTGATGGCGTAATTAATTTCGTCGAGAATCACCAGATCCCAGGTGCCGGAGAGAATGGCGCGCTCAGCCTCGGCCCAGGCTTCTTCCACCATTCTTACGTCTTCAGGGTCGGGCTTCTCGGTTCCGACCTTCACGAAACCGCGCCCCATTTGTTTCATGATGAACTTATCCCCGAAGGCCTGCGCGGCATCGAGCTCGCCGTAGTGCCACGAGCCTTTGAGGAATTGCAGCATCAGGACGCGCATGCCCTGGCCTACCGCCCTCAACGCTGTGCCCATGGCGGCTGTGGTCTTGCCCTTTCCGGGCCCGGTATTCACGATGATCAGACCACGACGGATATCCTGCATACAGGGGATGATTGATTGTACCTTTCTTTGGGTTGGGAAGTGGTCGGGCAGCCCGAGTCCGCCGCGCTTGCCTGCACGGGCGAGGACGCCCGCGGCTACATTTTCCTGGCCGGGTTTATTTTTGCGCTTCTCGCTCCGGGGATACTGTTTACTTTTTCGTTAGCGTGTACCCCCCTCCCCCTGATCTTCTGGAATCATGGGATTAGGGTGGGGCTGCCACCAAGATCTTTGAGTAATAAGGACTTATACGCAAAATATTCCGGACAAAGCAGTTAGCGGTCGCCTGCAATATCTGCAAGCTGATTATACAGTTACAGGATTAACTGGGTTGGTGCATGAAAGTCAAGGCTAAAGCGGGGGAAATCGCAAGCCATTTCCATTTTGGGACACCGCATGACCCGTTCGCTCTCATTGCATTGCCACTGGCACCCCGCCTGCCCACTTTTCCGGGCTCATGACCCATTGAACATTTTCGGCATCCTGTCGTCTTTTGCCATCCATTTACGATCTCATAATTAGAGACAGCAAACCGGGTGACTAATCTTGAGTCGATTCTTGGGAAAACTGGAGTTTTTCAACAGCCACGGGATTTCTCGCCAACCACGGCCCGAGACACCGCCAACCCACCCGCATTCATTGACTTGGCCGCCATGCAGTCCTAAGATTTCAGCCCAATGATCGGCCAAACTATCTCGCACTATCGCATCGTCGAAAAACTCGGCGGCGGCGGGATGGGTGTGGTCTATAAGGCCGAGGACGTGAAGCTGCATCGCTTTGTTGCCCTGAAGTTTCTGCCCGATGAAGTAGCCAAGGACGCGCAAGCTCTTGCCCGCTTCCAGCGCGAGGCGCAGGCGGCGTCTGCGCTGAACCACCCCAATATCTGCATGGTCTTCGAGATCGATGAGCGCGACGGGCAGCACTTCATCGCCATGGAGTATCTCGATGGCGTGACGCTGAAGCATTGCATCGGCGGGCGTCCGATGGAAACGGAATTGATTCTCTCGCTCGGCATCGAGATTGCCGACGCACTCGATGCCGCGCACACAGAAGGCATCCTCCACCGCGACGTCAAGCCGGCGAACATCTTCGTCACCAAGCGTGGTCACGCGAAGATTCTGGACTTCGGATTGGCCAAGGTCGGTCTGACAGGCGGTTCTTCGAGCAAGACCGCCTCGCTTGAAACCCGGACGGGTTCGCTGGAAGGGGATCTTCTGACCAGCCCCGGTTCATCGCTGGGTACGGTTGTTTACATGTCGCCCGAGCAGGCGCGGGCGAAAGAACTCGACGCCCGAACCGATTTGTTCTCGTTTGGAGCTGTTCTCTATGAAATGGCGACTGGGCAGTTGCCGTTCCGGGGGGACAGTACGGCAACGATTTTCGATGCGATCCTGAACCGTGCTCCTGTGGCCGCCGTGCGACTGAATCCTGATGTGCCCGCCGAACTGGAACACATCATCGACAAAGCTCTGGAGAAAGATCGCAACCTGCGTTACCAGCACGCCTCAGAAATGCGCACCGACCTGCAACGGCTGAAGCGGGACACGGAGACGGGGCGGATCGCGAGTGTGAGCAGCGAGGAATCATCAGGGTTAGAGGCACAGGGGCTAAAGCCCTCGTCTTCCCGGACAAGTGACGGGGGCTTGAAGGCCCGCGCTTCCACGGCAGCTCCCACAACAGGAAGCGCGGAGCGAGCGGAGCTGCGCTCGACCGGGCGGACGAGAGCGTCCGCCCCTACGTGGGTGGTGGTGTCTGCAGTCGTTGTTATCGTTGGTGTGATCGTCGCTGGCGGCCTGTACTACTACCGCTCGCATCGCGCCAAGCCGCTCACCGACAAAGACACCATCGTACTTACCGATTTTTCAAACAGCACTGGCGATGCGATTTTCGATGACACGCTGAAAACAGCACTTAACGTTTCCCTGCGGCAATCGCCCTTCTTGAATGTGCTGCCCGACAGCGCAGTGGTCAAGACCCTGCAACTGATGTCCCGCTCCTCTAGTACGAAACTCACACCCGAGGTAGCGCGCGAGCTTTGTCAGCGGGCAAGCGGCAAAGCCTACATCGCTGGATCGATTGGCAGTCTGGGCAGCGAATACGTGCTGGGATTGAAGGCGGTGAATTGCCAGAGCGGAGATACGCTGGCGCAGGAGCAGGTGACGGCGGCGTCCAAGGAAAAGGTGCTGGACGCGCTCGGCGAAGCAGCCTCCAAGCTGCGCACCGAGTTGGGCGAGTCTCTGGCGACGGTACAGAAGTTTGATGTTCCGCTCGCCGAGGCGACCACATCCTCGCTCGAGGCTTTGAAAGCGTACAGCCTGGGTGGGGGCACGGGTAAGGTCGCCCCAAGAGCCCTACCTTATGACCAGCGGGCCATTGAGCTTGATCCCAATTTTGCCATGGGCTACTTTGCCGTAGGCGTTGACTACTCCGATATGAACGAGCCAGGGCGAGCCGGCGAGTACTTCACCAAGGCGTTCCATTTGCGGGGGCACGCCAGCGAGAGGGAGAAGCTGGAAATCACCGCCGACTATTACCAGCATGTAACCGGGGAACTGGGCAAAGCAGCTCAGACCTTTCAGGAGGAGATGGAAAGCTATCCGCGAGATAGCGAAGGGTACCACGATTTGTCTGAGGTGCTCGCCGCGGAAGGACTGTATGAAAAAGCCGCAGAGATCATCAGGCAAGGCATCGTCTTTCCCCCCAATCACGCGGGCAGTTACAGCGATCTCGCAACCTACACTTTGGCCTTGCAGCGCTTCGACGAAACACGGAAGATCGTCGACGATGCAGAGGCGCGAAAAATGGAGAATGGGAACTTCCATGCGGTTCTCTATGCTTTAGCCTTTCTCGGGGCAGACGCCGCCGCGATGGCGCAACAGCAACAATGGTTCCGTGTGAAGTCCGAAGTCGACCGCGAGCGTCTCGCGTTTGCGCTCAACTCTGATACGGAGGCGTATTCCGGTCACGTGCGAAGGGCTCGGGAATCCTCCCAGCGAGCCAAAGATTCGGCGATACGCTCTAACAACAGCGAAAATGGGGCGATCTTCCTGGAGAATATTGCCATCAGCGAGGCCGCCTTCGGCGATGCTGCGGAGGCGAGGCAGGCCACGGCAGCGGCCCTGCAACTTGCACCAGCCAGTGAGGCGGTCGAGAGCGAAGCTGCACTGGCGTTTGCAATGGCGGGCGACGGGCCACGTGCCCAGTCCTTGGCGCAAGACCTAGGGAAACGATTCCCACTCGACACACAAATGCAAGCACTTTGGCTGCCAGCAATTCAGGCGCAATTGGCACTGGACAAGAAGAATCCGGCTCTCGCCCTGACTGCCCTGCAAGCCGCATCAGTCATTGAATTGGGGGCCATTCCATTCGTCAACAATACTTCCTGCCTCTATCATGTGTATATCCATGGAGAGGCGTATCTCGCTGCCGGACAGGGCAGCGCTGCCGCCGCCGAGTTTCAGAAGATTCTCGACCACAGCGGGATCGTCTGGAACTGCTGGACGGGAGCGTTGGCGCATTTGGGTGTGGCTCGTGCCAACGCGTTGCAGTCGAGAACCTCGCAGGGCGCGGATGCCGATGCTGCCAGGTTGCGGGCGCTCGCCGCCTACAAAGATTTCCTCACGCTCTGGAGAGACGCCGACCCCGACGTCCCGATCCTGAAACAAGCCAAAGCAGAGTACGCGAAACTGCAGTAGCAGCGTGCGATCTTCGAACCATGCGATGGCGATTGTTCGCAAATTTACGGTAACCGGTGCAGGGATCACATGACTCTTAGAATGTTACACGCGGCTTGATCGGTTTTACTCATGCAATAAGACTTCGCAAAGGTATGGAAACACGCCTCTTGGGGCGCTATCAACGCGCTAGCGGCTCGTTATCCCCGGACCATTGACGGGAAGGCTCACTTCGTGTGACCGTCGGTGCACATTTCGTGCTCTGCACTCACAAAAGGAGTTTCAATGAAACTGACCCGAACAGGAAAGCTTTTTGCCGGTCTACTGGTCGCGGCGGCTATGG
Source organism: uncultured Acidobacteriota bacterium (assembly GCA_963838765.1). Taxonomy (GTDB): domain Bacteria; phylum Acidobacteriota; class Terriglobia; order Terriglobales; family Acidobacteriaceae; genus JABDBE01. Next base: position 25,819 of record CAWISU010000009.1, on the reverse strand, counting down.
CCGCGCCAGCCCAAACCATCACTTCGTTTGACGATCCGCACGCAGGCACAGGCTCCGGACAAGGGACCGTTGCTGTCGTCATCAACACGGCGGGCACCATCACGGGAGCCTATATCGACAAGGACAACGTCGGGCACGGGTTCGTGCGCACCTCCACGGCCAAGTACACCAGCTTCGACGCGCCGGCCAAAGGAGTCAAACTCACCGCCGGCACCGGCATCAACGCGGGGGGTGTCATCACGGGATTCAACATTGACTCCGCCAGCGTGCTGCATGGCTTCGTGCGCACCAAGGCTGGCGTGATCACCGTCTTCGACGCGCCGGGGGCGGGTACAAACGCGGGACAGGGAACCGAGCCCTACAGCATCAACACCGCGGGCACGATCGCGGGATTTTATACGGACTCAAACGGCGTGAATCACGGCTTCGTGCGCTCCACGACCGGGACGATCACAACCTTCGAAGCTCCGGGCGCAGGCAATGGCAACCATCAGGGAACCACCGCCTTGGTTGTCAATACATCCGGAGCGATCACGGGTGCTTACATCGACGCCCACAAACACCTTCACGGCTTTGTGCGCGCTGTGGACGGAAAGATCACCGGCTTCACCTATCCGAAGGCAGTGCAGACCACGGCTACGGCGATCAACGCGGCGGGCACGATCACGGGATTCTATAAAGACAGTTTCAAGGTGATACATGGCTTCGTGCGCACACCGCAAGGTGCGCTCACCAGCTTCGATGGTCCGAATAACCCGCACCAAACCGCTGGCTGGGCCATTAACACGGCGGGGGTGATCACGGGACTCTACCAAGACGCCGGCGGCGGGAATCACGGCTTCGTGCGCGCAAGCGATGGAACCATCACCACCTTTGACGCGCCGGGAGCGGGAAGGCTCGGAGTGGTCGTGCCGGGAGGCTTCGAGATGGGCATCAACACAGCGGGGGATGTCGCAGGCTACTATCTCGACGCGAGCAGCGTGTTCCACGGTTATTTGCTGACTCCGTGAGTTTAGCAAAAGGCCTGAGGTGGGGTGGCGGGCAGGTCCCACCTCAGCGCAAATCGGACACCGAAAGACGCCTTGAGGCTCACGGGTGCGGCAGCCTGAACGGGCGAAACCTGGCGATTCGCGCTTCTGGGTCAATGAGCGCTATCGCGATGTTTCAACAGTTGCCTATTCGTTAACCTCTTCAAGGCCGCAGGAAAGTAAGCGCGGGCCCACCTCAGCGCGAATCGGACCCCGAAAAAGCCTTGAGGGCTTACGGGTGCCGCAGCCTGAAGGGCGGTCGCGCGCAACGAGCTTATCTGCTCACCAATGGCGCCCCGCACGGTCTATAGTGATGACAGGCCTTTCCATTCCTGCAAGTGACAAACCCAACGGCACGTCGGTCGCGATGAAATCGAAAAATCCCACTACCTAATGAAATGCACCGTTCTGATTTGCTTGTTTACCGTTGTTCGGCGCGGCTATCCACTGGCGCAGGCGACGCCAGCATCCGCTGCACGCGGCGAACTGCTCACCAGCGCTACTGGACATCGACGGCAACAAGATATGGATGAACGAGGAGGGTAAAGGAAACATCACCGTCGTCTTCGAATCCGGATTTGGCAACGATTCGAGCGTATGGTCGCAGATCACGCCGAAAATTCAGGCGGCCGGCTTGCAGACCTTCGTCTACGATCGTGCAGGGATGGGCAAGAGCACTATCAATACGTCGACGCCGTACAGCATCGACAACGACGTGTATATCCTCAGGTCGGCGCTCGCGAACTGCCATATCAAAGAACCGATTGTGATGGTCGGGCATTCCTACGGCGGTGCGATCAGTTTGCTCGCTGCATCCGAAGACCCGGACATCGCAGGGCTTGTCCTGATCGAAGCGGTCGTTCCGACGTACTGGACTCCGGCCGAAGTCGAAAACAATTTGAAGATGATGCGGCCGCAGTACGATGAGATCCGTGAGAAAGCTCCTGAACTGGCCAAGGTGGCCATTCCCTTTGCTGAAGCTATGCCCGACACCGCGAAAAAAGTGAACGCCCTGCGCGTTTCCGATGTGCTGCCGATTATCGACATCGAGGCCGAAAAAGGACAGAACACTCCTGAAAGCGCTCAAACCTGGCGCGAGGCGCACAAACAGTTCACGTCAGGAAATCCGCACCGTGAATTCGTCATGGCGATGGGCAGTTCGCACAAAGTGATGGCCGATCAGCCGGACCTGGTTGTGAAATCGATCCTGCAAATGATCGAGACAGTCCGTGGAAAGCAGACCGGTGCGAAATAGAGCGACGCGTTCTGCGCGGTTAAACTCGTCGCCTAACTGGCGAAAACACAGAGAGCGCTCATTGACCAAGAAGCGACTGCCGTCCTCCCGACGCGAGGGGGTGCTCACACTGACAACTGGCTCGGGGGTTCCTAGGGCATGTTGACGACTTGCCGGAGGCCACCTTTTCCTTCACCGGTGGAAGGGGGTTCTTCTCCGAGCAACTTGGCGGTCAGGCGCAGGGCTTCTATTTCTTGTTTGACGCGCAGTATTTCCTGCTCTTTGATGCGAAGCACTTCAAGCGGGTTCTTCATGGGGGAGGACTCCTTAATTCACTATCAAATTAACCGTCAATCAAGCACCGACTCTAAACCGTAACCGAAACGCGAGGAACATCACGAAAGTACAGGGCAGATTTTCGTGAGTGGTCTCAGTGTCCCAGGTGGTATGGGTGCCCTTTCAAAATGGTGAAGGCGCGGTAGAGTTGTTCCAGCAATACCACTCGCGCCAACTCGTGGGCAAGGGTCATTTTGCCGAGCGAGAGTGACAAGTTCGCTTCCTGGCGGGTCGCAGTGGTGAATCCATTAGCGGGTCCTACGGCGAACAACAACGGTAGCGGATTGCGATCCTGGTGGTTCCCGAGAAACTCTGCGAACTCCTCCGAGGATAGCTGCTTTCCTCGAGTGTCGAGCAGCACCAGAGTGTGCCTTACGGGACGCGCCTCGCGGCCACACAACTTCAGCAGGGCCGATTCGTCTTTCAGCGATGTGCCCTCGGCGTCGGCGTAACGAGTGAGGCGCTTCAGGTACTCGTCGGTCAAGGTCTGGATGGCTGGTTCTTTGGTTTTGCCAATCCACGCGATTCGCAACTTCACAGCGGGATTTAATCACAGCAGACGTGGAGAGCGTAGAAAATTCAGTCGACCACGTTCAAAGAGGATTTGGCGTTCTCCTCGTTCGCGGTTCGAACTTCGGTTACCAAAGTACATGCCCACGGCTTCACTTCCGTCATTTGTGCTTCCGCAATTCGACCCTGTATCAAAGGTGAGACATGTAGCTCAGAATTTGTCTCATGTCGAGACGGAGAATTTTGATGGGCTCGACCTTCTACTTTTCAGCTTGGACGGACAGCGGCTGTCTTCTGGGATGCGACCACGAACATCAAACCGTGACCTCAGCGACCGCCTGCATTTCATGCGCCGGAGGCTACGTGATCGCGGTTGAGAAGGGGGTGCTTCGCGCCTTGACCGACGCGGAGGAAGTGGAATTCCAGCGCGCGATGTATGGGGGCAAAATCGAGTCCACGCAGCAGGCTACTTCAGAAGGCATGCTCACAATTCTACTCACCATTCGGATCAGGCTGGCGGATCAAGGGCGTGGTTAAAACTTCTTAACTATGCACGGTCTCCGGCCATTGCTCCCGATGCCAGAACTACGACGGCTCCAAACTCTATGCTTTCGCCGTCGGCGTAGTGCCGGATGGCGGTTATCACCTCGCGATCGATTTCATTGCGCTTCTCCGCCGGGACTCTTTGCAACAAAGGACGAAACGGCGTTGTCACAGCCTGCGCCTGCTCCCAGACTTCTTCTGCGGTTCCGGGCCAGGTCCAGGGGAGCGATTTTCGTTTCCTCTTCGATGTGGCTAAACCCTGCCTTCCGTAATAATGACGACAGGCTTCCTGGTTGGGCGAACTTGAACGGATCCGGTCCACCGGGAACAAGGGTGGGCCCCCCTACGCGTTTGGCAACAATGCCCATGGTGCTCGACCAGTAGGGTTGCTCGAACGGTCCCCAGGCCAGGAAACACGCTCGCGCGCCCCGTTTTAGCACGCGATGCACTTCGCGAAGTGCCCTTTCACAATCCTGAAAGAACATGACGCCGAAGCGGCTGGTGACCAGATCGAAGCTGTGATCTGGAAACGGCAGCTGGTGAGCGTCCGCCTGCTGGGTGGAAAGATTGGTCAATCCACGCTGCTGTGCGCGTTCAGCGGCGATTTGTAAAAGCTCGCTGCTGAGATCGAGGGCGGTGACATGACCTTCGTTGCCGATGCGCGATGCCAGGCTGATTGCAGGCTCACCGGTGCCGCTCGCCAGATCAAGAACCTTCATTCCAGGCTTTGGGCGTGCATATTCTACGAGCGCGTCGGTGACGTCGCGGCCCATGGCGGCAGATTTCGCTTTCCATTTTTCGGAGGCAATCAGGCGGTAGGAATTGCCCCACTGCGAATTCGAATTCGAGTTCATGTCAAGAACTGGGCCACAGATTTCACGGATTCACACGGACTATTTTTTGCGATCCCTGAAATCTGTGGCTGGTGTTTCTTAGGCGCGCTTTTTCGCCATGCTTCGGGTCGCGGTTCGTTTCGTTTTGGCCAGCTCTGACGGCTCCAATCGTTTGGCGGACTTCCACAGGCGCTCCAGATCGTAGAATTTGCGGGCCTTCTCGGAGAAGACGTGGACTACGAAATCGACATAGTCAAGCAGGACCCATTCCGCTTGCCTGTAGCCCTCGATGTGAGTCGGACGTTGTCCTGCCTTTTCCAGGCGTTCCTCAACTTCGTCGGATATCGCCTGGATTTGCCGGGGGTTGGTGCCGCTGCATACTACGAAGTAGTCGGTAAATGCTCCTGAGCCTTGTTCGAGTTCTAGAATTGTAATTGCTTCCGCTTGCTTTTCCTGGCAGGCGGTGATGGCTTCGGATACCTGTCGCTTCAAATCATTTTCTTTCATGCAGTCGTTGGTCTCGGGTCCGCACCTGTTTTTCACCACAGAGGCACAGAGACACAGAAGGAAAACCATTTTTTTTCTTCCTCTGTGTCTCTGTGCCTCTGTGGTAAATTCACTTGCGTCAGTCTTCCATTTTACCTGACAGGCTGCCCCGTACTCGGCGATTAGCGACTCCGATAGAGTCCCATTTTCTTAATGTAGTCGGCTACCGCGGAATCTACAAACTTCGTCAGCGGTCGTTTGGCCATAACCGCTTCCCGGATCGCGGTGGCCGAGATGTTTTTGTGCACGTCTTCGAGCAGATGCACCGTTGCTCCCGCAAGGACTAAGTCGCCCTGGGCTGGCTGTTTGGCGAATGGCTTGGTCACCGTGGATTTCGGGCGCAATCGCTCGGGCAGGGCGTTGGCTACGTCAGCCAGGGAAAATCCGGGACGGCTGGCTACGATGAACTCACATTCGCGGAAGAGCGCTTCGGCTTCGTGCCAGGTTGCGATCTCGTGGAATGCATCGACTCCGATTAGAAAGAAAAGGCGGTCGCTCTTTTTGAGAGTTTGTTTCAGCCGGCGAACCGTGTCGATGCTGTAATTCGGGCGCGGTTGAGGAGGTTGCGCTGCAGTCTTCTTGCGGGTGACTTCACCAGCCGGTTGTTCCGGTGCCTCAAGCAGCGACGGCACGAATGCCTTCTGGTTCATGGTGGCGAGCGCCACCATGGCGTAACGATGGACATAGGGAGTAATGGGATGGAGCTGCTTGTGTGGTGGAATGCCGGCCGGGACGAAGTGAATGCAGCCTAATTGGAAGTGTTCCTGCGCGGCGCGCGCAAGAGCGGTGTGCCCGTGGTGAATGGGATCGAAAGTTCCGCCAAGAAGTCCGATGTTCATGCGTGTTCGATCACTAGATTAGCCGGTTGTGTATTTCGCCCCGTGTATCTCTTGATTCACGAAATCGTGAATTTTGTGCACGAATTAAAATTCACAGGCCCAACTCGTTGTAAATTCAGGCTAACAGTTGAGGCAGTGGTTGTCCTCATGGCCAGCGCCCACCCATCAGCAACCACATGAACTCCCGTAACTCGCGGAGTTCCCAATTTGGAACTAAAGTTGGATTGCATGCGATTGAAGCTCCCCCTCCTTCGCGCAGGCTACATTCCCCCGGCTCGGGCGCCCATCCTCCGGTACGGGGTTGCCGTTCTCAGTATTACCCTCGCCCTGATCCCGGGAATAATGCTAGCCGATGTCGTCGAAAGCCGGCTGGTCGTGTTTGCGGTCGCCATCATGGTAAGCGCGTGGTATGGCGGCTGGAAGCCGGGCCTGGTAGCGACGTCCTTCGCGCTCACCGTCAGCGCTTATTATTCTCTGGCTGGAGAACACTCTCCCGCCGAATATCGCCAGGCCATCATACATCTGACGCTGTTTGTGTTTGTGGCGCTGCTGATTTGTTCATTCAACGGAGCCCTGCGTTCGGCGCAGGAGGGATTGCGGCGTTCGGAGATCAACTTCCGCTCGCTCGTGACCAATGCTCCTTATGGAATTTGCCGCTGCGATTCCAACGGCATCCTGCTGAGTGCCAACCCGGCGCTGGTCGGGATGCTGGGTTACGCTTCGCCCACCGAACTGGTGGATCGCAATTTAGCGAATCTTTATGCGGACACGCAACAGTGGTTCGTGGTCGCCGATCATTTTCGCTCTTCGCATCGCTTTAATGGGTTGATTGCGGATTGGGTTCGCAAGGATGGCATTCCGATTACCGTGCGGCTTTCGGGAAGAACCATTCGCGACGAACGCAACTCGACTTTTTTCGAACTGTTTGCCGAGGATGTGACCGAGCATCGCGCGCTGGAGCAGCAGCTTCGGCAAGCCCAGAAGATGGAAGCGGTCGGGCGGTTGGCCGGCGGGATTGCGCATGACTTCAATAATCTGCTGATGGTGATCTCGGGATACTGCGAATTTCTACTGGAGCGGATTGGCCCCGATCCGGCGGTGCGGGGTCCTGCGCAGGAGATCGCCAATGCGGCTAACCGGGCTACGGCGCTCACGCGGCAACTGCTTGCTTTCAGCCGCAAGCAAATGCTTACTCCGAAAGTTCTGGATCTGAATGCGGTGGTCACCGAAAACTTCAAAATGTTGACTCGGCTGATTGGCGAAGATATTGAGCTGGTGATGGTGCCGGGGAGCGATTTGGGGGCGGCCAAGGCTGATCCCGGGCAGATTGAGCAAGTGATCATGAACCTGGCGGTCAACGCTCGCGATGCCATGCCGCGCGGCGGCAAGCTCACCATTGAAACGGCGAATGTCACGCTCGACGAAAGCTACGCTCGTACCCATCCGCCTGCGGAACCGGGCGACTACGTGATGCTCGCCATCAGCGATACTGGCGTTGGAATGGATGCGGAAACCCAGAGCCGCATCTTCGAACCGTTTTTCAGCACTAAGGGGCCGAAGGGAACCGGGCTTGGCCTTTCCATGGTGTACGGCATCATCAAGCAGAGTGGCGGCTACATCTGGGCGTATAGCGAGCCCGGCAAGGGAACATCGTTCAAGGTTTACCTGCCTCGAGTTACTGAGGCCGGAGAAGCCGCTGTGGCGAAACCCGCGCCTGTTGCCAAAGACTTGCAGCAAGGGCGCGAGACGGTTTTGCTGGTCGAAGATGAAGTCACGGTGCTGCGTCTTGCCCGCGAGTACCTCGAGGTGCAGGGATACACGGTGATCGAGGCCGGAGATCCCGCGACCGCAATTCTGATTTCGAACGCTCATGCCGGCCCCATTCATTTGTTGCTGACCGACGTGGTCATGCCCGGAATGACGGGACGCGAACTGGCGAATCATCTTGGTCCGCGGCGGCCCGAAATGCGGGTGCTTTACATGTCGGGCTACACCGAAAACGCGATTGGTCAAAACGGCACGCTGGACGCGGGAATCACCCTGCTGCAGAAGCCCTTTACCCTCCTCACGCTGAAAGCAAAAGTGCGCGAGGTGCTGGATGCCCCACTCCCCAAGGAGGTCTCAATGTCTGCACGTTTAGCTATGCAAAGTGAAAACGGCCGCGCGAACGCTAAGTTATCGCCGTTCCGCGCGCAACGGTTCAAACTGCAATTGCCGCTGAAGTATCGCCCGATCGGAGAGAACGATTGGCGTGCAGGGACCACAGAAAACATCAGCCGCTCAGGCCTGCTGTTTCGCGCGGAAGAAATGCTTCCCGCCAACATTCAGCTGGAGATTAATTTGGTGCTGCCCGCGGAAATCGCAGGTTTGTCAGCGGCGGAGGTGGTATGCCGCGGAGAAGTGGTGCGCACCATGGAAGCGGAAACGCCTTCGATGAACCCAGCGCTCGCCGCCAAGATTCTGCAGTATCACTTCCAGCACGGATCACACATGCCCGAGGCGTAGAGGAAATCACGTAACTACAGTTTCGTTGTGCTAAAAAGATGGCATGCCTGCCGAGGCTCCCCCCGATAAAGACGACCGGCTCACCCTGATTGCCATCTCAGCCCTTGCCTGCATCCTCCAGGATGTTCTGCACGAGGGGCTCGGTCACGGCGTAACCGCGTGGCTGAGCGGAGCCCGTAAAGTGACCATGAGCACGGTCGCCCTGCAGTGCGACATTGACACCCGATGGATTTCGGCCAACGGCACTCTGGTCAATCTTCTGTTCGCCGCGATCTTCTGGCTGCTTCTGCTTCGACCGCAGCGCTACCGGCCGGCGACGCGCTATTTCCTGGTTTTGGCGATGACGGGCAATCTTTTCACAGGCACGGGATATTTCTTTTTTTCCGGAGTCACCAACTTCGGCGACTGGGCGCAGGTGATCCAGGGCTTGCAGCCGCACTGGATCTGGCAGTTGGGGCTAGTCGTTCTAGGTGTGTGCTCGTATTATGCGTCCATGCTCGTGGTACGGGCAAAGCTGATGCCGTTTCGAGGCAAGGATGCCGGTTCCCGCAGACTGCGGACGCTATGCTGGACGCCTTATTTCGCCGACGGCATCCTAGCCGGGCTCGGAGGTTTGCTCAACCCGCAGGATTGTTTTACGTGATAGCCTCTGCGCTGCCGTCAACCTTGGGCGCCAATGCCGGCCTGCTGAGCCTGCCCAGCATGATGCGAAAGCCGAACCACAGCGAAGAGCAAGTTGGTCCCGTGAGTCGCAACCTGGCGTGGATCGCCACAGGAGCCGTTGCCAGCCTTCTATTTATTTTCGTAGTCGGCCGGGGCCTGACGTGGTCACGATAAGATTTCTGAGCAAGTTTTCATTACTCCGCACGTCGACGCGGCGCCGTCGCAATCTCAGCGCTGTCGGCGTCGAAGGGTTCGTCCAGAAGCCCAGCGGTTGAAGCCTGAAGCCGCGCTGCTTCCACCTTCTCCGCCATCGCGTACTTCAACTCTTCAATGCCCTTACCTGTCACCGCCGAGATGGGAAACAGTTCCAGATCCTTCTTTTTGCAATACCGCTTCAACTTCGCCAGCTTGTCTTTGTTCGCGACATCGATCTTCGAGGCCACGACAATCATCGGCTTCTTTTCCAACCCCGCCCCAAAGCTCTTCAACTCGCCGTTGATCACCTCAAAATCCTTTACCGGATCCGGCCGCCCGCTCCCATCCGACACATCCACCAGATGCACGAGCAGCCGCGTGCGCTCGATGTGCCGCAAAAACTGTGCGCCCAAACCCGACCCCGTATGCGCCCCTTCAATCAACCCCGGAATATCCGCCACTACAAAGCTGCGCTCGTCCTTTGCTTCGCCAACCGCCACGACGCCGAGGTTGGGCTGCAAAGTGGTAAACGGATAATCCGCAATCTTCGGCCGCGCCGCCGAGATGCGCGAAATCAAAGTGGACTTGCCAACGTTGGGATAACCAACTAATCCCACATCAGCGAGGAGTTTCAATTCCAGCCGAAAAACGCGTTCCTCGCCAGGACGACCGTCTTCATGCTCCCGCGGCGCCTGGTGCGTGGACGTAGCGAAGCGCGCATTCCCCCGTCCGCCGCGCCCGCCGCAGGCAATCACCACGCGTTCATCCGCCCGCGAAAAATCGTGAACTTTCTCGCCCGTGTCCGCGTCGTACACAATCGTGCCCACCGGCACTTTCAATAAAACGTCTACCCCTTCGCGTCCCTTACAATTCGAACCTTCCCCGTGGCGTCCGCGCTCCGCCTTGTATTCCGGATTGAACCGGAAATGCACCAGCGTATTGTGACGCTCGCTCGACTCCATGACGACATCGCCACCATCGCCGCCATCGCCCCCGGATGGCCCACCCCGCGGCACATACTTCTCCCGCCGGAACGCGAGACACCCGTTCCCGCCATCCCCAGCCTTTACGCGGATTGTTGCCTCATCAATGAACATAAGTCGTTGGCCGGGCGTCGTTGGTCGTTGGCCAAGATAGATCGGGGTGCCCCACCCTTGCGCGCACTTTGCGCAGGGTGGGGATTTTCCGCACGACGTAAACATCAACAACTGCCGTAAACAAAAAAGCCTCAACCCGAAGGCGAGGCTGATGCCCGTGTGGCGCGGGCGCCCTCGCCCGCGAGTCAACGCGACAACCTACTCCGCGGCGACCGGCTCAATCATCACATACTTGCCCGACTGACCCCGGTCTTTGAAGACAATCCGCCCGGTAATCTTGGCAAACAACGTATCGTCCTTGCCGCGGCCAACGTTCAAGCCCGGCTTCACCCGCGTCCCGCGCTGCCGCACGATAATCGTGCCCCCGGGAACCAGTTGCCCGCCAAACGCCTTGAATCCCAACCGCTGCGCATTTGAGTCGCGCCCGTTTCTAGAAGTTCCCTGCCCTTTTTTATGTGCCATGGCTTAATTTCCTTTGTTGCCATCCCGAGCGAAGCGAGGGATCCGCAGTTTCTCAAGATTCCGGCAAATGCAGATTCCTCGTCGCTCCGCTCCTCGGAATGACAAATACCTAAAGCTGCGAGTTCAAAGAGCTATTTCTTCTTTTTCGGCGCAGCCTTCTTAGCCGCCGACTTCTTAACCGCCTTTTTCTTCGCCGGAGCCTTGTGCGCCTTCGCCTCGGCAACCTCTTCCGTCTCTACCGCAGCCACCTTCTTCGGCTTTTCCACTTTCTTCGGAAGTTCCGGAGCCGTGAACTTCTGCCCATCAAACGCAATCTCGGTAATCCGCACCGCCGTATATCCCTGACGATGCCCGCGCAGCTTCTTGTACTGCTTCTTGCGCTTGTAATGGAAGACGAGAATTTTCTTCCCGCGCCCCTGCTCGACCACGTCGCCGGTCACCAGCGCTCCGGACTGCGGCTTGCCAATCTGGCCATCGCCCGCCGAAACCGCCAGCACATCGTTGAACTCAACTTGACCGTCGGTGCCGGTGCCACGCCCGCCCGAACCCACGCTCTCCACTCGAATCACGTCGCCGGGCGCCACCCGGTACTGCTTTCCACCGGCGCGGATAACCGCGTACATGCTTATCTCTCCTGCAGTTCCAGGCGGCGCATTTTCAGCGTGAAGGGATAAACCTCCCATCGCACACTGCCGCGACCAACGGAACCGGATAATTTTCTACGCTTGCTGTTTTCCGCGTCAGCGCTCTACAGCAACGATGGCGGACGGCCCCAGAACGGAACCGCAAGTACAGGCAAACTCATCTATTCTAACGTGCAGTGAGGAAAAGCGTCAAACGCGGTCCCGTGGTTTTGATACGAGGGACGGCGGGGACGCCGACATTTCCGGGGCGCGTACTTGGCGATAAGGCTGTTCACAAAATCTGGGGCGAATCCGCCCACGTACGCAATTAGCCTCCCAAGAGAGGCGCGCCTTGTCGGCTAGCGGCGTCGGCCCATGCCCATCACCGGGTAGGTGTATTCCCGAGTCACCGGGACGAAGTTTCTCTATCGCGCTTCCTCAACCGTGAGCTTCAGCCCCACGGCTTTAGTCACGGCGACCAGCGTGGAGAGCCTAGGGTTTCCACGACGCGACAAAGCGCGATACAAGCTCTCGCGCTCAATACCCGCAGCTTTGGCCACCTTGGCGATGCCGCCGCGGGCCTCTGCAATGCGGCGCAAGGCGACCAGGAGCACGCCCGGCTCATCATCATCCTCCAACGCCGCCCGCAAATACTCAGCCGCGAACTCCGGATGGTCGCGCAGTTCGCGAATCGTGGCCTCATCGTGAGATATGCTCGCCTTGCGTTTCATAGGCTCCGTTCCTTGTAGTCGTCCAAATATTCCCGCCCGCGCTTGATGTCGGAGGACTGTTTACGCTTGTCTCCTCCGCAAAGCAACAAGACGCAAGCCCTGGCAACCGTCGCGTAATAGACCCGATAGCCCGGCCCCCAGTCGATCCGTAACTCGTACAACCCACCGTGCAACGATTTGCAATCACCGAAGTTTCCAGCAGCTAACCGGTCGATGCGGGCCACGATTTTGGCCCTGGTACGAACGTCCTTCAGTCCCGCCAGCCACTCTCCGACGATATCTGTGCCGTTTGCGGTAACATAACGACGGATTTCTGGGGGCAGGATCATTGTAACTTATAAGTTACAGAAGCACAACAACAGCCCCGAAGTGGATTCCAAGGCACAATGTGAAGACTAGTCTCAGCCGACTGCCTGTCAAGGTTATTGGTCACACTCGCGGGCGTATTTTCGACCGCGAGTCTCGCCGTTGCTTTTCCCTTGCTCCCGCTCCGCAAGGCAGATATGATCTCGACAGTGCAGTTAGCTATTTGACAATAGATTGCAGGACACTCGCTCTTTGACAACCTGGGCCGCCCGGTGGACTCGATGCCTTCCGTTCCCAAAATGAAACAAGGGAGGCGATTTCAAACGTCTAAGTCCTTATTCCGGAATATTTTGCGTATAACTCCTTATTCCTCAAAGATTTTGCGGGTGGTCCAGCCCTAACCTTATGATTCCAAAAGATCACAGGGGGGAGGGGTATACCCACGATTGCTGAAAAGTAATATCCGCGAGTGACGCTTTCCGCTCCCAATCTCCGATCACCGCACGAGCCCTGAGTGCCCCTCAGAAAGCACGCGCTACAATCAGAGTATGACACCACGCATCGCCATTCCCATTCCTCACGCCGGCGACCGGGAGTATGCCGAACGGTCTCTGCCGCAGTATGAAAAGGCTGTTGCCATGGCGGGAGGAGAACCGGTCCGCATCCCACTTGATCAGCCGCCCGCGGAAGTGATGAAGCTGATCGAGCGCTGCGATGCGGTGTTGCTGCCGGGAAGCAAAGCCGACGTCGATCCGGCCAAATACGATGCGCCCCGCGCCCCGCAGACCGCGGACGCCGATTCCGGCCGCGACACCGTCGACGAGTTGTTGCTGCAGGATGCCTACAACATGCGCAAGCCGATTCTCGGCATCTGCTACGGCCTGCAGATTCTGAACGTGTATCGCAGCGGCACGCTGACCCAGCACATCGAGTCCCCGGTAAATCACGCCGCCGGACGAAAGGTCGCGGTAGCGCACACCGTAGAAGTCGAGCCTGGATCAAAGCTGGCGAAGATCGCCGGCACAGGGGCTAAAGCCCCAAGCTCAACACAATTGACTTCCCCCCGGCTGAAGCCGGGGGCTTCCACGGAAGCGCCGACATCCCGGGTCACACGCGACTCCACGGAAGCGTTGGGAGCCGCTGCTCATCACTCCACGGCAGCGCCAGCATCCCGGCACGAACACGACCCCACGGAAGCGGCAACGGCCCAGCACGCAGGCGCGGCGTTAGAAGTAGATCGCGCTGTGGAAGGGCACGGCTTCAGCCGTGCCGACGAAGTTGCAAAAGAGAGGGCTTTAGCCACTGAGGGACAGCCTCTTCTCGTGCCGGTGAATTCCAGCCATCACCAGGCTGCGGACGTCGTCGGGGATGGGTTGCGGGTGGTCGCGCGCTCTCCCCAGGACGGAGTTATCGAAGCGCTCGAGGGCACGTCGACAGATCATTTCGTGCTCGCGGTGCAGTGGCATCCAGAAAGATCCGTCGATGACGACGAGTCGTCGCGAGCGATATTCCGGGCCCTGGTCGACGCGGCGCGGGTACGCCACGAAAAACTGGCGGGAGAATTCGAATCCGTTTGAAGAGCTATCGCCGCCGACGGTCGTCCGCGCAGTTCGTCGCTGCTTCGCGAATCGTCAGCCGGGCATGTAGAATTGAGTGAGTGAATGGCAGGCGCTTCCCAGTTCGTCCAGATTGAGCTCGGGCCACCGATCCGGCAGCCCAAGCCGGAGTGGCTTAGGGCCAAAGCCCCGGTGGGCGAGAACTTTCATAATCTCAAAAAGCTTGCGCGTGGCTTGGGACTGCATACGGTCTGCGAATCGGCGCAGTGCCCTAACATCGGGGAATGCTGGAACCACCGCACGGCTACGTTCATGCTGTTAGGCGACATCTGCACCCGGCGTTGCGGTTTCTGTGCCGTACCTAAGGGCAAACCAGCGGCGATTGATTGGGACGAGCCGCGTCGCGTTGCCGAGGCCGTGGCGACGCTTGGGTTAAAGCACGCGGTGGTGACTAGCGTCAATCGAGATGACGACAATCTGGGCGGGGCGCGGGTTTTCGCAGAGACGATTCTTCAGATTCGCGAGTTGTCTCCGGAGTGCCGCGTCGAAGTTCTGATTCCCGATTTCCAGGGGATCGACGACGCGTTGCGCATTGTGCTCGATGCCCAGCCCGACGTTTTGAATCACAATACGGAGACGGTGCCGCGGCTTTATCGCGTGGTTCGCTCCGGAGCCCGCTATGAGCGAACGTTGCGACTGCTGGAAAACGCCAAGAAGTTTTCGCCGGGGATGGTGACCAAGTCCGGGGTCATGGTTGGTTTGGGCGAAACGATCTCGGAACTGGTGGACGTTTTTCGTGATTTGGGATCGCGTGGTGTCGACATATTGACCGTCGGCCAGTATCTTCGCCCCTCGCGCGATCACTTGCCGATTGCGCTCTTCTATACGCCGGATGAGTTTCGCTACTTGAAAGATGAAGCTTTGCGGTTCGGATTTCGCCACGTGGAATCTGGCCCGATGGTGCGCTCCAGCTATCATGCCCACGAGCAAGCGGAATCGACTTCGCCGGGCGCTCGCGGTCAGCACAGCGTCGTCTAGACAATCTCGATCACTTTTCACCGGGCGAAGTTTCCCGGACGAGGCGTCCGGGGCTACGTGGGTTTGGGCGAATCTCAGAAAATCTTCAGGTGGATGGTCAGATATTTCTTGGGATTCTGACGGATTGCTTTGATCAGTTCCTGCGCGTCCTGCAGGAGTTGGTTGGTGTTGTTGTAAACGGACGGATCCTGCAGCAACTTCCCGATCGTGCCCTCGCCTGAATTCAGGCGGTCACTCAGATCCGAGATTTTGCTCATGGTGTTTTGCAGCTTGGCGGCAAATTCCTGGTTCTTCGCGAGTACGCCCAATGCGCCTTTGCCCGCGTTCACATCGTCGGTTAATTTCTTGACGTTGGCGATGGTATCGTTGGCCGTGTTGTAGAGAGTGGGATCCTTCAAGAACTTACCGGCAGTGCCTTTGCCCGCGTTGAGATCGTCGATAATCCCGTTTAACTTATCGATCGTTGCATTAGCGTTCCGATACAGTTGATCGTCCACGAGCAGCTTGCCCAGACTGCCTTTGCCCGAGGTGACGTCGTTGACTAAGCCCTGAAATTGGAGAACGGTGGCGTTAAGCCGGTTGTACAGGCTGGGATCGTAAATCACTTTGCCGATGGAGCCCTGACCGCTCTCAATGAAGGCGAGGATCCGATCGACTCGCTTTTCCAGTGCGTCCAGGTTTTGCAGCGTGCTTTGGCTGGCGCGCACGACGTCCTCGATCTGCGGGGTCTCGCGGGTGGACAGCACGTCCCCGGCTTGGATTTCTGGACCGGTGGCTTGAGAACTGTCGATATCAATGTAGGTTTCGCCCAACACGCCGGCAGTGGCCAGCATGGTAACTGAATCCTTGTGCAAATTACGGTGATATTTCGTATTCACCTTCACGGTTACTTCCACCGGGGTGAGCCGCCTGGCCGAATCGGATACAACCCGAATTCCACTGACGTTGCCAATGTCTACGCCCTGAAGACGCACGGGCGCGCCTTCTCGCAACCCGCCGGCATTGTCGAAATAGGATTTCAGGGTGATTTTCTTTGTCAGGACTCCGCCGGTGCCACTCATAAGCAGGATCAGAATGCCTAAGGTGATGCTGGCAGCCAGCACCGTGAGCCCGACCTTCAGTTGAGACCACTTCAACTGTTTCTGGCTAGGCACTGGTTCTCCCTGTGAACGTCATCGCAACATTACCCATGGTAAACGGAAAAACTGAGCGAATGTGAGCATGATAGCAGACCGTTGGTATGGCGTTACATCAGGAGAGACGCGGGTGCAAGGTTGTTAACAGCAGCATGGCCATCAAATACGCCGCGGCTCCGCAAGCCAGAGTAACATTCAGCCCAAATTGAATGGCAATCACCATTGCCAGGACAGAACCCAATACGCTGGAACCCGCATTCATGGCCCATGCCCACTCCACCGCGTTCTTTTGCAATTCGCTCTTGCCGGCGGTGGGGAACTCAGGAACGGGAGCGCTGGCCAGTGCGCGCAAGCCGGTGGGAAACGGCATTCCCATGGCGAATCCCAACGGAACCAGCAGGAGGGCGCTCATCAGCAGTTTTGCCTCGAAGGGAAGCCCTACCAGCGTATTGAGTAGCATCGGCAAAATGAATACGTAAAGCAGAAGGGCGCATGCGATAAACGCCAGAGGAAGCCAGGCGCGTTGGGTGTGGGCCACCCATCTACGCGAGGCCAGGCTTCCGGCTCCACTCGACAGCAGAAGCAGAAACACGACTACGGTGAGGGCATAGGTGGGATGGCCGAGAAATAAAACAAAACGCTGAATGAAGGCGATCTCCACCAGGATGTATCCCAATCCTACGGCGACAAAATACATGAGGCGGACGGGGTGTTCTTGTTTGCGTCCTCCGCGCACAGCCAGGGGGATCACCAGGAATGCGAGCACTGCAAGGCAAGAAATCAACAGCACCGTAGCCAATACAACCACACCGAGGTTCACCTTCCAGTCGATGCCATGGCTTAAACTCTCCTGGTGAAGGATTTGGTCCAGTTTGAGGGTGAAAAAGAAAAAGGGTGCGTTATCGGCTACCGGAGACACATTGTATGGGTACTCTTGCGCAAAAGCGTACGGATCGTTGCGCGCGATCAGGGCAGAAAACGGATTGGCTTTGGGGGCAGAAGGGAGATATAGCGCCGCCAGCCCGGGATTGCTGCTCAAGTGGGCCTGAACTTTTTGTTCTTCGTCAGCAGTGAATGCACTTTTCTTGGCGAGCACGACGACGGGGATACCGTCTTCGTCCAGTTCTCCTTGAGAGACGACTATGAAATTTCTGGCCGGATTTCGCGCGCCGAGCTCGTGCAGCGCCTGCATTGCAACTGAAACTACGCGCAAGGCTTCCCGAGGCTGGCGAAACTCCCAACGGGTAATGGCGATCAAGCCGTCAGGCTTCAGGTGATCGAAGTATTCTCGAAACGCCTCTACCGTGTAGAGACTGTTCTCGCTGAGGGCGAACGCTCCTGCAGCGGTGGAAGCCCAGGTGTCGACGAGAGTCATTTGGACGACGTCGAAATTCTGCTTCGCGTTGCGAACAAATGATCGTCCATCGGTGACCTCGATGTGTACCTCGGGGCGCTGGTACAAGTGGTACGAATAATCCGCGTAGCGGCCGCGCATTACGGTGTTGGCAATGATTGGGTTGATTTCAATTCCGGTAACGCTCGGGCTGCCATTTGCGACAGCGCGAAGCACATCGACTCCGCCGCCCGGGCCGATGATGGCGTAATCGCCATGCGGGCGCAGGATGTTGGCCAGGGCTGGGGGCGCGGACATCAGATCCGTTTGCCATTCCGAGCCCTGCCATTGCCTGGTATCAGCGTTCATGATGTAGGTAGAGGCGTCGGCGTCAATAACGACGGCTTTCGCCTCGCCCAGGCGGTCGACTTCCACGCGGGAGATTGCATTCCAGCGTGCGAACTCGACCCAGGCCTTGTCACGAAAAACGCCCTTCGCATAGACGACATCGATCAGCCTTCCCGAATGGTTTACGGCAATGACCAGCATCAAGGAGGCAGCCAGGCCTAGCGCGAGTTTGCGAATGTTAGCGGTTGCGGCCCACACTGCTCCTGCGATGGAGGCCATCACGCCAGCGAAGAGCACCGTGTTTGGTCCGCCCAGCCAGTTCAGCAGAGGGACAACGCCTAAACAAGCCAGCGCGCCACCCAGCAGGTCCGCTCCGTAGAGACGCGAGATGCGTGTTGATTCGCGGGCAAAGAGAATCGAGAATTCGAGTCCGGTGAGAAAGAACGGCACTGCGGAAGCCAGGTAGATCGCCGTGAGCCGGAGAAAATTGGCTCGTGACAAAGTCAGTGAGACGGGGGTGTGCAGCACGATTTCGAGGACAACGGGTATGACCAATGCATTGCCGGCACACAGCCATGAGAGCACGCCGCGAGTCGAGAAACGGCCCAACCAGATTTTTCCTAAATACGCGAATACTCCGCCGGACCCGAGGCCGAGCAGCGCGATTGAGATGGCGAGGAAAGCGAAGTGATAAAAGAGCACGACGGAAAATAAGCGGGTGAGCGCCAACTCCAGCAGCAGTGCCGCGAAACTACTGATGGCGACTCCGGCCAGCAAAGAGCGCTCGCGGGCGTTTTCTGCCGCACTATCCTGGCTGATCGGAGGAGTTTGAGTTATAACCGACATTCGGATGATCGCATTGGATGCGACAGTCTACCAGAAGCGGTCAGCATTCAGCGGTCGGCACTCAGCCAATTCCAGTGTGGGCACGGGCGACTCGCGAGCCTGCCCTGAGCGAAGTCGAAGGGTCCGCTGTTGGTCTTCAACTTTCCAGGATGACCTGTGCGATTGCGTACTCTTCGGTGTGGGAAAGTGAGAGCGCGATATGAACTGCGCCCAGTTTGGCTGCAAAGTCGGCAGCCTTGCCGTGGAGTGCGATGGTGGGACGGCCCTCAGGCTGACGGCAAACTTCGATGTCGCGCCAGGCGACCCCATGATTCCAACCGGTGCCAATGGCTTTCATCGCGGCTTCTTTGGCGGCGAAGCGCGCGGCGTAACGCTCGATTCGGTTGGCCTTGGATTCGCAATAGCGGATTTCAGCCTCGGTAAAGATCCTGCGCAGAAAGCGGTCTCCGAAGCGGGCGATGGAGGCTTCGATGCGCGGTACTTCCGCAATGTCAATGCCTGTGCCGACAATCATGTAGTTTAGTTTCTCACGCTCCCGAACAAACTAAGACGTTCGGACGGGAATTGACGATAGGCGGAGGCTACACACGCCAATAGTCAGGGCGCCAATTCTTGATCGACTTTTTGATATCCGCTGGCGCAAGGTTCGCCGATAGAGTGCGTTCGACCAGCGCGGGCACCTCTTCGTCTGAGGCAAAGCGCAATGCGATTAGCTGGCGCTCGCTGAGTTTCGCGATTTGCGGACGCAACGAATCAGGCAACAATGTGGCGAGGCGCAGTCTCTCTTCGAGCCGTATGATGCGATCCTGCACTTTCAGCGCGTATTGCCGGCTCCTGATGACCGCGACAATTATCGCGGTGTTGAAGATGACGATCCAGAAGTGGAGGAACCCAGGATGGCGCACCAGAAAGAACACACTAACGATCCACGTGATCGCGAGAACCGGTAAGACGAAGTAGTGGAAGGGAGGATCAAGCCTTACATGATTGGCAAGAGTCTGCGGAGAACGTTCGGACATAGTCACCTCTTTGTTGTGCAATTGAAATCTAAAACAGGATAGCGGAAAGCGCTACCCGATGGGTCGACGTACTCGCTCAGAGTAACCTGTCGCCGCGGTAGATCACCTGGCCCTCGATCAGCCGGGCTTCGGGCATCAGCGCGTGGTTTTTGACTGGGCCGGTCCCGTCGATGTGGAATACTTCGTGTCCGTGGGCCACGAGCCAATCTGAGACCAGCATGCGGTGGCAGCGAAAATAAACTCGTTCGGCGCACATGTAGGCGGTGTGCGAATGCTCGGCCAGATTGATCAGTTCGGCGATGCCGCGTTCAAAGTCTTGCGTCAGCATGTAGTCCGCATAGTTGCGGAAGCTTTCGTTGCGCAGCGCGACGTTGGGCGAGTCGTCGCGGAGTTTCTTACGGCGTCCACCGAGCTCTTTGAGCCAGACGTATTGAATTCCAGCATCGGCCAGGGCTTCCTCCAGCGTTTCGCGATTGAAATGAGGGAAGCGGCGGGACATGGGGAAGGAGCGAATGTCAACCAGGGTTTGAATGGAGTGGGCTTGCAGGACGGCGATGAATTCATCCAGTGGGCGGGTGGAATGGCCGATGGTGTAAAGGGTTGCCACTACGCGGCTATTTTAATCTGTGACGCTGTAGTCCAAGTACAGCCGGGAAATCGCGCATACGATCAGTCTCCATTTCTGAAGATGTTTTGCAGTGACGACGTTACGACTTCGTCCTGCGCGGGAAATACGGTTCGCAGATCGAGCAGGACGCGCCCATCTTCTACGCGTGCAATGATTGGTGGATCTAAAGCACGGAAGGCTGCCGAGAGCTCGTCGGCACTCATCGCGTCGTTTGTTATCGCCAGCAATTGTGTAGGCAGCGTCGCTGAGGGTGCGGCGCCGCCGCCGATTACGGATTCGCCGTCCCGGACTTCTACCGATAACTTCGAGGACTGCAGTTTTTTGGCAACGGCTTCCGTGCGCCTTCCGATTTCTTCTTTCGACAGACGCATCATGCGGACAGCGGGAATCGCGTCGTGATCGCCTTTCACGTAGGCGAGCAAGGTGGCTTCGAGCGCCGCGTAGGTCAATTTGTCCACGCGAAGGGCGCGGAACAGGGAGTTCGAACGCATGCGGCCGATCAAATCACTGCGGCCGCTCAAGATTCCCGCCTGAGGGCCGCCAAGTAGTTTATCTCCGCTGTAGGTAACTACGTCCACGCCCTGGCGAAGGCTGTCGAGGACGCCTGGCTCACCGTTTACGCCGACCGAGCGCAGATCGAACAATGCGCCGCTTCCCAGGTCTTCGAGCAGAGGGATGTTGCGCTGGCGCGCCAGGGTAACGAGTTCTTCGATTTGCGGTTGCTCGGTGAATCCGGTGATCTGGAAGTTGGAACGATGCACGCGCAGGAGCAGGCGGGTTTTTTCGGTAATCGCTTTTTCGTAATCGCCGATGCGGGTGCGATTGGTTGTGCCTACCTCTCGCAGGATGGCATTCGATTTCGACATGACATCGGGGATACGGAAGGAACCGCCGATTTCGACCAGTTCGCCGCGGGAAACGATGACTTCGCTGTTCTCCGCGAGCGTGTTGAGTGCGAGGAGGACGGCGGCGGCGTTGTTGTTGACTACGATGGTGGAGATTTTTGGCTCGGATACACGGGCGAGGACGCCCGCGCGAACACTTGTCACGTGTTCATCGAGGAGTTTGCGGAAGAGGCGGTCTACGTGGACGTCGCGCTTGCCGCGGTCGCCGCTTTCTACGTTTAATTCGAGATTGGAATAACCGCTGGCGATCTCGCGGATATGCTCTAGCGCCGAAGCTGGGAGCGGAGCGCGGCCCAGATTCGTGTGCAGAATGACCCCGGTGGCATTGATGACGGCTCGCAGCGAACACTTCAGGGCTTGTCGAAGGTGCCGTTCGACCGCGCCTTCGAGTCCAGAGAGCGCCAGGTCAATGCCATTCGCATCGAGGTGGCCCGCGGTGATTTCGTCCCGCAGAGATGCAAGTACATCGCGGATGGCGTCGGTTACCGCGATCTGTCCTTCTCTCGCAACGAGTGCCGCCAACAATGGATTGCGCTGGAGATCGTCTACCGGAGGCAGCTTGCGGTACAGGTCGGCGTTGGAGTCGATTTTCACCGGCATTGATTATCCCACCCCAACCGCGGCAAGACCAAGGCGAGCTAGCGCTCGCCCACACGGACGAGGACGCCCGTGTCTACGTGATTCCCCGAACGCAAGACGGGGGAGACGCCCGTCCTCCATTGATTTAGCCTACCTCCACCAGGCCGTAGCTTTTGTGCCAGCGGGTGCGCATATGACGGAGGGCTGTGTCGATTTCGGCTTGAGTGATTTCTTCATTTGGGCCCGCGAGGACCGCCGCGGCCTCTCGTTTGGCTGCCTCGATCAGTTGGCGATCGCGGATGAGGTTGGCCACCTGGAAACTGGGCATACCGGCTTGGCGGGTGCCGAAGAATTCACCGGGGCCTCGAAGCTCTAAATCGAGTTCGGCAATTTGAAATCCGTCGTTGGTGCGAACCATGGCATCGAGGCGGCGTTCACCGTCTTCGGAAATTTTGCCGCCGGTCATGAGGACGCAGTAGGACTTGGCTGCGCCGCGGCCGATGCGGCCACGCAGTTGATGGAGTTGGGCCAACCCGAAGCGTTCGGCATGTTCGATGACCATCATGGTTGCGTTCGACACGTCAACGCCGACTTCAATCACGGTCGTGGAAACCAGGATGTCCAGTTCGCCCTTTTGGAACAGACGCATGACCTGCTCTTTCAGGTCGGGCTCCATGCGGCCGTGCAGCACGGCGACGCGGAGGTCAGGAAATATACTTTTGCTCAACTCTTTGTACATTTTCATGGCCGCTTTCAGTTCGGTCTCTTCGTTCTCCTCAATGACGGGATACACGACGTAGACCTGATGTCCTGCGGTCACTTGCTTGCGCACGAAATCCCAGACTTCGGGGGAACGCTCGTCCGATACACAACGGGTGACGATGGGAGTTCGTCCGGGGGGCATTTCGTCGATCACGCTGACGTCGAGGTCGCCGTAGAGAGTGAGGGCTAGAGTGCGCGGGATCGGGGTTGCGGTCATGACTAGGACATCTGGTTCGGGTGACGCTGCCGAGCTTTGCTCGGCCTGGGCGGGCGAGTCGCCCGCCACCACACGAACTGTTTCATTTGATTTTTTCATTAGTTTGAAGCGCTGAAGGACTCCGAAGCGATGTTGCTCGTCTACGATTACCATGCCTAGTTTGGCGAATTCGACTTTTTGTTCGATGAGGGCATGCGTGCCAATAACAAGTTGAGCATTGCCTTGCGAGATGTGGCGGCGGGTTTCGCGCTTGCGATCGTCTTCCATGGAGCCGGTGAGGAGCACTACCCGATAGCCCGCGCTTTCGAGGATGCGGCGAGCGGAGAAGTAGTGCTGTTGTGCGAGAATTTCCGTGGGCGCCATTAACGCCACCTGGTATCCGTTTTCGATCGCGATAATGGCGGCTTCGAAGGCGACGATGGTTTTGCCTGAGCCCACGTCGCCCTGCAAAAGGCGGCGCATGGGAAAGGGCTTTTCCATGTCGGAAGCGATTTCCTTCAGCACCCGCTTCTGGGCCGCCGTGGGATGGAAGGGGAGAATCTTCTTGATGGCGGCGCGGGCGCGATCGTCCAACCGGAACGCTATGCCGGTTTGTGCCTTTTGTTCGCAACGCTTGAGTTCGAGTCCGAGCTCGACGAAGAACAGTTCTTCGAAGATGAGGCGAACATGCGCCGGAGTGCGGGAAGACAGCAGGTCTTCCATGCTTTCTCCGGGATCGGGCCAGTGAACTTTCTGCAACGCTTCTCGAGGGGAAATCAGGCTGAGATGGCGTCGAACCGCCGCCGGAATGGGGTCGGGCAAATCCGGCGGGAGAGTTTCGAGGGCGGTGTGGATGATGCGACGAAACCAGCGAGAGGTGAGACGGCCTTGCCCGGCAGTTTCGTAAATGGGTACGATGCGGCCGATTTCAAGCGACGCCGCCAGCTTCTGTTCGGCTGAATCGCTGAGGTGTTGTCTGCTTCCCCGATGATCTCGAATTGCGGCTGGGTTAGTTGCAGTTCGCCGCCGCGGTAGTCTTCCTCCACCTTGCCGTAGAGGGCGACGATTTGGCCAGGTTTGAATTTGTCTCGCAGATAAGTGGCGTTGAACCAGATACACTTCAGTCGCGTCCTGCCTTGCCCGGCGGTCATCTGAAAGATGGGCATACGGCGGGTACGGAAAAGACCGGAGGTCCGAACTTCAGCGATCACGGTGGCCATTTCGCCGGCTCGCAGTTCGGCAATGCCCCTGGGGTTCAGTCGGTCTTCGTAGCGAAACGGCAGGTAGTGCAGCAGGTCATCGAGGGTCTGGATGCCTTTGGCGGCCAGCAATTCGGCGAGCTTTGGGCCGATTCCCTTCACGTATTGAACGGAGGTACCTAGTTGCAGCATCTGAAGGGATGTTAGCAGGACGGGTCGCGGGTGCTATAGTCCGCGAAGCGTTTGGGCGTGCGTCGTTCCCTGCGCTGGGGATTTGCGCCCGCTTGCGAGGGAGGATGCCTTCGCGACAGCCGGCAAGATGTCGGCGCTTACTAAGGTATGTCCAGACAGGCGACCAACTTTGTTCACGCGCTGGCGGCGGTGCTTGCCGGTAATGCGGTCTACTTTCTGCTGGTAAGGTATTTGCCGCTGGCAGCTCGCCACCAGCGTTCCCGGATCGATCTTGGGATGGTTGTGGACTTCTTTATCTGCCTAGTGGCGCTCGGCGTGATCAAAACCATAGCTAGCCGCGCGAGCGATCCCGACCGGCCAAAGAATTGATGCCTCCCTGTTCCAATCTGCTTTAGATTCTGGCGCTTATCGTTGTCAAACGATGTTCTCGCTTGAGTTGTCTGGATTTTGGACAAAGGTGCCTAGGTCTTTCAGCCGTCGCCGGTTACTTTCGGAACCTCCGTAACGGGGGACGGGGAGGCTAGAATCTGGCCAGCAACCATGCAGAAGATCTCTCTCCTATACGACGCGAGTCAGGCGGTGCTCTCCACGTTTGATCTGGATGAGGTGCTGCAGCAGATCTTGACCATCGCGCGCGATTATTTTCACCTGCAGAACGTCGCCATCCTTTTGCGGGAGAAAGACGAACTCTACGTGCGCTGCCAGGTCGGCTGGGATGATGGTCATGACAAGGTCCGGCTCCCGATCGGAACAGGAATCACAGGGGCAGCCGCTCAGCACAAACGTCCCATCTATGCCGCTGACGTCAGCAAGGACGCACGTTACATCCTGTCGGCAAAGAACACGCGGTCTGAACTGGCCGTTCCGCTGATGGTGCGCGACCACGTGGTCGGCGTGCTGGACTGCCAGAGCGACAACCTCAATCACTTCGATTCAGAGACCATCGACCTGCTGGCGTTGTTTTCGACCCAGGCGTCCATGGCGCTGCAGAATGCCCGTCTGTACTCGCTGGAACGGCACCGTGCCTCGCAACTGGAAGCCATCAACGCGATCGCGCAGCAGATGACGGCGGTGCTGGATTTGAAAGAGTTGCTCGCAAAGGTGTGTTTGCTGATTCAAGAGGCTTTTCAGCTTTGTCACGTGTCGGTGCTGCTGAAGGATGAGGATGATCTGGTTCTCAGAGCCAGCCACGGAAAGCTTACGGCGCGACTGCCGGAGGGCGGGCTGCCAGGCGGAATCGGTCTTTGGCAACGAGCCCTGGCAGCAGGAAAGAGCCTGATTGAGAATGACGTAAAAGCGGTTTCCGACATTGGGTTATACGTCGAAACCGGATCGAGCATGTGCATTCCTCTAGTCTCGTTTGGGCAGACACTTGGCGTTTTGGTGCTGGACACAACCCGCGCCGGCGCATTTAACTGCAACGACACGCAGCCTCTGGAGTCGGTGGCCGACATCTGCGCCACCGCCATCCAGAACGCTCATTATGTTGAGCGGGTAAAACAGCTGGCGTATCTGGATGGATTGACCGGGATTTTCAATCGCAGGTTTTTCGAATTGCGGATCGTGGAGGAAATCGATCGCGCACGACGATACAACACGGGGATGGCTGTGCTTATGATCGACATTCATCA